>JAFVFN010000020.1 GCA_017475405.1 Elusimicrobiaceae bacterium
GAAAGACAGGGGATAGCAGGCGAAAGCCTGCTTTCCCCCGGATAAACAAAAAGGAATAAAGCAAAGGAGGAACGAGGTAATGAAGAAGAAAGGATTTACGCTGAGTGAATTACTGGTAGTAGTGGTAATCATCGGGGTACTAAGTGCGGTAGTATTACCGAAGTTTAGTAAGGTAATAGAGACGCGAAAGACGACAGAAGCGGAAGAGCTGATGAGTGCGGTGAGGACAGAGCAGGAAGCGAGATGTACGCTGAGTAAGAAATACGCAGATGTATCTACATTAGGATCGTACAGAGCGGGGAAGAACTTTAGCTATGGTAATGAAGATAAGAATCTGGGGATGATAGCCACAGCAAGTAATAACAAGTATAAGTTAGAGATGCCGTCATATGCAGACGGGCGAATCTGTTGTAGTGATATAGAGACAGGGGCGTGTAATAATCTAAATAAGAGCTATCCGTTGTGTAGTGATTTGGTAAATAAAAGTAAGACTCCGGATTATGTAGCGGGAAATGAAGACTGTGGGATAGAGATAGAGGAAGGAAAAGAAACCCCTACAGAGCCGGAAGAAGAAGAGTGTGTGAGTGGAACGACGGAAGAAAGGAGCTGTAGTAATAACTGTGGGGAGACAGGGACGCAGAAGAACCAGTGTATAGGAGGGAAGTGGCAAGGCTGGGGAGCGTGTTCTGTGTCTGATAAGACCTCTTGCGGCGGCGGAACTGTATGTGATCCTGGTCAAAAAGAAGTATCTTCTTGCACGTGTGGTGTGGAACAAGGACGAGTATGTAAAGCAGATGGGAGTGGCTGGGATACTTATAATAACGGAAGCTGTGAACTAAGCAATGCAGAAAAAGTTTCGTGTTCTTGTGTAGAGCAGCCGGCCTCTGAAAGCAGAGATTGTAAAGAAGGAACTGGTACACAAACTATGGATTATGTTTGTAAGAACGGAGCATGGGTAGCAGGTGAATGGAAAGGGGAATGTCATGTGTGTACGCCCTCGGCCTCTTACACGGAAGTTTCTCATGCTTATGCACATGGGGTAGCCCCGAATTTACATAATTTGTGTATGGATAACTGGCAATCCAGAACGACCCCTTATACATGTACAAATGTAACAGCGGAAACTACTTGTACAGATTTTTATTTAAAAGAAAAAGGGATTTCTCGAAATTATGTAGATATATCAGGTAAGGGATTAACGGCAGGAATACAAAGCGGAGGCGGTTGCAGCCCCAGCCATTGGAATGATCAACTTAATATAGAAGGTTTGTCCGATATGGCAAATTGGAAATCGGTCAAAAATGCGAGTGATGCACAAGCTGCCTGTAATAAAGCTACAACAGTTGGAACCTTTGGTTATTATACCTGTAGCGTTACAAAACCAAATACAGGAAATGTCCATTACGATAATAATGGTATAAATTGGAGTGGAACAACATATGCGATTGGGTATTGTATCGTCAAGGAAAATAATAAATATATGAAAGCTACCGTTACCTGCTGTCCGCAATAATAAGTACATACATTCAGGATGTGTTCTATCCCCGGACTTGTAAAAGTTCGGGGATATGTTTTTGTAATTGAAAACTCATGCCGGAAGATGGTTATTAAGTAAGCACAAGCGAGATTTTCTAAACTACAAACGAAAACAGAGCTTAATAGATTAAAGTTTACTCCTTTCTTTTAGAATATAGGATTCTTATAAAGAGTTATGGAGCCCGAAAGCAGGGTATTTCGTTGGAATTACGACGGTATTGTCAGTTGAGAAGTTCGTCCAAATCAGCAGGTACTCGTTCTAAGGACTTATAAATTTTAAACGCGTGTTCTTTAATGAAAGTATCCGGTTGTTTAATATTAGGAACCATGCAGGTACGCATTTCGGCGCGGATGGCCGCCGTGGCACCTGCCACGGAGTCTTCGAATACCAGACATTCGGACGGATCGCGTCCCAGTTTGGCGGCTGTGCGCAGGTATACTTCGGGGTTGGGTTTGAGTTGTGTGACATCTTCGCATGTGGTCAGTGTGACAAAGTAACGTGCCAAATCTTTTTTGTTTAGGAAATACTCTGCCCATTTGCGAATATTGGAAGAAGCAAGTGCTAAGGTAAGTCCGCGTTTATAAAACAGTTCGACAGTTTCTTTGGCACCGGGCATAAAAGGGATTTCTCCGCCGCGGGCTAAATATTCTTCTACGAGCTGGTAAGTGCGGCGTTCCAAACGATCCGTATCCGTATCGGGACCGAAATGCTGCTTAATAAATTTATTGGCTTCTTCCCGGCTGATACCCACGCCCTGTGCAAAGAGCTCAAACGTGAAGGTAAGCCCCATTTCCTGGGCGGCGGTCTTATAGCATTCAAAATAAATATGTTCGGTATTAAATAATGTACCGTCCATATCAAAAATAACGCTTTGTATCATACTTATATTGTATAAAATTTATTGATTGCTCAAAATTGTCTGGAAAAACGAATAAAGATGTTATTGCATACTAAGAAAATCACAGATGAAAGCTTGTTGTGAAAGGAAAACGTACGCTAAAAATCGGAAATTTTGCTGTGGTGAGCGTACTCAAACAATAAAACTGATTGAAACATGCAAAGTACAAAATCTATGGAGAGCAGTTCGCAGCCGCTTACTTAACCTTATTTGGTATGTATACTGCGAATTGAACGAAATCGGGAAAGAAAAAATCTCTTGCAGATCGTATTTTTGGATTTTGCGCGGCTAAATCCTTTAATTGTGCCTTTATGGACATATCATCAATTTTTACATAGAAATAATTGGCGTTTTGGTTACAGTCAATTTCCTCTGCGTGATGACTTACGGTAACTTGTTCGGGTATGATTGCGTGGGTATCAAGATTCATCTGGTAGGATTTTGCGGCATAATCATCAGCTTCTTTGTTTTTTTCTGTGGTATAAAAGTCGAAAATAATATGTTTTTCACCAAGTCTGATCGGAAGATCTTGGAAAGGCATGGAGGTACTATTGATATGTCCATTCCCAGCATATACAATTACAATATCATAAAACGGTTTAGCCGCTTTTAGATAAGAAGTCCACTGCTCATTTCTCAGAAGCCTTCCTAATGTCGACATTAATAAGAATCCTGTGAATTTTTGGAAGTTTTGATGAGGAAAAACGACATTATTATATGGCGTAGGGATGGCAATTAAGAGTTGCCCAAGTTTGGTACCAGTGTAGTTGTTATACTCTTTGGCTTCAACAGGCACACTCACACTTTCGCACATTCCCTTGAGATAGGTGCCGATGCGGTTGCTATACACGCCCCTGCCCATAGGTCGCCACAAGTTATCATCCAATGCTAACACATCTATGTCCAATCGGTCCGCCTGTGGAATTAATTGAGCATAAGGTTCATCTGTGTACATCGCTTCGTTTGGATTGCCCGGCAAACCTGATGGGAGTCGCGAAATCTGCCATTCTGGCAAATTCTAAGGCTAGTAAAATACGGGCTTGCGGATTAGCCTGACGCACAGATTCCATTACATGTTTTACTTCTTGAACTATGCTTTGTCTATGATGCCCAGAAGCGTCTGTTAAAAAAATGAACGGGAACCCTTTGGTTTCTTTTCCATAGTCGGGCTGATCATCTTCTGAAAAGATATAATGGCTTGCATCTATTCCAAGAGAGTCAAGCAAATATGTGCTCTGTGTACCCCATTCTCCCCACAGTTCTAATTGTCGTTTGGCAATTATCGTGTACTCAGCATTAATGTTTTTAAAATCATCATATGAGATCCAGTGATTTTTTATTTCTGGGTCATCTGGATTCAAACGTATCTTGTCTAAGCTCTGTGTGATTTCTTGTTGCCGATTCGATAAAATTGTAAAGGGCTGATCCTGAAAGAGCGAAGAGCTTGTTTGCAGGAATTCGTGCGGGGTATAAGTGCCCGAAAACAGTTGATAGGAAAATATGGGGACCATTCCTTCCAACGCGCAGCATATGAATACTACAATCCATTTGTGTAAGATCCGCATAAGTTTCTCCCGCAGTCATCTATAAGTATGGATGCAATCGTTAAAAAAATCAAGTTTCAGGCACCTGCGCCCGTGTTGAAACCCGGAAGACGGGCGTAATAATCAGTAACCAAGAAGTCTTGTCTTGAGTTAAGCCGTAAACGGATTTGCGGTTATATTTTGTCTTTTAAGCATGTAACCCGGATTGCGCAAAGATAGGGGTTTCGGTTTTTTGGAAGGGCCGGATTTCGACATCTTCCAGTCCGATGTTTTTAAGTGTATTTAAGGGATAGGTCAAATAACGATCTAAAAAACGGCGTACTACGTTATTGCACTTGGCCAGTGCCAGTAAATCCTGCGGATCGTCAAATGCCAAACTGGAAAATTTATCTTCATGCATCCGCTGCCAAAACTGTGGGGAGATTTGCAGTACCGGATGGTCTAGCCCGAAACCGGCCAGCATCATAAGACGCAGGGTAAACGCTGCCGTGAATGCCGGAGTCGGTTCTCCGTATTCCAGTTCGGTAAGTGCGGTAACTAAAAGTTCAAATTTGTCTTCGCTGACCTGATGCAGCGGGGTTAAGCGCATCAGTAGCTCGCAGCAGTGTAAGGCCAGAGTGGTACGTTTTAAATGATGATGTACGGCCGGGAAGACGGACTGAATTTTCCCGCCCGTTATGGTGCTTAATACGCCACCGCGTTTGACATAAAACCGAAACTCGGCCCAAGTAAGCGGTTCGCACAACGCTTTTAGTTTGCCGGCCTGCCGGGATACGCCGGGCAGGCGTGCGTTGAGACGACCGTGCTCGCGTGTATAAATGGACACGATGCGGTCACTTTCCCGAAATGCCTGGCGGTACAAAATAACGCCGCTGTCAGTGAAAATCATAGTTACATCATAGCAAATTTATGACTTACATACACAGTTCAAAGACCTATACGGGACATAGGCCCAAGGTCCCTTGTATTTATCATCCATGTTTAGAAAACTATAAGTAAGGAGAATTTTATGCGTATTTATAAATATGTTTTGATTACTTTACTAAGTGTTTGTGCAAGCGGCATTGGGGCACAGTCTTTGGCTGCCGTGGAAAAAGCCGTGGGCGGACTGTCCATGCGCGGTGTGCAGCAAAAAATAGCCTTGCAGACACAACTGCAGGGAACGGTGTCCGAACGGGGGCCTCTCGTCCCTGTTCCGGTTAATCTGCCCCCCGGTACCCGGATCAAGGGTTCTTTATCCGGAGTGATCAACGGTTATGCACGTTTGCCTTGGAATACGACTCAATTTACCCTGCCGCAGTTACCGCAGGTCCAATTGACTGCTGTGACAATTGACAATGCGACGTTTGTGCGTAAAGAAAGGGTATTTTTGCCCAAAGGTTCGTATGCCGTTAAAATGCCGGACGGGGATTACCGATTTTTTACCAATGATGTGCCAGCTTCGACGCAGTTAACTGCGCAGATTGACCGGGCCCGTTTTGGGGACATGCTGCAATTTGACTTTGAGGCACAACCCGAGCGCCCTGTTTGGAACGGCCCAAGAAGCTATACCAGTCAAGATGAGCTCGCACGTGACGTATCCCAACAACGTCAACCGATTGCTCACTACAGTGAGTATGCATTTATGGGGCCGATTGATGTATATGAAGTGCCTGCTGGTGTGGTATATTCTCCTGAGGGACATCGTGCTCCTATGGTGTTGGATCCGCAAGGTTCGTATGTATTGATTGTGATACAAAAAACCGGAAGAGGACAACTCATTGAAAAAGAGGCATTAGAGCTGTTGGCACGACCCTAAAAATAGTCCCGCGTGCAAAAACTCTTTGCAAAATAGCCCTATAAAAGCTATAATAATACTGTGTTTTTCGCAGACACCATTTTAAATTAGTATAAGGAGTTTGCACACGCCCGGACGTTTTGGCGCGTTGTGCATGAAATAATTATGTTACCGACTTACAGACCTAACAAAAGAAGACGTGCCAAACATATCGGTTTTCGGGCCCGTATGGCCACTGCCGGGGGCCGCAAAGTTTTAAGTGCCCGCCGTGCCAAAGGACGCCACGAACTGATCCGCGCCGCCTAAGAACATGTTACCCAACGGTCTGCCGCACCGGTTGCGCCTGCATTTAAGACGAGATTTTGAACATATCATTGGGACAGGCGCCAAATATCAAAACAGCGGGCTTGCCTTGTGGTGTGAACAACGCGCAGGCGGTCCCGCCCGGTTTGCGGTAGTGGTGTCTAAAAAACTAGGCCCGGCGGTTGTACGCAACCGTACCAAACGATTATTAAGAGAAGCCTTTAGGACGCTAAGAGTCCGTATTACAGACGGGGCAGATATCATTGTAAAGCCCCGCAACAGCGAAAAATTAAGTACCGTGCAAGCAGCGCAGGAAGCGCTCACGTCACTATGTGCCAAGGCCGCATTACTTAAATAGCTTGCTATGAACAAGCATGATGAAACAGGTTTCGCTTCTTTTTAGGAAAACAGTAACAGGGTTTTTTGCAGTGTTGCAGGTATGTGTGCGTCCGTTACTCGGACCGCGCGGGGTATGTCGTTTTACACCCACTTGCAGTCAATATGCACAGCAGGCCGTGCTCAAACACGGTGTTATCAAAGGCAGTTGGCTGGCCGTCAAACGTATCAGTAAATGCCATCCGTGGCATGCAGGCGGCTATGACCCTGTCCCTTAGTGTTTTTCGGGCTTCCTCTTACGTTTCACGTATGTGAAACCGACTTAGAGGAGTATTATGAATAACCGACAATTCCTGATCACCGCCATGTTTTTCCTCCTGGTGATTACCGGATATAATCAATTTGTGGCACTTCCGCGCGCTCGTGCGGCCCAACAGGCAGCCGAGGCACAGCTGGAGCAGGAACAAAAACTGCGCACCGCGCCGGCCGCTGCGGTCGTGGGTCCCGAAGGGGCGTATCTGACCCGGGCGCAGGCTTCCGATAAACCGGAAGAGCTGACCACGCTTTCACTCTCACATGCCACCGTGACGTTTTCTTCCAAAGGGGCCGGCATTAAAACATACCTGTATAAAGATGTATTGGGAGATGTAGACCTGACTCCGTATGCCGGAGAGGGGTATTTTGCCACCCTGCCGCAGGTGGATTTCACGGAATATGCCCGCACGAAAGATTCCATTACGTTTACCGGTGACATCGCGCCCGGTGTAAGTGTTGCCAAGACTTATCGGTTGCAGGCAGACGGTCTAGCGGAACTGACGCTTAAGTTTAATAACCGCACGTCTGGCAGCGTGACGTTAGCGGACTGGCAGTTTAACTTCGGACCCGGGTTATCCACGGTCAAGAGTGAACTCAAGGACAACGAGCGGGAAAGTAAAGCCGTATACCTCGTGCAGGAATCCGGCAAGAAAAACCCGACCCTGGAAACGTTCAGCAAAAATGAAAAGCAACCTGCGCTTGCGTGGCAATGGGCCGGACTGGAAAACCGCTATTTCTTAGCGGTACTCGCGCCGCAGGACTGGACGCCCGGCAAGTTATCTACCGAACGGACAGTTATTGGCACTCAAAAAAAGTTTTTTGGGCTGAGCGAAGGGGAAATCAAAGGACCCCGGTTACAGATTACCGTGCCCGGACAAACTTTAGAAGCCGGTACTTCCAAGACCTATACGTCTCACTTTTACTTCGGTCCGAAAGATTACCAGCTTTTCCAAACCCCGGCGTTTGAACCGTATCATTTTGAACGCAGTATCGCGTTCGGGTTCTTCGGGGCACTGGGAAAGATTGCACGCAACGTGCTGGAGCTTTTCTATAAATGGACCGGCAACTACGGCGTGGCCATTATCATGATCACGGTACTGTTGCAGCTCATCTTGTGCCGGTTTACCATTATGCAGCTCAAATCGGCTGCCCAGATGAAGAAAATCCAACCGGAAGTCAAACGCGTACAGGAAAAATACAAAAACGATCCGGCGGCGCTGAACCGGGAGACTTTGGCCTTGTACCAAAAATACCACGTTAACCCATTGATGGGTTGTTTGCCGCTGCTTATCCAGCTGCCGATTTTTCTGGCATTGTTTAATGCACTGCGCACCTCGTGGGCACTGCATGGAGCCAAGTTTGTCTGGTGGCTGACGGACTTGTCGGCCAAGGATCCGTATTATATCCTGCCCGTTTTGATGGGGGCCGTGATGTTTCTGCAGCAACGTGGCAACATTCCGCCCGGCACGGACCCGGCACAGGCTGCCATGTTTAAATATATGCCGCTTATTTTTACCTTACTGTTTATGAACTTCCCGTCGGGACTTGTATTGTACTGGCTGACCAACAGCTTACTGACCTACGGGATCCAGACCCTGGTAAATAAGAAACTGATTCAAGCAAAATAGGAGAGATTTTATGTTATCAAAAGTAAAAGTACAAGCAAAGACTGTTTCCGAGGCCATTACCAAGGGCCTCAATGAACTGCGCATGCGCCGCGATCAGGTCGATGTGACCGTCTTGGAACACCCCAAAAAAGGGTTTCTGGGATTTGGCTCCAAGCCGGCTGTGGTAGAAGTGCGTACCAAACCTTGGATTATTGATGAACTTGACAGTGAAATTTACATGGACGTACCGCAACGTCGTCGACGGGGCGGTCGGGGCCGCAACGCACGGGGCAGAGGACGCTCCAATGCCCGACGCGCTGGCAGCCGCCGTTTTGAGTCCAAAACCACGGAACCCCGCACTGCGCGTGTACGTGCGCCCAAGGCCAACGAACCGCAATTATTACCCAGCGAGGCCATCCAACAGGCGGTCATACCGGATCATTTAAAAGCACCCCTGCAGGAAGCCAAAGACTACATGAACAATGTGCTTTTGCATATGGGGGTCAAAGTAGAAAACCTCAACGTTTGGTGGGATGAAAAACAACAACGTATTTTGATTACGTTTGATTGTGATAAACCGGCCATTGTCATCGGTAAAGAAGGTAAAACACTGGAAGCCCTGCAATACTTATGTACGCTGGCTGTTACGCGCAAATTTGATACGCCGTACTCCGTAGTAGCCGATACGCAAAACTATTGGCGCAAAGCGGAAGATAAAATCAATGCCGACATTGAACGCGCTATTGATATGATTAAGCGAGGGTCAAGCGTATTTCGCTTCCGCCCGATGAGTGCGCAACTGCGCCGGTATATCCACCGCGCTGTGGAGGGAAACGAATATGTACAGACCGCTTCGGAAGGAGAAGGCAAATGGCGTAAAGTGACCTTCCGTCCTACCCAAAAGGCCTTGGATGAAGCTAAGGCCGGTACCGCGCCTGCAGACTTTGTACCGGGCGTGATTGGCGAAGATGTCCCGCAACCGGAAACTGAACACACAGAAAGTGCCGCTTCGTCTTCTGAAGAAAATGTACAACCTCAAGAAGCGCCGGTGCAAGCACCGGAAACGGCAAATGTTCAGACAGAAACTCCGGTAACTGCTGCCGAGGCAACGGAACCTGCAGCTCAAACATCTGTTGTGCAGGATGAAACTCCAACACAGAAAATGGCCACGCAAACCATTGCCGCTACGGTAGCCTCTACCGTGGTAGAAACGCCGGAACATACGGTAGAAGAACATTCGGTCATTGTGACAACACATACCGAACAAAAATAAACTAGTTATTAACGAATGTAAGCGGGGAAAGTCTAAACGAGGACTTGCCCCGCTTATGTTTTGGAGTGATTTACTATGTAGATAATTAATCCAGTGGAAATAACGTGCTGCCAGTTGTGCCTATTTGAGGAGTACCGCCTCCTAATGATTTACAAATGGCCGCTCGTTCCTGTTTGATGCTATCCGTGTCTTCTTTAATATAATAGCAAAATAAACGGTGCCTGCCGTCAACGTCTGGAGCAAATTGAGAAAACCAGAGAAATGGAACTAATTTATCTCCCGCTCCTACATCTAATCTGCCATCAATCAATATGTAGTTATAATGTCGATCGGTCGGTCGTGTCACACTTAATTGATCCCAGCTGGTGGGAAATTCTCCGTTGGCCAAAATATATTCCTCAATAGCCGGTACCGTAGACCTGATAGTAGTGAGGGCCTCCACTGCGCGTGATTTTTTTACTGCTTTTTGGTACTGGGGCAAAGCTACCGATGCCAAAATGCCTATAATCAGCACAACAACCAAAAGCTCAATGAGCGTAAATGCGTGTGAGTTTTGTTTCATAACTATTCTCCTTTCTTGATCGTTTCAATTTTCTGTTATGAAACTTATAAATAACGGCTGCTATATCTGAGCCGAAAGGACTGACCCAAGAAATAACAGCCGTGGCTTGTCGCACATGCGACAAACACTCAACACAAAATAATTGGTTTGCAATTCCAACGATTTTGTGTTTAAAACGACTGCTTTCGGAGTCCTTTCCGCCTATTGTTATTAACAAGCGATTGTATTAATATACAGTTCCAAAAACAGACAAAATTGTATCCATATTATAGCATAAGTTTGATACAGTACAAAAATAAAAGTAAAAATTTCCTTATACCAATGCGGTAAAATATCAAACATTTCTAGTTGTTCATATGCTTTTAATGAATTATCTATGATCTCGTCTGTCGGAGCAAGAAATTTCGCTTGACGCGTTTTTTTTTTTTGATATTCTCTCTTTATAATGTAAAACAAATAAGGAGAGGAATATGGTTCAACATAAACAAGCATTTACGCTCATAGAGCTCTTAGTAGTTGTGTTAATTATAGGAATTTTGGCATCGGTCGCTTTGCCGCAGTACCAAAAAGCAGTTATGAAAAGTCGTGTCAGTACCTTGCTTTCTGCTGTAAGTGCAATCTATGAAGCACAGCAAGTGTATTATTTGGCAAATGGCAAATATACCAATGTAATAGATGAATTGGATGTTGATTTGCCCTATGAAAAAACAACGTCTCCCGGTGGAAATAGTTGGGTAACGTGGAACAATGGACAATATCGCATAGCGATAGAAACAAGTTTGGTGGCCGGGAGTGTTAGGGATACGGAAGGGAACTACATTTTACAATACCAAAAGGCATATTCTTTAGGGAGAATAATCTGTGCGGCCTTTAATGAGGTGGCTAATGAAATTTGTAGCAGTATGGGAGGGACGAAAACGAATGATAAGTGCCGTGCGGGGGATACGGGACAGACCTGTACTTTTTATGTAATTAGGTAGAAAATATTGTCGCACAATCCTCATAAATTGCTACAATTACTATATATCCTTTTATATAATTGTAGGAGCCGTTTATGCCGACTGATTTAGATACCCGTATCCCGCCGCAGGCACTTGATGCCGAGATGGCCGTATTGGGTTCCATGCTTTTAGATAAAGACGCACTGACCGATGCTGTGGAAATCCTGCGTCCCGAACATTTTTATAAAGAAGCACACCAGGTGATTTTTTCGGCCATTAAGGATTTGTCCGACCGTAACCAGGCCGTGGATATTATTACCCTGGTCGAAGAGCTCAAACGCCAAAAAGCGCTGACCAAAGTGGGGGGGGAAGTTTACCTTGCCCAACTAGAGGGTAAAGTTTCTACAGCGGCACACGCCAAGTACTACGCAGAAATCGTCTACAAAAAATTTGTCGTGCGCGATCTTATTAACACGGCTACGCGTCTGGTGCAGCGTTGCTACAAAGAAGAAGACGATGACCCGCAGACACTTATTGATACGGCAGCCGACCAGATTTATAAACTCAGTCAGCGTCAGAAACTCTCCGGGTTTGTCTCTTCCAAGGACCTCGCCCCTGAGGTTATGGAAATGCTTGAAAAAGCATTCAAAAACAAAAATACCATTCAGGGGGTTCCCACGGGGCTTAGTGAGTTTGACCATAAAACGGGCGGACTTCGCAAATCAGATTTGATTATTTTAGGGGCACGTCCCAGTCAGGGTAAAACCGCACTGGCGCTTAATATTGCCCATCACGCGTGTGTGGAATGTAATATCCCGGTGGCATTTTTCTCGTTAGAAATGGGACGCCATATTATTTACGAGCGTATGATCGGCGCAGCTGCCATGGCCGAGATCCATAAACTGCGCAGCGGATATTTTGAAAAGAGCAAATGGAAAGATTTGACCCGGGAAATGGGCCGACTGGCCAATGCTCCCTTGTATATTGACGATACGTCAGGTATCTCTATTACCGAACTTCGCATGCGTGCGCGGCGGCTGGCCAGCGAGCTTAAAAAACAGGGCAAGGAGCTGGGGCTCATTGTCATTGACTATTTGCAGCTCATTCGCGGCGGGGAACGGCGCGTAGAAAGCCGCCAGCAGGAAGTGTCCGAGATTTCCCGTATGCTTAAAGATTTGGCCCGTACGTTGGACGTACCGGTACTCGCGCTGTCACAGTTAAGCCGTAAAAACGAAGATAAAACCCGTACGGACAATAAACCAATGCTTTCCGACTTGCGCGAATCAGGTTCTATTGAACAGGACGCCGACGTGGTGGCGCTGATTCACCGCGAAGCGTATTATAAACGTGATGACGAAACTCTCAAACGCAAAGCGACGCTGATTATCGCCAAACAGCGTAACGGACCCGTGGGGGATATTGATTTGGCGTTCTTTGGCGAGTTTGCTCTCTTTACCAATCCGGCTCCCGAACCGACCGAGCAGGCGCCTGCCAATGCCATGGAAATGGAAACCCATATGGAGATCCCCGAATAATGACTCCGATTTTACGCCCGACCGTAGCCGAAATCGACCTGACCAAACTGACCCGCAATTTGCGCAAAGTACGCAGTCAGGTGGGAGAGACTGTGGAGCTCCTGGCCATTTTAAAGGCCAATGCCTACGGACACGGGGCCGAAGTGTTGGGACGTTTTATTGAAGAGCAGCATCTGGCTCAATGGCTGGGAGTCGCCTCGGTAGAAGAGGGGATGGTGCTTCGCCAGGCCGGACTGCAGATTCCGATTTTGGTACTGGGCAGTATTTATCCGTTTGAAGCTTTTGAGTACGCCATTAAGTATAATTTGGCCGTAACCATTGCCAGTTTGGCAGCCGCTCAGGCTGCCTGCAGTGCTGCTGAAAAAATGAACCAAAAAATCATGTGTCACGTCAAACAGGACACCGGCATGGGACGTATCGGTACTCGTCGCGGAGCGGTCATCAAAGTGTTGGAGTACCTGCATCAGCATCCCTGGGCGATCTTAGACGGGTTGTATTCTCATTTATCCAGTGTGCAGACCGATCCGGATTATACCCAGGAACAAATCGGTTATCTGCGTGATACCTTAACCAATTTACAGCTTCGCAATATCCCGCTCAAACACATCCATTTGGCGGCTTCTGCGGCATTAACAGCGCGTCCCGATATCCATTATACGCTTGTACGCCCCGGACACAGTATTTACGGACTGGAGAGCGGATATGAGCCGATTTTGACGTTAAAAACCCGTATCGTCTATGTTAAAGAAGTAGCGGCCGGCGCCAGTATCAGTTATAACCGCAGTTTTCGCAGCAAAGAACCCATGCGCGTGGCTACGTTGCCGCTCGGGTACGGAGACGGATATATGCGCGCCCTGTCCAATAAGGCCGAAGTACTGATCGGCGGGAAACGGTGCCGGGTGCTGGGCAATATCACCATGGATATGCTGATGGTGGATATATCCCGGGTGCCGCAGGCCGGTATCGGAGATGAGGTAGTCGTGGTGGGCCGTCAGGGTGATGAAGAGATTACGCTGAGCGAACTGGCTGATTTGGCCGGTACCATTGATTATGAAATTTGCACGCAGCTTAACGCGCGTGTACCGAGGATTTATAAGAAATAGCATATGACTAACAAGCATCAATCTTCCCGATTAACAAGTCAGCATAAAAAATCCCAAGGGGTTGTCGGTATTTTTGGAGCCAAAGCACATATACACGATACATCAGTTGGGAAAGTATCTGATTTGGTATTAAAACGTCTTCAAGCGGACTTTCCGCACTTATCGTTTCGTTATAGAACCCATATTGACAAAGCTGAAATAAATCAGGCCTTGCAAAGGATGGATCAGAAATTGGGGAACACTTTGTTTGTGGCCGATTCAAATATTAAACCTGACGGCGGGATTATAGAAGTAAAAGATCGACAGAATACATGGAGAGTTGTATTAATTTCGGAAGCCAAATTTCAGGGCAAAGACATTGAAAATATCCAAAACGGAAAATTGGTCGGTAAAAATAGTAATAAAGATTTAATGTTAGCTGGCAATGCAATAGAAAGAGCCCATAAAAATATAGCCGAATTTGCCAACTATATGTTAGGTGAGTCTTATTTCCCATATGTATTATTTTTAGAGGGCTCTAATTTCTTAACACGTACTATAACAGTCAAAAGACCGGACGGTCGAAAGGTGACCCTTGATTACACTTCTGGTTTTTTGAACAGACTAGATAGATTGACAGCGGCAAATTACGGGATGTCTATCAATACAAACTTATGTGAAAATAAGTTTATTAAGAATCAGGGTAGAATGATTATGTTGCAGGCGGCTTCTATTTTTACCCCGGGCAATGGAAAACGTTGGAAAGAAACCGAAATGTTTCGTATTATGTTGGATATCGCTAAAACTTCTGTACGAGTGTTAGGAAATGACTTGTTAAGCACAGTTACAAAATAACTATAGCAGTGATTACTATGACTAGAAAAGTAAAGCATTCATTACTAGATAATGCGAAAATAAATAAAAACGACGAGTTCTATACGCAGCTTTGTGATATAGAAAGAGAACTGCAACATTATACGGGCCATTTTGAGAACAAAGTGGTATTTTGTAACTGTGACGATGTGCGGATCAGTAATTTCTTTAAGTATTTTGTGCAGCATTTTAAAGAGTTAAAATTAAAAAAGGTAATTGGTGCTTGCTATAAGAAATCAGCTGATACGTTGCAACACGGCGCAACAAACCAAGCCGGCGGATTTTATTATGAATACACGGGGGTGGAGAACCCACAGCCCACTCTTAAAGAAGTAATTTGTTTTAAGGGAGACGGGGATTTTCGAAGTGAGGAGAGTATGGCACTGCTTAAACAATCCGATGTAGTGGTTTCTAATCCTCCGTTTTCGTTGTTTCGAGAATATGTCGGACAACTCGTTCAATACAATAAAAAGTTTTTAATTATCGGTAATATTAATGCAATCACGTATAAGGAAATTTTTAATTTAATTAAAGAAAACAAGGTTTGGCTCGGAATCAATTTAGGACGCGGAATATCCGGGTTCATTGTGCCCGAACATTACGAGTTATATGGTACGGAAACCGCCATTAATGCGTCAGGCGAAAGGATTGTATCTACCAACAATTGTTTATGGTTAACCAATTTGGATAATGCGCGTCGTCATGAAAATATGGCATTAACCAAAAGATATATGGGAAACGAAATGCAGTATGCCCGTTATGATAATTATCAGGGTATTAATGTCAATAATACCAAAGATATTCCTCTGGATTATCCGGGAGCAATGGGGGTACCTATTACGTTTTTACATAAATTTAATCCCAATCAGTTTGAAATTATTCAATTTAGAAAGGGCGATGACGGCAAAGATTTATCCATCAACGGTAAATGTCCTTATTTTAGGATACTGATTCGTCATAAACAGGCGGACTTTCGGGGGAACCTTTCTTTGTAATACACAAAGGAATTTTGAAACATGTTTACATCCATTGGCAAATATATGTTGTATCTGTTCACGGAGATCGGCGGTAGTGCCAAGATGCTGCGCTCGTGCCTGTTCTGGCTGATGCGTTCTCGTTTTGAATGGGCGCAGGCCGTAGAGCAGAGCGTAAATATCGGCGTTGATTCGTTTGGAGTAACGGCACTGACCAGTTTGTTTACAGGGATGGTGCTTGCGTTGCAGGCCGGTAACACGATCGGTAACATTTTTGGCGACCCGATTTTTGTAGGAACGATTGTAACGTTCTCCTTGATCCGCGAGTTGGGCCCGGTGCTGACCAGTGTGGTCGTATCGGGACGTGCCGGAGCTGCCGTCACGGCACAAATCGGTACCATGGCCGTTACGGAACAGATTGACGCACTCTACACGCTGGGGACCAATCCGATTCGTTATTTGGTGATCCCTCGCATGGTCGGGTTTGTATTTACGCTTCCTGTTTTGACATTATTTTCCAATCTGTTCGGGATCGTGGGCGGTTATTTGGTATCCGTGTATGCACTGCACGTACCCGGGGAAGTCTATTTGACCGATATTACGTCGTATATGGGCGTGCGTGATTTTATGCACGGGTTTATTAAAACGTTTGCCTTTGCGTTTATGATCGGTACGGTATGCTGCTACAAGGGGATCAGCACCCGCGGCGGTGCCGAGGGGGTGGGTAAATCCACGACCGGTGCTGTGGTAACGACCATTGTACTGATTTTGGTGCTGGATTACTTTTTAACAGCCATTTTGACGGCGTTTGGGATTTAATATGATTGAAATTGTCCATTTAAAAAAATCGTTTGGTGAAAAACAGGTTTTAAAAGATGTCAGCCTTAACATCCCCAAGGGTAAAACGACCTGTATTTTAGGCGGATCGGGCAGCGGCAAGAGTACACTGATTAAGTGTTTAATCGGACTGTTGGAAGCAACCAGCGGACAGATTTTGGTAGACGGGCGCGATATTACGAAGATTAAAAGCGAGGTCAAACTGGCGGCTGTGCGCCGTCGGTTTGGGTATTTGTTCCAGGAAGGAGCGTTGTTTGACTCCATGACAGTGGGGGAAAACGTTACGTTTGGCCTTAAATATTTGACGGACGCGCCGAGTTCGGATTATCCGCGCATTATCCGGGAAAAACTCGCTTTGGTGGGACTCAAAGAAGACGTAGCCAAGTTAAACCCCAGTGAGCTCTCCGGCGGTATGAAAAAACGCGTGTCACTCGCACGGGTGCTTGCCGTAGAGCCGGAAGTCATTTTGTATGACGAGCCCACCACCGGACTGGATCCGATTATGTCGGATATTATCAGTGACCTGATTATTGAGCTTAAGGCCAAGCTCGGGGTAACCTCGGTGGTTATTACGCATGACATGCATTCGGCGTTTAAGATTGCCGACTATATCGCTTTTTTGTACGAAGGGAATATTTTACTCTACGGTACGCCGCAGGATTTTCGAAACACGGATAATCCGTATGTCAAACAGTTTGTAACGGGGTCAAGTAAAGGACCCATCCATATGAAATTACGGGCTGAATAACGATTTAAAGGAGAATTATGAAAGCAGAAACTAAATTAGGTATTTTTACCGTCCTGGGGCTGGTGCTCTTCGGGTTTTCACTATACTTCTTAGGAGGACTTTCCGTCACTAAAACTTATGAGGTTAATATCCGTTTTGACGACGTGTCCGGACTGCCGGTCAAGGCACCGGTCAAACTGGCGGGTGTAGAGATCGGGAAGGTCAAACATATTAAAATTGAAGGCGAAGATGTTATTGTTGTGGCCGAAGTGCGAGACGGGGTGAGCCTGCGGGAAGGGGCCCAATTTAGTGTGGTTATGACCGGTATTATCGGCAGTAAATACTTAAAAGTCGTGCAGGGATTGCCGGGGGCACCGGTTATTAAGCCGGGTACCTATGTTTTGGGGCAAAACGATGTGCCCATGGATGTGATGATTGCCCAGACCATGAGCAGCGTCAAAGAGTTCGTAGACAGCGTAAATAACCACGGACAACTCGGTGACCAGCTCAACCAGACCATGACTGAGCTTCGTCAACTCTCTACCAATTTAAACCAAATGATCGCGGCCATGCGCCCGTACCTGACCAACTCGGTACAGCACTTGGATACGGCGTCTGAAAAATTGGCCGCCCTGCTGACCAGTATTGACCAGGGAGAAGGGGTACTGGGAAGTCTGGTCAAAGATCCGCAAATGAAGGAAGAGGTCAAAGAAACCGTAGCTGATCTTCGCACTACGATGTCCGAGGTCAAAACCGTGGTCGGGAAGATGGGTAAGTTCCAGGTCTATTGGGATTATGATTTTTTCTACATGCCTAAGCCCAAACTGGCAACCAGCGATTTAGGGGTAGACATCTATACACCCAGCGGATTTACATTCTATCACGTCGGGATGGCCAATCTGGGCAATGAAGATGATTCCCTAGACAGCAAAGATTATCTTGAAAAAAATAAATTTGACGTGCGCCTGGGGTTATACAACCAGTGGGGCAAGATCTCGGCCGGGCTCATTCGCGGTGCAGGCGGGGTGGCCCTGGAGCTGCGTCCGTTCTATGAAACAGAGTTCTTGGACCGCTTTACGCTTAGCGGTGAATTTAGTGACTGGGGACGTGACCGCATTATTAACCACCGCAAATTTAACAAACCCAATGTCAGCTACGGGGTGGATTTCCGGTTTAACAAGTACTTTCGCGTTGGTGCCTGGGCACGCGATACGCTGGAAACCAATAACTTTGCATTGCGCGCCAATATTTCGTTTAACGATCAGGATATTTCGTCATTCTTCGGACTGGCAGCAGTGGCAGGTAGCAAATAATGAAATTTAAAACTGTCTTTGTCTGTCAAAAATGCGGCTATGAAGCTCCCAAGTGGGCGGGCAAATGCCCGGACTGCGGGGAGTGGAACTCGCTAGTGGAAGAGGTTAAGGCCCAAGAGCCTAAAAAAACTGCGGCGCGTACGCGCAGTTTTACGGATTTTTCCTCCGAGGTGGTAAAACTTTCACAGAGTAAAGCGGTCACTGAGGAGCGCATCCCGACGCGTATCGGAGAGTTTGACCGGTTACTGGGCGGCGGACTTGTTAAAGGACAGCTTACCCTTTTGGCCGGGGCGCCGGGGATCGGTAAGAGTACACTGATGCTGCAGGTGGCAGCCGAGCTTTCCAAGACCCGAAAAGTTTTGTATATTTCCGGGGAAGAAAGCGTCAGCCAGATTTCCGGGCGGGCCCAGCGACTGGGTGTCAAGGGCGAGAATATTTTCCTGCATTGTGAGACGGATATCCAAAAAATCGTGGAGTCGGTCCAGCAGGTCAAACCCGAAGTACTGATTTTAGATTCCATCCAAACGGTATACCACCCGGAGTTTACTTCTTCGGCCGGTACGGTAGCGCAGGTACGCGAATGCACCAGTGAGCTGGTGCGACTGTGCAAACCGCAGGGGATTATTACCTTTGTACTGGGACATGTAACCAAAGACGGCGAATTGGCCGGTCCCAAGATTTTGGAGCATATGGTAGACTGCGTGCTGTACTTTGATACGGAAAAAGACAACGTGCTGCGTCTGCTTCGGCCGCATAAAAACCGCTTCGGTTCCACCGGGGAGATCGGACTTTTTAAGATGACCGGCCGCGGACTGGAGTCTGTCGATAATCCCAGTGAGTATTTCAGCCAAACCTCGCGTGATAAGGCACTTAAAGGACGTGCTTATTCCCTGGCACTGGAAGGGTCACGGCCGCTTTTAACCGAGATCCAGGCCCTGGTATCGCCGACACATTATCCGTTCCCGCGGCGGGTTACCACGGGAGTAGACCTGAACCGCTGTTTGGTGTTATTTGCCGCTCTGGAAAAACATATCGGGCTGCCGCTGGATAACAAGGATATTTTTGTCAGCCTGGCAGGCGGCGTGAAGCTTAAAGATCCCGCGTTGGATTTAGCCATTTGTGCCGCGGTCATTTCGTCTTGCAAGGATATTGCCCTTCCGTATGATTACGTGTTTATGGCCGAGGTCGGTATTTTGGGACAGGCAGCCAAAGTGCCGCTGATTGACCGCAGGCTGGAAGAAGCACAACGACTGGGCTTTAAAAAAGCATATTGCGCACCGGTTACAAAGCAGGAAAAAAGTAAACTCGGAGCGTTGTCGCTGTGCGAAGTGGCCGATTTGAACGACTTGGTTCTGCGGCTTCGCTGACAATCAAAGATAGGTCTTTTTTGAAACGGGTCCTGGGTCCTAGGACCCATTCTTTTGGTGTGTAAATTACCTATAATAGTGGTATCAGAAAACTAATAGAGGTGGGTATGAAAAAAGGACTTTTGTTGCTGGTAATTGGTTGTTTTATGACGGCGTTTCCGGCCGCCGCTTCCATGAATTTTTACCGTACGGCCAGCGGGCATATCGTAATTGAAGCAGAAGATTGCTCAGACGCCGCACATTTAGTCAATTTTACCCAAATTCCTGACGATCCGCCCGGTGGTACGAACAATAACTCCGATGAAGAGGACGTAACGGATCCAACGACCCAAAATCCCACGGGGGTAAATACACAGTACGTCAACGGGGGGATTAATACACTGACCGACGCATTTACCGCTGATCCGGGGGCTCCGGTACGGGATCGTTTTACCGGGGATATTTCCGGAGAAGTAGAAAATTTGTTGGACGCCGCGACATTTGATGATCGTCAGGAATCGCTGATTACCTTTGTACGTGATGTAAACTGGAAAACGGGCATCATATTACGTGGCGTGATTACAACTTTTTTAGGCGTTTGAAATTGGCCTGTTCCGGGGTTAATCAGTTAACCAAACCCATGCGTTTGAATTTGGAAATGTATACCGGCAGTTTGGACAACGCCATTGAGAAAGCCAGCAACGCAGTCGTAGATGAATTGGCCCAGGCTACGCGGGATCATTCTTTTGCGGCGATGACGAAGTTGTCCTTGGTGGGACTGGCGATGGCCATTGAAAAGGATAATCCGTTTTTGCTTCTGGGCATTGATGAGGATACCTATAATAAATTAGTGGAGATGAATCCCAAAATTAAAGATCTTTTTGAAAACATGTTCATCTTCTTTAAAATCCGTGCAGTGCGTTTGGACAGCACGTATGATGTCAATGTGAAAGGTTTGATCCAGGTAACTAAACTCGGCCAGGGAGACGCTTTTAATACCTGGAAACTTATGGCTCAATATGCCGTAAATATCTTGAACCTGGACCGGAAGGGAAGATTAACCCCTAAAGACGAGAGAGAAATCCATATTTGGAAATTGGAAAGCTCGCTGCATTACATCAAAGAGCAGGTTCGTATTGAAGAACGCGCTGCTCAACTGGCTGCGGCAGATCCGGCCAACACAGCGCTGATTGCAGAGGTGGAGGCGGAGCCCAAGAAAAAACCGACCTTGGATGAAAGAGCTCGTGAACTGTTGCGCAAAAGCACCCAGGATGAAATTAAGCACTTAATCCGTAAATATATCACTAAGTAATCTTATCATATATACCGCATGCTAAAAGTCCACCTTACAGGTGGACTTTTAGTTGTAATTGATAACCTCATGCCAGGGATGGTTATTGCCTATAGACTTCTTTTGGCAATGAAGCTTGGAATCCGTTGATAAAAAATCTATTAGAAATTTTTGCGAGTACTAGCAATTTTTTCCAGTAAGATGGGGCTTTTGGAGGCTAAATACACTTATTTATGGAATTCTATTGGAAATTTTTGCGAGTATTAACACTTTTTTATAATGGGATGGGCATATGGAAATCCAAAGAAGCCGTTATTTAAACCTGTTTGTCTGAGTTCTGTGGGAATCAAAAATAACGCTTGACACGTTTTTTTTTTTTGATATTCTCTCTTTATAAGAAGTATATATAAGGAGAGAATTATGGTTCAATATAAACAAGCATTTACACTTATCGAGTTACTCGTAGTGGTGCTTATCATAGGCATACTAGCAGCTGTAGCATTACCGCAATATCAGGTGGCAGTAGGTAAATCTCAGGTAATGAGAGTTCTGCCCATACTTCGTAGCATTTTAAATGCGCAAGATGCCTATTATTTGGCGAATGGGACATATACGGATGACTTGACCTCTTTGGATTTAAATATCTCATATAAATCAGCTGAAGCAATAGAAACCCCAGGAGTCTGGGGAAATTATACTATTTACAGCGGGGTTGATAATGGCGTTATGGGCTTATACCAAACGCGTAGAGCAGTAGTATGGTATACAGATGATATAGACATTGATCTAGACGGCGATAATATTTATTGTTATTCTCCCTCAGGTAATAATGTATGGGAAAAAGTTTGTAAGACGTTAGGGGAGTACAGTCATAGTTGGGCCGGGTATAATTATTATAGGTTGAAATAGCTTATCTTAAAAAAGAAGCGCATTAGGTGAATTTGGTAAACCATATAATAAATATCGCCTGCCGGTATGTAAAGCTGCTTGGCAGGCGATAAATTTTTTAGAAAAATACTTATTGTTTGATAACGGCCGGACGTACGGGTTCAATTTGCCGGGTCTGTAAGTTGTACCAATGTTGGTGTTTGGTTTTGTCACGTCCCGAACGATCTTCTTTTAAAATGTCCAACCCGCCTTCCTGTATCCATTGAGCCTTGCGGCTGGTTAACTGTAAGTAAGCGGCCTCGGGGTGTTCCTGAATGGCACTTAGCAGGGTGGACTGGGAAAATTTCCCCAGATTTTGTTGGGCCACTTTTTTCCCGGCTTCGTTATACAAATAGAATGCAGAGATATATTCATCGACATTTAAGTCTGTAACGTGTTGCCCGTCCAATATCAGCCCAAAACTGCTGGTCCCGCCGTTGTGGTAGGCTTCTACCAATTTGCGGATAAACCCGACGTGTGTGCCGTAGCTTACATCGTCGCGTTTGCCGTTGCCTTCCACGGTGCCGGTGTGAATGGCTTTAATTTGCCCGTTGGCGTCAAGCAGCGGACTTCCGCAGAACCCTTCCCGGTCACCTTCAATGGCCTGGTTGGTACGTACGGAAACAAAGGATTGTGCATTAACCGTACGACTAATGGCGGTGGGTCTGCCGGCCGCATATCCGTAGGAAAATAAGAGCTCGCCCATGGCAGCCGGTTCGTCGGCCAGTTCCAGCGGACTTAAGTAGGCTTCTGCCTGCGGACTAAATTTAACTAAAGAAAGAGCAAGCATGCTTTCGGCCGAAACCTGTACTACTTGTGCGTCCAGTGCCAGTTCACTACCGTCGGCCTGTTTGACGTGCACGGTAAAATTTTTGCCTACACTGTCTTTGCCGTGCATCCAATCATAAGGCAGTGCATGTGCCGGCATTACGCCGTAGATTTCCTGGGCACCGTTGTAGGAGGTTTTAAATACGGTAACAGAATATCCTAACTCCGCTGAACTCATCAGCGGCGCAAACAACACGCTGCGACCGATTCCCGTTTGAAAGGAGTTTAATTGTAATTGCGCCTGTAATTGGGCCTGCTCGCCTAATAATTGGGCTACTTGTTGTTCTTTGGCCGCGCGGGCAGACAGCGTCGGCGTAGTAACTTGGGGAGCCGTTGCTTCAACCGTACGGAGTACTGCCTGATCTACGGTTGTCCCCAACGCATGCGGAACTGTCCCGAGATATTGGGGAACGCGCGGGGCAATTGGCGGACGTACGCTAACGGTCGGTACCTTTGGAGTTTTTACGGCACTTTTAGCCGCTGTTTTCCCGACGTTCACAAGCCCCTGAGAAGTTCCTAAGACAGGTAATAAAGTGCAAAGGGATAATACCAGTAAGAGTTTTTTCATAGCACGCTCTCCTATATGATTAGTATAAGACAGTTGCCGTGAAAAAACAAGGGACCAAAGGTCCCAAATGGGTTTGGGACCGGGCGGGTTATTTGAAATAGGGGTACAATACCGTGCGGACCGCGTCCTGGTCTTTGACAAACCAGTCGGTATTGTCACTTACTGCGTGCGTGCGTCCGATGTAGAGTTTAATGTAAGCAATGTCACTTCGCAAGCGAAGTACGGCGTTGGCCGCACTCCAGGATACTTTTAAATTGGTATCTTTAGACCACAGAACCTGTGAGGCTTTGCCGAGCAGTTCAATGCGAGAGACGTATTCATTGACGGCTAAGTGAGTAATTGTCTGACCGCCCAAAACGACTTCGACGGGGCGCAGATCGGGATGATGATAGGTATCCACCAGTTGCTCTAAGAACGAGGCGGGGGCCATGTAGCCGATATCACCCTGGGTAATTTGGGGACGGTTTAACTGGAATGCCGAGAAAAATGTGTCTTCCTGTGGGAAATTTTCTACATAACGGCTTCCAATGTGGATCCCCAGAAGCTGTTGGTCCTCTCCGACAACGGGGCTGCCGCAAAAACCCGCTCGTTCGCCCTCATAGGCCGCCGGGATTTGGGCTGTTAATACACCGGTAGACGTGGTGCCTATGAGTTGAAATGCCTGATGGGTAACCAGGTTGCGGGCAAATCCCTGCGCGTATGCCTGTTGCGGGAATTGCAGCGGTTGCGTGTGCAGTGTAAGCGGTTCTAAAAGTGCCTGGTCTTCCTCGCGGAATTTGACTAATGCAACATCTGCGGTTTTGGAAGAAGAAAGCTGTACCACTTGAGCCGGAATGAATGTGACTGTATGGCCGGTAAAGATGCCGGCAGTAAACTGCCGGGGTAAATAACCCGAATCAGAGTTTTCCTGGCGAAGCACATGCATGGGAACCACTCCGAATACTTCTTCCTGACCGTTATAAGTGGTTTTAAACAATGTTCCGGAAAGAGACGTGGTGGAGTGGTCCGAGGCCAGAGCCCGGAAAAGCGCTTTGTGGGCTGCCTGGTATGACTGTGAGGAAAGGGTTTGTTGCAGGGCAATTTGGCGCTCCAGAGCGGCGTTTTGTTGTTGCAACTTGAGGATTACCTGTTCGAGTTGCTTATCGGTCAGGCCGGCTGTAATAGAGGCAATGGTGCCTTTTGGCGGGCGTAAGACGGCACTTTTGGCTACGGATTTTCCCAATAAGGAACCGGGCGGCAATTTTTGAGCAGTTGCCGGTAATAACAGCGTTGTGAATAGGAATATATGCAGCGGTAAAACCCATTTTTTCATACTTTAATTATAGCGTTTTGATAGGCAAAGTAAAAGGGCCAAAAGGCCCAACTTCCCGGCTATTAGGACCTATAAAATAATGTATCTGAGAGCTTTCTATCCGGCCCAACATCATGCGGGCTCCTGTATCGTTTGGGGGATCGGCTTGGATAATTGACTGTCTAAATTTATGAAGTCTACGTAATTTTTTTGCCTAAACTGGCAAAAAAATTAGATAAGTGGTATAATATTATTAAAAACAGGCAGGTTTTAGGCATTCTACGTAATTTTTTTGCCCAAACTGGCAAAAAAATTAGATAGGAGTTTCTATGGAAATTAAACGTGACGTGTATTTACGCAAACTTATTGGCAAAAAGCATAATGGTTTGGTCAAAATTATTACGGGGATTAGACGTTGTGGTAAATCCTATTTACTATTTAATTTATTTAAAGATCATTTGCTGCATTCCGGGGTAGATGAAAAACATATTATAGCCGTAGCCTTAGACAGCTATGAAAATGAACCGTTAATTAACCGGGACAACTTATATAAGTATATTACGTCCAAAATAAAAGATAATGACTTATATTATGTGCTACTTGATGAGATCCAACTGGTAGAGAAATTTGAGCCTATATTAAACAGTTTGCTGCGCAAACAAAATGTAGATGTATATGTTACGGGAAGTAATTCCAAATTTTTATCTACGGACATTATTACGGAATTTCGAGGACGGGGGGATGAAGTGCATGTATATCCCTTGTCGTTTTCTGAATATGCTGCTGCCATGCAGGGAGAGGAAGAAGATATATGGACGGATTATTATACCTATGGAGGATTACCCTTAGTAGCCACGTTACAAAACAAAGAAGACAAAGCAGACTACTTACGCAGCCAAATGAATCAGGTTTATCTAAATGATATCGTGAACCGAAATCATTTACGTAATAGTGAAGAATTAGGTGAATTGGTTAATATGTTAGCCTCAGCGATTGGTTCATATACCAATCCGGCCAAATTGTCCAGATCGTTTAAAAGTATTAAGCAGGTAACCATTGCTCCTAATACTTTATCTCTGTACCTGACGTATTTACAAAATGCCTTTTTGGTTTCCCAAGCCATGCGGTTTGATGTCAAGGGAAAAAGGTATATTAATACTCCGCTAAAGTATTATTTTGAAGATGTCGGGCTTCGCAATGCGCGTTTGGGATTTCGTCAGTTAGAAGAAACACATCTAATGGAAAATATTGTTTATAATGAACTTAGAATACGCGGATTTCAGGTGGATGTCGGACTTGTGGAAGTACGCGAGAATACCGGCACTCGTAAACAGTTGGAAGTAGATTTTGTAGCTAATTTAGCTAATAAACGCTATTATATACAATCGGCTCTTAGTGTACTTTCTGAACAAAAACGACAACAAGAAATTCGTCCGTTTTTACACGTAAAAGATTCCTTTAAAAAAATTGTATTGGTGGGAGATAAAGCACACACCGTGCAACGCGATAACAACGGTATCGTGACGATAGGGGTACGTGAGTTTTTGTTAAATCCGCATAGTTTGGAACTGTAATGAAGCTGTGCTCCCATATACGCACACAGTTTAACGTGGACTAAAAGTGTTGAAATCTATCTCAACTTTTATCATACTTGTAGTAGATGGTGACACTTTTACCTATATCCTTGATGCATAGAGATATATTGGGAAATTGATAAATCTGCACATAGAATAAGGAAAATATGTGCAGATTTAAAAAATATACCTGCAAAAACACTGATTTTTAAGACGAATTTATGCAAATCATAAAACGAACTTTACTTTTTGCATAATTTTAGCTATACTTATTATATGAATTATATACACAGAACTCTTGAATCATCGTTACTAAAGGCAGTAAAACAATTCCCGGCTGTAGTTCTTACAGGACCTCGGCAAACAGGAAAATCCACACTGCTCAGGCAGCTTTTTCCTGATTATCATTATGTTACATTGGATGATCTAAACATGCGTACGCAGGCAAAAGCAGATCCGGCTTTTTTTATTTCTACTTTGAAAATTCCTGTAATTATTGATGAAATACAGTATGTGCCCGAATTGTTAAGTTACATTAAAATACATATTGATAATGACCGGGTAAACGGACGGTTTTTGTTGACGGGATCCCAAATATTTAATGTCATGCAGGGAATGAGTGAAACGCTGGCCGGACGGGTTGCTTTATTTGAGTTATTGCCGTTATCATTTCGTGAATTGGGAAATATTCCCAAAGAAGTTACGATGTGCTATGAACAGATTATCAAAGGATTTTATCCGGCTCCTAATACGCAGGAGATTGACGAACAGTTCTTTTATAGTGCATATCTGTCTACTTATATAGAACGGGACGTTCGGCAGATTACCAATATCCAAAATATCCCTTCGTTTAAACGGTTTTTGTCACTCTTGGCCGGACGGGTGGGAAATTTACTGAATATGAAAGAACTGGCAAATGATTGTGGAATCTCTCTTCCTACAGTTAAGAGTTGGCTTGCTATTTTGGAATCAAGCCGTATTATTTATCTGTTAAGACCTTATTATAAAAACTGGGGAAAACGATTAATTAAGACGCCGAAAGTCTATTTTACAGATACCGGATTATTGGCTTATTTATTACGTTATCAAAACGTGGATACATTGTTAGCAGGACCCATGGCCGGAGCCATATTTGAAAATATGGTGGTAATGGAGGCTTTAAAGGATAACCTGGCTCGGTGTACGGGCAATGAGCTTTACTTTTACAGAGACAGTAATCAGGTGGAAGCAGATTTAATTATTGACAAAGGGCAATCTTTTGACGTATATGAAATCAAAGCGACGCAAACCATTCAGTCGGCTTTTTCCCGAAATTTAAAACTGATTGATATCCAACCGGCTGTTAAGAAGGTGCTTACATTGCATCCACAGGTATTGCCGGTACAAACAGGCATTACGGCTGAACCGTGGTGGAGTATCTTATAGTCTCGTCTATTGATTAGGTTCTTATATGCAGAAAGTTCTTTTGCGGACTCCTCTAGGGTTATATAGATATTGAAATATTTATACAAATCATATAACGCGTTTTAATTTTTGCATAAATCATGTGCGAGGTTGTAATAAAGTAACAACAGAATAGCTGGACTCTGTGTTGATGATATCTTTCTGAACCCAAACAAGTTTCTAGTAAAATAGTGTTAATTTTGCTAAAATATTACATATTAAGTAGTTAAGGAGTATATAGTAACCCTCGCTAAGGGGGACTTACAATTTCATCTGTTTTTGGAATCCTATGAAGAATAGGATGGTTGCAGGATAACCTGCACCAGTGTCGTCCAAGAGCAGTCGTTTAGGTAGAAAATGTTAGGAAGTCATGAGCCTGATGTTTTCTGCCAAATGTTCACATATTCTCGTTTAGATTTTTCTATGGAGGATTTGTGCAACTACGGCTGCTTATTGGTTATACCCGACACTGGATAGCTGATAAGTAGCCGCTTTTTATTTAACCGTCCAACTTTTTCATTTGTATTACAGGATTCCAAGAAATTGGGATCCTGTTTTTTCGTTTGGAAATTTTTAGATTTTAGGCACCTAAAGCCGAAAATCTAAGCGGAAGAGAAGTCATGAGCTCTGAAGTTTAGATTTGAGCTTGGTCCATAAAGGACGGTAGCTCAGGTCGTTAATCCGTGCAGTACTTTAGGTGCGTACGGATTAACGACCGGTTTAGGGATATTTATGAAGATAGTAATTTTAGCCAATGACACAACCAATCTGTATAACCACCGATATGAGGTAGTCAGTGGGCTTGTACAATCCGGATATTCAGTAGAAATCATAGCCGAACTCCAACACTTTACTCAAAAATTTATCTCCTTGGGCTGTACTCTTACCCCTTTAACGGTCAACCGTCACCAGAAGAACCCGCTTAATGACTTACGAGTCCTGTATACCTACTATAAGCTGTTAAAGGTATCTAAACCGGACGTAGTATTAACCTATAACATAAAGCCCAATATATATGGAGGATTAGCCTGTCAGCTATTGGGACTTACCTACTTACCCAATATTACAGGACTGGGTACCGCAGTAGAATACCCCGGTATGCTCCAAAAACTGACCGTATTACTCTATAAACTGGCTATGCGTAAGGCACACAGTATATTCTTCCAAAATACAGAAAATAGGTCATTTTTTGAAAAAAACGGGATAATTGGAAGGAAAACACATGCGGTATTATTGCCAGGTAGTGGAGTAAATCTAACGAAACATCCTCTATTGCCATATCCTACAAGGCCCGGTTCAACGAATGAGCCCCATACTACAGAGGAGATACACTTCTTATTTGTGGCCCGTATTTTAAAAGAGAAAGGCATAGATATGTACTTAGAGGCAGCCAAACGATTTAGCTCTCCTACTGTTAAGTTCCACATCTGTGGACCATTTGACTCTGTAGAATACAAATCCAAAGTAGAAGAAGCGGTAGAAGAGGGTATAGTCCTATACCATGGGCAACAACAGGATATGAATCCGTTCTTTAAGCAATGTGCCTGTTTATTACACCCATCCTGGTACCCGGAAGGGATGAGCAACGTATTGTTAGAGGCAGCGGCATCAGGTAGACCGGCCATTACGACAAACCGTGCGGGGTGCAGGGAAGTAGTAGAGGATGGAAAGACGGGGTATATAGTACCGGTGCAGGATGAAGAGGCCTTCTTACGAGCTATAGAAAAGTTCTTATCCCTTTCTTGGGAAGAAAGAAAAGAAATGGGCTTCAATGCTAGAGCCAAAGTAGAAAAAGAGTTTAACAGGCAGTTGGTGGTAGATAGCTATATAAAAACCCTGAGTAAATTACAGGCTATATCGGATTATATCCCTCATCATACGGAGCGACAACATGTTTGATTATAAAAAACTGATAAAAAGTCGATCCTTACGTATTAAGATATTACGTTTATTAGATTTTGTACCGGACGGATGGATGTTACGGGTGCAGTATTTTATTAAGACAGGTCGGATATTACACCTCAAAAACCCTCAACGTTATACAGAAAAGCTGCAATGGTACAAGCTGTACTATAAAGACCCACTTATGGCGCAATGTGTAGACAAGTATGAGGTAAGACGATACGTAGCAAAAAGTGCTGGGGGGGGGGGTACTAAATGAATGTTATGGGGTGTTTATGCGAGTAGAAGATATTGATTTCGATACACTTCCGAACAGTTTTGTACTTAAGGATACATTGGGCAGTGGAGGGAACGATGTTATTATCGTGAAAGATAAGGCCCAAGCAGATATCCCGGATATTAAAAAGAAATTGGTCCAATGGTTAGAACGTCCGAGCAGGGGTAAGAACAGTGGGAGAGAATGGGTGTATGAAAATAAACCTCACCGTATTTTAATAGAAAAATACCTAACAGACAGTAATCAGCTCAATGGAATTGTAGATTATAAGTTCTTTTGTTTTCAGGGAAAGGTTAAGTACGTAGTGCTGGATGTAGATCGATATATTCATCATAGACGTAATATTTATACAGCGAATTGGGAATATTTGCCTGTATCTACAGACCATGAGACCTATGGAGATACGATACACCTACCGGGACTCTTTGAAACAATGAAGCACGTAGCTGAAACACTGAGTCGTCCGTTTCCTGCAGTAAGAGTGGATCTATATCAGGTAAATCAACAAATTTATTTTGGAGAATTAACTTTTTATCCATGGTCTGGGTATGTAACTTTTACACCGGATGAGTTTGATTTTACGTTGGGAAAATGTTTTGTGTTACCCACAAAAGAATAATATGCGTTTTTTAATAACAGTACCCATCTATAATGTGGTTGCCTTTTTATCACAATGTATTAAGAGTATGTTAGAAAGGATATATTTATGACACAACCAGTGATATCAGTTATACTTCCTGCATATAATGCTTCTCAAACCTTGGCACGAGCTATTTGTTCTGTAAGGGAGCAGACTTTTCAGAATTGGGAATTAATAGTTGTTGACGACGGCTCAAAAGATGACACTTTGCAAATTGCTGAAGAGTTTGCTCAAGTAGATAAACGCATACATGTTGTTACACAGGACAACGGTGGGCGGTCTAGAGCACGCAATACTGGTCTTGTAAATTCGAATGGTATGTATATAGCTTTTTTGGATGCAGATGACTATTTCTTTACAAATTCCTTATTTGATTTATTAGATTCTGCTAAAAAATATAAAAGCGATTTGGTAATTGGCGAAATTGTATCTTCGCATCATCGGTCTATATTAAAAAATTCTTTTTTTGAAGAGATACAGGCAATTGAATATCTGTTTGCATTGAAGAAAAATCAACGCCTTTTTAATTCTTTGTGGAATAAATTATTTAAACGAGAAATTGTTACGCGCTATCAACTTCAATTCCCTGTTGGTATTGAAATGGGTGAAGATACTATATTCGTATTATCCTACATTCTTCATTTACATACTTTAAGTACGATTAGCAATCCTGTTTGTAATTATTTTCCACAAAAAAATTCTATTACTAGAAGACCTTTCTCTATTGATTATGTTGACCGTAAACATATGGCACACCTTCTATGGGTCGATATTTTTAAAAAATGGCACTTACCAGTACAGAGGGTTTATAGATCTTTTTTTACAATGCGTATGTTTGGTTGTTCTCGTATGGCTAAAGATAACCCATCTTTATTGAAAGAATTAATTCAGCAAACTTTCAATGACCCATATATTCTGGATTTTGCAAAACAAATACAAAATACTTGTTATGATAATTTTTTTGCCGTACTTATACGAGAAAAGCATGCCAGAATATGGACATTATGTGCAAAATTTATTGCCATTTTTCGAAAAATTATAGGAAGGTAAATAGATGCTTATTTATATTATTAATATAATCTTGTTATTATTTTATTCAACAATTTATATATTTATGCCTAAAACAAAATTATCTAAATTTGTTTTTATTTGTCTATCCTTTGGACAAACTTTTTTGTTATATGCGTTCCGTTCTAAATATGTTGGTACGGATACTTTGAGCATGGCAACCGCATACGCTAGCACAAATTTTAGCAGAATTTCAGCATATATGGAGGTAAAAGCACCGTTATATTATTTGCTCAGAGACATATTCCATATTTTTATTCCAACTGAACAAGGGTATATGATATTATGTGGAATTTTTATTGTTGGTGGTACGGCACTATATATTGCTCGAAATTCTAAAAATATCATTCTGTCTACTTTTCTATTTTTTTCCTTGTATTTTTTCTTTCAATCTATGAATGTAGCCCGGCAATTCATAGCTATTGTGTTAGCTGCCAATGGGTTGGTATTCGTTAGTGAAAATAAAAAACTTCCTGCATTTATATGGATGATGTCTGCTTTATTTATTCACTCCACTGCTATCATTTTGCTGCCATTTTTAGGCTTATTATTTATAAAAAAAATATTTTACAGACGTATTTTTATGTTTGGCTATTGTATGGCACTTATCACTTTTTCTCCCTTAATTTCTCTTTTTACCTCTCTATTCCCAGTATATGATTCTTTGTATATCTCTTCAGGCTCTCTATACCAGATAGGAAAAAACCGTAAGGTCGTCCTAACTCTCTTTTATATGTTTTTATTTGTATGTACGTGGATTTCATATTTTAAATTAAAAAAGAAACAAACTTTGCAAGAAAATAATCAATGGGAATTCTATTTGTGTTGTCTAGCGTGCACAATAATTATAGGTTTTTTGGCATTGAGATCTCTTTTGCTAACGCGGATGGAATATTATTTTTCGTTTACACTCATTTTATTTATTCCGCTTGTTTTGAGCAAATTCAATTCACGAAGCAAACGGATTCTTTACTTACTTACTTACTTACTTACGGCGATCCCCGGCATATTTCAATTTGTCGCAAATCATGGAGAAATATGTCCATATCTTTTCTTTTGGGAATAACTTAAGTGTTGAGAAAGTGTAATGATTTTTGAATTATTGATTCAATTTATCGATAGAGAAGGATGTTATACCAGATCTATTAGATTGGATCGTAGAATATTTCATTTCTAAATGAATAGTTAGTTGTGAATTTTATGAAAAAAATAATAATCTTAATGTCTACTTATAATGGAGAAAAATATCTTCAAACCCAACTGGATAGTATTCTTGCTCAACAGGGTGTTGAGGTGCAAATTTTAGTTAGAGATGATGGATCTATAGATGGCACGTTACAAATATTGGAACATTATAAACAATCTGGTAAGCTCCTATATTATACAGGACTCAATCTCAAGCCTGCAAAAAGTTTCATGGACTTAATCCGTCAGGCACCTCAAGCAGAATATTATGCTTTCTGTGATCAAGATGACTATTGGTTGCCTCAAAAATTACTTAAAGCAGTTACTATGATGGAAAAGATAAATTCCGAAGATATCCCTGTATTGTATCATGGGAAGACAACACTTGTTGATTCTAATCTTAAATTTATCAACCTATCAACTACTCCCTATACAATTTGTTCATTTCCACAATCACTGATCCTCTATACTGCTATTGGATGTACTTTTGTGTTTAATTGGAAATTATTGCATACCATACAACAATATACTCCATCATTTCAAATTTCTCATGACAATTGGTTAGATCAAGTATGCAGAGCTGTTAACGGCAAAGTATTATACGATTCAAATTCTTATGTCTATTATCGTCAACATAGTAACAATGTCAGTGGTGGTATACATTCGTGGGATAAAATATGCAAAAGAAAATGGAAGAATTTAATACAATCCCCCTGTATACGAAGCAAAAGTGTTGATGAATTAGTTAAAGGATATGGAACAATGATGTCAATTGACAATCTAGAGATTTGTAAAAAAATTTTAAGTTATAAAACAAATTGGAAGTCTAAATATATCTTGCTAAGCGAGAAAAAAATGCGTACAGGGATAAGGATGTGGGATTTAAATTATATGATTTCGGTAATACTTGGAATTTTTTGATATGACATATTTTCTTTATTTTGTTACGCTTGTTAGTAATTTTTTGGTTAGTTTGCGTAAGAAACCAAATCTAGTTGTTTTGTTGTTTACGCTTGGTATTATTTTATTGTTGTGGGTAGGCATTACAGAGGGACCTGATATCGCCAATTACCATATGCATTTTGTTGCAAGTGAAGCACGTGTTTTGCGGTATGCTTTTTATCAATTCCTATATAACTATCCTATATATTTCTTTCGTGAATTGGGGTTCTCTTTCTATCAATATCGTTTTTTTGTAACGATATTTGCTTGGCTACTTATTTTGTATTCACTAAAACTATTGCGTACTAATATCCATTTGGTATTATTTGCATATTTTATTGTTGAATTTTTTATGGAAGGGATACAAATACGTAATTTTTTAGCACTCCCTTTTTTATTACTTGGCGTTGTTTTTTTGGTCAAACAATGCTTTTTGTGGAGAGTTTGGTTTTTATTAGCGGTAGGATTAGCTGCCTCTATTCATAGTAGTTATTGGGTATATATAGTTTTGGTTTTTGTTCCATCTCTTGTTGACGCAAAAGATAGAACAATATGCCTAGTTGGGTTAGGGGCTTTATTCTTTATTTCTTTTTTCTTTCTATTTCGCAATCAACTAAGTTGGTTTTCTAATTTTTTAATTTCTTTTGATGAAACAAGGGGACTACATTATACACAGAAGACTACTCATTTAGGAGTATTAATCCCTATGTTTTTACAAATGTTTGCCATTTTGATTGTTAATTTTGTCCGTTTAGAACTTATAAAATATAGAAATTCAGGAAACAAGGATCTTTCTCTACCAATTCGAACGGTTAGTATTATTTTATGGATTGATATTTTATCAAGTTATTTCATTTCTCTTTGTATACTTGAACTTACATTTTATCGCCTGATTCGGAATTTATTATTGGTCAATTGGATTGCTATTGGCATTGGAAGTAATTATTTTAAAAAAAATGTAATTTTTAATATTTTAATAATGGGATATTTATGTGCATGGTTTATCGCTGAATTTATTATTTGGAATGACTGGCATTATATTATTCCTCATTTTTTTAATGGAAATTTATATCTATAATTATGAACATAGAAAATAATAAAAATTATGAACAGGCTCTTGCTCAAGTTATTGAGCAAAAACGTATTCTTAATAATTCGATAGCATTTAATTTAGGCAAACAGATATTATTATTTATGAATCTCTTTCTACAGGGGAAATTTATCCAACTATACAAACGTATTCGTGGAAAATATCGGGCGCGACAGTTATATGCAAAGTATTCAGACAAAAAGTCAATTATACCTACCGCTTTACCTGTTGTGTTGAGACCTATCCAAACAGAAGGGCCTTCCATCACTATATACACTTGTATTGTAGGAAATTATGATGCACCTAAGATGCCGCTTTTATCTTATTCTAACTGCCATTACATATTATATACAGACAAAGAAATTGATGCTGTAGGGTGGGAAGTCAGACCTTTACCGCCCGAAGTACTGAACTGGTCTACGTCAATAGAAAAGAATCGTTATTTAAAATTTCATCCACATTGTTTTTTTGATACACCCTATTCAATATATATTGATGGAAATGTGCAACTGTTAACAGATATCTCCGATATGTTGCCGCTGAAAACCAGTAAAACAGGGCTTGGAATGTTTACTCATCCTTTAAGAAACTGTGTTTATACAGAAGCACGTACATGTCTATTTATGAAAAAGGGAAATAAGGACAAACTCCATGAGCAGATTTCTCAATACCAAAATGAGGGTCTTCCAGCCCATTATGGTCTTAATGAAGCGACACTTATTGCTACAGATTTACATAATCCCAGATCAAAAGACATTTTAGGAGCTTGGTGGAATGAATTTCTTCGTTCGGGTAGCAATCGGGATCAAATCGCATTACCATACGTATTGTGGAAAATGGGCTTAAAACCTTCTGATATTGATAATTTAGGAGAAGATATTCGACAGGATTTACGTTTGCAAGTACATACTCACAATTTATGAAAAAAACACTTAGAAAATTCAAGCATGCTATATTGTATTGTTTTCCCGACACACTTTATTTACGTTGGATATATTGGCGTATTATAGGTAAACGTCTTAACCTAAAACATCCTCAGACGTTTAACGAAAAACTTCAATGGCTCAAACTATATGATCGTAACCCATTATATACAACACTGGTAGACAAATATGCAGTCAAGAAGTGGGTAGCAGATAAAATCGGTGAACAATATATTATTCCCACATTAGGTGTTTGGAATAGCTTTGATGCGATAGATTTTGACACACTTCCTCATCAATTCGTATTGAAATGTACGCATGACAGTGGAGGAATAGTCATTTGCCGTGACAAAGCAACATTTGACAAACAATCAGCTCGAAAAAAGTTAACCAAATCCTTAAAAACAAACTTTTACGATAGTGGCCGTGAATGGCCGTATAAGAACGTACCGCCGCGTATTATAGCCGAAAAGTACATGTCAGAAGATGATGGTAGCCAAGAGTTAAAAGACTTCAAGTTAATGTGTTTTAACGGTAAAGTTAAATGTTCCTTTGTATGTACAGAAAGGTTTACAAAAGATGGGTTAAAAGTAACATTTTATGATACAAATTGGAACGTAATGCCTTTTGAGAGGCACTATCCCCGCAGTAAGACTCCTATAGCTAAACCCTTAAATTATGACGAAATGGTAGAGTTAGCAGAAAAGCTCTCCAGAGATATTCCGTTTGTAAGAGTAGATTTTTATTCTGTAAAGGGGAAGACCTATTTTGGAGAGATGACGTTTTACCCGGGTAGTGGATTTGAAGAGTTTACCCCGTCAGAATGGGATAAAACGCTGGGAGACTGGGTAAAACTCGCGGGGGGGGGGTATCTCTTAGTGAGTAGTAATATTATGCTCTATATCCCAATATCAGAGAAAGCAGGGAAGGAGTTGGTGGATTATAAATTCTTATGTTTTAATGGTGTACCTCAATTCATAGAGTTTCATTGTGGACGTTTTATAGGAAAACACCAGCAATTCTATTATGATATAGCGTGTAGGCCACAACCCTTTAATAATATAGGGTATAGTCGGAAAAATCCACCTTCGTTGAATAAAGAAATTGTTGAGGAAATATTACCTTTAGTGAAAAAGTTAGCAGAAGGAATACCTCATGTGAGAGTCGATTTTTATTACACTGATAGGCCCCTTTTTGGAGAAATGACATTTTTTGATGGTTCTGGTTTTGTACCATTTAACCCGCCAGAATGGGATAAGAAGATTGGGGATTTAATACAATTGCCTTTTAAATAATTCTATGTATATGACTCGTTCAAAAAAATTAGCCCTTAATACTACTATTTCACTTATTAATCAGTTAGTAATAGTGATATGCGGTTTTATTTTGCCCAGGATGTTCCTGGTAACCTATGGATCGGCAGTAAACGGGTTGCAAGCCTCCATTACACAGTGTTTAGGGTTTATTGCACTGTGTGAGCTGGGAGTGGGAGCCGTTGTACAATCGGCATTATATAAGCCATTAGCTAAGAAGAACGAAGAAGAAATAAGTAAGATTATTTGTTCGGCAGAACGGTTTTTCCATAAGCTGGGATGGTTATTATTGGTATACACCCTTGTACTGATGGTATTTTATCCGCTAATTATCAAAAAAGAGTTCGGATTTATCTATACATCCAGTCTGATTTTAATTATTTCACTTAGTTCTTTTGCCCAGTATTTTTTAGGGATTACATACAGACTATTATTAAATGCCGACCAAATGGGGTTTATCCAGCTGAGCTTACACATAATTGCACTTATTCTTAATACGATAATTGCTGTCACTTTAATGAAAAGTGGTGTTAGTATTCATTGGGTGAAATTGGTTTCTTCAATTATTTTCATTGTTCAACCCATCTGCTTAATATTGTACGTACATAAACATTATCATATTAATCACAAACTCAAGTTGAATACAGAACCCATCAAACAAAAATGGAATGGGATTGCACAACATATATCTGCTTTTGTATTAGGTGGGACAGATATTGCTGTTTTGACCCTATTTTGCAGCTTAGATGCTGTTTCTGTGTACACCGTGTATAACCTGGTAATAAACGGCATTAAACAATTTGTATTTGCGTTTACGGCGGGTGTACAAGCAACCTTTGGCAATATGTTAGTGAACCAAGAAATGGATAATTTAAGAACATCTTTTAGTCATTTTGAGTGGTTAATGCATACCGTAACTACTTTCCTATTTGGAATGACAGGATTATTGATTGTACCATTTGTTCAGGTATATACCAAAGGGGTAACGGATACCAACTATATTGTGCCATCTTTTGCTATGTTATTTACCTGTGCTATAGCTATGCACTGTTTAAGATTACCCTATAACATCATGATTTTAGCTGCCGGACACTATAAAGAAACCCAAAATAGTGCTTTTATTGAGGCAGGGATCAATATTGTTCTATCTGTTTTATTGGTATTTAAATATGGACTTATCGGGGTAGTTATTGGAACATTGCTAGCACTAACTTACCGTACGATTTATTTTGCCTATTACTTATCCCATAATATTATTGGTCGAGAGCTGACTCACTTTAGAAAACATATATTAATAGACATTTTCACTATAATAGGTATGATTATATGTACCTGTTCATTTAAAATGACGGAAATCTCTTACGGAGCGTGGTTTGTATTGGCCTGTAAGACCGGAATAATATGCTTAATTATTAGTACGGTTATAAACTGGTTATTTTATTGCCAAGAAATTACTCAATTATATCGGCGCATTATGAATAAATTAAGGTCGATGTGAAATAGATAACCAATAAAGCGTGTGACTTTTTAAATATCCCGTTTCATTTGTTATACTATCAATAAAATATTTTTTGTTGGTATGAGTGTGAGTAAACGAGGCCAAATCGCCTAAAACCTCAAGGTATGAAAATGATACCATAGGAGTGCCACTGAGAGAGTGGGGGAGAAGATAAATATGATTAGAAAAAATATTTTCGAAATACTAAAAGACAATTTTAATATTCCACATGAGATGAATAAATTAGTATCTCTATTTGCTCGTACTATAGTTTCTTATGAACGGGAAGATGATGCTTGGACTTCACATACAAATTATATAACGATAGAAGAGTTGTTTGACAAAGAAATTATTATTGAGTGGAAACATCGTGGAAGCTATCTCAATTGTAAGGAAATAAAGGATAAGATTTGTTTCCCGAATGAATTTACTACTCAAACACCTATGGATACTGTTATTTCATGTCTAGAATATTATTATAACCTATTGTACTTGCTGTTTGCTAAACGTGGACATTGTATCCAATATAATTATGATTGCCGAGAAATTCGCATTATAAAAGAAAATTGCGATAATCTTCTTGAACACCTACAATATCAACAAAAAGAAAATAAACAAGATGAAATAGTGATTTTGATTCCTAAAAACCCAGCAGCCATATCTGTAGCTGAGATTACTGAAAATAAAGATATTGCCTTTGCTATTTTAAAATATAATCATGCTTCTATGAAAGGCGATTTAGAGGGTAAGAAACAATTATTATTGTCCATTGCAAACGAGTATGAACCCTTATTCAAAAATCCCATTGATGGATTTTCAGACTATTTTAATAAAGTGACAGGTATATTAAATAATTTGCATCTTAGACATAATAATAAATCAGGAAAAGATCAACATCAACTTGTTGTTGATATGACTAATGAAGAGTTGGAGAAGTGGTATGATGAGTTATACCAACTTTTGTTATTTTGCGTTTTGATTAAGGATAATGTCGCTCGAAAAAATAGAATGGCTGAATTACTCAAAAAATTGAATATGAAATAACCTATACTTCAATTGATGTGTGGATAAAGATATAATAAGAAATTTGCTCGGATACTAGATCTAAATTAAATAGATGATGAAAAATCGTCAATATCTTTATCATTTGGATCTTAAAGGAAAACAACAATTATAACGAATATGCTAATTTGATTCAATATATAGAGAAAAAACTAAAGGACTATCCAAATCGCAATCAAAAGCGACTCAATTCGAATTGACGGAAGGAATCTGTGACTCTAAAGTATAATCAAGCGCAAATTTAGATAGATTCATGTTGTTTACTGTATAAGTAAACATTTGTTTCTACATATAAAATGTTTAAATTATGTGCAGATAACATCTGGTATGTGCAGAAATTTGATTATTTAGTGCTTAACAATCCGTTTATTTCCAACACTGTTTCAAAATATATTTTTTTATGTGAAAATCATATATTTATCCAGATCTAACACTTTCCTTGAGAAAATAATACCTTTTTTGATAAACTATACATATCCAGCATTTAAACTATTATAATACGCACAAATCTTAATAGAGAGGGGAAAAAGGATTTATGTCTGTTTCAAGCATTTTTGATAATATTGTTATTCATAATCCAAAAGCAATTGAGGCATATATTCAGGCCATGGAACAGCGTGAAAATGGCACTTTCCCTGAAGAAGAAATCCCTGACTATATTTCTATAGCTACGCAAGAAGATATTGAACGTCTTTATGGATCCAATTATAAACGCCAATAAAAATATCCATGCGTTGTTGTTTTAGGTATCTTATTTCTTATGCAATCTTGTTTACTCTTTGGTTTATTTGTACTGGTGGTAATGTTTTTGGTCCCGCAGGGAGCTAAACTTTGCTCATCCGTCAAAGCCAAGACCCTTTACCAATATATCCTGCTAAGTATTTATCTTATCGGTATTTTCTGGCTTACGTTATTTAACCGTTGGGGGATGGACGTAGCGCGGTTTCGCTTTCAACCGTTTTACGTGGTCTGGCAAATCCTCAATTGTTGGTTTGGATTTCATAAAATATCCACGGCCACCTGCCGCGCCGTATTTAAAAACAGTGCCAATTTATTGGATTCTGTGCACGCAACACCCATTGAGGACTTGCTTTTGAACATTATCCTGTTTATGCCGTTGGGATTTCTGCTTCCCTATATTTGCTCCAAGCTTTCTTTTAAAAAAACATTACTGTTGGGGTTTGTATTATCCCTTGTTGTGGAAATATCTCAATACCTGACCCACTGGGGTTGCTGCGATATTGATGACATAATTAACAATACTCTGGGCACGGCTTTTGGGTATCTGTGCTTCTGTATTTACAGACGTTGCAGCCGTGCCTAAAAGATTTGCGCATGTTTGCGTAAAAGTAGTATAATATACAAGTCAATTCAATGCCGGATATCAGGTTGTTTTTCCGTGCAAATTCTAAAATGGAGCAAAAAACCACATGAAAAAAGTAGCCGTATTTGTACTCTTAGCTGCGTTTGCTGCCATCCCGGCTGCCGCCGAAAAACCGTTTCATTTGACGGCGTCTGAAACGCTCAGCTATGATGACAACATCTACCTGACTGATAAGAATACCACAGATTCCATGATCAGCACTACCCGCGTAGGCGCGGATTATAAAGCCAACATTCCGTCTACCGGACTGCAATTATCCGCCGATGCCGGCGTAGGTTATAATGCCTACACTGAAAAGCACAGCAAAAATAACTACTGGGAAGCTTTAGGCGGTTTTGGTATTGCCAACGAACAATTCAAACTGGGTGACCGCTTACTCTATACGTCTGATCCGGCCAACAACGAACTCACGGACCGCAAAAAACGTTTGAATAACACGGGGTATTTCTCCTACGTGACTTCTCACGACAAAATGTTCGGTTTGGGGATCCTGGCCAGCGATTCTTTCGACCGCTATTTTGATTCCGATATGCAGTATTTAAACCGCAATCGTGTCAACCTGGGTGCTCAGCTTTTCTATAACTTGAGTGCTAAAACTCACTTTTTTGCCGAATACATCTATTCTGACATTGACTATCAGAAAGAAAAAGGTAAAATCAAAAACTCCCACAGCCACAGCTTGGGCTTAGGCGTGGAAGGACAGATTGCCTCCAAAGTAACCGGTACGGCCAAAGTTACGTATGATATGCGTGATTATGAACGTGAACTCGCCGGTGCCGATAAATACAACGATTTAGTAGGCTACTACGCGGCCTTGACGTGGAAACCCACCGCCCGCAACGTAGTACGCTTGTCCGGTGAACGCAAAATGGAAGAAACCTCCTACGGTTTGAACCGCTACTTCGCCGATACGTTGGTATCCCTGTACGGTTCTCACAAACTGACGGATAAATTGACTGCCGCTTTGACCTTGTCCTGGGAAAACATGGACTATGCCAAACGTTACAACGGCGTTAAACGTAACGATGATCTCTACACCGTACGCCCGGAACTTGACTACCAGTTTAAAGAATGGTTGTCTGCCGGTGTATGGTATCAGTTCCGCTTGCGTGATTCCAATGACCGCAGAAACGGCGGTATCTATAACGGACAATCTTATGACTATACCAGCAACAAAGCCGGTGTATTCGTAAAAGCTGTGTTCTAACTTATAGCTTTTGTCTAAATTTATTTAACCCCGCCTCCTAAAGGCGGGGTTTTTCATATCCTTGTATATCCCGGCAATACATACTACCTATAATATAAAACTCAACTTAATATATAAATTTTGGTAAATGATTGAATCTTGTGGACTTTTAGCGTAATTTATGTGTTTTTTATCCTTATTTTTTAATAGAAAAGGCAATTCTTTTTAGATTTATTGTAAAATTGCAATAAATCTAAAATAGAAAAAAATTGGCTAGGTGTTGAAGTTTATTTTATTTACTTACACATGTCCCAAGATTTCGCTTGACGCGTTTTTTTTTTTTGATATTCTCTCTTTATAAGTAAAAAAATATATAAGGAGAGAATTATGATTCAACAAAAACAAGCATTTACGCTTATTGAGCTTTTAGTAGTTGTGCTGATTATAGGGATTTTGGCGGCGGTAGCTTTGCCGCAATATCAGGTAGCTGTACTTAAGAGCAGATTTTCGACAGCTATTCCCAATGTACATACCTTGGCACAGGCAGCCGAACTATACTATTTGGCAAACGGATCCTACCCTGAGGATACGTTCGGTCCGTTGGATGTAGGTGATATTGCTTGCTCTAAAACTCGCACGAACTCCTCAGGGCAAATCTTTTGTAATAATGTTGTATATGATTTAAATGCAGGACCCGGTTGGAGAGAAGATTTCTCTGAAGAACGGATTGAGGCGCGCGTTGAGGGTATCTACTATATATATTATTTAATGCATAGTCCTCAATTTGCCGGGGAACGTTATTGTGTCGCTTATAATAATGCCAAAGCAGATTCTGTTTGCAAGAGTATGGGGGGAATCCTGGACAATCGGTCCCACCATATGTCAGGGGGACCGCTGCACTGGTACTTACTTTCTTAAAAAAGGCAGCAGTCTGCAAAATTTATAGCATCAAAAACCCGCCCTAACTAGGGCGGGTTTTTCAATTAATACCAACAATTATTTATTTCTTATCATCCGAGTAATACGTATACCCACTCTTGTAGTATCCGTATTTGCCGTAGCTAAGACCGTTGGTGGTCGTGCGGTAATGTCCGATGACAGCGCCGAGGATCTTCACGCCGGCCTTACTCAGCTTGTCTAAAGCCATTTGAGCGGCGCGTACGTTGGTTTTGCCGTAGCGAATGACGAAGATCGTACGCGGGATGTATTTACCCCACAACATGGTATCGGCTACCGGTAAGATGGCCGGGCAGTCTACGATGACCTGATCATACTGGGTTTGTGCCCATTGTAAAAAATGAGCCAGACGGGGGGTATTTAACAGCTCGGTCGGATTTGGCGGACGTTGTCCGGCCGTTACGATAAAGAGGTTTTTGATCTCGGGGGCAGGCTGGATATTGGACGCATAATCAGCTTTCTGGGGATCTTTGTCCCAGAGGTAGCTAAGTCCTTTTTCCGGGGACACTTTGAACACCTTATGCAGGCGGCTGCGGCGCAGGTCACCGTCAATTAAAAGCACGCGTTTGCCGGTTTGAGCAAGTCCGACGGCCAGGTTGGCCGAGAGGTTGCTTTTGCCTTCACCCTGCATGGAGCTGCTGACCAAAAAGGGAGCATTGTGGTTATCTGCCAGGGTAAAGTCCAACATGGTGCGGATGCTGCGGATATTTTCGGCGAATATGATATTACCCTGTTTGAGCATGGCGGCATATTCGGCTTCTTTTCTCTTAATCCTTTCGTGCGGCACAAATCCCAGGAAAGGAAGATTAAGCTTCTTCTCCAAATCGTCAGAAGATTTGACCGTCTGGTCTAAAAATTCCAGTAAAAATACAATCAGCAGCCCGATGAGTGCACCACCCACTAAGCCGACGGCGATGTTAATGAGTTTGCGCGGCAGTACCGGTGTGGGCGGCACGATGGCCGGGTCCACAATGCGTACGTTGTTACCGGAGAACTGACCGGAGAGTTCAATCTTAATACTTTGCACGAGTCGGCGTGTTTCTGTGGCGATTTGAGCCTGCGTGGCGGCCAATTGCCGGCGCACAGATAACATTTCCGGATGCTGAGAGGTATACTTGGAAGAAAGCTGCGCCCAACTGCGTTCCAAGGTGGCTTCCTGCTGTTTTAAAGACTTAATAAAGTCGCTGTTGACCACCTGGGGCATGGAATTTAACAGCTCCTGCTCTTCCGGGCTGGTTTCGGTGCTTTCCAAAGCGCGGATAATATCCTGTCCCATGGAAATACGGTTCCCGATGTTTTCCTGTACAAAGTTACTGGCCAAGGTATTGGCAATTTCGGTGGCCAGGTTGGCATCATAGGCACGCACCTTGACGTTGACCAGACGACTGCGGGTTACCGGGTCGATTTTAATGGCTTTACGCAGGGCGACAATGCCTTTTTCAAACTCTTCGTATTGTTGCAGGTCCAATTGTTTATAGACCGATTCTAAGAGAGAACGGCTTTCCAGGAGCTGGTATTGGGTGCGGTAATAATCTTCCATACTGGCAAAACTGCCGTAAGCCGATTCATCTAGCTTACCGGCGTTTTCCTGGTTAATCATCATCAGCGCGGTGGCTTCATATACCGGGCGCATAAAGGTGTTAACCAAAATGGCCGCCAAAAGCCCCAACAGAGCCGTGGCTACAATGAGCCAAAAATGCTTGAAAACAATACTCAGCAGTGCACTTATATCTAATTCTTCGTCGTTCATAAAAATCCCTTAAAACATGCTCTGTGGCACAAAAACCACATCGCCGGGTTGCAGGGCAATATCCATGTTTTTGTTGCCTTGTTTGGTAATCTGCGTTACGTCCACGTCAATGGTCTTTTGTTTTCCGTTTTCAACGCGAAGTACACGCACCTTGGAGGTGTTGGCCACATCGGTAAATCCGCCCACAGACGTAATGGCTTCCAGGACGGTTAAGGCTTTTTCCGGCGGGATTTGGATGGCAGCCGGCTTGGAGACCTGTCCGAGCACATATACGGTTTTGTTGCCGTATTCCTTGACGAGCATGGAGACCTGCGGATGTTTGATATACGAAGTCAGCCGATGTGCCAGGCGCTGTTCGGCCTGTTCCAGAGTCAGTCCGGCCAGTTTGATGTTTCCGACGAGCGGGAATGTAATTGTACCGTTGCCGCTCAGACGCAGCATACGGTTCATATTGTCTTCCATGTATACTTGGATATCGACCAAGTCACCGGGTTGTAAAACGTAAGACTGGGAAGAACGTACCTGTTGCAACGCAGAAGAAACGTCCTGATTAATGATTTTGTTTTGCACGGACGTCGGAGTAGAGGCAGTGGAACCGGCACAACCGGCCAGAAAGCCCGCGCAAACGGCAAAAGACACCATATACATGTATTTTTTCATATTGGCTATATTGTATCAAATTACGAGGATATTGGCTAGTCGCAGTTTGGTTCTAACTGGGGGGTGGGCCCTTTGTATAGGACCTGCGTATTTACCAGGAGGTAAGCCGGTGTCTGGCGCGCATATAGAGGCGGGAGAGCTCTTTGTCTTTGGGGTAGTGTTCCAGGTACTCTTTGGCAATGTCTTGCGCCTGCTCCAGGTAAAATAATTGAACCACGGGATCCGTACTTCGACGGGCCATGTTATAATAGCTGTTGCCTAACCGTACTGCATAACGCGGCGAGGGGTAATAGGAAAGCCCCTGTTCGTAACTCGCGAGCTTGGCCTGCATTTTAAGTCCGTGTCCGAACACATAGGCCCGCCAGCAGCGTGTTTTTTGAAGCGGCACATAACAGGCAGCGCCCAAGAGGCAGACCAGGAGCAGCGCTCCCAACCAGCCGCAGTGCCATGAATGAATATGTCCGTGGTGAAACGTCGGCGCCTGCACCAGTCCCAGGATGATAAAAAACATAAGCGCGCATCCCGGGATAAAAAAGTGAAAGTCCACGGTACTTCCCGTGCACAGGGCCAGTAGTGCACTAAGCAGTGCGGCAAACAAAAACTGTTTGCGTATGTCTAGTTGTTTAAGGCGCCTTAGTGCCCCTGCTATAAACCATCCCAAGGCTATGAGCAGCATGGCTGCCCCGGCATAGCCGATCTCCAGGGTGATTTCCAGCCAGTCGTTATGCAGGCGCTCAATATATTGGTGTACGTCAAACTCCGTATATTGATTGATGACCACCGGCATGGCACCGATCCCGATGCCCCAAACCGGATATTGATCCAGTATCCGCACGGCCGAGCGATACATCATCGCGCGTATTTCGGCCGAGGCGCCGTTTTGACGTTGGGCAAATTCATTGATGTCTTCCACGTGCGTGTACACCCACGCGGATGATACGACCAGTAATAAAAGCGTGTAAAAAATACGTTTGAGGCGGCGCCTGATTTGGCTGGGTACACACCAAATACACAAAAACGCGTAGCCAAACAGCCCGACAAACAAAGAGAGCATGGCCCCGCGCGAGCGGGTATAGACGGCCGCCAGCATGAGTCCCAGGCTAAGCAGCCCCAGACATACCTGTTGCACGACAAACGCGTTTTTTTGTGCCCGCGTGAAGAGCTTTTTATAATGCAGTTGGTGGGTGAAAAATAATCCCAGGGCCAAGAGCGCACTCATGACAAAAAATACGCCCGCATGGTTACGGTTTAAAAACGGTCCTACGCTAGAACTACCGGCCTTAAGACCGGTTAAAAAGGTAATGTACTCGCCGTTGGGGAATAATAACTTGCACAGCTCCACACATGCTGCTGCCAAGACCAGTGTCCATACCAGCTGCTTGACCTCGTCAAACGATTGGTACACCTGGAAAGTCAACAGCACCACAGCGGCGTAGGTTACAAAGAGGCTGACGTGCTCTAAGGTGTATAGCCGCATGAGTGTAATCGGGTAAGCCGGGATGGTTTCGGTAAGCAGGGTTTGCGCAAAACAACTTTGCACCAGTCCCAGGATAATTACAATTAAAAACGCACCGAACACGGATTTAAATAAGGAGGGGAACAAGAGGGTACGACGGGAAAACAACACAGCCGTTGTGCCCAATAAGACCAGTCCCTGTACGACGGAAAACGCCCACGGTTCGGTCGCGGCAAAACTAAACGGTGTAAAAAAAATCAGGAGGGTAAGAACCAGTTTTAAAAATAAATCCATAGGGTTATTGTACTAAATTTGCTATAGTAATATTAATGAAAATACTTTGCATCTGTCATGCCAACGTGTGTCGCAGTTTTATGGCACAGGAGTTTTTAAAACAGTTATTGCCCGACGCGGTGGTGTTTTCCCGGGGTATCTACGCGGACCCGTCCTACGAAGTGCCTGCCAAAGTTAAAAAGGCCCTGGCCGCGCGTCACATTACGCAGCCCTTACATACACCCGCCCCGCTTGCGTGCGTGGACCTGCAGCAGGCAGATTTGGTTTTTTGCATGGAAGAGCGGCAGGCCGATTGGCTGCTGGATCGGTATGCGCAGTATACCGATAAAATTTGGCTGTTAACAGAATATGCGTTTGACACGCCGCAGGACATAGCAGATCCGATCGGACTGGACGGACGCGCTTTTGAAAAACAGGCCGCGCGTTTGTACGACGCCTGCGCGGCCGCTGCCAAACGTATGACACAGGAGAAACTATGAAAGGAATTATCTTAGCCGGCGGAGCCGGAACCCGCTTGTATCCGGCCTCTTTGCCGATTTCCAAAATTTTACTGCCCGTTTATAATAAACCGATGATCTATTATCCGCTTTGGGTGCTCATGCAGGCCGGCGTGCGCGAAGTGTTGATTATCACTAACCCGGAGGATAACGATAACTTTAAACGCGTGTTGGGAGACGGCAGCCAATGGGGCATTCAACTATCCTATACTGTACAGCACGTCAAACGCGGTATTGCCGATGCGTTTATTTTGGGAGAAGCCTTTATCGCGGGCAGTGACTGCGCACTTATTTTGGGAGATAACATTTTCTACGGTAACGGTTTTGAAGAGATTTTAACCGCTGCTGCCAAACCGCGTCCCGGGGCCACGGTCTTTGCCTACGAGGTCAACGATCCGGAACGTTTCGGGGTAGTTGAGTTTGACAAAACCGGCAAAGCGGTTTCTCTGGAAGAAAAACCCAAAACACCTAAAAGTAATTTTGCGGTCACCGGATTGTATTTTTACGATAATCAGGTAGTCCGCCTGGCCAAAACCCTCCAACCCTCTGCGCGCGGAGAGTTGGAAATTACCGATTTAAACAAACTCTATTTGGCGCAGGGGAACCTGCATGTGGCGCGCCTGGGACGTGGGTTTGCCTGGCTGGATACCGGTACGCACGAGAGCGTGTTGCAGGCCAGTAACTTTGTGCACAGCATGCAGCTTAATCAGGGCGTTGAAATTGCCTGTTTGGAAGAGCTGGCTCTTCAAAAAGGATTTATTACAACGGCTCAGCTGCAACGTACGCTGGCCAAGGCTCCGCGTAATAATTACTACGATTATATCAAGCGGGTATGTAAGCGGTTTGGCTAACTAACTAATCCTTGCATGGCCCCATCCATAAACGAATAAATCTTTACGATTGGCCGTCTATTTTATAAGAAATTCGACGGAGATTGGAAGCAGTATTGCAAAAATAAATTCAAACAACTGTTTGAATTTATTTTTTGTTTTTGCTATAATAATTTAGATAAGTATGAAAGATACCCGCGCCAAATTACTCAAGACTTCGGCCCGTATTTTTGCCCGCAAGGGTTACAGCGGCACATCTGTACGCGATATTGCCCGTGCGGCGCATATTAATGTGTCGGCCATTGCGTATTATTTCGGGGGCAAGCGGGAGCTGTTTTTACAGACCATTCGGGTACTTGTGGAGCAACACCGCAGGCGGGTCTGGGGAAACCGGGCAGATATCCCGACCGTGCAGCAAATTACCGGGTATTCTTACGAGCAGGCACTGGATTTACTCCATCGATTGTTTGATAAACTGCTTGATAACAGTTTGAGCCGAAGCGACCTGCCCTTGGAGCGCATTGCCACACAGGTGGAGCTGGAAACGGCCGGGGTACGCAAAATGGTACTGGAATATATGCTGCCGTTTCACGAGCTTCCTTATAAGTTGCTGGTCAAGCTTACGGGACTTGCCGAAAATTCGCCGGAACTCTTATGTGTGGCGCACGGTATTTTCGGACAGATTTGGATTTCCGAATCACACCGATTGTTGATTCAGCACAAACTGGGTATCGGCAAAAATTATCCGCCGGCCCTGCGCGAAACCATCAAACGAACAATTTGGGCCCATACCTTGGGAATTTTAAGCTTATATAAAAAAGGAATAAAACACAAATGAAGAAATACGCATTACTCATGCTGCTAAGTGCGCTTGCCGGGACGTCTGCGGCACTTGATCCGCTGTTTACGTCGAGTGTGCAGCCGCCTAAAGGGTGTATTGATAAAAATGTGACGCAGGACACGCTTTCACTGGCGGATCTGGTGCAAGTCGGTATTTGCACCAACCCGTCTTTAAGTGCGCAGTATATGGGCGTCAAAGCGACCGAAGCCAATTTGGGAGCGGGACGCAGCCAGTATCTGCCGAGCGTTACCTTAACGGGTAGCGCCGGTGTAGACGGCAAAAGAACCGAAGGACGCGGCGGATATACGCAAACCGAACCGTATTACGGTAAGGCCGAAGCAGCGTGGCTGCTGTTTGATTTTGGCGGTCGTGAGAGCCGCGTACATACCCTGCGTGCGTATGCCGATGCGGCCGGTTACGGCTATCAGGCGGCGTTGCATGATTTAATGCTCTCTGTTCAAACCGCGTATTTACGTTTATTGGCTGCCGAGGAAACACTCGTCAGCGCCAACGCCAGTTTGGACTCTTATAAACAGTCTTACAACGAGGCGCAAAAACGCTATAAACTGGGCATGGTGTCTTTAAGTGACCGCTTGCAGGCCAAGACCCGCTACGAACAGGCACTCTTGGCCGTGGTACTGGCCGAAGACGAGGTGAAACAGTACAGCGGACAGTTAGCCGTTCTGTTGAATTTACCCCCGGATACGCAGCTTCATTTGGAAAAACCGCAGTTTGATAAAGAAAGCACTTCCATTGAAAAAGACGATGTGCAGGCGCTGATGCAGGACGCTCTGCGCGATCGTCCCGAATTGCGCGCACAAGAGAGTAAAGAAAGCGCTGCTAAATCCAGTGTAACAGCTGCCAAAACCAATATGCTGCCCACGATCAGCGCGACTGCGTCTGCGGATATTGCCGACTCGTCCTGGAAACGGCATTCTTACTACGGGCGCGAGAACACCGCTGGACTGGCGGTGAGCATGCCGCTGTTTACGGGATTTTCCAATTTATATCAAGTCAAATCGGCTGCCTGGACATATAAGCAGGAAAAAGCCAATACGCAAAACCTGCGCTTGTCCATTCAAAACGAAGTATGGAGTAATTACCAAAATTACAAAACGGCCGTGCGGTCCTATGAGATCAGCCAGACCGTACTGGAAAGTGCCGAAGAAAACCACCGCGTGGCGTTTCGCTATTATCAGGTGGGAAAAGGGGACATTTTGACCCTCCTGGATGCCGTGGCGCAACTGGCCGATGCGCGTCAAAATAAAATTTCTGCTTTCTACAGCTTACTGCTTAGCAAAGCAAATCTGTATAAGAGTATTGGGAAGTAACTATGACAAAAAGAACGATGTATCGCTATATTAAATATCTGCTGCTGGTAATTGTCGGGGCAGCCATTGGGTTTTTCGTAAAAGGAAAATTCTTTTCAAATGCCGGTGCCATGGGGTTTGGCGCAGCCGGACAGGCCAGCGTACTGGTTAAGACCGTGGCGCGCAAACCCGTCGCACTGGGTAAAAATTTATTGCCCGCGTGGAAGCCATTAACTCCACAGATGTCACGCCTCAGGTATCGGGATATATTGATCAGGTGCTCTTTGCCGACGGTTCCTTTGTCAACGAGGGAGACGTGTTGTTTATTATCGATCAAAAACGCTACAAAGCTGCCGTATCTTCGGCCGAGGCAACCCTGGATAAGGCCAACGCTTCCTTAAAACAAATCCACAGCGATTATAACCGCGAGCTTGCCTTATATAAGGACCATATGCTTTCCCAGGCAGATTTAGAACTGGCTGAAAGCAACCTGGCCAACGCCAAGGCTAACGTTAAAGCGGCCCAGGCCGCACTGGATTTGGCGCGTTTGGATTTGGCGTATACCGAAGTACGTTCACCGATTTCCGGTTATATTGGCAAGGCGCTTATGACCAAGGGGAACCTGGCCTCGGCCGGAGCCAGCAAACTGGCCCGCGTCGTGCAAATGGATCCGATCCGGGTTGTGTTCTCCATTACCGATAAAGAACGTTTGTCCGGGATGGATCAGTTGACCAGCAAGTCTGTGCGTCCGGATATCCAGATAGCGCTTCCCAACGGACAGACCCTGGAAATGCCCGAAGCTACCGTATTTGCCGATAACGAAATTAACGCACAGACCGCTACCATGGCCGTCTATGCCCAGACCGATAATAAGGAAAACAAACTGATTCCCGGAAACTACGTCAACGTAACGGTCAGTTTGGATAAATTCCGCCCGGTCATTCTGGTACCGCAAACGGCAATCTCTCAGGATGCTACCGGCCAATATGTTATGACCGTCAACGACCAGGGTATTGTGGTACAAAAATACGTCAAAGTCGGTGACGTGGTGGGTACGCAGTTTATCGTGATTTCCGGACTGGAAGAGGGGGACCGCGTGGTTACCATCGGCCAGCAAAAACTGCAAAACGGACAGCAGGTCAACGTAAGCGAAGTAGCTAGACAGGACTTTGCACCGGCCGCTTCTAAAACGACGTCCGAACCTGCAGCAGACGCATCCGCGGAGGCACAGAAGTAATGTTTTCCAAGTTTTTTATCAACCGCCCGCGCTTTGCGGTAGTGATTTCACTGATTTTATGTTTAGCCGGGGCGATTTCGCTTAAAAATTTGCCGATTGCCCTCTACCCGGAGATTACGCCGCCCGAAGTCATGGTGCGTGCCACTTACCCGGGAGCCAGTGCCGAAGTAATTGCCAAAACGGTCGGTATCCCCATAGAATCCCAGGTTAACGGCGTAGAAGACATGCTCTACATGTCTTCCGATTCGGCCGACGGTTCGTACTCTTTAACCGTGACATTTAAAACCGGGGTGGATCCGGACATTGCGCAGGTCAAAGTACAGAACCGTGTGTCTCAGGCAACTGCGCTGCTTCCCACGGAAGTAACCCGTCAGGGGATCAGCGTATTTCGGCGCTCTTCCAACATTTTGGGACTTGTTTCGTTTACGTCTAAAGATGGTTCTTTGTCTTCTTTGGACATCAGTGACTATTTAAACAATAACGTCCAAAAAAACATCAGCCGCGTCAACGGGGTAGGTGAGGCCCGCGTATTCGGGGCTACCAAGAGTATGCGTGTGTGGCTTGATTCGGACAAAATGGCCGCCTTGGATATTTCCATTGCAGACGTTAAAAACGCCATTACGTCTCAGAACTATCAGCCCTCTTTGGGTAAAATCGGGGCCATGCCCAACGACGGCACGGTACTGACCGTTTACGCCCTGCAGACCGACGGACGTCTCAATAAGGCCGAAGACTTCCAAAACATTATTGTACGCACCGATAATCAGGGCGGACTGGTACGTTTGTCCGATATCGCCAAAGTCGAGGAAGGGCAGGAGACTTACAGCTTTGATGCGTCGTTTGACGGCAAAACCTCGATCCCCATGATGATTAACCTCTCCTCGGGAGCCAACGCTTTGGATACCATTGAGGCCGTACGCGCCGAACTCAAGCGTATGGAGCAGTTCTTCCCCGAAGGGTTAGAATATGAGTTTTCCGTAGATACGACCGACTTTATTAACGCGTCTGTGGAAGAGGTAATATTTACACTGCTGATGACATTCGTGCTGGTGGTCATCGTGTGTTACGTGTTCCTGCAGGACTGGCGCGCCACGCTGGTTCCCGCGGCGACCATTCCGGTTTCACTGCTAGGTACTTTTGCCGTGATGATGGCACTGGGGTATTCCATTAACATGTTTACGCTTTTTGCCCTCGTGCTCGCCATCGGGCTGGTGGTAGACGACGCCATTTGTGTGGTAGAGCGTGTCATTGTACTGATGAACCGCGACAAGATGCCCGCCAAGCTGGCATCCGAACAGGCGATGGATGAGCTTTCCAGCGCCTTGATTGCCACGACACTGGTGCTCTTGGCGATCTTTATCCCCATTACATTTATGGGGGGGATTACCGGTAAGATTTACACGCAGTTTGCGGTAACGATTTCCGTGGCGGTGTGTTTCTCTACGTTAAACGCCTTGTCACTCTCGCCGGCCATTTGTGCCACCATGTTAAAACCCATTAAGGAAACCAATATTTGGGTACTCCGCTGGTTTAACATGATTGTGCAGCGTGGATCGCGCGGTTACCGCTCGGTCGTACGCAAACTGGCCCGCAAGTTTATTATTGCACTGTTATTTGGCGGGTTTGTGGCGTTGGATTTTGCGCTATTGCAGGTCATGCCGACCTCGTTTATCCCGGTAGAAGACCAGGGGATTGTCATGGTAGACGTGCAACTTCCCGAAGGAGCCACTTCGGCACGCACGCACCAAGTGATGGATCAGGTCATTGCGGACATCCGCGCTACGCCGGGTGTCAAACACGCTACTTCGGTAATGGGATTTAGTTTACTGGGCGGTACGGGTGAAAACACCGGTATTGTCTTCGTGGGACTTGAGCCGTGGGATCAGCGTAAATCCAAAGACCGCCTGCAAAGCAATATTGCCCGTAAATTTAACCAACAGTTTGCCTCCATTGCCGATGCAACGGTACGCGCCATTGAAATGCCGTCCATCCCGGGGTTGGGAACCTCCGGCGGGTTGGATTTACGTATCCAGTCCCTGGACAATTTAGACTACCAGAAACTGGCCAACGTGGCCTCCGGCATGGGGTATCAAATGATGAGCGATCCGACCATGCAGATTGCCTACTCCACGTTTAAGGCCGATACGCCCAATATTTATTTGGACGTAAACCGCCAAAAAGCCGAGGCCATGAAAGTGCCGGTATCAAGTATTTTTTCCATTCTGGAAAACTACCTGGGATCTTCCTATGTGGGAGACGTAAACTTCGGTACGCAGATTAACAAGGTAATTGTCCAATCAGACAGTAAATACCGCATGACGCCGGAAAATATTAACAAAATGTATGTAACCAGCGCTACGGGTGAATTGGTACCCCTGATGGCCCTGGTCGATCAAAAATATATCTTGTCGCCGCGTCAGATTACGCGCTATAACCAGTACCCGGCCGCTACCGTGATGGGTACTCCCAACGCCAAATCCAGCTCCGGACAGGCCATGGAACAAACCGAGCAGATCCTCAAAAACCTGCCGCCCGGTTATGCCTATGAATGGACCGGTATGAGCTATCAGGAAAAACAAAACAAAGGACAAATCAATACCCTGATTGCCCTGGCCGTAATTTTCGCGTATTTGTTCTTGGTGGCCCAATACGAAAGCTGGACCATCCCCGTGCCGGTACTGATGTCTGTAGTGGCCGCTGTGGGAGGAGGCTTATTTGGCTTGTGGATCAGCGGACAGTCCTTAAGTATTTACGCCCAGCTGGGGCTCGTGCTTCTGGTGGGACTGGCTGCCAAAAACGCCATTTTGATCGTGGAATTTGCCAAAGACGAGCACCAAACAGGGGCCAGCGTTTATAAGTCTGCCATGGACGGGCTGATTCAGCGTTTCCGACCGGTGCTGATGACAGCGTTTACTTTCATTTTGGGGATGCTCCCCATGGTTGTGGCTACCGGAGCAGGTGCTGCCAGTCGCCGCGCGTTAGGGGTACCCGTATTTTACGGGATGTTGATCGGTACGTTGGCCGGACTTGTGCTGATCCCCTTGTTCTATATGCTGGTGCAAAGTCAGGTAGAACGCTTTGCCCGTTATCGGGCGCGCAAACGCGGACAAATGGTCACTCCGCCGCATCCTGATGAAAGCAAAATCCGTTAATTATCGGATGCTTTGAGCAGAATCTGTTAGTAAAATTGAACCCCGAAGTCAGGCCCAATAAGCCAGGCGGAGGGGTTCAATGATGGATAAACTGTGCGCGATATGAAGCTTGAAAAAATGGCCTAATGGGCAAAAAGTGTACCTAATACCGTCTTAAAAATATCAAAGTTTTTAAAGTTGATTTTAAAAACTTTCAATAATAAGGCCTTTTGGAGCTCTTTCAGAGGGGGAAACTATAATTCGGCAACCAGATGTTTGCCGGAAGGCTCGGTGTTTAGAAGAGTAATCCCGAACAGGATGCAGATTCGTTCCTGCTTGTGAAAGTGGATGCGAAACGCTTTGCGCCGTCCGCGTTGCAAGGCCCACCACACAGATTTTATCCAAAAAGAGGGGGTATCAAATAGGTCCGGGTCAATCCCCACGGAGCGCAGGTGACTTTCGATGAGTTCTACGGGATAATCGGTATGTTTTTTTAGGAAGGTACGCCAGCCGGGCAGCCATTGCCGGTCGGCATACAGGGTTTTTCGGGTAAACGGTTGGATTTTAAGCACCGGCCAGCGATCTCTTACGGCCGATTTCCAGTCATTAAATACGCTGGGGATGCGGTTGTTTAGTACTTTGTAGTTTGCCCCGGCTTCTTGTACCAGTTGCGGTAATTTTTTTTCATACAGGCGGATTACGTCACCGACGTCTTGTTGGGGGGCAATTTGTTCTATAAACTGCTTAAATCCCGTAGATAATAAAACAGGCGGTCGCAACGCAAAAAAGAAGCTGCCAAAATGGGTTCCCTCAAAACTGTTTAAAGCCCAGGCCCCCAGTTGCGGCTGCGCATCTGATTTTTGAAATACATTCTCTAAAGGGAAAATCGGTCCAAATACCGAATCATTGACAAATAAACATTCTTCGTACTTAGCTACAAACTCCCAGCCCAGTTGATAAATCAAAGCCTGCCACGACCCGAAATCATATTTCCCGTGTCGTTGTGCCCGGGCACTGCGCACGTAAGGTAGCAGTTTGTCCAGTTCCTGCTGCGGCATATCGCAGTCGGCCCAATAATACACGTCCGCCACTTGCGACAGGGCCCGCACGTAATGCACCACATACTCCGAGATTTGACCCTTCGGGTGAAACCCGGCAAACAAACACAGTCGTTTCATGCGCGCAGTCCGTATTTAAAGGGATAGGTAAGCAGATATTTCAAAAAACGGTGCGGATGCATTTGCGGATCGGGACTGCGGTCAAAAAAGGCAAAGCGCTGCAGGTTATATTTTTTAATCAGCTTAAGCCACGCATGTTCTTTATCCGTATGGGGTTCGCCGCCCATGGCCAAATATTGCTTATAATAGCGCTGCCACGGACCGTTCCAGGTGTAGGTCCAAAACCGTACTCCGCCGCCGGCACAATGATATACCAGCACGTCACGGCGGGTTTTGTCTAAGTATTTGGGATTGGACGGCAGACAGTTGCACACATCGGGCAGCACATCCACCGGGATGTGGAACTCCTGAAGCATAATATTGACAACTCCCTGATCGGGACAGACGAGATTTTCAAGCCACTCTGCCGTTTTGTGGTAACACCACATACGCAGGTTTTCCCGGTTGTTTAAGGGACGGGCAAACAGTGTCATGCCGGCGTTATAACACGGTACGGTCATGTCATACTGGGGGATCGGTTCCTTGAAATTTTTAGTAATCAGTGTAAGCCCTTTTTGGGTATCTTTGCACATGGCTACGCCGCCCTGTTTGGCGTAGTTTTCAAATACGCTAAGCAGTTCACCGCCCACCATCATGTCCACATCCATATACAGTACTTTTTCGTATTTTTCCAAAAGATCAAAAATCTCGTAACGCGCGAACGTGAGCTGCGTAAAATGCTTAAAATTAATGTTTTCAAAATCGGTTTGCACGGCAAACTTATATTCGGTAAACTGACAGGGTAAAATGCGGTTTAAAAAATCCTGATCGGCCTTTGTGAGTCCCTGATGGTACACCAAAATATCGGCTTTGGTAAGCACCTTGGGTGACTTGTCTTTGAGACTTAAAAGAAGTACGGCCAGTGCAAATAAAAAACGACAATTGGTTGCAAAAAATAAAGCATATGGTTTCATAAATCCTCCGATTTGTCCCATATTATGTTATAATTATAACATAAAAAAACATCAGGCGAAACACCATGGATCCCAAGACGCTTCATTCATTTAAATTAGCCGGTTTGAGAGCCGGCGCACTGACCCGGGCGGCGGCTCAGAACAGCACGCTTGTGTCAGCTGCGATTGGGTTTAACAGTTGGCGTAAAAATACCAAAACCAAGTTTAAACGGTTTTTAAAACGGCTGTGCACTTCCTCCCAACCGATCATCCCGAAATTGCGTGTACTGGTACATATTCGCGGCGGGATGGGGGACGTGTGTATGACCCGGGTACTTATCCGAAAATTACGTCAAACCCTGCCGCAGGCAGAGATCTCGTTTGCCTATGATATTAAAAGTGTGGTGGATATGGTGTTTTCGGATGGTCTAATTGATCGTTTTGAAACAACCGATTATTTACCCGAATCGTTTGATTTAGTGCTGAGCGGATGCCATTATATCATGTATGATTATGTCAATGAACCGCGCATTCGGGAGTTGGCCCCGCAGTTTTTGCCTGTTTTAAAGCAAGGGTTAGCTGTGCAGGCTTGCTTTAAACCGTTTGCTACGTATACGCCGCATTTGGACGGACAGCTGGCCGAGATCGCTATTGCACACGGGGGCTCGCGTATTACCAATTTAGGCTGGTTTACCGGCCTGGATATCCGGCAAAATGATCCGGCTCCGCTCGCACTGGACGCTTCCCGGACAGAGAACGTTCTTAAAAAACTGGGGCTAGCCGACACAGAATACATTACGATCCACGACGGGATTAATACCAATACAGATATTTCCCGGGGACATCCAACCCGCTGCTGGCCGCGGGCTTACTGGCAGGAATTTGCCCGGTTGTTTAAGGAGCATTTCCCACACGTGAAGCTCGTGCAGTTGGGGGGGAGTACCAGTCAGGTATTTGATTTTGCAGATGTCAGCCTGGTTGGTAAGACCGCAGTGGCGGATTTGCCGCATATACTGTCCCGGGCACGGCTGCATGTAGACGGGGAAAGCGGGATGGTTCATTTGGCTAATTTAACCCAAACCCCGTGCGTGGTGTTGTTTGGGCCCTCCAAGGCCGCTTACCTGGGGTATGCCCGCAATACCAATATGGAGGCGCCGTTTTGCGGCGGGTGTATGAATATCCATAAACACTGGATGACGCAGTGTATTTTGGGATACCCGCCGGAAAAACAATGTTTGGCTTCTATTACACCGCAGGAAGTCTTACGGGCTGTAACATCGAAATTATACTGAGGTTATATTTATTAGTAACCGCACTTAAAGCCACAGGCGGGAGTGGAGATTCACTTAAATGCCGGAAACCGCTCCTTACAGGAACGGTTTCTTAAACTCTTTCTGGATTTACCAGATGAGCTATTGGTAGTATAGCTATCTAGGGGACCTGTGTCAAGTATTTTTTGCGACTGATAATCTTTCTGATCGGCTTGTTTTGAACTATTCGGGAAATCCGGATAGTTGATATATCATCAACTAATTCATTACCCTTAGAAATTTTTTTACACGTTCGGATTCCTTCTAGTATCAACGCTATAAAGAATAGAGAGCCCTTTTGCGTCAACCATATATTTTTATCTTCATATCATCTTACTAGAAAATTCTTCCATAGCAGGGACAGAGTTATTAACTACCCAGAAAACTACCCAGAAAATCTTAGATATGTAATTCACAATTTCCTTGTCACTAATTTACTCATTAATTTAGATCATGTTCCAATCTGTTCAACTTGTAATCTTATTGTAATCTCAATTATACAAGCAAAAGAATCGGTACCGAATATTTAGAGCGAAATATATTTGAAAAATTATATAATTATTTTATGATTAATCGAATTAAACATTTAATACAAAATGGTGAAAAAATCAATGTAGAATTTAAAGCGGCGCAGGGCGGAGTACCTCAAAGTATTTATGAAACTGTTTGTTCTTTCTTAAATACAAAAGGTGGCGAAATTATTTTAGGTGTAGACGATCACAGAAGTATTTTGGGAATTGACCAAGAAAAAATTGAAAAATACAAACAGGATTTTACGAATGGAATAAATAATGCTCAAAAAATATTTCCAACCGCCTATCTGGAGATAGAAGAATACACCATAGATAATAAAAAAATATTATATATTAATGTGCCTGAGGGTTCTCAGACATATAAGTGTAACGGGAAATTCTATTTGAGAAACTATGATGGAGATTATGATATTACTAAAAATCAAAATCTGGTTTCCAATTTATTTCTCAGAAAAAGTTCTACTTATTCTGAAAACAAGGTTTTTCCGTATATGGAAATGGACGATTTGAATGAAAATGTTATTAATACAGCCCGCCAGATAGCTGTAAACAGGAACAAGAATCATCCTTGGCGTACCATGGATAACCTTTCATTGTTAAAAAGCGCCTCCTTATATGTTAAAGACTATACTACTCAAAAAGAAGGGTTTAACTTGGCTTGCGTTTTATTATTTGGAAAAGATCTTACAATTCATAATGTGTTACCTCATTACAGAACCGACGTTGTATTTAAGCAAGAAGATGAAATACGATATATTGACCGACTAATTGTAGATACTAATTTAATTGACAGCTATACCCTTATTATGAATTTTGTGGAGAAACATTTACCTTCACCTTTTTATTTAGAAAAAGACCTACGTATTGATATCCGAAATGCCATTTTTAGAGAATTGGTTGTTAATACACTAATGCATCGAGAATTTTCCATACAACAATATGCCAGATTAATTATTTCGGAGAAAAAAATCCTTATTGAAAATGCAAATAGACCTCGTATTTGTGGTAATTTAAATCCAAACAATTTTAGACCTTATACTAAAAACCCGACTATTGCAAAAATATTTAAAGAAATTGGTTTTGCTGAAGAGCTCGGATCGGGTGTAAGAAATATATTAAAGTACTCCAAAACATATTTTGGAACAAATCCTAAATTTGAAGATGATACATTGTTTATAACATCTATTGACATAACTAGAAAAGATTTTAATTTGCAATTACTAACAAATCCATTTGAAAGGCACCAAGAAAGGCACCAAGAAAGGCACCAAGAAAGGCACCAAGAAAGGCACCAAGAAGATGTAATTCAAAAAATTTTGGAAATTTGTCATGAACCTATGACTCTACAAGAAATTATGGATATTTTGGACTATAAAGATAAAACTAAATTTAGAAGAAAATACATAAGTCCGCTGATAAATAATGGCCTACTAAGATATACGCTACCCGGTACCAAGCAAAGTAAACATCAGAAATATATTGCGGTTGATAAGAATAACAAGTAACGACTGACAAGTTAACTTACTAAAGGTTCAGGACAAACGCATAGCAAATTCATTTGCTTCTTCTATTTTATGCGTATAAATAGGAGAAGCGGTGAAAATAAGGGCATCCCCACCTTAACTGTCATGCATTTAAGATATATGCGACATGATTTAAATTTAGTATAATAATTAAAGAAATCCTACGTATAGAGAGGGAATCCCATGAAAGGTATTATTTTAGCAGGCGGTACCGGCAGTCGGTTATATCCGGCTACTCTGGCAGTTTCCAAGCAGCTTATCCCCGTGTATGATAAACCTATGGTGTATTATCCTCTTTCCGTACTCATGCTGGCCGGTATTCGGGAAGTACTCATTATCTCTACTCCCAAAGATTTACCTGCTTATAAACACTTGTTAGGCGACGGGTCTGCCTACGGTATGCAGTTCTCTTACGTAGAACAACCCAAGCCCGAAGGATTGGCACAGGCATTCATTTTGGGGGCCGATTTTATCGGACAGGACAGTGTAAGCCTGATTTTGGGAGATAATATTTTTTACGGACGTGATTTAAAGACGCTGGTACAACACGCGGCTGCCCAAAAACAGGGCGCCACGGTATTCGGATACCATGTAAAAAACCCCAAAGCCTACGGAGTGGTGGAAATTGACGCCAACAAAAAAGCGATTTCCATTGAAGAAAAACCGCAAAACCCCAAGTCCAACTGGGCTGTTACGGGACTGTATTTTTACGATAACCAGGTAGTGGAAGTAGCCAAGCACATCAAACCCTCTGCGCGCGGTGAACTGGAAATCACGGCCGTGAATGACTGGTATTTACAGCAGGGAGAACTGTCCGTAGAACTCATGGGTCGCGGGATGGCGTGGCTCGATACGGGAACCCATTCGGATCTGATAAAAGCTTCCATGTTTATTGAAGCGTTGGAAAACCGGCAGGGACTTAAGATTGCCTGTCTGGAAGCCATCGCTTTTAAAAACGGATGGATCAGCGAAGAACAGCTTTTGGCGCGTGCCGCGCAGCTTAAGAACACGGAATACGGACAATATTTAGCCAATATCCCCGAGGACAAGAAAAATGGATTTTTTTAAACCTGCTATTGAGGGACTGGTCGTGTGTACTCCTACGGTATTTAAAGATAACCGGGGGTATTTCTACGAATCTTATAATAAAAATACACTCGCTGCCGGAGGGATTATGGTGGAGTTTGTGCAGGATAACGAAAGCTTTTCTACGCAGAACACGCTTCGCGGACTGCATTTTCAAAAACCGCCGTTTGCCCAGTCCAAATTGGTGCGCGTTCTGGAAGGTGCTGTATGGGACGTGGCTGTTGATTTACGCAAGGGCAGTCCGACATTCGGCAAATGGTACGGGGTGGAACTCTCCGAAGAAAACAAAAAACAGTTTTTTATCCCGCGCGGGTTTGCTCACGGGTTTTCGGTGCTTACTCCTACGGCAAAATTTGCCTATAAATGCGATAATTTTTATAATAAGACCAGCGAGGGGGCCGTGTTATTTAATGACCCCGACTTAAACATTGACTGGAAAATAGATCTTTCCCAAGCTGTTTTGTCCGAGAAAGACCTCAAAAATCCAGCTTTTGCCGCTTACAGGGAGCAGCCATGTTTTTAATTACCGGTGCCAACGGGCAGTTAGGTACATGTTTACAGGATATTTTGCCGGCCGAGCAGCTCGTCCTTACGGATGTGAACGAGCTGGATATTACCGATGAAAAAGCGGTGCTTAACTTTGGGAACAAATACCCACTAAGCGCGATTATTAACTGTGCGGCGTATACCAACGTAGACAAAGCTGAAAGCGAACCTGAACTGGCCCGTAAAATTAACGCATTGGGGCCTGCCAATTTGGCCAAGCTGGCTGCTTTAAAAGATGTCCCTATGGTGCATATTTCCACGGACTATGTGTTTGACGGAACGGCCCATACTCCTATCCCGGAAACTGCTCCGGTAAACCCCTTGGGTGTATACGGGAAAACCAAACGGGAGGGGGAAGAATCCGTCCTCCAATATGCCAAAACAGCGGTTATTTTACGCACGGCTTGGCTCTACAGCCCGTATGGTAAGAATTTTGTCAAAACAATGCTCAAACTGGGGTTGGAACATTCCGAACTGAAAGTTGTGGCAGATCAATTCGGTACACCTACCTATGGTCCGCACTTGGCGCGTGCCATCGTGGATATCCTGCCGCAGATTAAACCCGGCACTAAAGAGATTTACCACTTTACCGATGAAGGAACGGCTACCTGGTATGACCTGGCCTATTATACACTTAAATGCACTAAGTCGGCCTGTAACGTGCTGCCCATCCATACGGCTGATTACCCGACACCGGCTCAGCGTCCGGCTTTTAGTGTACTGGATAAAACCAAATTTAAAACAATATTTGCTAAGTCCCTGCCGCACTGGACACAAGGAGTAGAAGCATGTCTCAAGAAACTATCTTAATTACCGGCGGAGCAGGGTTTATCGGCTCCAACTTTGTGCCGTATTTTTTGGAAACGTTCCCGCAGTATAACGTGTTGAACCTGGACAAACTGACCTATGCGGGTAATTTGGATAACCTCAAAGAATGCGAACACAACCCACGCTACACGTTTGTGCAGGGGGATATTTGTGACACGCAGCTGGTCAAAAAACTGTTTGAAGAACATGATATTCGCGGGGTCATCCATTTTGCCGCCGAATCGCATGTAGATAATTCCATTAAAGGACCGCTGCCATTTATTAAGACTAATATAGAGGGGACCTTTACGCTGTTGGAAGCGGCCCGCCAGTACTGGATGAGCGCGCCCGGTCAGGTAAAACCCGGCTATGAAAACTGCCGGTTCCATCATATTTCCACAGATGAGGTCTACGGTACCCTGGGTGAAACCGGCCTTTTTACCGAAACCACTCCCTATGCGCCCAATAGTCCGTATTCTTCAAGTAAGGCCTCCAGTGATTTACTGGTACGCGCTTACCATCATACCTATGGCCTGAATGTAACGACCAGTAACTGTTCCAATAACTACGGTCCTAAACAGCATAGTGAAAAACTTATCCCGACTATTATCCGTAAATGTCTGGCGGGGGAACCCATTCCGATCTACGGAGACGGTAAAAATGTGCGTGACTGGTTGTATGTATTAGATCATTGCAAGGGTATTGCCCTGATATGGCAAAAGGGTAAGGCCGGGGAGACCTACAATATCGGCGGACGCAACGAGCGTACTAATTTACAGATCGTAGATACGATTTGCCGGTTGTTGGATACATTAAAACCTGCAGCTAATGGTAAGAGCTATAAGGAACTTATTACGTTTGTCAAAGACCGTGCGGGACACGATCGCCGTTATGCCATTGACGCTACCAAGCTGGAAACACAGCTTGGTTGGAAAGCCGATGAGAACTTTGAAACCGGTATTAAGAAAACAGTTGAGTGGTATTTCAAATGAAACTTAAATTTTTGCATACTAAATTTATAAATTCCAAATTTAAAGTGTATTTTTTTGGAATACATATTTTTTCATATAAACCACGGGTCCTTTCTCTGCGCAAGTATGTTAAGTGGTTACGGGAATACAAAACAGATCGTAGTAAATTTATGCCTTTTGCCAAATCCTCCTTTGTGCGTCAAAAGGGAGATCCGAAGGTCTTTGCTTTTTATTTACCACAATTTTATCCAATCCCTGAAAATAATAATGTGCATGGGAAAGGTTTTACTGAATGGACTAATGTGGCCTCTTGTATGCCACAATTTATTGGTCACGAACAGCCGAAAGTGCCCTACGATGTTGGTTTTTATAACTTATTACTGCCGGGAATTATGGAACGGCAAGTAGAAATTGCAAAAACATATGGTGTATATGGTTTTTGCTTTTACTGGTACTGGTTTTCAGGAAAGAAACTGCTAGAAAAGCCACTGGAATATTTTTTACATTCATCAATTGATTTTAAATTTCACTTCTGTTGGGCTAATGAAAACTGGTCACATTTATGGGATGGCGGCAATAAAGAGATAATTTTAAAACAAGAACTGCATGAAAATGATGCGGATAAGTTTTTTTCTGACATTTTACCCTATATTAAAGATCCTCGTTACGAAAAAATTGGCAATAAACCATTATTAATTATTTATCGACCTAAATTATTTAATAAAACGGTATTTAGTCACTTTATCCACTCTTTGCAATCGCTATCAAGACAGGCCGGATTTGATGGATTATTTATTATGACGACAAATGCTTTTGGTGGATGTATCCCGGCAGAATATTATTGTGACGGTTTAGTAGAATTTCCGCCTCATGGATTGCCCTATATAGATAAACCAAAAAATTTCATTAACCCTGAAGTTCCCGTGCATGTATCTAGCTTATCTGATTTTATCTCAAACAAGGAATATATCTATAAAACTGATTTTCCTGTTTTTAAAACATGTTTCCCGAGTTGGGATAATACTCCCCGAAAATTATATTCAGATGCCCGTGTATGGCAACTAACTTCTGAAGAATATCAATCATGGTTATCGGGTATTTTACAATGGACCAAAAACACATATCCTACCGATTTGAGATACGCTTATATTAATGCTTGGAACGAGTGGGCTGAAGGAGCCATTTTAGAGCCAACGGTGTATCATGGATATCAAAATCTATCTATCCTCAAACGATGTCTTGAGCAACTTCGTTCTAGTCAATCATTATCTAAGGAATAATATTTAACCGCCATATGCGAAAAAAATGTATATTTAAAAAAGTAAATGATGGTCGAACAAAAAAATATTATTTATTTGGTTTGCTAGTATTTTGCAAGAAAACAAAATCTATACCGACTTTTCAAGAACTTTGGCGCTCTCGTAACCAGCATAATGAAACACAGCTCTTAAAAGAAGTTAATATGACGAAAATTTCTGTCGGTAATGGCACTTATGGAGGACTCGACGTTGAATGTTATTCTAAATCAGCTCATTTATGGATAGGAAATTACTGCTGTATTGGACCCAATGTGCATTTTATTTTAGCAAGCGAACATCCTTATAAGGGTTTCTCTTGCTATCCATTTAAAGTTAAGTTTGGTCTACAGGCATTTGAAGCCACAAGTAAAGGAGATATTATTCTGGAGGACGATGTTTGGGTTGGATTAGGTTCTATTATATGTTCAGGAGTCCATATTGGTCAAGGAGCAATTATTGCAGCAGGCAGCGTGGTTGTAAAAGATGTTGAACCATATTCTATTGTTGGAGGTAATCCTGCTAAATTTATAAAATACCGTTTTAAGAAAGATATACGAGATAAAATGCTTAAAGTTGATTTCAAGAAATTAAATCAACAACGTGTTATAGATCACATAGATCTGGCATATACTCCTCTAACTTCTAAAAATGTTAAATATATTATATCCACAATTATGGGAGATAAAATATGAAAGTTCTGTTATTAGCAGGTGGATTAGGATCGCGCTTAGGTGAAGAGACAATTTTGAAGCCAAAACCAATGGTAGAAATTGGTGGTTATCCCATTCTCTGGCATATCATGAAAATTTATTCTTATCATGGGTTTAATGATTTTGTGATTCTAACAGGTTATAAATCCCATATCATTAAAGATTATTTTGTAAATTATTATCAACGATATTCCGATTTGACTGTTGATATGCGTACCAATACTGTGTCAATTCATCAAACTCGTCAAGAGCCGTGGAAAGTAACATTGCTTTATACAGGAAAAGATACCTTGACGGCAGGACGTATTCAACGTGCTCAAGAGTTTATAGGAAACGAAGCTTTTATGCTCACATATGGCGATGGCGTTGCGGATATTGATATTCCTGCTCTGCTAAAGGCACATAAACAATCTGGTAAATTATGCACAATTACAGCATACCAACCGGAAGGAAAATATGGAGCATTATCGATTGATGAAAATGGTACGATTTCTAATTTTTCAGAAAAACCAAAAAATGGGGGGGCTTGGATAAATGCGGGTTTTATGATTTGCGAACCTGCTATATTTAATTATTTTCCTAAAGATGCCGATCAGATAATGTTTGAGTGTGAACCATTGTTTAACCTATCTAAACACGGACAATTACATGCATATAAACATACAGGATTTTGGCATCCAATGGATATGCTTAAAGATAAAAATGACCTAAATGCCATGTGGAATCAAAGACGGGCTCCCTGGAAAATATGGGAGGGCTAAATATTATGCCTTTTAATAATATCTATAATGGAAAAACAGTTCTTATTACAGGCCATGCAGGATTTAAAGGCAGTTGGCTGTCATTTTGGTTAACATTCTTGGGAGCTAAAGTTGTTGGCTATTCTCTTTTACCAAACACAAATCCGCGATTATATGAAGTACTTAAATTAGATCAATTGCTTGAGGATAATTGTATCGCAGATATTTGTAATACAAGAATACTGGACGCATTTTTTGCTAAACATAACCCCGATATTGTTTTTCATTTGGCAGCACAACCACTAGTACTCTATTCTTATTCAGAACCAATACGGACTTATTATACAAATGTTTTGGGAACGCTTTATGTATTAGAGGCTGCTCGCAAGACAGCATCCGTCAAAGCGTTCGTAAATATTACAACTGATAAATGTTACGAAAACAAAGAAAAAAAAGAAGGATATAAGGAAGATGAACCTTTCGGCGGATATGATATGTATTCCTCATCTAAAGGATGTGTGGAAATTTTATCTTCTTCATATCGTCGTTCCTTTCTAACTGGTGGCAAACCTTTTGCATTAGCTACTGCTCGCGCCGGAAATGTAATCGGGGGGGGGGATTGGTCGAAGGACCGTTTAATTCCGGATTGCATTCGCGCCTTTCAAGCCGATAAGCCAGTGAAAATACGCAACCCACAGGCTACACGTCCTTGGCAACATGTATTGGAACCATTAGCTGGCTATTTACGACTGGGGCAAAAGTTATTAGAGGAGGGAGCATCCTATGCGGATGGTTTTAATTTTGGACCTGAAATGAATAAAACTATTTCTGTCGCTGAAGTGGCTCAACAAATTGCTGAAATATGGGGTTCTGGTAAAGTATTCGTTGGTAAAGAAAGAGGATTGCATGAGGCGAATTTGTTGCAATTGAATATAGAAAAATCGAAAAAATTATTAGATATAAGCCCTGTATATACTGCACGGCAAGCGATTCTTAAAACAGTTCAATGGTATAAAGAATTTTATGTGGGACATATCAATATGTCGACTTATACTGCTCAGCAGATTGAGGAATTTGTTGCTATGGCCAAGACCAATACTTTACCTTGGAGTATGAAATAATTATGTTCCCTTCTATAACGCTATTAGATTGTACTCTTCGAGATGGTGGACTAGGTTTATTAGATGCCTATCAAAAAGGCTATGATACTGTTTCTTTTGATTCATCTGATAGATCTGCACTTATTCAGCACTTGTCTCAAGCGCGCATCAATATAATAGAACTAGGATCCATAGACCCAGATCTTCATAATCATACACAATTTGCAGTTTATCCAACACTTGAGTCCTTATCCAAAACAATTCCTAATCTGCATCCTGAGCATGTTTGTTATGCTGCCTTATATCGAGGTCCTGATACGCCTCTTTCTCAAATTCCGCCATTCACTTCTCAACTATGTGAATTTATACGTGTAATTATTCGATATTCAGAATTGCAAAAATCTTTAGATTTTTGTGCCGCATTAGCAGAAAAGGGTTATAAAGTTTGCATTCAACCAATGTTAACTATGCGTTATTTGCCACAGGAAATTGAACAGATTATTATCGCTGCAAATGAAATGAACGCCTATGCCTTATATTTTGTTGATAGTTACGGATATATGCTTCCTGTTGATATTGATAACTTATTTAATCAGTATAACGCAACACTCAATTCGAAAATTAAAATTGGGTTTCATGCACACAATAATATGAGTCTGGCATTTTCCAATACTCTACATTTTCTAGAGTATGCTAATACCTACTCCCGGGATGTTATCATTGATTCTTGCTTAACTGGATTAGGACAAGGAGCTGGAAATCTTCAAACAGAAATTATCTCTTATTTCTTAAACCAACAAAAACATACTCATTATAATTATACTTCGGTGCTGGATGGATGTGAGATTATTGATAAATTATATCAAGGTAATTCAGGAGGATACAACGTAACACATTTATTGCCTGCCCTACATAAAACAGCTTATAAGTATGCAACAGAATTAAGGAAAAGACACCGTCTGTCATTTGCCCAAATAAACGATATATTATCTTCCATGTCACCAATCCTTCGACATAGATATACGGACGAAAATCTTGATTCTCTGATCAAACAATATAAACAAATAAAAAAGATATGCTAGTTGCCGACTATTTAGTGAATGTCTTAGAGAATTACAAGGTTACGGATGCTTTTGGTATCCCTGGGGGAGTTATTTTAGATTTTTTATATGCATTGTCCCGACATCCCACTATTACACCCCATTTAACTTTTCATGAACAAACAGCTGGTTTTGCAGCACTCGGATACGGGCAAGTTACTGGTAGGCTCGGTCTTGCATACGCTACCAGAGGACCAGGAATTTTAAATTTAATAACTCCTATTGTAGATGCATATTGTGATTCCATACCAGCTTTATTTATTACGGCTCACGCTACTCCATATTCGACTTCTCCTCTACGCGTACAAACGGACCAAGAATTAGATATTATTTCTGCTGTATCAGGTTTTACTAAATATGCAAATCGTATTGAGAACGTAAATGACTTACCGCATATTATTGATACTGCTTGCCGAGCGGCCACAACAGGAAGACCTGGCCCGGTATTATTGGATTTTTATAGTGCCTTATGGAAGAAAGATGTTTCTTTCAAATTGCCCACTATTCCTTATGAATCACAGTCCGAGTTATCTTCCATGCTTCAGGAATTAGAAGCATCATTATCAGCCGCAAAACGGCCGGTATTGTTAATAGGGGATGGAGCACGCAGTATGGTAGCTCAGGAACAATTAAAAAATTTAAGTAAGATTATGCCAATTCCCATACTTTCAAGCAGATTTGCATCTGATTTAGTTGCAAATAATTCTTTATATTATGGATACATAGGGAGTCATGGTTGCCGATTTGCGAATTTTATTCTTTCAAAAGCAGATTTAATCATAGCAATAGGGAATCGAATTAATATCTCTCCGATGTCTGATAGCTTTAAGTCTATTTTTCAATCAAAAAAGATAATTCGTTTTGACATAGATTGTGCAGAGCTTCAACGTCAACTTCCCAATGTAAAATCCTTTCAGGGAAATGCTAAGGAGGTATTATCGTTATTGCTTAAAAATCCATTAAAATTTAAAGGTTTATCTTCATGGATATCGATATGTAATCAGATAAAGCAAGAACTTTGGTACAAAGATACCGAATTTCCTGTTAATACTATAGCTTTTCTTCTTGAGCATATTCCGCAAGATGCAATTCTGACGAGTGATGTGGGGAATAATGAATTTTGGTTGGCACGTGCGTATATTCAGGCAAAAATTGGGAACCGAATATTATATTCTAAATCACTAGGTGCTTTAGGAAGCTCCATCGGAAAAGCGATTGGCAGTTATTACGCTACCAAAAAGCCAGTCTATTGCTTTACCGGTGATCAGGGCATGCAGTTTAATATACAAGACTTACAGTTTATTGCCATGAATAATTTACCAATTACTATTGTCATATTATCAAATGATTCATCTGGAATGATTCTAGATAGAGAAGTTAGGAAAGGATATAGTCCCTTACATGTAGATAAGAGTAGTGGTTATGGACATCCATCTTTTCGCAAAATTGCGGATGCGTATCAAATTCACTATATGCGCATTACCAAGAATTTATCGAATGTTAAATTCCCATCGCCATTACAACCAAATATAATAGAGATTTCCATAGACCCACATATAGAGTTAATACCTTATTTACCGAAAGGATATCCATACCAAAAATTATATCCAGAAATTTCAATGGAATTATATAATATCCTCAATACATTATAAGGAGCAAGATATGAACTATTTCAAAAATAAAACAATATTGGTTACGGGAGCCACTGGTTTAATCGGAAGTAATTTGGTTCATACTCTAATGAATTTTCCGAATGTTCATTTGTTGGTACTAGGACGGTCCAATCATAAGCTTATGGAGTGTTTTCATCATTACCTAAATCTTCCAAACTTTCAAATTATTGCACAGGATATATCGAAACCATTAATTATAGAAAAGCCAATAGATATTATTTTTCATGCTGCCGGTCCTATGGAAAATTATATTATTAACCATTATCCTCTTGATGTTATTAACCCTAATATTATGGGGACTACAAATTGCCTGGAACTGCTGAAAAATCAACAACAGTATAATCAGTATCCTGGAAAGATAATTATATTTTCATCAGTTACTGTATATTCTAATCCAGATACAAATTCCCGCTGTGTGACAGAAGATGATACAGCTATAACCAGTCCTATTTCTGATATAAAGTCTTGCTATTCCCAATCAAAACGTATGGCTGAAATAATAGCACAAGCATATCATACCCAATATGGAATAGACTTTGTATCAGCGCGTTTAAGTACTGTCTACGGGTATACGTACTTTATTCCGGATACGGCTTTTTTTCATTTCATAAAAACCGCATTGCAAGGAAATAATATCAATCTGAATGCTTCAACTTTTCCACGGCGAGACAATATTTATATCCAAGATGCCATTTCGGGGCTTTTATTTCTGGCACAATATGGAATATCTGGTCAAGCATACAATCTATCTTCTAATGCTGAACTCAATAATTTTGCTGCTGTGGATGAAATTGCTCACGTTATTGCTTCCCAAATTAACGATATAAAAAAAATTCATATACAAGTAAACTATCAATTCAAAAATACAAATATTGATCGTTCTCATAGTTTATGTCTAGATAATTCTAAATTAAAAAATCTAGGCTGGAAACTACGAAATAGTTTGCAGGATGGAATCTGCCAAACAATACAGCAGATTATTAGGGGCAATGCAATCTATGACTAAAATATGGCTTTCCATCTGTATTCCTACATGTAATAGAGCAGAGTGGTTACATAGGACTCTTCAAAGCATTGTTCAAGAAGATTGCTTTATTCTTTCTGAAGATATTGAAATAATTATATCTGATAATGCATCCAGTGATAATACTCAAAAGATTGTAGAAAAGTTTATTATCAAATATGGGTCAAAAATAAAGTACTATAAACAATCACAATTTGTGTGTGCTATGGAAAATTTTTATAAAGTATGCACATTGGCGCAAGGAAAATTTATTAAATTAAATAATGATACAGCACATTTTCGTCCTGGACAATTAGCTAATTTGCTTGATTATATAAAGCAACATGATAAGGACAAATCCCTATTGTTTTTTTATAATCGATGTAATACTACACCATATGATTACTGCCATAATATTAATGAATTTGTCCAAAAAGTATCCTTTTATAGTACATGGAGTGTGGCCTTTGGAATATGGAAAACGGATTCTATGTATTTATCTCATTTCTTAACTTACAAAGAATCCCAAATAGCTCAAACGAAAATTTTGTTAGATCTGCTTAGCCATGTTCACCGACCTATGCTTATTATCAATCAGCCATTGTATGATATCAGTACACCTACCAAAAAAGGAGGGTATAATATTGCAGAAGTCTTTGGGTATAATTATTTAAATATTTTAAAAGAATTTTTAAATAATGGATTACTTTCGAGTTCTATATATAATTATGAAAAAAAGCGTCTTTTATTGGATCATATTAATCCCTTTTATTTTGATATAAATAATTTGTGGAATTTTCATCGAACAGGATACTTTAAATGGTTATGGAAAGATTATAAATATTGTCCTTATTTTTATTTAGATTATTTATCTATGCTGTACAAACGAATGAAAAAAATTTTTAAATTCAAAAATAATCCTACTAAAATAGAATTGTTATGAAATGCTATATTGCTCTTACTGCTCCCGTCTCAGATACGGATGTCTACGTCAATTTATTGGCAGTTACCTTGCGTTCTGCTCGTAAAAATACCACATTAGACTTATATGCACTATATGATGGGCCGACTACCAGTCGCTGTTATCAATTGTTACAAGAAAACAACGTTACTATTATCTCTCATCAGTTTTCTCATAAACAATACCTAGAAAAAACATATCCAAAAGAGTATTTACTTCAATATCACGGTAAACTTATTTCATATGATAAGCTTGCAGGCACTTTTATGCGACTGGATATTCCGTTTATTGAACAAGAGGATAAGTTTGTACTCTACGTTGATATTGATGTAATGTTTTTGCAGGATATTAAGTTGGAAGACCTTCCCAAACCTACATACTTGGCCGCTTCTTCTGAATTTTTCAAAGATCTTGAGAGCATGACCTATTTTAATGCCGGGATCCTTCTTATGAACGTCAAAAATATGCGTTCTAAATGCCAAAATATATTTAACCACCTCAAAGCCGGCGAGCCCAATAAAACCAATATCTTTGACCAAGGATACCTGAATGACGAATGCTTTGAGGATCGGACGTTAGTACCCTTGGAATACAACTGGAAGCCTTACTGGGGAATTAATCCACAGGCCAAGATTATCCATTTTCACGGCTTAAAGCCTAGCGGAGATTTTGAATCCTCCGGATTTGGAATGAATGAAGAGGTATTGGGAGAAACTGTTTTCGGGCATACAGAAGATATAGCCGGATATATGTATTATTTCTCCAAGTTTTTTGCGTTCTTAGGAACGGACGGAACCGAATGGATTTCTCATTTTACAACTTCCTTATGCCGAGGTTGCCTAATAGTGCAAAAACTCATCTATAAGAAACGATTAAGGGCTTTACACAAAGTGTATGCTATCGTATTGGGGATCCTTGTCCTGCTTGCCGCAGGCGCCTTTCTTATCTTATGAAGAACTTCCTGAGTGTCATCGTAACTTCTTATAATTATGAGCAATATATTGCTCAAACCCTGCAGACCTTAGTGGATCAGACCTGTTCTGATTTTGAAGTAGTAGTAGTAGACGATGGCTCGAAAGATAATAGCGTATCTGTTATCCGTCAATTTGCAACAAAATGTCCTTATATTCGTTTGTTCCAGCACCCAGAGGGAGAGAACCGAGGTTTGAGTGCCTCAATACTTCTAGCTTTAGAACATTGCAAAGGCAATTTCGTTGCCTTTTGCGAATCAGACGATTATTGGAATCAAAATCATGTAAAATCACTGTATAATTTCATGGAAACGCATCAGGATGCCAAAGTATTGTTTAACCGTATTTCATGTATCAATTTATCAAATAATTCGCAATATGATACTTATGTGGAAAGTTCTAATCAGTTCTTACAACAACATACCGGCATGAATATTTTTAAATTTTTAACCCAAAACCAAATGCCTACGTTTTCCAGTGCCTGTATTGCCAAAGATATATTACAAGGATGCGATTTTAATTCTCTTTATTCGCCTTATTTAGACTTTTGGCTATGGCGTCAGATTTGTCTGACAAATCCGGTCTTTTTTGTACCCGATTGTGTTACCTATTGGCGTAAGCATAATATCAGTTATGATATGACCGCGCATGTACAGGATATTAGGCCGTTTCTGATTGCCTCAAATGACTTATTAATAAAACAATACTGCAGATGCATACCCTGGAAATTGAAATTATGCCGTTTTTGGACGAAGAAGAGCAGGCTTATTCAGCAGCAAATTGGCTATTTGCTAAAGGGAATCCCCTAACATAAAGGGTAATACACAAACCAATTTTGAGTTTCATGTAACATTTTCTTAAATTTCAATAACCAAAAGAAGTATCTTACCAAATCTAAAAATAAGGAGAAAGTTATATTTATGAAAAGTATACATATGTTATTCTTGATGCCCCTGATTATGGCCATACTGTTTGCTGGTTATGGTTATCTGTCATCATGTAATACATCCCTATCATCTGCTTTACTCAATATTTCATTTAGCGTTATAGCAGCTTATATCTTTTATTTCGTTTCGGTCTACTTGCCCAATAAAATTAAATGTATACAGGCCAAAAATTTGTTGAGCAATGACCTCTGTGAAATTCATAATAGTTTAAACAATATTTTAGCTGTGTTTAATGGTTTTTTAAGTATTTCCGAAGAGAATATATTTCAGGATCCTACACATTTGCTTAACTCAGGAACCATCCATTTTAAAGTTGGAAAAACATTATATGGAGAAAATCTAACTAAATTTATTTCTTTTTATATTACTAAGTTTAATAAACATCTTAATCGTGTGATATCTAGTAATGAATTTCATGATTTAGATAATCAAACGATTTATAGTCTCCTATTCCTGCATAGATCTACTTTTTTTAAATATCTTAATCTAGCAATAATAAATCCGAAAGAGAAGTTTGCCACAAGATATGGAAACGTATACAACAATTACCTTGAGATTAAAAAAACATTTTCAGCCTTATTTAATGATAAAAATTCACCTCAAATACATATGATGACAAAGGAGGAGCTAGAGCATTATAAACAGCTCCGGATACCAATACCTCTAGAAATAAAAAATGAAATACGTAAAGGGAACGCCTGTTTTCTTCCAACTATGTGAAATTTACATAGACTTACGCCCGTGAATGCTTCTGTTCCAAATAGTTTTCCACTAAATCTTTTCTGTTTTGCCCTCTTTTTCTCTGTGGCGACCTGTCTTTTTTGGAGATTTATAGATCTACTTCATTCACAAAATTAATAAAAAAGAAATCCTCTCAAAGATTGTCATATTTTAATATAATATTAACAAAGGACATTATATGCAATTACTCATTAATCAAATTGGCAAAATTCAACAAGCAAGTGTTAATATCAACGGATTAACCGCCATTACCGGTAAAAATGATACTGGTAAATCCACCATTGGTAAACTCTTATATGCCATTTTCAGAGCTTTAAATATATATCCTTCACTATACGAGGAAGCAGAAAAGGATAAATTACTGGCTAATGCAGTGTTGCCTCTATTTAGACAATATATTGCCCTTCCCTTGCATGATGTCACTTTAAAGAGAGAAATAATTAATTTATTGGATACCAGATTTATCTCTACAAAATCTAACGAATTATATAAGTTGCAACAGTTATCCTTGGAACAAATTTCGACTTTAACCAATGCCATTGAAAATCATTTCTCCAACGGCACAAAAGTCCCTGTGGCTTTGAGAGCTCCCATTCAACGAATTAAAGAGCAAATTGACAAAATCCACAAAGCATCTGTTTCCGATAAAATGAGACATACATTATGGAGAACGTTAAACGTAATGTTTAGTACTACTATTTTAAACTCCAAGCATCATCAAAATGGTAACTTCAGTATTCTCAATGAAAACCATGATGTACTACAGGCACATATATCTTCAAATAATATCCAAATCCAGATGGATGAAATACTTGTAAAGGGGATTCCTCAAAACGTGATTTATTTAGAGTCTCCGTTTATTTTGGAAGAAATTATCTGTAACAAAAAACCGCACTGGAGTGAATTATCAGCGCGCCTGCATAATGCCGGAAAATCGACTTCTTGGGGCAATGAGAGTGTAAATCAGGATTTACTAGATTTTATTCAAAAAAATATTTTGGGGAATGCGATTATTTCATTTGACGAATCTAAACAGGATTTTGTGTACCAAGCCGATGTTTCTTCTGATAAACTCAATATGACCAATGTGGCTTGTGGTATCAAATCCTTTGCGTTAATTTTCTTGCTGTTGAAATTAAACATTTTAACTAAAGATTCTATACTAGTGATTGATGAGCCGGAAAACCACCTACATCCTGAGTTCCAAATCAAGTATGCTGAAATGATTTCCTTGCTGGTAAGCCAGGAGTTTTATGTGGTATTGGTATCTCACAGCCCTACTTTTATCCAAGCGTTGGGGGCGTATAGCCGCAAATATAAGATCCAAGACAAGTCTTCCTTTTACCTAGCAAATGCCGTAGAAACCTCTAATTACAGCAATTTGGCAGATGTGACCTCCAATCTCTCTCAGATTTATCAAAATTTAGCTGCACCAGTTGAAAAACTATTCTTAGGAGTGTAAGAGAGCAATATGCCGGAGATTTCTTTCTGTGAGGCCTGCTCCGTACATAAAGTTGGCAAATGTACGCGCCGTTTATGTCCGCACTTGCGTTTTGTTGATTATGAATCATTTACTCAATTAAAAACCCTGCCGCATTGCGACTTATTGTATTGTAACTCAGGCAGATTGGATTTTATAGAACTAAAGGCATCTGATCGTTTTACCACACAAGAGGGGGCAATTCCATCGGTAGTGGATATATTTCGTGACACACAGCAGTATTCTTGTGCCTTTGATTCAGAGAAGATAAATCAAAAATTTGAACGAAGTCGGGAAGAATATCTCAGTATGTATCCAAATTGTAATAAACACACTATTCGGTATATATTCTTGTTTTCTCAATTTTTTGTAGATTATTTTAAACAGAAAAAGAATGCCGAGGTAGACGCTAACTTATTAAAATTGCTTCTTTTACAGACTATTTTTGCTCAATATCCGGCCAATCCTTCCATGCATAACGGTAAAAGTATTCCGTTAATTGTAGATACCTGCCTTCAGGCCGAATGCATTTTTTAATATTTCGACAACTAATCTATGCATACTGATATTTTTTCAAGAAGCTCCTCACCAACTTGGAAATTAATTTTTTTGTGTCAGTGGTAGAAGTAGATACTTAAGTAAGTACAGCTCAGCATGCTCAATATTTTCCCGAAAACTTCCTTGTCTCATTCTTTGTATATGCTCTTGCGTAATTTCAAGTAAGGGGCAGTTCCCTTTTCGATAGTGGGGGAATATCTGCTTAATATGCGTTTCCATGGTAGTGGCATTCATGGGAGTCTGATAATGTCCTTGTGCTGTGCATATCTGTTCCCATTGATGTACTTTGTCTTCAGACGTCAATGAAACCAAGAAGTCCTCAAAGTTATATTCAAAAAAATACAATTGTTTCAACCGGCCATGATAAGGGGTAAGATCTTCACCTCGCTTAAACACATCGTAATCCAAAAATACGATGACGTCCGTGGTTAAAACGCCTCCGGGATCTTTTCTAATTTTTTTGCCGGCCTTTTTGACGGCATCCAGTACCTTCTTCAAAGTATGCCCCTCAGCGTTTTCTATCTTAAAACTGATAGGGATGTCCATCTGAGCACAATAGGAATTGAGCTTGGTAAAGAAGGATTTTTCAGAGCTTCCTTCCACAACGACATAGATATTTTTAATTCTTTGTGTCATAAGTATGCGTTAGGGATTCCTCTAAAATGTCCTTCCATATATTGTTTACGGAAATTAATGTCGTTTCTGGCATCGTCAAAATCAACCACACGAGTAAGCGTCGTTCCCTTGTTTAAGGTATTGTTGATTACTGCAATATCCGACACACGTACATTCTCATCTTCCAGTATATATGGATCATGTAACGAAGTAATCAGCTGGGCATTTGTTGTGTTGTATCGCTTGGATTTGAACATCCGCAATAATTCGCGTAGCAAACAAGGATGCAAAGATGCATCTAATTCATCCCAAATAAGCACACCTCCTCTTTTGAGTGTCAGCAGGAAAGTACCTATAATGGAAAATAAACGAATCGTTCCTTGCGATTCTTCTTGGAAAAACTCGAACGGGATTTCACGGCCGTCAACGTCTTTGTGGAACGAAATAATCCGATCCGAGCGTTGTTTAAATTGATGAGATTCTTTTTCAAAATAAAACGATGCGGGAGTCTGTGTAAGCGGAGGCACAAAGGGGATTGTTTTTTCCTCTTGGAGCAGTTCCAAACGGGTAATTGTCAGATCCAAAAGCTGCAAGATATGTGTTATTTCCGCAAAGGCCTCCTCAAAAGATATTCCTAATCCCTTGAATGTATCAAAAACCATAGAAGGGTGCAAAGTGTTACCTACAGTAATCACTCTCGTATCTATTAGTAAATATTGTAACGCTCCTGAGATATTTTGGTCAAGACCGGGAAGTCGTCCTACGAGCTTGGTCAAAAAGGAGTGAATTTGCTGTTCTCCTGCGGAACATTCTACGGACAGAATATTGGTAAATTCCGCAAGTCCATATCCTTTGGTGGCAATGGTTTGTGCCGTAATTTTGTGCTCTTGGATTTCAAATAAAACTTGTTCCTGTCGTGTAAATTTTTCTTTGACAATGTGCGTTTGATCATATTCAATAAGGTGCGTATATTGTGCGCCTTTCCACACAAAAGTCAGTTCTAAGGTGGTAGTATTATATCTCTTATTTAATTTATTGGGCGCAAATTTTCCTTTGATGCCGTCTTGCAAAATATGGAAATACCAGGAGAACGCCGTAATAAGATTCGTTTTTCCCGAAGCATTAGAACCAAAAAGCATTAAAAGCGATACCAGACGCTCTTTCCCGGTTTCTAAAAAAGGAATAGTTTCTTTTTCTTTATAGCCATTGGGAGCTTTTTTTTCCATATAAGTTAATGGAACGGTTGTTTCCACAATGGATTTGAAATTCACCACCTTAAATGTTTTAAACATTCCTATCCTCCGTAATATAAACATGTTTTCTGTTTATACTTGTATTAATAGTATATAATAAATGAAGAATAAATTCAATATAAACATATTTTTTGTTTATTTGAAAATTTCCTATTATAAAAATTTGATAAAAAATTATGCAGAGCCTATTAATCTAATAAAATAATACAAATTCTTATTACTTTGTATAATACGAATTTGTTATAATGAAAATGATGTATTAAGGGATATTATCATATATATCGTACATATGCCAATAAAACTGTATCATATCATACACTTTGATCGATTAGATTCCATATTACATGATGGCTATTTGTTCTGTAATGAAATGATGCAAAATAAGTCATCAGTCGGAACTTCTATTGGCATGGATAAGATTAAACAAAGACGCACCAACTTACACTTAAAGCCCACATACCCGGATTTGACGGTAGGGCAATGTGTTCCTTTTTACTTTTGTCCTCGCTCTGTGATGCTATATGTCCTGCACTGCGGTAATGCGGAAGGATTAACTTATCATGGCGGGCAAGAACCGCTGGTGCATCTCGTATTTGACCTACAGCATGTTTTGCAATGGGCTCAGTGCAATCATGTAAGAATCTGTTATACTTCGTCAAATGCTGGCAGCAGGTATTTCAAGGTTTTTACGGACTTTGACAACATTACGACTAATCTCAATTGGCAAGCAATCGACTCTACTCACTGGGCAGGTCGGGGAATAGACGCCTCTGTTAAGGAGCAAAAACAGGCGGAATGTTTGGTAGAAAATAAGTTATCATCCGATTTAATAGAAAATATTGGGGTACATAATGCCGCAATTGAACAAAAGGTTCAAAATACACTCCACAAATATAATCGGTCCATTCCCGTACAGATCCGATCGGGTTGGTATTATTAAGAGGGACTCGTATGATTAAATACACTACAGGAAATATACTAGAAGCCACTACGGAAGCGCTCGTAAATACAGTTAATTGTGTGGGTATTATGGGTAGAGGTATTGCCCTTCAATTTAAAAAGCAGTTCCCGGAGAATTTTGTTGCCTATCAAAAGGCATGCGCAAATCACGAGTTGAAACCCGGTAAAATGTTCATTTTTGCACAGCCTACATTAAAAGATACTCGCTACATTATTAACTTCCCAACCAAAAGACATTGGCGGGGACGCAGTAGAATGGAAGATATTCAAACAGGCTTACAGGCACTCAAACAAGTAATTATTGAGCATAATATTCAATCCATTGCGATTCCTCCGTTGGGTTGCGGATTGGGGGGATTATCGTGGAGTGAAGTAAAACCGTTAATAGAAAAAGAGCTTCAAGATTTAACTCAAATACAAATTATTGTGTATGAACCTGCTACCAATATTACCCATATTCGGGCAAAACAGGTACCGCATCTGACTCCGTGTCGGGCAGCTCTTCTTGTGTTAATGAACCGCTATTTGGAAGGGTTATTAGACCCCTTTGTCACCTTGCTTGAAATTCACAAGCTTATGTATTTCTTGCAAGAATCCGGACAGCCATTACGCTTGGAGTATACAAAGGCCTTGTATGGTCCATACGCCGTTAATTTACGTCATGTACTTAATCTATTGGAAGATTATTATATTAAGGGATATGAAGGAGAAGATAATCCTAATACAGATATTTCGTTATTACCTGGTGCCAAAGAGGAGGCCTCACAACTCTTACAATCACAGCCTCTGTTGAGTAGCCATATTCAAAAAGTATCAGATCTCGTCAACGGTTTTGAAACTTCGTTTGGACTTGAACTGTTGTCTACGGTTCATTGGGTTATCAAAAAAGAACATAAACAACAATTGCCTGATATTATTGAGGCCGTATATGGGTGGAATGAAAAGAAGCGTAAATTTTCAGAAGAACAAATTAAGATTGCCCATGATACACTTATGCAGTATGGATGGGTATAGGATAAGTGTTTCAAGTTAAAAAATAGCTATTATCTTTTGAGGACGACAATATGTTTCGGTTTACATTGAAACTTGATTTTTTCCGTTGCAGAAGCTATTTCATCTTAATTAGATGGATCGAAGACGTAGACAAGTAAGTGATACAGCTAGTGATATAGCTAGTGATATAGCTAGTGATCTTGTCACAATGGAGAACAAAATCGTATCATTTTGTCGTACAGAGAAGACATCTAAAGAGATACAAGATTTTACTGGATATAAGAGCAAAGTATATTTGATAAGACGTTTTTTAGCTCCTCTTGTAAAAAAAGGACTTCTTAAATTAAAATTTCCGAATAATCCAACACATCCTAGACAAAAATATATAGCTGTACCAAATTCTAATGACAAATAATATGGGGAGATTTGTTAAGTTACACAAAAAATATTTAAAAATGTGTAGATTAATAAATGGGTATTGATTTATATTTGTTAGATAAGTCGTATTTTTGCATACATAGCAAGACCAAAAAATAGTAAAATATCTTATATGATATCGGGTACTATTTGTGCAGCGTCTAGCGGAACTGCCCCAGCGGCAGTCGCTGTGGTACGTTTATCCGGACCGCAATCTTTGGAAATCCTTAACCGTATGCTCGCGCGCCCGCGTACGTGGCAGCCGCGTTGTCAAACATTCTGTACCCTTTTAGACGGCAGTGAAGTACTTGATAAAGCCCTGATTACCTATTTTCAGGCACCTCATTCTTTTACCGGAGAAGACGTCGTAGAGTTTGCCATTCACGGTTCCCCGTACATTAAGGGTCGCTTACTGGAGCTGTTATGTGCCTACGGGGCCCGTCCCGCGCAGCGGGGAGAGTTTTCCCAGCGGGCTTTTTTAAACGGGAAGATGGACCTGGTGGAAGCGCAAGGGATTTGTGACGTGATTGCCAGCGGCAATAAAGCAGCCCACCAAGTTGCCATGGCACAGTTAGACGGCAAACTTTCTGCTCGTTTAACAGAACTTAAAACTACACTTTCCGAACTTTTAGCCCAAATTGAAGTGCGCCTGGACGATGTAGATGAGGAAATGACGCCTCTTTCCGAGGATTTTATTACCCGGGAAACCCAAGCTGTGCTTACCCATATCAAGGCGCTGGCGGATACATTTTCCGTAGGGAGACTGATTAAAGACGGCCTCAAAGTGGCGCTGGTGGGAGTGCCCAACAGCGGTAAATCCAGTTTACTCAATGCCTTAGTCGGCTTTGACCGGGCGATTGTGTCTGATCAGAGCGGAACCACGCGTGATACCGTCGAAGAAACCCTGGACATTAGCGGCCAAAAAATTATTTTAACCGATACGGCGGGTATTCGAGAACATGCTGTGGATATTGCCGAGCAGGAAGGGATGCGCCGCAGTGTGCGTGCCATGCAGAACGCGGACGTCATTGTATGGGTTACCGATGCTTCCTTGCCGTTGACGGACATGGAAACCCATTTATGGGAACAAATCAAGACTCAGCACAAACGTACGCTCATTGTGTGCAACAAGGCCGATAAGACCGCGCAGCCGGCTGCTTTGCCCGCAGACACGCAGGGACTTAGCGTGGTGCGGGTTTCCTGTAAGACAGGGGAAGGCATTGAAGAACTCAAGTCCGCTTTGACCCGGGATATGACGATCGCCGATACCGTGGACGGGGTACTGATTTCCAACCTGCGCCACTATGAGGCACTGATTAAGGCGCAAACGGAACTGGAAGAAGGGCTCCTTCAACTTAACAGCGGCGGTGAAATCATTGCCGAACATATCCGACAGGCCCTGCTGCACTTAAAGGATCTCATCGGCGAAGTGACGCCCGATGACGTACTGGGTGTGATATTTTCTAAATTTTGTATGGGGAAGTAAATGTTTGTTTGTGAAGATAAATACGAGGTAATTGTCATTGGCGGCGGACATGCCGGCTGTGAAGCTGCATTGGTGGCTGCCAAACTGGGCGCCCGCACGCTGCTCTTAACACAGAGTCTGGACAGCATTGCCCAAATGTCGTGCAACCCGTCTGTCGGCGGTATTGCCAAGGGGCAGATTGTTCGGGAAATTGACGCGTTGGGCGGTGCCATGGGCCGTGTGACGGACATTGCTTCTTTGCACTACCATTTACTAAACACCGGCAAGGGACCTGCCGTGCATTCACCGCGCGTGCAGTGCGATAAAAAGATTTACCAGTTTACGTTCAAACATTTTTTGGAAAAACAACCCGGTCTGGACATCATGCAGGACGAAGTTGTCAAAATTGCCACGGACGATAAAGGTGTAAACGGCGTACTTACCCTGCGCGGTACATTCTACCACACCCAGACCGTGATCCTGACAACGGGTACATTTTTGGCAGGTACCATTCACATCGGTACCGTTATGACGCCCGGCGGCCGCTATAACGATATGCCGGCCAATGCGCTTTCTAAGAACCTTCGAGACGAACTCCAACTTCATATGTCCCGGTTTAAAACCGGCACACCCATGCGGATTAACGCGCGCGGACTGGACTACTCCCAATTTCGGCCGCAACCCAGCGATCAGCCGCTGTGGACCATGAGTCACTTTACCGATATTAAAACCCTGCAGGACCGCCCGTTCGGGCAATGCTATATTACACATACCACCCTGGCGACCGATAAAATCCTGCGCGATAACTTCATGCGTTCTGCCCTGTACGGGGGGAACATCCACAGCCAGGGACCGCGTTATTGTCCGTCCGTGGAAGATAAAATCAAAAAGTTTCCCGAGGTTACGTCTCACCCGCTGTTTTTGGAGCCGGAAGGATTTAACACCGAAGAATACTATATCCAGGGGTTTTCAACAAGTATGCCCGAGGACGTACAGCGCGCACTGATTGCCTCGGTGCCGGGTATGGAAAAATGCAGTATTACCCGCCCCGGTTACGCCGTGGAGTATGATTATTCGGATCCGAAAGATTTATACCCTTCCCTGCAGCACAAGTCGCTCCCTGGTCTGTTTTTAGCCGGTCAAATTAACGGCACAACAGGTTACGAAGAAGCGGGGGGACAGGGATTAATGGCCGGGATCAACGCAGCGCACTATGCACAAGGCAAAGAACCCTTTGTGCTGCGCCGGGACGAGGCCTATATTGGGGTACTCATTGACGATTTGGTAACCAAGGGGGTAAATGAGCCGTACCGTATGTTTACGTCTCGGGCCGAGTACCGCATTTTACTGCGTAACGACAACGCAGACCTGCGTCTTACGCCGCACGGACTGCGACTGGGACTGATTGATCCTGCGTACGCCGCCGCTTTTAAAAATTACCAGCACGTCTGTAAGCGACTGTGTAGCAACCAATCCGTTGACGTGCACAACCTAGATTTGGGACCGTGGCGTTTGGAAAACGCCCGGCGCTACGCGGACGTGCAGCATAAATACGCGGGCTACTTTGAGCGCAACCTCAAAGATGCCGAAAAACTGGCTAATTTGGACAATATCAAAATCCCGGAAGGGTTTGACCCGTCCAACGTAAAGGGGCTGCTCTTTGAGAGTGCCCAAAAGCTGCGTGAGGTAAAACCGCAAACGTTGGGGCAGGCCAGCCGTATCCCGGGAGTAACCCCGTCGGATATGCAGCTGCTTGCCGTACATATCGAGCGGTTTAGGAGACTTAAAAATGCTGCAAAAAATTCGTAATTTTGCCGCGCAGCTGGGACTGCCGCTTTCTTTGGCGCAGGCCGGGCAACTGTGTACGTACGCACAGTGTGTGTGGGACAAAAAGGACACACTTAATTTAACCAGTGCGGCAGATTTTAACGAGGTCATTGAGCGGCATATTTTTGACGGCCTGACGGCTGCTTGGCAAATTGCCCAGATCTGCAAAGGCAACCCGCCACCGCAGTTGGCCGACGCCGGTGCCGGATGCGGGTATATCGGGATGAGCGTGGCCGCGGCATTGCCGCAGGCACATGTAACGCTTATTGAGAGTTTGGAGCGGCGCTGCAAGTTTATGAACTGGGCCGCGCTTACGGCCGGGATTACCAACGTGCGTATTAAAAATACGCGTCTGGGGCAGGGAACACATTTTGCCTTTGACGTACTGACCGAACGCGCGATGGGGCAGTTGCCGGATATTTTTGATATTTGTATGGACGCGGTCAAACCCGGCGGAGTGTTTATGGCGTTTCAGGGGGAACATCCCCAAACCGCACATGTGTCATCCGGGGTATGGAAAGAGCAAGTCTATCACCTGCCCTGCGACAACACGCCGCGCTATTTGGTACTATTTAAGAAAGATGATGCGTAAACTGTTTTTTCTGTTTGTGGGCCTGTGCTGGGTACCTGTATGGGAGGGGACCTTACAGTCGTTTGGTCTTAAAGATGTGGTCGATTCGCTCACAACGACTCCGAAACGATTTGCCGGACCGACAGACAGTGCCAACAGCCGGGCAAGCACGATTGTGGAGACTCCTCCCGATGAATCCTACCGGGGACACGCCCAACAAATGCGACCGGATATTTCGGTCCCTCCGCCGCCCGGTACGTCCGAACCGGCTACTGCGCAGCAGGCACCCGCCAGTCAGATGGAGCAACTCATCTCGGGACTGGAGCGCGTGGCGTCCACGGTACCGGCAGGCAATATGGACGATATTCCTCTGGAAGCGTACCGACCGGCCAATGCGGCTCAAAAAGTACGCTGGATTGCGCCGCCGCCCGGGTTTATGACGGGAGACACGTTTAATTACCTCATTTACCGGGAAAAAGATCCCGTCACTCCCAAAATTAAAAATATTTTAGATACCATTCACGGCAACCTGATGCTTGATTTGACCCCGTTTACCATTGTGGCCAAACCGGGCAAAATCTTGGTTATGCTCTTTGACCAAAAAAAGTCGTATATGGATTTTACGCAGCGCCCTGCCTGGAGCGGTGCTTCTTCGGATCTGCAGTCGGACACGATGTACGTGATTGAAAAAACCGGATTTTATCCGCTGACCGTACATGAGCTGACGCACTTGTATTTTGATCAGTACTTTTTACCCAAGCTCTCGCCGTTGTGGCTTTCGGAAGGGATGGCGGTCTATATGCAGGTCTATGCTACCAAGCAGCAGCCCGGGTATGCCGTTAGCTGTCTAAAACAGATTTTGGAGACGGGGCACATGATCCCGTTTGAAGAAATGATGGACGCGCAGACGCTCAAAGACTGGCCCAAAGAAAAAGCACAGCTGTGGTATACACAGGCATACGGGCTGGTGGATTATTTATTAAATACTAGGTCTCGCGATGAGTTTTATAAGTTTTGCAGCGAGCTTAAAAACGGAACCCCCGTGTATCAGGCACTCTACCGCGCATACGGTATGCCGTTTAATAAGGTCAGTACCCTGCAAAACGTATGGCTGCACGATATCCAAAAAGCGTACAAAGAGGGCAAACTCTTACGTCCCCGCCAACCGGGAGGAAGACCTTAATGTGGACCCATATCCCGATTATGGCGCGTGAAATCGCCCAATTACTGCTTGTGAACCCGCAGGGCACTTATATGGATGGTACCCTGGGACTGGGGGGACATACGAAGTATTTTTTAAGCCAGCTCGGCGCGCAGGCACGTATCTTCGGGTTTGACAAGGATCCGCATGCCCTTGAAATGGCCCGCGAACGAGTGAATGATGCACGTTTAACAGCCTGCCATGCCGGCTATACCCATGCCCCCGAAGTACTGGCGTCCTACCATGTTACGCAGCTAGACGGTGCGTTATTTGACCTGGGCCTGAGTTCCTATCAGTTGGACGATCCGACGCGCGGATTTAGTATTTTGCGCGAGGGGCCGCTGGATATGCGGTTTGACACGACGCAAACAACGAGTGCGGCCGATATCGTCAACACCTGGCCGCTTAGTGAGCTTGAGCGAATTTTTCGGGAATACGGGGAAGAAAGACGCGCCGCACAGGCAGCGCATGCGGTGGTAACGGCCCGGCGAACTGCGCAGGTTACCACAACCACGCAGCTTAAACAACTCTTAGAACCGGTGTTGGGACCTCAGCGCGGACGCATCCACCCGGCCACGCAGATTTTCCAGGCATTGCGCATTGCCTGTAATCGCGAACTGGAAAACGTTGAACAAATTGCCGGGGTGATTGACCAACTTTTAAAACCGGGAGCACGCGCGGCGGTGCTTACGTTCCATTCCCTGGAAGACCGCATGATTAAAAACCATTTTAAGGCACTGGCCGCTAAAGGCACCTGGAAACTTGTCAACAAGCACACCTTAACGCCATCATACGAAGAGGTGCGTCAAAACTCACGGGCACGCAGTGCCAAATTACGGGTGATTGAAAGACTATGAAACAGCTTATTATTTTGCTTATCTGTTGTGTAATCGGATTTATTGTTACGTTTATCCACGTGGGCATCAGCCGCACGGGACGGGTTGTCAGCAAACTGCAGCAGGAAGTGGCGGTCAAAGAGGCACGTAACCAGTACGAGCAACTCGAAATTGCCCGCTTGTCCGGCCCGCAGGTTATTACTTCCTTTGCAGCTCAGGAACTGGGACTGGTACAGGCTAAGCCGCACGAAATTTTTGTATTGGACGCAAAGTAATGTTTGAGCGAAATTCTTTTTTGGCACCCAATGTATTTACCGTTAAAAAACGCATGCGCATCGTGATGTATGCGATGCTGGCCATTGCACTGTGTATTACGGGGCGGCTGTTTCACCTGCAGCTCTTTCGCCATGAGCAGTATTCCTCACAGGCCGAACGCACGATTTATAACTATCTGGCCGAAGACCGGCTGCGCGGGGGTATCTTTGATGTAAACGGACGCTCGCTTGCCGAATCGGTACGTACTCACTCGTGTGGGATCGTTAAACGCTACGTCAAAGATAAAAATGCCACGATTGATTTTTTGGCACAAACGTTGGGGATCTCCAAGAACCAAATCAACGAGCAGTGGAAAAAGCATAAAAATTTCTTCTTTGTTGCTAAAAAAATTAAACCGGACGTATACATGGAGCTGGCCGGTGTACAGCGCAAAGCGCTGGGACAGGGAATGGAGCTGACCCCGGAGTATGAACGCATCCACCCGTTCGGACAAAGTGCCATTGATATTTTGGGAGAGGCCAACTCCAAAAACGTGGGACTCTCGGGCATTGAGCAGATGTATAACGAAGAAATGACCCAGGACATCAGTAAAAAACGCGCCAAACGCTCGGCCCGCGGGGATATTATTTACGACCGTCACTTAAAAGACAAAGTCAACGTCGGCAATGTCTATTTAACCATTGACCAAACAGCTCAGTTTTATACCGAGCGCGCCCTGGCCAAAGCCGTGGAACTCAATCACCCGCAACACGCCATTGCCGTTGTCCAGGATCCCCATACGGGTAACATCCTGGCTGCCGCTTCTTATCCGGCCAAGGACGGACAGTCGCTTGCGTTCCAGTTTACCTATGAGCCGGGTTCTACGTTTAAAGGCATTGTCATTGCCGCGGCTATTGATTCTGGGACGGTGGCGCCCAACGCGGTGGTGGACATGGAACACCGCAACTGGGAAGTGGCCAAAGGGTTTGTCGTGCGTGATAAACAGCATAATAAAGACTATTTGTCACTGGCTGAGATTTTGCAGCTCTCCTCCAACATCGGGGCCGGTAAAATTGCCCTGGAGATCGGAGGAAAGACATTGTTTTCGTATTTTAAAGCGTTTGGGTTTGGAAGTAAAACGGATATTAACTTTAACGGAGAATCCAAAGGCAGTGTTTCGCCTTACAGTACCTGGACCAAAGTAGACCTGGCCACCAAAGGGTACGGCTACGGTGTGGCCGTCACGCCCATACAGCTTATTACGGCCTATTCGGCCATTGCCAACGGCGGGGAACTGATGCAGCCGCATCTGGTGGACCGCATTGAATATACCGGCGGGAAAGTGGAAAAAAAGGCCAAACCCGTTAAGATTAGACGCGTACTCTCCAAAGAGACCGCACAAACCATGCGCGCACTCTTGCAGACAGTAGTAGAAGTGGGTTCCGGTAAACGGGCTCAAATCAAAGGCTATAACGTAGCCGGTAAAACAGGTACGGCCGAAAAACTCTCCAAAGAGGGAGGATATGCCAAGCGCAATCACGTAGTATCGTTTTGCGGGATGGTACCGGCCACGGATCCGCAATTTACGATTTTAATTATTTTGGATAATCCGGAAAAATATGCGTTCGGAAGTACGGCCGCGGCACCGGTATTTAAAGAGATCGCCGAGCCGCTACTCGTGATGAAAGCTGTCGCACCGGATCAATTGGATTTTTAACAAGGAGTAATTATGAAACTAAACTTTACCATTCGCAAAATCGCGGAGATTACCGGGGGCCAAGTACAGTCGCCCGCTCCGGATACTCCCATAACTGCTTTTGTGACCGATTCCCGGGCAGTCACCCCGGGGGACGGTTTTATTGCCTTAAAAGGTGCGCGTTTTGATGCGCGCCAATTTATACCGGACGTACTCAAAAAAGGAGCTGCTGTAGTGATTGCCGAAAAAGGGTACACGGGAGAAGTTCCGGATAACGCCTCGTTTATTTGGGTGGATGATCCTAAACGGGCCCTGCAGGCACTGGCGAAATACCACCGCTTAAACAGCACGCTTAAAGTAGCAGCCATTACGGGATCTAACGGCAAAAGCACGACCAAACAAATGTTGCGTGCCATGTGCGAAGCGGCTGGCCCTACGATCGCCAATGTCGGTAACCTCAACAACCAGTTCGGTGTACCGTTCTCACTCTTGGAAATCCAACCCAAGCACCAATACGGTGTATTTGAGTTGGGCGCCTCTCACCCCGGTGACATTGAAGAAACCGCTTCCCTGGCAATGCCCGATGTGGCCGTAATTACCAATGTGGCACCGGCTCATTTGGAGTTTTTCCACGACCTGGAAACCGTTTTTAAAACCAAAACCGAAATCGCCCGCTGCCTAAATCCTGGCGGTACACTGGTATATAATGCAGACACCGAACCGCTCTCGCGCCTCAACACGCAGTTTAAGGGCAAAGCTATTTCGTTTGGGTTTAGCCCGAACGCGGATTTGCGGATACTGGAAACCGAACAGTTCTCTTTTACGTACAAAGGACAGGCTTACTTGTTTGACAAGAAACTCGAGCGCCATGATAAACTCAATGCGGCCGCCGCGTGCGCCGCGGCCATTGCACTGGGTATCTATATGGACGCCATAAAACAGGGATTGGCGGCATTCACGCCGATGCCGATGCGTCTGGAGCGCTTGGAGAAAAACGGAGTGCACTTTATTCTGGATTGTTATAATGCAAACCCGGCCAGCATGCAAAACGCGCTTGCGATCCTGGGCAAAGAGACTGTCCTGCCGCGCGTGGCAGTACTGGGAGACATGAAGGAACTGGGGGATTGCAGTAAAGAATACCATCGCCTCGTTGCCCGGCAGATTCTGGACAACGGTATTCACGATGTGTTTTTAGCGGGTCCGGAAATGAAATACGCCTACGAGCGACTTCAGGAAATCACCGGCATGCGGGTCTGGTACGCTCACACCCCCGGTGAGTGGACAAAGGAGCTTAAAAAAGTGCTTTCCAAGGGAGGAACGTGTCTTTTGAAAGCGTCTCGCTCCATGAACTTTGAAACGGTATTTAAGGAGTTATAAAAATGTTTTATTATCTTTCTTTATTTAAAGACGATATCAGTTTTTTAAATATCTTTAATTATATTACCTTTCGCACGGGAGCAGCGATATTCACGTCGTTTTTCCTCACGCTTCTTATCGGCCCTGCCGTGGTACGCAAACTGCGCTCGTATAAGATTCAGCAGATTGAACGCTCCTACGGACCGGCTTCGCACCTCTCCAAGAGCGGTACGCCCACGATGGGGGGACTGCTGATTTTGATCAGCTTACTGGTCAGTGTGTTTTTATGGGGACGGCTGGATAATAATTACATTTGGCTACTGTTATTTACCACGCTTACCCTGGGCATTGCCGGGGTTATGGACGATTACACCAAACTGGTCAAAAAAAACCCGGAAGGCATGAAGTCGTCTATTAAGTTGTCCATTCAGCTCTTTACTGCCATTGGCGTAGTAGGGTATTTGGCCCTGAATCCGCCCAACGAACAATATGCCACGTCTCTGATTATTCCGTATATGAGTAAGATGTTTGTGGACTTGTCGGTGTTTTATTTTGCCTTTGCCATGCTGGTCGTGGTCGGTACTTCCAATGCCACAAACCTTACCGACGGTCTGGACGGACTGGCCAGCGGGTGTATGGTATTTACGGCCATTACCTACGGGATTTTTGCCTATGTGGCCGGTAACATTAACTTTGCCGATTACCTTAAAATTATTTACGTACCCGGTGCCGGAGAGATCACGGTATTTATGGGAGCTCTTATCGGAGCCTGTATGGGGTTTTTGTGGTTCAATGCGTACCCGGCGCAGGTATTTATGGGAGACACGAGTTCCTTGTTCTTGGGCGGCGTCATTGGTACGGCCGCGCTCTGCGTCAAGCAGGAGCTGCTGCTGCCGATTGCCGGGGGACTGTTTTTACTGGAAACGATTTCGGTCATGTTGCAAATGACCTATTTTAAAATGACGCACGGCAAACGCCTCTTTAAAATGGCACCCATCCACCACCACTTTGAGCTCTTGGGAATCCCGGAACCCAAAGTAATTGTACGGTTTTGGATCGTCGGAGTGGTGCTCATGCTCATTGCCCTGGCGTCCCTGAAGATTCGCTGATATGCCTCGTTTATTTACCAAAGCGCCCCGCAGGCGCAACACATTTATGCAAAAAGGACCCGTGCTGTCTGCACGTACGCGCCCGGCAAACGGGTGGCAGCCGCTTAAACTCGACGGTACGATTGCGTTTATCAGTTTGGCATTTGTGCTGATCGGGCTGTTGTTTACGTATTCTTCGAGTGCGTTTGAAACCACTGCTTACGTCAAACGGCAGCTGATGTTTGACGTGGTGGGGATCGTAGTGGCACTCGTGCTCTCGCAGACCTACATGCGTCTTCAAAAACTCAAGTGTTTTCGGCCCGTGGTGCTTATCTATATTACCTGGGCACTGCTCATTGCCGTGTTGTTTACGCGCACGCAGGCACATACGCACCGTTGGATTGACCTGGGGATCATTAAACTGCAGCCCTCAGAGATTGCCAAGGTAACACTGGTCATTTATGTGGCAGATTATTTGGAGCAGGTATCGGGCAAAATCAGCAAGAACTGGAAACTTCTTATTAAGCCCATGGTCATTGCCGGAATTACACTGGGACTGATTTTACTGGAAAAAGATCTCGGAACTCCGGTTTTGATGGGGGCGGTGTTCTTTTTGATGTTATATGTGGCCGGTGCGCGGGTACTGCACTTATCCGTGCCGGTCGCCTCTGCAGGCGTGCTGGGACTGGTGGCCATGCTGACCACACCGTACCGGCGGGCACGTCTGATGTCGTTTTTACACCTGGGTAATCAAGCGGGTAACAGCACCAACTATCAGGTCATGCAGTCGTTTTTAGCGGTCGGTTCCGGCGGTTGGTCCGGCAAGGGGTTGGGAAACAGCGAACTGAAAATGCAGTACCTTCCGGCCGCGCATACGGACTTTATTTTTTCGGTCATGTGCGAAGAAACCGGACTGTTTGTACTGATCATCGTGTTCGGGTTTTGCGGGCTGTTGTGGCGCGGGATTAATCTGGCACGCCGGGCTAAAACCAATTTTAACAGCCTGGTGATTTTCGGGCTGATTACCACGATTTGCGGACAGGCGTTCTTTAATATGGCTATGGCAATCGGACTGTTGCCGACCAAAGGGATTGCCCTGCCGTTTTTCTCCTACGGGGGATCTTCTGTGGTGATGACTCTTGTGATGATCGGGATCATCTTAAACGTTGCCGCGGTAGATAATACCCAAAATAACCTGCGTGATGATATTACGCACTATAAGAACAGGAGCAGATAAATGACCAATAAACGTTTTTTAATCGCTTCCGGCGGTACCGGCGGACATTTTTACCCGGGGTTTGCCCTGGGAAAATCTCTTAAGCAGCACGGGGCGGACGTGCTCTTTGTGGTGCGTAAAGACGATCCGGCTGCTTCGGTATTGGCGGCTAATGAGTTACCTTATACGCAGCTGGACCTTCGAAGCGGACTGCCGCGCAGCTTAAGTCCAAAGCGCCAGTGGCAGTTTATCCGGCAACTCGCCGTGTCGTTATCTCAAACGCGCCGCCTGATTCAAGAGTTCCGTCCAGACGTAACGGTAGGGATGGGGGGATATGTATCGTTCCCGCTCATTGTCTGCTCCCGTTTGGCGGGTGTCAAAACGGCGGTTCATGAGTCAAATGCGATGTGGGGACTGTCCAATAAAATCTGCGGTTACTTTTGTAACTTGCGTATGATGGGACTTCCGATTAAAAAAACATTTAAAAATGCGGTACTGACCAGTACACCCATCCGCGGTGAATTTGCAAAGCCCGTAGAGCGCACCCACATACTCAGCCAACTGGGACTTAATCCGACGTTACCCACCGTGCTTATTATGGGAGGCAGCCAGGGAGCCAAAGGGTTAAACGAGGCCCTGCCGCAGGTCATTGAAAACAAACCGCAGTGGCAGTTTATCCATTTAACGGGAACCCGGTGGTTTGAGACGCAGCAGCAAAGCTATCAGGGACTTGGCAACGTAAAAATCCTGGCATACAGTGAAGATATCTACCAGCTGATGAAATCGGTCGATGTGATGATTTGCCGCAGCGGAGCCAGTACGTTGGCCGAGGTTCTTGCCTGTGAGCTGCCTGCTGTATTGGTACCTTACCCGTATGCCGCGGCCAACCACCAATACTACAACGCCCAAGTATTGCAGGACGGCGGATGTGCACGCATTGTTTTGGAGAGTCCGCAGTTAGGGGATCAACTACGACGCGTACTGGAAGAGCTTTCACCGGATCAGTTGGCTGTGATGCGAGCGGCGTATAAGCAGCTCACGTTGCCCAGTCCGCTGCAAGCCACCGAACTGATTACTCAGTTACTCACGCAATTATAAATGCAAAACCCCGGGTCATAAGGACCCGGGGTTTTAAATGCATGTTGGATTATAAATCCGTAAATAATTTGCAGACCTGATCAAAATCATCATCACAATCTGTGCCTGTAACACGGTCGGCACCTGATGAAAGTCCAAATGTAATGGAATAAAGTTGTCCACTTGTATCAGTACAAGAAGGAGTATCCATGCGGCTTACTTCCAATGATCCACTGGAGGACATGTTATAAGCAAATTTTTTGGTTGTAAAACAGGTACCGGTATCATTCCAGGAACCTCCTTTTAGTTGCACATCAGCAATCTTGGACTGCTGATTACAAGTATCTTCGGGAAACTCTTGTTCATGACGCTGACACGCATCCTGAATCGCTTTGGCATTCACCATGGCCTCAGAGGCACGGGATTTTTCTACAACCAGCTCATATTGCGGCAGGGCAATAGCCGACAAAATACCAATAATGAGCACCACTACTAACAGTTCAATTAACGTAAAACCTTTCATATGTTCTCCTTATAAAAAATACTTCCTTTTTAGTATAGCATTTTTTTTACATTTGACAATACTTAAAAAGCTATAATTTAGCTATGAGCACACATTGTCAATGTTGTCATGCTGACTGCAGCAGTCGTTTTGAGTGGCAGGAATGGGCATTTTTAGGGGCCGGAGGGATTTTGCTCCTGGCCGGGGTATGGCTGCCTGTGGGTTTTTGGGGGAAAATGGCCCTGTTTATAGCGGCATATTTATGCTGCGGCAGTGAGGTACTGCTTACCTCGTTTCATAATTTAAGACGTGCGGAAGTATTTGATGAGAATTTCTTAATGACACTGGCTACCCTGGGTGCCTTTGCAATCGGCGAGTATCCGGAAGGGGTCAGTGTTATGCTGTTTTACCAAATCGGGGAAAAACTCCAGCATTATGCCTCCGGCCAATCGCGCCGCAAGATTACGGCTCTTATGGATTTGCGGTCGGCGTTTGCGCGCGTGCTGCAAAACGGCTCCGAACAAAAAATCAGTCCCTTGGAAGTAAGGGTCGGCCAAACGCTGCGCGTGCGTGTCGGGGAACGCATTCCGCTGGACGGTGAGGTACTTCATGGAGAAAGTCAGTTGGATCTGTCTTCCCTGACCGGAGAATCACGCCCGGTAACCGTGCGTCCCGCTCAAAGCGTACTGGCGGGCAGCATTAATTTAAGCGGTGTTCTGGATATACGTGCCACGAAAACCTATACCAACAGTGCCGTTGCACAAATATTGGAACTGGCCGAACATGCCTCCTCCAAAAAGTCTACGACCGAAAAATTTCTCACCCGCTTTGCCCGTATTTACACACCGGTTGTTGTAGGATTGGCACTGTGCGCAGCGGTATTGCCGCCGCTACTGGTGCAGGGAAACTGGCATGATTGGATTTATAAGGCACTGATATTTTTGGTAATTTCCTGTCCGTGTGCATTGGTATTATCGGTACCGCTTGGGTTCTTTGGCGGCATTGGCGGAGCCGCACACCACGGTATTTTAATTAAGGGCGGTTCCTATTTGGAATTACTCACACGTATCGGTACGTTGTGTTTTGACAAGACTGGGACGCTCACGCGCGGTGTATTTGAAGTGATATCGGTGGTTCCCGCGCCCGGAACCTCTCAAGAACATTTACTTCATCTGGCTGCTGCTGCCGAAATGCACAGTAACCACCCCATTGCCAAGGCCATCTTACAGAAGACCCAATCTGTGGCCGGTGCCGACCATGTCCGGGAGATTGCCGGCGAAGGATTAGCGGGTACCTATCAGGGTAAATCCCTGTGGGCAGGCAATCAATCTCTTATGAAGAGAGCCGGTATAAAGCAGGTTCCCGCGATAACGGGTACAGTGGTTTATGTTGCCTATGACGGACAATATCAGGGACTGATTGAACTGGGAGACCGTTTAAAAGAAACTGCCCAAGCCACTATTACAGCTTTAAAAGGACTTATAACGCAAGTTGCATTGGTCAGCGGAGATAACCCGGCGGCTGTTCAAAAAACCGCGCAGGAGGCGGGGATTGAGGCTTATTTTGGAGGACTGTTACCTGCCGGTAAAATGCAGGTATTGGAAGATTTTATGGCCCAGGCGCCTGCCAAGACCAGTACGGTGTTTGTCGGAGACGGTGTTAACGATGCTCCGGTACTCAAACGCGCAGATGTAGGCATTGCCATGGGAGGAGCCGGAGCGGACGCTGCGTTGGAAGCGGCTGACGTGGTACTCATGGGCGATGAGCCCCGACAAGTGGTAACGGCCATTCAACTGGCACGATTCACGAAGCGTATTATCAAGCAAAATATATGGTTTGCCCTGGGGATTAAAGTTGTTGTATTGGGACTGGGCATCGCGGGACTGGCCAATATATGGCTCGCGGTTTTTGCCGATGTCGGGGTTAGTTTACTGGCGGTGGTAAATTCTCTTAGGCCGCTGTATTATAGTGACAAATAAAAGAAGTATACGTTCAGTGAATTTTATCTTAAAAGAAAACTATAAAGCCCCTGCATAGGGGCTTTATACTTAGTTTATTATTGAAAACTTATTAAGGTATGGTAATGACCGCTCCCACGGTATGTAACGCTCCTAAAAAAGTGTCTAAACGCGGATTGCCGTGTTCGGAAAATCCCTGATACAGCGCATTGCGTGATACACCTACTTTACGAGCAGAAGCAGACATTCCACGGGCTCTTAAAACGAGCCCTAATGCACGCAATAATGTCTTTTGGTTTCCATCTTGTGCATATTCATCTAAAGCAACTTTTAAAAATGCCTTTTGAGCAGCCAGATCATTTTTTAATTCCTGTGCGGTTTCTTCTTCAAAATCTGCATATCCGGCCAATTTTTTTAGCTGAGCAGCGCTCAATTTAAGTTTATTTTGCTTTTTCATATAATCCCTCATCCATGAAATCGTTTAAATATTCGTATGCCTTTTCAATATCAGCTTGTTGTCCTTTGTCAGTATTTTTATCTCCGCCGCATAATAACAGTAGAATACATACATAATCAAAATCGGCCAAACAAACACGCCAACCAGTCGCAAACTTTAATTCTATCAAACCACCGGTAAATTTCGGTGATCACCTAAGTATCCTTCCGCCGCGTTTAAAATACGCTTTCGAATACGCGTTTGAGCCTCTTTATCCTTTAGTTTTTTAAACCATTTTGCAAAAGGTCTGTTTCCCTGCTTCGTTTCATAAATTAAAATTCGTTTCTTCATACTTATATTATAAGTGTAATTTATAATTGGCAGTTTGTCAAGTATAATTTTTATAAAGTTCGCACAACGCTCTTGGAAGTATGTTATAATAAAGTGTAGTAAAATTTAAAATTTAATTCTGTTTTTGGAACCGTATGCAGAATACGGTGGCATTTCCCTTAGGGGAAATCCAGTGTGAATCCAAAGACAGCCGATTGAGGTGCAAGACAGCGACGGTTGTTTTGTGCCAAATGTTTCCCGTCTTTGATGGGAACTACGGCTGTTTGTATAAGGCATTCACACTGGATTATACAAGCAGCCGTTCTATTTGTATGTTTTCCAAAACAGATCAAGAAAAGGAGAATATACAAATGAAAACAATAAATATCCGACAGGGATTCACGTTAATAGAATTACTCGTTGTTGTGCTCATTATAGGCATTTTGGCAGCAGTGGCACTACCGCAATATAGACTGGCCGTAGATAAGGCACGGTTAAGTAATTTGATTACTATGGCTAAAACTGTTGTTAAAGCACAGGAAGCATATTATTTAGCCAATGGAGAATATACCAAGCAATGGAATAACTTGGACGTTTCTTTTCCCGGAACCGCTGATGGAAATGTGTTATCCTCAAACGAAGGATACACACTTTCTCTATTGATTGAAACTCAAACTAATCCTTCAGCAGTACGAATTGTAGATACAAGACTAGAAGGCATCACTTTATGGGCTGCCTATCACAAAAGTGATGCTTTTAATTGGGCCGGACGTATGGCCTGCTATGCATTAATAAGCAATGACAATGCCAATCGATTATGTAAAAATGTAACTAATAAAACCAAGAGTGATCAAGGTTCTGGAAACGATAAAAATGTTTATTTTTTTGATTAACGGTTAGTTACTTTCCGCGAATACGTTTAATATGCTGTTTGTGTTCATGGAACGTTCGGGAAAACACATGTCGTCCCGTTCGGTCCGCGACAAAATACAACGCCTCAAAATCCGGTTGCGGATTAAGTACAGCTTTGACGGACTCATAACCCGGATTGCAGATCGGTCCGGGGGGGAGTCCCGCATTGCGGTAGGTGTTATAGGGGGAATCAATCTTTAAATCTTTATAGGTAAGCCCTCGTTTCCAGTAACGGTTCTCACGCAGGGCAAACCCCAGAGCGTATTGAACGGTAGGATCGGCTTCCAGTCGTTTTCCCATGGTAAACCGGTTCAAATAAACAGCGGCGATTTTGGGCCGTTCGTCATGTACCACCGCTTCACGCTCTACAATGGAAGCCAGGGTAAGGACTTGCCGTTCGGTTAGGTTTGTTTTGTACTGCTTAAACAAAGGGGTAATCCTTTTCTTATACTGGGCCGTCATCTCATCGATGACTTTTTGAGGAGGCGTATTATCGGCAAACAAATACGTGGAGGGGAATAACTTCCCTTCCAAGTCCTGCTCACGCACCAAATTTAAGAACGCACGCGCATCGGTTACGCCGTGTACGGCCAGTTCTTCAGCCATTTCTTCGCTGCGCCACCCTTCCGGGAAAGTGATTTTTTCATAATGGGTACATTTACCCGTTTTAATACAATTAATTACCTCTAAATCAGACGTGTTTTTACGAAGGTCAAAACGCCCAGCCCTGAGATCTTTACTAGAAGAAGTTAAACGTAAGAGGATCTTAAAAAGCAGTTCACTGCGAATCACGCCCTTGGCTTTTAATAAGCGTGCCACATCATTGCCGGTTTGGCCGGGCAGGATTTGCACCATCACCAGGGCTCCTTTACTAAAAAAATACGTTTTGGCCGCCCATATGCCGGCGGCCGAAAACGCTAGTAAAAAGGCACTGATAATCAGGAACTTTTTCATTTAACCAGTTTAAAGAAATGACGTTTACCGATTTGCAGTACGTCTCCGGTTTCAAAGGACAACGGTCCGTCCTGAATGACTTTCTCGCCCTTTAAACGTACGGCCCCCTGGCTAATTAGTCCGCGGGCCTTGTTTTTGCTCTCAGCAGCTCCGGCCGCAAAAATTACGGCTGATAACAAAGCACCCGCTTGCGGTTTGAATTCGGGCATGTCTGTAGGGATTTCTTTTTTAGAAAATACCGTTTCAAAATGAGTTTGCGCAGCGTTGGCAGCCTCTTCGTTATGGAAACGTGCTACCAGTAAACGAGCGAGTTTCTTCTTGGCCGCCATGGGATGCATGGCCTTGATTTCATTCAGATTTTCAGAGGTCAATAACTCATAGTACATGGGCATGACTTCATCGGCAATAGACATAATTTTACCAAACATATCTTCCGGTGCATCGGTAAGTCCCACGTAGTTTTTATAGGACTTACTCATCTTTTTAACGCCGTCCAACCCCACTAACAAAGGTACGGTAATGGCAACCTGCGGTTCCTGACTGTTGTTTTTCTGCAACTGACGGCCGACTAACAAGTTAAAAATCTGATCCGTGCCGCCCAGTTCTACGTCTGCCTTTAAAGCGACCGAATCCTGTCCCTGGAACAAGCTGTAGAGTACCTCAAGCATACTAATAGGGTTCCCAGCAGCCATACGTTTTTTAAAGTCGTCACGCTCCAACACTTGCGCCACTGTAACCTGCTGTAAGGTTTTAAGTAAGTCCTTACCGGATACGAACGGATCTAACCATTCGCTGTTAAAGCGGATTTCGGTTTTGGAAGGGTCCAATACTTTAAAAGCCTGGTCTGTATAGGTTTTGGCGTTGGCCAAAATCTGCTCGCGCCCCAGGACCGGACGCGTGGAATCCCGTCCGGAAGGGTCTCCGATGGCAGCGGTAAAATCACCGATAACCAGTACGGCCACATGCCCCAGATCTTGAAACCGGCGCATCAAAGAAAGTGCCACACTGTGACCCAAGTGCAAATCGGCACTGGTCGGGTCACAACCCAGTTTGACTTTAAGGGTTTTGCCTGATTCTAATTTTTTGGCTAAATCCTGTTTGGAAACTACGTCCACGCATCCGCGTGTTAAAAAGTTAATTTGTTCGTCAATTGTCATATTTTTATCCTTTATAATCCAAGAATTTTTATCAAATATGCTAACCCGCCAAATGCAAGTAAGGCCAATGGACAGAATAGGATGGTCCATACGAACCATACGAGCCCTTTGTCAATCGTCCGCGAGTCAGCCATGTGAATAGATTTTATAATAAAACGCCCTAACACCAAAAATATCTTGCAACAAAATAGGGCAAAAATAACAAATGAAGTGAGAAATAAAAATGGACGTAGCGGCATATCGGTGTTTCCTGCAAAAATTAAAATCAGAAACATTAAAATCAAAAATGCTGCAATCCATTTAAACCGAGAAAGAGTCATGTATACATCCTCAAAGTTATTACATATATTTTAGCAAATTAATGGGTTCATATTTCTATGGCGAATTTTACGAGAATAAGTTGGCGGAGTATTCTAAAACGCGTGCATGCTCGACAGGTAGCGTACCATGAGCAAATTATTATGCAACAAAACATGATAACGAAGATAAAAATCCTACACAAACATTTAATTACTTAAACCAAATAGTATTTGACGAATTAAAGATGTTGTTGAAATACCCACTTGCCCGATGCAGCGTCCAAAATGTAATTGGAAGAATCCCATTCTACAGGTCGCGTATAAGGGGTCATATCTGGCAGTTGTGAATGAAACAAATGCCGCGCAGTCATTTTGTACTTTTTATCCGCATTATTTTTTAAGTCATTTGCTGAGTTGGAAAAAGGTGGAAGCACGGAGACTTTTTTCCAGGAAAATTACGTTTAATAGCCAAAATGGCAGGTATCAAATCACTATCGGCAGAGACAATAACGGCTTCATCAACGGTATTTTTTAGTGCGATTTCCAACAAGTAAATCGCAATATTGACATCCGTTAATTTTTCTTCATGTCCCCCACATAAGGAGTGGCTCAGTTTGGACAATTTATAAATATCGGTTAGACACCTTCAACCCATCCCAAGGAGTACTCAGATCCCTTTCCGCAGAACTGCGACTAGATCTGCCTTGTTCGTCAAAAGCGACAGGAACCCATGCGTGAGGGGATAAAAGCAAAATGGATATGTCTGCATATTGCAACGTAGGTAAATGATTGGAAACTGTAAAATCCGGAACAAACCCTTCTTTGGCTAGGTGAAAAAAATAGGTCTCATCCGGCGAAGATCCATAAAACAATTCTTTCAACTTATTATCTCTAAAATGTCCTAAAAATATGGGTCTTTTTATATCATTAAATACAATATGCTCCGTTGCCAAATGCTGTGGATTCACTAACAGTTGATGGTATTCTTTCCCATGATATCTATCTAAACGGGTATATATGCATAATCGAGCTTGTCCGTCGGATGACAGATGTTGTTTACACGTTGTTGAATCTACAGCGGCCTGCTGACAAATGGCGTCACAGCGTGTCGGATTTTGCCATGATACCCGTTCGGCCAGTACGGTCAGTTTGGGAGCCGGAATTGTCATGGGCATGGGCTTGGTGCGAGCGACAGGAGTACCTCCGTCCAGTTCCTTAGGAACGATAATATCAGCAGGTATTTCCGTAGGAGTGTGAATGCCATGCGGATAATAAATATTTTTTAAGTCTTGGTATTCTTGTTTACGCTGTGCCTTACGTTGTTGGTATTTAATTTGTCTGTATCCTAACGCACTGCCATATATCACAGCGATTATTACAAACCCGCTTAATCCTATAATTAAATTCGGTTTTAAGTATGAGGGTTCGTCCGCTTTCTTAGAAGATAGCGGCGGCATAAACACTAATAATAGTTCCAGTATGATTATTAAAAAACCAATTCGTTGAACAAATCCCGGAGCTAAAAATAAAGTTGCCAACCAAGTCGGCCATCCAATATGGCGTAAGCGTCGCATTCCCGCCAAAGTATGAATAATCGCGGTTATCCACGCAAATGCGGCAATAATAAATATTTCATGAAAAGACTCTTCGTCAGGACTAGGTGCAGATCCAAAAACCTGATACATCAAAAAGAGAAGCATACTTGCCCCTAAAGGCATCAACCAAAACCCAAAAAATTCTTTTCGGCCAGCACGCCCTTCCCAACTAAACATACGCATCAAATAGTTAAGCATTATATTTTCTCTTCCTCAATTAATAAAAATTATACGGATCTGCCGTTACTTGTATACTAACACGCTTGGCAGGTTCAAAACTATCCAATTGTGCCAGTAAATCCAAATACCGTGGCTCATCTGTCTTAAATAATAAATACTGTTTTTTTAGCTTGTCAGTCTTTTTGGCACACCATACCGGCCCCAAAACCTCCAGAGTACGGTCTTTGCCCAATACTTTAAGACGTGCGGTTTCCGTTTGTAACAGATTAAATTCTTTGGCTTTCACCGTAACTCGGATTAAGTGGGTGTAAGGGGGGTACAAAAAACTTTCTCGAAGCGCCAGTTCGTTTTCGGCTACCGGTCGGTAATCCCCGGACATTAAAGGTTCGTAATCATAGGCGTTTTTATCAGCCGTTTGGATAATGAACCGCCCATCGGGTACTGCAGATAAATGTCCGCGGATTTCAAACAGGAGCTGGCCAAATCGTTCACTGGTCCGAAAATCCGGACCGTCCAGTTCCAGTTCAGCGTCTAATATGGAAACCAATGTGACAAGAGATCCGCGCAATGCGCCCGAAGCCAGTCGGGTACCTACAATAATGTCTGCCTGGCCGGTTTTAAGTGCACTGAGGGCCTCAAATCCTTGCCCGGCCTTTGTCTTTAGTGTATCCGAGTCCAGACGCAGCAGTTTGGCCTGCGGGAAGAGTTTGGACAGTTCGGTCACGATTTTTTGGGTACCGCCTCCGCGGGACTTAAAAATCAGATTATGACATTGGGGACATTCCTGTTGCAGGGATTCCACGGCACCGCATTTTTTGCAGTGCAGCCGCTCACTGCCGTCTTCCAGTTTTTCATGGGTTAAAAGAGCTCCGCATTTTTTACATTTGGCATACGCTCCGCAGTTTAAACAGTAATAAGAATTTGCATACCCCCGACGGTTTAAAATCAGAAGAGACGGCTCTTTTTTGGCGAGGTTTTCGCGAAGTTGGTCTAATAAAAATTGAGAAAAATATTTTGATTTTTCGCTCTTTTTTTCACTCAGTTTAATTTGCGGAACAAACGTTTGCCCCGCCGGTTGTTCAAAAGGAAGCAATGCTACCTGCTGTTTTTGTACCCATTGGAGCATTTCAGCACTGGGCGTTGCGGATATGTACAGCAAGACTGCTCCGTGCATTTGTGCCCGAAAATACAGCACTTCTCGGGCATGATAATAGGGTTTGTTTTCTTCCTGTTTATAGTTCTCATCCTGCTCGTCTAGCATAGCCGCCAAACGCAGGTTCTTAAACGGTAACAGTACACCGGACCGAGTGGCGATAACTACACACGGTACCCCGTTAGAGATATTGGAAAAATACTTTTTCTTTTTGCTCAGCAGCATCCGACTGTGCCAACAATATACGTTTTCTGCCCCAAACCGCTCCTCAGCCTCCCGGATAAACTGACGGGCTGCTACGATGTCCGGTACCGTAATTAACACCTGTCCGTACCCGTCTAAAGTGTTTCCTGCCAGACGCAAAACCGTTTCGGTTTTACCCGTATGGGCCGGTCCGTTTAGTAAAAATGACTTAAATTGATAGGCAGGTAACTGATTTAATGTGTCTAACGCACGCGTTTGCGAGGGGGTCAATACGAAATTTGGATGTTTCACAGTAGGACGCTGCAGAGCAGGCGGCATATCCAGCTTAAAATACGGTTGAGGGGGAATCAGGGCAAACAAAATCTGACCCACGGGGCAACCCCACCGGCTTTTCATAAAACGCATAAGGGGAAATAAGTCCGACCCGAATAAGGGTTTTTTGTCTACTACGGAAGTAATGGGTTTTAAGGTAATATGTGCCGGTGCCGTGGAAATCTCGCTGACTGCCGTAACCAGACCGCCCGTAAGTACCGGTCCGAACGGAGCCGTAATACGGATCCCGGGACGAACCCACTCGGACAGTTCATTGGGTACTGTGTAGTCAAAATCGCGGTCCAGCGGTACGTCAAATACGACTTTACAGAACATATTATTTGCGGGCACCCTTCAGACCCAATTGGTCCATGACCATTTGTAAATCTTTCCAGGCATCTTTTTTCCAATTCGGGTTACGCAAGAGTGCGGCTGGGTGATAGGTAGCCAGGATCTGAACGGGTTTGGGAAGTTCTACTGAGTCTAAATGCAGGTTATGGAATTTACCGCGCAGGGCCCCCAGACTCGAGGCATCGCTGATCAGGGCCTTGGCAGCTACACTGCCTAAAGCCACTACATATTTGGGACATACAATAGCGATTTGCTGCTCAATATATTTGCGGCAGCAGGCAATTTCCTGGGCATTCGGAGCGCGGTCATTACCGTGTTTTTCAGGGTGTAAGGGATCGGTCATGGGGTGGCATTTAGCGATATTGGCAATAAATACTTTTTCGCGCGCAAGTCCCATGGCTAAAATCATTTTATCAAGCAACTGCCCGGCACGTCCCACAAACGGACGTCCTTGTCGGTCTTCATCAAACCCAGGTCCCTCTCCGACAAACATAACATCTGCATTTACATTACCCTCTCCGGGCACGGCATTTAACCGCGTGGCACCTAACGGACAACGCGTACAGGTCTTAATAACTTGAGCCAGTTCTTCCAAAGCATGTGTTTTATCGGTTTTATTCATAGCAGGTTCCTCGGCAGCAGGGGTGGATGACGCAACATTGGCGCGCGGGAACTCCACCGTTAAAGTAGAGTTTTCGGCCATTTTAGGAGTCGTTTTGGCAACAGAAACCCCCGCGGTTGTAATAACCTGATCGGGGGATAAAACAGATTGTTCCTCACGCGGACGGGAGATATCCAGCAGCTCATCTTCCTCTTGGGCGGCTAAAAAACGTTTAAAATCTCCGGCAAGCCCGCGCAGTGAATCAGCCATAATTACAGTTTCATGGGTTCTTTGGCTTTGCGTTCGGCTTCCAAACGAGCTTCTTCAGCGGCTTTGAGTTCCGCTTCGTAGTTTTGGGTACTGATCTTTAAGATTTCTTCTTTACTGATACGTTTGGATAAAATGGCATCCAACGCTTCTTTAATTACCGCAGCCGTGGGTTTATTCTTAAATTCGTTTTTCTTTTTGAGTTCTTTGGCGTACATGGAGGCCAATACCACGATATCGTAGCGGTCCCCGTCAAAGTCGGTCAGTTTTGCGGCTAATTCTTGATCATTTTTTACGGACATATATACTCCTGTATGCTATTTTAAATTTTTAATGCTCTTATCCTGGCGTTGTACACGACATTGTTCGGCGGCAATAATGCCAGCCATGTCGGCAATAGCTTCCTGCAAATTATCGTTTAGCAGCGCGTAATCATATTTATCGAGCTCTTTCATTTCTTTTTTGGCCGTTTCCAAACGAATCTCAATATCCTGCGTGTTATCATTGCGCCCTAAAATACGCTTTTTTAGTTCTTTAAGCGAGGGGGGAACAATAAATACCATGGCAGCTTGCGGATATTGCGCCTTGACGGTACGCGCCCCCTGTACATCAATTACCAAAATAGGGCAAACACCTTTTTTCATTAAATCATCTACGGATTTTTTCGGGATCCCGTAGTAATGCGTATGTACTTGCGCCCATTCCAACATTTGATGCTTTTTAATGGCTTGTTCAAATTGTTTAATCGTCCAAAAATGGTAATCTTTCCCATTTTTTTCACCTTTGCGGGGAGCACGCGTGGTCGCGGTAACCACCCGAGAAACAGTTTTGTTTTTCTTTAAAACCGCATCCACAATGGTAGTTTTACCGGCTCCCGACGGGGACGAAACAATAATAGGAAAAGCCTTCATAATGCTATTATAGTAAATAGCGGGGGAAGGTTTCAAGAGTGCTTTTTTTCTTCTTTTTTGAACTTTTGATATAATGCAATACTAAGTGCAAACAAGAGAATACTGCACAGCCCGAACAACAGGCGTAAACCGGGCAGTTGAGAGATAGAAATCCATTCTGTACGGCTCCAATTAGAGGCAACCCGAATAAACCCAAAAAGCGGATCCGTAGGGAATAATGCTGTGTATCCCAGTAATATGCCCCAAAACCACACAATAATGAGTGCCATCCAATTTACAATTTTTGTCATAGTAATATTTTATCATATTCCCCGTGTTGTGGCTATTATAATACAAGCATATGAAATTTTATATCCTGTTGTAATTTTTATCTATAGTAACCAACAGGGGAATTCTGGTAAGGACAATTAATGCAATTGCATGACCCGGTCCGGTTCTACAGACAGAACTCCGGGGATTTGTTCCCACAGATGCCGCGTATGCTCTACATTATCACGAACCGGAACCCGCAAGGCCATACCATTAAAATTCCGGTAATCATAGATGATTTCGGCATTTTCTCGGGCAGCATGTTGCAACAGGACTTCTTTGCCAATCGTATTATCATACCAAATGATAAAAGTTTGATAGGTAATAGATCCCTTTTTAGCAGGCGATACACAGGCTGAAAAGGATAGAGTAAAAAATAAACAAAATAGGTATATGCGTTTAGGCATATACCTATTGTAGCAGTTTGGTTATTACAATTGCATTCTATAATAATGATAGTCAGTATTTTTTATTACTGGATTATTGTTTCCTGTTATGCTTTGACATACCCAATTTGCACGTGTATTGTTGATATTCGCAATACATTGACTCCATCCTGTATATTTAAAATCCCAAGCCATCCCTTTGGCTTGACTCATAAATGTGCGCGGATTTGTGTCATCAAACATTAATATATGGTCTTGTACATCCTTAGGTAAGTCAATATCCAGTTCCTCCAAGCTGGTAGCATAATGAGCATTGGCTAAATAATAAACATGTTGTGCTTTGATAATTGATTTACCAAGAGTAAGACTTTCCATGGCCTGACTTTTTAAGACTGCTTTTTGGTACTGTGGTACTGCCACAGCGGCCAAAATCCCTATAATGAGCACCACTACTAAAAGCTCTATAAGCGTAAATGCTTGCTTCTGTTGAACCATAATTCTCTCCTTATATTTTTCTTCTTATAAAGAGAGAATATCAAAAAAAAAAAACGCGTCAAGCGAAATTTGGTTTCCACTTGCATACCACGTCTGTATGTCAAAACAGGCCCCTCGTAAGAGGAGCCTGTAGACTATTTTTTAGAAACTCTTATTTGCGTTTCTTTTTGGCCAACACGTCTTTGGCGGCCGCTTGCGCAGCAGCTAAGCGTGCTATCGGCACACGGAAAGCCGAGCAGGATACATACGTAAATCCTTCGCGGTGGCAGAACTCCACACTTTCCGGATCACCGCCGTGTTCACCGCAGATACCGATTTTAAGACCGGGTTTTACTTCGCGGCTTTCAATGACAGCGTGTTGGATTAAGCGACCCACCCCGTGTTGATCCAGGGTTTGGAACGGATCGTGTTCCAGGATACCTTGTTTGAGATATTCGGGCAAGAACGAACCGATATCATCGCGGGAGAACCCGAACGTCATCTGCGTTAAGTCGTTGGTACCAAACGAGAAGAAGTCCGCTTCGGTAGCCACATCGGCAGCGAGTACCGCAGCACGCGGGATTTCAATCATGGTGCCCACAGAGAAGTGCAGCTTTTTGACTTTGGTCTTGGCGACTACTTCATCGTACGCTTCTTTGATCAGTTTCTTTTGAGTAATGATTTCGTTTTTATCGCAGGTTAAGGGGATCATTACTTCCGGTTCGGCTTTGACGCCTTCTTTAATAAGCTCAGCTGCCGATTCAAATACGGCACGAGCCTGCATGCGGGTAATTTCCGGATAGGTAACACCCAATCGGATACCGCGGTGTCCCATCATCGGGTTAACTTCATGCAACCCGGCCGCACGTTCACGGAAAGTTTCCATGGAAATATGCAAGGCATCGGCCAAATCGCGTTGCTTTTCGGGCAAGGCAGGTACGAACTCATGGAGCGGCGGGTCCATCAAACGCACGGTTACACCATAACCAGCCATGGCTTTCATGGTTGCCTTGATTTCTTTTTTCATGTGGGGGAATAATTCATCCACAGCCGCTTTACGTTCAAATTCATTACCGGCCAAAATCATTTTGCGCAAAATGAACAACGGTACTTCAGAGTGCTGTCCGTAGAACATATGTTCAATACGGAAAAGTCCGATCCCTTCGGCACCAAATTTGCGGGCTTTCACGGCATCGGCCTGCGTATCAGCGTTGGCACGTACCTTGAGCACGCGTACTTTATCGCACAAAGCGAGGAAGTTAGCCAGGTTTTTATTGCCTTCGCCAGCCGCTAACATTTTTAAGGCACCGGCATAGACGTAGCCTTTAGTACCGTTTAAGGTCAGGCTGTCACCTTCTTTAAAGGTTTTGCCTCCCATTTTTAAGGTTTTCTTGGCGAGGTCAATTTCCAATTCACCGCAGCCTACAATGCAGCATTTGCCCCAACCGCGTGCTACTAAGGCCGCGTGAGAGGTCATACCACCGCGTTGAGTCAAAATACCCTGTGCCGCGCGCATCCCTTCAATATCTTCGGGGTTGGTCTCTTCGCGCACCAAAATGGCAGGGATATTTTTGGCTTGCAGGGCAATGGCGTCTTCAGAATTAAATACAATCTGTCCGCAGGCTCCGCCGGGACCGGCCGGTAACCCCTGGGCAATGGCTTTGGCGTTCTTTTCTGCAGCCGGGTCAATGGCGGGCAGTAAGAGTTCGCCAAGCTGAGCCGGCGTTACACGAAGCACGGCTTCTTCTTTGGTAATAAGTTTTTCTTTGACCATGTCCAACGCCATTTGCACAGCAGCAATCCCGTTACGTTTACCCACGCGGCATTGCAACATCCACAAACGTTCGTGTTCAATGGTAAACTCAATATCCAGCATATCATGGAAATGTTTTTCCAGTTTCTTTTGAATGGCGTCTAACTCTTTGTACACTTTGGGCATCACTTTTTCCAAAGTCGGCAAGTGTTTGGAGTGAGCATTGGTAGACCATTTATTCATCGGAGACGGAGTTCTAATACCGGCTACCACGTCTTCACCCTGCGCGTTAATTAAATATTCACCGTAGAAATGAGCATCACCGTTACCGGGGTTGCGGGTAAATGCCACACCGGTTGCACTGGTTTCGCCCATGTTTCCAAATACCATGGTCTGTACGTTTACAGCCGTACCCCAGTCATTGGGGATATTTTCAATGGCGCGGTAGGCAATGGCGCGTTTACCGTTCCAGGAGGCAAATACAGCACCGATGGCACCCCACAATTGTTCGACCGGATCATCCGGGAACTCTTTGCCGAGTACTTTTTTGACGGTTTTCTTGAACTCAACACAGAGTTTTTTGAGTTCTTCGGCCGGGATTTGGGTATCATCTTTGACTTTGAGTTGGGCTTTTTTCTCAGCCAGCATGCCGTCCAAGATTTTGCGGATACCTTCGCCGTCTTTGGGTTCAATACCGGCAGCTTTTTCCATTACGACGTCTGAATACATCATAATCAAACGACGATAGGCATCATAAACAAAGCGGGCATTGTTGGTTTTGGCAATCATTCCCGGAATGGTTTTTTCGGTGAGTCCGATGTTTAAAATGGTTTCCATCATACCCGGCATGGAAGCACGGGCACCGGAACGTACGGACACTAAGAGCGGGTTGGTAGCGGAACCGAATTGTTTTTTGGTTTCGCGTTCTACTTTTTTGAGGTTAGCTTCTACGTCTGCTTTTAAAGTTTTGGGATAGGTCTTCTTGTTATTCCAATAATAGGTACATACTTCGGTAGTAATCGTAAATCCGGGGGGGACAGGCAGCTTGAGCTGGCCGGACATTTCCGCCAGATTCGCACCTTTACCGCCTAATAATTCTTTCATTTTTCCGTTACCTTCGGCCTTACCAGCACCAAAGGAGTAAACGTATTTCGTGTTTTTAACTTTTTTAGAAACGGGCTTTTTTGCAACAGTCTTTTTGGTGGTCTTTTTAACCATGGTGTTCTCCCTATAATGAGTTAACACGCGCGCGTAAGAGCGTGCGTAATATCATATATATTGTAGTAATTTAATCTAAAAGGCGCAAGTTGGCAAGGAGAATTTCCTTATGTTAACTATCAGTTACATGCCTGTTATGCATGAGGAAATCTGGATACATAGAGTACATATCCAAAATATTGCTGCGGCCAAGTCCTAGGTCCTAAATATAAGGAAATTGGGTCCTTTTTCCCTTGTGCACGGTTGGATTAATGAGCCAAAATATAATAGATGAACTATATTAAATTATTACTTTTACTTATATTAAGTATGGAAACTTTGCCAGTGTGGGCGCAAAAAAAAGCACTCATTCGTTCGGGATTTCAAGCAATCACAGGAAAACCTGCCGTTAAAACCATCGCACCTCCGAAAGGGAAAACAACGGCCCAACTGATAGCAGAAGCGCAAGCTTTCATTAATACGCATGGTCGTCGGCCTAAAGCCATGATTTACGCAAACGGTCAACGCCTGACATTACCTCAACTTACGGATGAACAACGCAAAGAGGTTCAACTGGGGCAAGCCATTAGCAATCACTTTTCCCGAGCTGCAAAACGCGGCATTGCGGTGGAATTTAACCCGGAACTATCGGCCTTGCAAGAACTGGTGCAAGCACATCCGAATATCCAGGCCAGCTTCCTGGAAGGCAGTACAGATCCGATCGAGGTTTTAAATCGCACTAAGGCTTTTATACAAGAGCATGGGGTTCGTCCACGAGCCACTATTTATGCAGCAAATGTACATTATAAATTGGCTGATGAAATGACGCCTGCCGAACGAGAAGAAGTTTGTTTGGGTCACAGCATTCAATATATACTGGCACAAGCTGCCAAACAGGGAACCACGCAAACCCCGTCAATTCAGGAACTGACACAGCTTTGGAATAACTATTCTCATATTAGACAAACTGCAAAACCGCGAGATTTGCTTGTGCAATTACAGGAATATATTCGCGTCCATGGACGTCATCCAAGAAGTATTATTACCAAGCATGGACAAGTCGTGCCAACTCATGAGCTTACACCTAGGCAGTATGAAGAAGCGTCTTTGGCGCGCAAAATTTCACATATCTTAACCCAGGCACGCCAAAATCCACAGTTGGCACAGGAACCTGAGATCGCGCAGTTAGCGTCTCTTTGGAAACGGCCAGCCTTTCCGACACCGCAGGAAATCTTGTTGGAACTTCAAGATTGGGTCGCCGCGCATCAGGGGAACCGCCCCAGATTAAATATTTACCGCAACGGGATACGTGTCACGGTAAAAAATATGACACCACAGGAATATAAGGAATACCAGTTAGGGTCTCGCTTGCAGCATTTATTGGATGCGGGAGTCTCTGACCCGGAACTACGAAATAAACTGTGGGAAATTCACGAGTTGCCTACAGGCAGTATTTCCGGACGAAACAGAAAATAATTTCGGGCAATTCTGTATTAGCGATTTTTTAAATATTCACCGTGAAACCCGGGCCTGTTTGACACAAACCGACCGATACTCTTTATTTTCCCCTGTATACATCCCCGGCATTGCGCGGGGGATTCTGCAGTACAGATTTTTCCGGGATAAAGCTCGTATTGCTTGCGATAATCTCCTTCGGTTACATTCGGCATAACCACATTGGCTCCACATTTCAGGGCCAGTAAACGTCCCTGCGGATGGAGTGTTTCCATCGCCGTAGTGGCCGGGATATTAATATCGGGAAGCAACAGACGCATTAGAGCCATCATTTTTAAAGACAATTCAAAATGGCCCTCCACGCTTTCTTGACTTAACGGTGTATGGGGGTGGGGGATAAACGGACCGATACCGGCCATATCGACAGGCAATTGTTTAAAAAACAATAAATCATCAGCCAGGCTTTCCAGAGTTTGACCCGGCAGTCCTACTAAAGAACCCGATCCTACTTCATAGCCTAAATCTTTCAAATCATACAAACACCGCATCCGGTTCTCAAAACTCATACGGGGATCTAATTTTTCATAGAGTTGTTTGTCGGTCGTTTCAATGCGAAGCAAATAGCGATCCGCGCCCGCCTGGCGGTACGCGGCATATTCTTCGCGCGTTTTTTCTCCAATACTAAGCGTGATAACCAATCCCAGTTTTTTGATTTCCCGAATGATTTCACACATCCGCTCCACGGTGAACCAAAGGTCTTCTCCGCTTTGCAACACGACGGTTTTATAGCCGTACCCCGCAGCCTTTTGTGCCATTTCCACGATTTGCCCGGGAGAGAGACGGTAGCGTTGTGCGTGCGTGTTGGAACCCCGCAGACCGCAATACATACAATCGTTTTTACAGAAACTGGAAAACTCAATCAGTCCGCGTAAATATACGCCGTCTCCGACATATTTTTGACGCACGCGGTTAGCTGCGGCAAATAACGAAAACGGATCCTGACAGCCAAGCAGGGAAACAATTTCCGATGCGGTCAGGGTATGTTGAGTTTCGGCTCGTTGCAGGATGGATTGCATATATACATAGTATATAAAATTAGGTCCAAAGTCCCAACTTAAATTGGGCCATAATATGGGTCCGGTTTGGGTACAACGACCCTGTTTTTACGCATTTTAAAACGCTATGATATAAGTGTAAGAACATGATGCAGGGAGGTAAGAATATGTCAACAGATACACTGAATAAAACACGTGCCGTACAACTGATTAAACAAAACCGCCTCCACGCAGAATTTGCCTGGATTGCCCGGTCAAGTATAGAAGATTTATTACATTTCTAAGTAAACTCATAACCTCCTACAAGAGTCCCTGTACCCGCCTGTTTAATGCCGGCGGGTACGCCTTTTAGCACGGTATTCCCACCTAAAAATTGGGTCCTTTGGCCCATGTGCTGCGGCCTTGAAATTTATTATTATATACTTATATGTCTGCTACTGTTAAATCTTCCGTTTTAGTTTCGGGACTGTGCCTGCTAATAAGCCTGATATTGGGTCCACAGTATGTTTACGCACAAAAAATTAAATATATACCGCAGACCATCATATCACGACCATTCGTTCGCGTTCCTGCTGTTGTTAACCCTAAACTGCCTGTCAATTTACAACAGCATATAGCCAAGGCCAATCCGGTACTAACCCGGACAGTTACTCAAGCGGTTATTCGTCAAACGGCAATCCAATCTGTCGATTTTCCAAATACCCATCACATACTACCGGGCCCCCAAATATTTCAGACCTATATCCCGGCCTGGCGCAGTGAATTAAGTGGTGTATTTTCACCGGCGCAATTAGATCGTATTGAACAAACTTTCCGGGAAACAGACGACTGGCTGTTTGAAACAGACATAAACGGCAACTGGCTGCGCGCCCGCTCTGACGAATGGGATTATATTGACCGGTTTTCTCAACTCCTAACCGAGGGACCGATTCAATTTACTGATCCACAACTAAAAACATTGTTTGGCCTGCGTTCTCGGTTAGATGACGTCTTTACGCGGTTACGTCTGCAGTCTTTTATATTAGTACACGGCCGTGCTCCGCGAAAAACGATTCTGCGCGACGGTGTCAGAGTACCTCCCTGCGAGTATACACCGACCGAGCGCGAAGAAGCATCCTTGGCTCGTAAAATTGAATACAATATCCGTAAACGAACTACCACGGTATCTCCCCATATTTGGAAACAAATACTGGCTACGGTCCAAACTTCTAAAGCCATTGCACCGCGTCAATCGCCGGCCCAGTGGTTGGAACAGGCACGACAGTTTATCAAAGAATACCACCGTTTTCCGCGCACGGGTATTACGCGCAACGGAAAACAAATCCCGGCCCAAGAATATAGCGAAGAAGAACAACGAGAAATCCAACTCTCCACGGGTATCCGAAATGCCCTCAAACGGGCCGTAAATTCACAGGATCCCGTAATCATGCAATTACGCGATTTACAAGATTCAAACCGACTCTATGCAAAACCTAAAACACCTCAACAATGGCTTAGCCAGGTGAAATTTTTTATACATCAATACGGCTATTATCCCCGGGGAACAATTTCCCGCGACGGTCAACCGGTTTCAACACAACAGTTAAGCGGACAGGAACTATTGGAAACGCAGATTGCCCACGGTGTACAACAGGCACTGCGTCATGCAAAAGATGCGAATGATCCCGTGATTATACAGTTGAGAAATTTAAAAGAAAACAACCGAAATATTGCCAAAGAGAAAACTCCGCCAGAATGGTTGGAAGAATTAGAGGCGTTTATTACGCAACAGGGTCGTTTACCCAGGGGAAATATTACCCGGCGGGGGAAAACTGTGCCAGCTGCAGAATATACCGCACAAGAAAAACAGGAAATCCAATTAGCCAATGGAGTCAAACGGGTACTTTTTAATAAAAAACACGTCGGATCTCCGGTCCATATTCAATTGTCTGAATTATGGAATAAAACACGTCTTGCCGCGCAACAACTCAAACAAGAAAAGCAGCAAGCAGCTCGGGAACCTATTGATTATGTAGAGCGTCTGGAACAGTTTTTAGCACAATACGGTCGTTATCCGCGTGCCCGGGTACAACGAAACGGACACAGGTTGACTGCCTTACAATATACACCGCAGGAACACGAAGAGGTACTCCTGGCAAAGGCCATAAATCGACTCTTATCCGGTTCTCGTAAATCCGATATCACAAAACGATTAGACATATTGGCACAAACATATCCGCGACCCCAGCAATTATACCGGACTCCCGAGCAATTATTAGAGCAGGTAGAACAATTTATCCAACAACACGGACGCTATCCGATAGAAGATATTCACCGAAATGGCGGGCGTGTAAAACCAGAGGCCCAAACACCTGCAGATAAACAGGAAATGAGTTTGGCACGCGCCATTACCACTTTATTAAAATCGCACGATCCCTCCCAAGATCCGACGGTGCAGCAGCTATACGAATTACGCGAATCCTACCGGACCAAAGCGGTTTCTAAGTCGCCCCAAGAATTATTACATTTGCTTAATCACTTTATACAAACCTATCAACGCTATCCGCGTCAAAGTATTTCACGCAACGGTAAACAACTGACGCTTTCTGAAATGACCCCGCAAGAGCGTGCTGAAAAACAACTGGCTAAAAGTATCTATGATGCACTACTACATGCCAATAATTTACAAGATCCTACGCTGAAACACTTGAAAGCTATCCAAGAAGCATACTCCAAATAATATTATAAGTCCATAGTTCGTCTATCCGATGGATTTGAACGCTGTTACATACTTCTATACAGTCATATTGATTTTTCTGCAAAACTTTATTACACTATAAGTACAATTTAATCTGTTTTTGGAACCGTTTAAGAAACGGAGAGCTTTTAGATATAAAAGCACTGTTGACCTCCAAAAATAGCTGTTTTAGGTGCAAAGTAATGGGCCTTATAACCCCGTTATTTTGTGCTGAATGTTTATTGCACTTGTGCGATAGACTACGGCTGTTTTGTATATTGGGTTAGGTCAACAGGCTCAAAACAAGGCAGCCGTTTTGATATGGTTTGATATGGTTTCATAAACAGGGGATTGGATAAAAAGGAGCGGTTTATGAAACTTACTACAAATACAACCTACAGTTCAGGATTCACCCTCATAGAGCTGTTAATAGCGGTACTCATTATCGGGGTATTAGCAGCCGTAGCCGTACCTCAGTACCAACAGGCAGTACTCAAGAGTAGATATAAGACACTTATGTTACCTACCAAGAGTATTAACTCCGGTAATGAA
>JAFVFN010000001.1 GCA_017475405.1 Elusimicrobiaceae bacterium
CCAAACATGTAATACCTGTGGAACCCAAACCAGAACGGTAAGTTGTAATACCAGTACTGGGAAATGGAATGTAGGAGCATGGGGAAATTGTTCTAAGACACAGGATGAATGTGTTCAAAAAACCTGTAAAGATGTTTTGGGGGATCGCTATGAAAACGAAATCATGCAACCGTGTGAACGACCGCAAGCGTATAACGGAGTAGCGGGCCATTGGCTTGATTATCCTAATTGCAGTTGCGATTGTCCGCAGGGATCTACTTTAATTAATGGGGAGTGTATTGCTGACGGACTGAAATGTTTTGTGGACGCAGGACTTTCAGGCAGACGACCCGGTCAACCAAATAGTGGCGGCCCTTTGGTATGTAATGGTCAGCAGGTTTCAAGAGTGTCCTGCCCGGTTGGACAAATTTGTACATGTAGCCAAGAGGGAGTATATGCTTGGCACGGGGCATTTGATGCAGGGTCCACTCATTCTGCCGGTGCAAGTAGTAATGCTACAGCAACAGGCGGCCGCCGAGAGGGATCGGACCGTGATTTTGTGCAGGCCCATTGTGTAGTGTGTCAGCAGGTATCTAGTCGGGATGCATGTGCAATTATCCAGGGAGATGAAGACAGCAGCACAACGGCTTCCTGCGGTTGGGAAGTAACATATGATCAAACGGACATTGCGTTAGCTATTTCCTGTGATGACCAACGCGAAATGCCCGGCAGAACTTGTACCACGGTCAGCTCTGACGGAAGGGGATATCCAACGACTCCTTGTACGATGTCTAATCGCGGTGCTACTTTCGTAAGCTGTGAAGAATATTCCGCCTGCCCCGGAGGCGGTTGGAGAATGGATCTGACGAAGTTGGAATGTCAGTGCCACTAAAAGTATTTATGTAGTATATCGCAAGGGGGACACGTAACGTGTCCTCCTTGTTCATAATATATCCTAAAATGCTAAAATATACTATATGGCAAAACTAGTACGTGGGTTCCGCGATATTTTCGAACCCCAATCCAATCAATTTACAGAACTGGAAAACTGCGCCCGCGGCGTATTTTCTACTTACGGGTTTGGCGAACTTCGCCTTCCTACCGTGGAACTCAAAGAACTCTTTGTAAAATCCACCGGCGAAACTACCGATATCGTCCAAAAAGAAATGTATGCTTTTGAAGATGCCGGACATCGTCAACTGGCCATTCGGCCGGAAGGTACTCCGGGCGTGGTACGGGCGTATTTGGAAAATAATTTTGTGCAGCAGGCACCTGTGCAAAAGTTTTATTATATCGGCAACATGTTTCGGGCCGAACGTCCGCAGGCCGGACGTTACCGCGAGTTTGAACAAATCGGTGCCGAATACATTGGTAACTCGGCGCCTTCAGCCGATGCAGAAGTCATTTTGATGCTCAAAGACATCGTGTCACAATTCGGGGCCAAAAACTATGTGGTTAAAATTAACAGTCTGGGCTGTGACAAATGCCGTCCCGTATATCGGCAGGCTTTGATTGATTTTTTGTCCAAAGAAAAAGATACATTGTGTGAAAACTGTCAGGTTCGTTTGGAGAAGAACCCGCTGCGCGTACTGGACTGTAAAATAGACGGCCCGCGTTTTGCCGGCCGAGTACCTACCATGCAGTTATGTCCCGAATGTCAGGAGCACTTTGATACCGTGCAGCAATTGCTCAAAGGAAAAATAGATTTTATCGTGGATCCGATGTTGGTGCGCGGACTGGATTATTATTCCCGTACAGTATTTGAGTTCCAGGCCGGAGACGTTTCTCAAAACGCCATTGCGGCCGGCGGTCGCTACGACAGCCTTATTAAAAATATGGGCGGCCCGGCTACGCCAGCTATCGGTTGGGCCATGGGTGCCGAGCGCGTCATTTTGGCCCGCGGTGAAACACCGGTAACATCCCGCAAAAGCGTGTGTGTGGTGTCTTTGGAAAAACCCTGTAACGAAACGGCTTTTAATATCATGCAACAGTTGCGCCAGGCGGGGGTCCGCACGGAAGGCGGTTTGTTTGACAAGAACGTAAAAGGACAGATGAAACAAGCCGATCGGTGCAACGCCGGCTACGCCTTAATTTTAGGTGGCGACGAACTGGCCAAGCAGGTGGTGACTTTAAAAGATTTAACCAGCGGTGAACAGCGACAGATTGCGTTTGCCCAAGTTGTAAGTGAGGTAAAAAAATTAGTATGAAAAGAACCAATTATTGCGCAGATGTGACGGCTGCGCTGCTTAGTACCAAACAGACCCTGTGCGGATGGGTTAACTCCTACCGCAATCACGGGGGGGTATTATTTATTGATTTGCGTGACCGCAGTGGTATTTGCCAGATCGTCGTAGAACCGAGCCGTCCCTTTTTTAAAGAGGCTTCGGCCGTGCGCAGTGAGTATGTGCTGGAAGTTACGGGTATCGTACAACGCCGTATTGAAGGGGCGGTCAACAAAAATATGAAAACCGGTGAGATTGAACTGGTGGCAGAAGATTTTAAAGTTTTAAATACTTCGGTTCAACTGCCTTTTGAAGTAGAAAACTCATTTGGGGTAAGTGAAGAGACCCGCCTGAAATACCGTTATTTGGATTTGCGCAACCCGCGCATGTTTGCCAACCTGTATTTGCGTCACCGCATTGCGCAGGCGGCTCGGCGTTATTTGGACGCCAACGGATTTATTGAGGTGGAAACCCCTATTTTGACACGTTCCACGCCGGAGGGGGCCCGTGACTATTTGGTGCCTTCTCGTGTGCATCACGGCGAGTTTTATGCGCTTCCCCAAAGCCCTCAAATGTTTAAGCAAACCCTGATGGCCAGCGGGATTGACCGGTATTTCCAATTGGCGCGGTGTTTTAGAGATGAAGATTTGCGTGCCGACCGGCAGCCCGAACACACACAGATTGATATGGAGATGTCGTTTGTAACCATTGATGATATCCATACCATTGTTGAGGGACTCATGACAGAGATCTTCAAAACGGCGGGCAAGGAACTTAAAACCCCGTTTATCAAATTACCGTTTGAAGAAGCCATGGAAAAGTACGGTTCCGATAAGCCGGACTTGCGCTACAGACTGGAACTAAAAAATGCGTCCGACGTATTTGCCCAAACAGGTTTTAAAGTCTTTGCAGACGTACTGGCCGGTAAGGGGGCCATTTATGCGCTTCGCGGAGAAAAAGCAGGTGCTTATTCCCGCGGACAAATGGATAAGCTGACTGAACTGGTTAAAAAGAACGGGGCCAAGGGACTGGTATGGCTCAAAGTAAAAGCAGACAGCGTTGAAGGACCGGCTGCCAAGTTTTTTACGGCGCAGGAACTGACGGCTGTGAAAGAATTGGTCGGAGCTCAAAACGGCGACGGCATATTTATCGGCAGTGATTTAAATAAACGCACGGTACAGAACTTTATGGGTGCTCTACGTAAGGAACTGGTCAAAGAGTTGCCCAAACAGTGTGACTGGGCGTTTGCCTGGATTACCAATTTCCCGTTACTGGAATACATTGCCGAAGAAGACCGTTGGGACGCCGCACATAACCCGTTTACAGCGCCCGTGGAAGAGGATTTGCCAAACCTGGAAAAAGATCCGGGATCGGTGCGCTCGTATCAGTTTGACCTGGTGCTTAACGGCAATGAACTTGCTTCCGGATCCGTGCGTAACTGCCGGCGTGAAGTACAGGAACGTATTTTGGCTTTGATGAAACATTCCAAAGAGGAAGCTGCCCGCCGATTCGGCATGCTTTTAAATGCACTGGAAGCCGGCGCGCCGCCTCACGGAGGCATCGGTCTGGGATTGGACCGTATTACGGCACTGCTGGCCGGTGAGGACTCCATCCGTGAGGTGATTGCGTTCCCCAAAACGGCGCAGGCTGTATGTCCGTTAACGGATTCGCCCAATGTGGTGGATGAACAACAATTAACGGACTTGGGAATTACCCTGATTCAAGAAAAATAACTCCTAAAACCCCGCTTTGTGCGGGGTTTTTAAGGACCCAGATGAAATTAGGGCTTTTGACCCTGGCCGAAAAAGTGATTTTTCACTATACTATATGATATGAACGAGGATAAGACCGGTCTTAAAATTGTGTTGGGTGTATTGGGGGCTCTGGCGGTAATCGCGGCCTTATGGCGTATATTGGCCTATGAACCGCAGTCTGCCGTCCGTCCATCAGCTCGTTCTGTTTCCACGGCCGCGGAGCGTTCGAAGCAGCCGGCGGCGCTGCTTGAACAGGCCAAACGTCGGGAACTCTTGGGAGACGCTCCCGCTCCGGTACAACCCGTACCGGCGGCAGCAACGTCTACGCCACAAAATTTCATGCCGTACACAGCCTCCGCGCGTCCCGTAGTTTATCCTCAAAATCGTGCTTCTTCCAAACAACCCTATCCGACACACAACTTGGGCGGCAAACGTTACGTGGATACCAATTTCTATACCACGGATTTCAAACAGCCGACTGCGCCGAGTGCTCCTGATTATAATGATAATGGTTCTAGGACCGGAGTGGGTACCCCGCAGGTTAATTTTAACTCCTCCACACAGGCGCGTATGCAGGAAGAACGAGCGCGTATGTTGGCTCCGTACTTACGTCCCAACCGTAAAGAAAAAGAACGCATGGACGCGCAGTGGGCCAAACTTTCTGCGGCCATTGATCGGGCTGTGCTGCAGGCATTGACTCCCAAGAGTAAGCGTGAACAGAATATTGAAAAATATGCGGCTAAGAACAATGTGTCCGAGGGGGTAAATGCAGGTTTTTCGGGCCCCTATGCACCGGTTGGTGAGGCTGTAGCCGCTCAAAAACAAGAAGTGATGAAGAATTTTGCACAGGCGTTCGGCTCTTCTGCCGCACAGCAGGCCGGGGCGATGATGGACCAGTTTTCCAGTGAATTGGCCGGAGCACTGAGTACCCCCGGGGTGAGTACCGAACAGACAACCGCCCGGGTCAAAGAGATCACTCAGAAATACCAACGCCAAATGGATAAACTGGCCGAAAAGAACCAATACGACAAATTTGTGGCAGAACGTGTGGCGCAGGATAATCAACAAAAAGAGCAGTTGCGTGCACAATATGCCAATGCGGATTTGAATGCGAAGTTCTCAGAAATTATTGATGCGGCCCGGGAAAAAGACCTGGCGCTGGCCACACAGCATTTGCCAGCCGAAGAATATTATAAAGCCTTGTATAACAACCGATACGAAGCGCACAGCCAATTAGAACAGGCCGTACGTCAGGCCGGTGAATCCCTGCAGCCGCTTCGTCAGTGGGACAACACACAGGCGCAACAACAATTGGAAGCATTACAGGCCCGGGAAGAGGCCGGACAAACGATCAGTGTGGCGCGTAAATCGACACCGGCTGAGGTGGCCGGTATGCAGGATACGCTTAACCGCGAACGTACAGATTTACTCAAACAGGTAACACAGGCGTATGGCGAGGAAAATGCGCGGGGTATGAAACAAATTTTAGATGATTACTATAATCAAATGATGCAGGCCGCGCAGCAGGAACTGTCTCCGGCCGATCGCCAGGCTTTGCAGCTTAAACTGCGCGCCGAGTCCAACCGGCAGCTGCTTAAATGGCAGATGGACCGCGTGCAGGAAATGAACCTCCCCGAAGACCAAAAACAAGCCGCTTTAGAAAAACTTCAGCAGGATTACGATAACATCAAATAGGTCCAAAGACTAGGTATGTCTGGGACTTTAGACCCTGTCAAAGCTACTTACGTAAAAGATATCATATAAGAAATCACTTATATGGGAGAATATATGAATAAGAAAGTTTTTGTAGTACTGGGCGCACTGAGTCTGGCAACCGTGTCGGCTTATGCCCAGCGTCCGCTTAAAATGGCTAAATTAACTGAGGCTATGACCGGAGGCGTGTCCAGTGCTTTTTCACAGACGGTACCGGTATCGTTTGTAGGTGCGGAAGTATTGGGACGCCATATTGCGCGTGCTCAATTTATGCAAACCAATCGGGTGTATGTTTCCAGTGCGGATTTATTTAAACGAGTCGTACCGTTAAGCAGCATGCAAAAGTTACCGGCTGCTGAACGTAAGGCTCTGGAAGTAAAATTTGCACAGCTGGATTTAGCGGTAAAAACTGCTCAAAACAGACAGCTGGGATATATCGGGGCTTTGTGGAATACATCTCCTGCTGTAACCGCCGAAACCCTGCAGACCACGCATGTACAAAGTATGACACAACTGTTGGATATCCAACGTTATATGCAGTTAAATGATCATAATTTTCCACAAGTCTTTACAATTAATGAAGGCGGATGGCTGCAGACCACGGATTGTATGACCTCTGTAGAAGGAAACCGCGCGTTTTTGGGAGTAGTGGATTTGCTCGTGAAAGAACAAACCGGACGTGTGCCGCAAGCAATTATAGACCAACTGGTGGCTCTGCATGCCACGGCGCGCAATGCCATGAGTATCCCGCAGCTGGTAAAACAATTAGAAAGTTGGCGCTCGGCCAATGCTACCATGGATGCTCCGCGGCTTCCGTCTAATGTGGAAGGGGTTTCTCTTCGTAATAATCCGGAAGCGCTGTGGTTGGCTGCCGAGATCCGTTTGTGGCAGTTAACACCGGAAATTGAATTACCCGAAATCTTGAAAAATGCGCAGGTAACCCACTAACATAATATTTCATACTGAAGATATATTCCCCGGCTTTTGTAAGCCGGGGATTTTGGCAATCAAAATAGGGGTTGACGCGTTTTTTTTTTTTGATATTCTGTCTCTATAGAATAACATTATAGGGAGAGATAATTATGCAAAGAAATAAACAAGCATTTACGCTCATAGAGCTCTTAGTAGTTGTGTTAATAATCGGAATTTTGGCGGCCGTGGCTGTGCCACAATATCAAAAAGCAGTAATGAAAAGTCGTTATGCAACACTTAAAAATCTTGTTAAAAGTATTGCGAATGCCCAAGAGGTATACTATCTAGCAAATGGACAATATGCACACAATTTTGAAGTGTTAGATATCAGTATGCCGGCCGGAAAGGATGAAGAAAAAAGTAGGGGAGATTATTATGTATATAGTTGGGGAAATTGTACATTGGGATCTTCAGACGTTCCATGGATACGATGTGTGAATGAGAGTATTGAAATGGGCTATCAGCTTTATTTGAAAAACCATTCCCATCAACTGGCCCGGGGAACTGCATTATGTTTAGCTTATAATTCCGATAGAACCTCTGTATCAAATAAAGTTTGCAAGTTGGAGAGTAATGGACGGGTATGGGATAGTGATAGCAGTTTTGTAGCATGGTATTGAAAAACAGATAGTGCTATCAAGTAAATAGCTATTTATTGGAACAGGCATTTGACACGCATATGGACTATTTTCTAAAAGTTTATAGAACAACAATCTAATGGATCAGATAGGCCGTTTTTCCGTCAATAGTAGTTTCCCCATCGGGTCTCATGCGCGATTTGCAAAACCTGCTGCCCAAAAGGTTTCCCTCTGCCGGGATACAGGCCAAATCGCGAAAATTATTGACCGTAGTGATTTGGTATTGAACTTGCGCGTTGGGTTTGCGGGTAAAGACCACTTCAAAACAGGGTTGTCCATCGGATACTTGGGTTCGGCAGACGATTTCGCCCGTAAAGTATTTCAGACCGTATTTTTGCATACTTTCATTGGTTTTGGCCACATCTGCATCAGAGAGTTGTTTACCGATGGCCCAATTCTTTTGATGTCCCCACATGATTTTAAGTTCTACCATGCGGGTGTTTTCTACCGCATTAAAATACTGTGGCAGAGCAACTGCCGCCAATACGGCAATGATAATGACTACTACTAATAATTCTAATAAAGTATATCCTTGTTTCATAAATTAATTTCCCGGTTATATTGTTCTATTAATACGTGGATTTGCTCCATTGGTACCTGTAAACCTAAAGACCAGGCGGCTTCATGCAGTAAATTCTCCAGCAAAGTAGGAAGATCTCCCTGTAAATCAGTCAAAAACCAGTTACGCTCCAGATGCAGATAATCCTCCAAAACAGTGGCCTGTTTGGCGTGTAAGAGTGCACGTTTACCGCGCGCATTGGAAAGCTTAAATTTAAATTGTAAGGGACCTCCAAATGAAATTTTTTCTAAAAACTTACGAGCCGTTCTGAAAAACAAAATGCAGTTTTGACAGATCTTTTCCACATGCAAGGTCTGAGATACATGTCCGTTTACAATTTCATCCTGACTGATGACCTGTTTATTCATAACCAGTCCATAGGCATTAAACTCGGTCATTTTATAAATACCGCGCGTATTAGAAATCACTGCCACACCGTCTTGGACGGGTTTAAGCGGATAATCCGGATTGGCCATGACGCCGTAAGGGGCGCGTGTCGCGCAGGCCGTTACCAGCGCAGGGATCTGTTTATAATCGGTAAGCGGCTCCTGTGGGTACATCGGTATACAGGATAGTGTAGAAATACTTTCTCCTGCGGTGGATACGGCACAGGTTTTGAGGTAATTTTCAAAATGGCTTTCTGCCTTATCGTATAAGATATGGCGCAGACGTTCTGATTTTTGACGGTGATCCAGTAACCAGGGAAGCTTGTCCGGATGTACGATAATTTCCGGGCGGGAAGATTGTCCTGTGCGTACATAGGCGCGTTTTAGTTTACCTACCAAATGGGGGGTTAAATTGCTTTGCGGGATATCAATAACCACAAACATACGGTCTTTACGTTTATTAAGACAAATATTGACGTCTACAAACACAATCGGATCAATATGGGTTTGAATGATATCTTCAATGGAATTGCGTACTTTTTCATGATAGGCAATTCCTAAGAAAGGGGGGGCCGGTTTGTCATTTTTATCGTCCTGTACGCCGACAATAATCGTGCCGCCCATCGCATTGGCAAACGAAGCAATGGTTTTGGCAAATTTTTCATGGTTTTTAGGCAACATATACTTGTAGTCTAACTGTTTGTTTTCAGGGATCCCCCGTTTGCAAAAAGCGACTACATCTTCAAACGTCAGTTCATGGATCGGTTTATTAAAAAGCATAGTGCCCCCTTTTTATTAGTATAATAAATTTTAGAGGAGAAACAAGCCCATGCCTAAAAAAACTATTTATAATTTATCGTTTAATGACGCGTTGCAATATGATATTGACGGTTTAACGTATGTTTGGCTGCGCGTTCCCGGCGGTTGGAATCTGACTGTCATCAATGATAAGAGTTTAAGTAACACCTTTGTCCCCCAAAGTAACGAGTTTAAAGAAACCCTTCGGGAATTGGAAAATAAGGCAACCGATGTGGTAGGCAAACGACTGCTTAAAAGCAAACGTAAATAATCAAATATATTGGTTATCGTATATCTACCCATATAAGAACAAGACTGGTTTGCCAGTCTTGTTAGTCGTTGTATAGAATATTTTTTATTACTTGGTATAAAGGAAACTTGGGTGCTGTGGCCAGAAAGAATCGTAAGGAGTTTGACTGCCTGTTTCTGCTTGACAGATTTGATAGGTTACATCACTGGTTGTGGCTCCCTCTTGTGTACGACAATAAATACGGCTACGGTCTGCCGAAAATACCTTGTTATGTGGCAAAAATATTAAATAAGCCAAAGAAGAGTTTCCTAGATTTACTTGACACCAGATTTCTCCTCTTTTCTCAATGTCACAAAATCCCCAATCCGTGTAATAATAGCATACCGTGTCAGCTTCTGAACAATAGTGCTTATCTATTTTTGAGGAAAGATAATCCAAGGAAATATCTAGTTTATCTAGTTGGGCCGTATATTCTCCGTTAGCCAAGTAGTATACTTCCATAGCCTTCATAAGAGCCGTTCCCATCGTTTTTGCTTGAACATAGCGGCTTTTTAATACCGCCTTTTGGTACTGTGGAACAGCGACTGCCGCTAAGATACCTATTATCAGTACCACAACCAAAAGTTCTATTAGCGTAAAACCCCGCCGGGTATGTCTATATATCATTTATTACGTCCTCCTGTTTTTATCACATCAAACTTGGCCGATAAAAAGGCGGCGACCTGTTAAAAGCAGTTTGAGGTGACCTTTAACAAATAATCGCCGCCTACCTATTCCAAAAGGGAACAGGCAAGACGTATGCGATTATTTGCTGACCTCAAACTCGCGCCGGAAAATATTATTTTCCATTGCTCGGTGTGGGCTTGCCCCACACTTCAACAAATAATCTTCAAAATATATATACTGCTACTTCTTTGTTTTTATTATAGCATATATAACCCGATAATAACCTATATAGTTTTGCCAGGTTTTCCCATATTTTTCTATAATAAATGTATGAATAATAACCCGATGCATGCTTTAGCCATTCTTATGACCGAGAAATTTATTACAGCCGAACCGAAAGCGGCTGCGACAGCATTGGCTTCGTTGGCTACGCATGAGGTTATTTTATTAATTGGCGGCCTCAAAGCACAGACCTTGGTGGCGGCTCTTAATCCTATGGATCCGCCGAAGGCGGCCGCTGTACTGCGACGTTTACCTTTGAAACAGGCCTGTTATGTATTAGCTCATTTGGAGGTAACTCAGGCGGCCAAGCTGTGGAAAGAATTTGCCACTCCCTACCAGGAACGTTTAAAAAGCGTATTGGAACCGGCCTTCGTGGAACTGTTGCAAGAGGCAAGCGGATTTGAACCGGGAAGCGTGGGACATGTCATGCAGACTGATTTTGTGGCAGTACGCACTGAAACCAAGGTGGGCGAACTGATTAATCGTCTTAAAAATTTACCGAGAAAGAAATTGCCCTTGATGTGTTTAGTAACTGATAAGAGCGGAGAGCTCAAAGGAATCATCCGAACAGCCGAGTTGGCTTTTTTTAACCAACAGTCCTTATGCGGATCTGTTATGAGTCAGACCAGATCTGTATTACCGGATATGTCTATGTCAGTCGTAATGCCGGTATTTCAGACAGAAGAAACGGACATTTTGCCGGTTACCAATCAGGAGCATGTACTACTCGGTATTATAGAAAGAAGTTCTCTTCCTACGCAAACTCCAAAAAAATCTTTTTGGAAAAAGTTAACTCACTGATATAAGTTTCAAATTATAATTACAATTTGTTATTTATTTGGTTCTCGACTTACTTAGGGAGTCGGGAATCTTTTCAGGCAACCTGCCAGTTCTATCGACGATAACTTGACGCGTTTTTTTTTTTTGATATTCTCTCTTTATAAGTAAAAAAATATATAAGGAGAGAATTATGATTCAACATAAACAAGCGTTTACGCTTATAGAGCTTTTGGTCGTTGTGTTAATAATAGGGATTTTAGCGGCAGTGGCTTTACCGCAATACCAACGGGCTGTACGTAAATCAAGAGCAGGACAAATTTTATCGTTAGTACGTTCTTTGGCACTGGCACAAGAACTGTATTATTTGGCAAATAATAAATATGCAGATACATTTGAAGAGTTGGATGTGCAAATCCCTGGTCCGGAAGTGGAGTGTTCCTCGCAAACCATGTCTTTATGTCATGCTATAGGGGCCTGGGAAGTTGGCATGCAAAAAGGTATTTCCGATGAGGAAGCGTATGCTATTGCGGCTCACTTAGAGAATATGAGCTCTATTATTTCTTATTTGGAACATAAAAAAAATAATGTGATACGGCAAAATGCTAGTGCAGTAGTTTGTAGCACCTCTATAGAAAATCAAGATGGTAAGGCTCTGTGTATTGGACTTGGTGGAAAGTATATGCAGGACTATGTGGGAGTAACTTATTACTCGTTATAGATAATATTATAAACATCGTGAAAGAAAAAAAACATCCGGCCTAGAATATATATAGGCCGGATACACATTTTAGGGGAGTAATTTATTTCTTTACAATTTCACTTAGCCTGGCAACTGCTTCAGTTAAGTTCCATCGTACTGCATCTTTTTCTTTGCGGTTTTTGTACTCGCATTGTCCGTCAGCGACCGTACGACTGCTGATAACCAAGCGGTGCGGCAGTCCGATCAGATCCATGTCTTTAAACTTAATGCCGGGTCTTTCATCGCGATCATCCATGAGCACGCTGATACCCTTGGCTTCCAGGGCCTCCATGATTTGATCGGCATACTTTTTGACCTCTTCATTGGAATCATAATCAATGGCCACTAGTGCCACTGTAAACGGCGCAAGCGGTTCGGGCCAGATAATACCGTAGTCATCGTGTGATTGTTCGATGGCAGCCGCTACGACGCGGCTAATACCAATCCCGTAGCAGCCCATAATCATGGGCTGTGAAGCTTGTTTTTCATTTAAGAAGTTCGCCCCCATGGCGGCCGAATATTTCGTTCCCAGTTTAAATACGTGTCCCGCTTCAATGCCGCGCGTAAAGTTAAACGGTGCGCCGCATTTGGCACAGCAGTCTCCTGCTCCGGCCATTTTTAAGTCGGCATATACATCTACCTTGATGTCTCTCTGCGGAGTAACGTTAATGGTATGTACATCTTTTTCATTGCCGCCGGATACGCCGTTAACAATATTTTTAACGTAATTATCGGCATAAATCATTACGGACGGATTTTTTTCTTTAAGGCCTTGTGCCCCGGCAAATCCTACAAAGGAGCCAGTTACCTGGGTATATACTTCTTCGGAAGCTTTTTCCAGTTCGTTGCATTTAAGAAGGGCTTTAAACTTGAACTCATTCAGTTCATGGTCCCCGCGTACCAGGGCTACTACCGGCTTACCGTCGGCCGTAAATACCAGGAGCTTGATGATCTTGTCAGTCGGTACGTTTAAGAGTTTGGCCACATCTTCTACGGTATAGACCTTGGGGGTGGCTTTATTTTCCAGGGGCTTTAAGTCAGCCGGGTTAATGGAAATCTCGGCCGGTGCTTTGATTTCAGCTTTCTCCGTATTGGCCGCGTAACCGCAGGAGGGACAATTGGCAATAGCATCTTCGCCGGTGTCGGCCAGTACCATAAATTCGTGGGAGAAGTTACCGCCAATAGCACCGGTATCGGCTTCCACGGCTTTAAATACGAAACCGCAGCGTGTGAAAATGCGTTGGTAGGTCTCGTACATCTTCTGGTACCAATCGTTGGCCTGCTTATCGTTTGCCGCAAACGAATACGCATCTTTCATGTAAAATTCGCGCGCACGCATGACCCCGAAACGCGGGCGGATTTCATCGCGAAATTTCGTGGCAAACTGATACAGACAAAACGGCAGTTGTTTATAAGAAGTCGTATCCTTTTTAACCAAATCGGTCATGACTTCTTCAGCAGTGGGAGCCATGCAAAATCCGGCTTTTTTACGGTCTTCAAAACGAAGCAGCTCTTTGCCGTAATAGGTCCAACGTCCGCTCTGTTCCCAGAGTTCTTTGGGTTGCACAATGGGCAGCCACACTTCGGCAGCACCCGCGCGGTCCATTTCTTCGCGCACGATGTTTTCTACTTTTTTAAGTACTTTAAGTCCCAACGGTAACCATTCATACAGTCCGCTGGCTACTTTGCGTATCAGACCGGCCCGGATCATGAGTTTTGCCGATAAGGTATCGGCATCTTTGGGGGCCTCTTTTAAGGTGGGGATATAATATTGTGATAGTTTCATAGGTTAGTTTTCCTTCTTCCAGTTTGTAATTTTATCTATTAAAAATTCTACCCATTGTTCCTGCGGGAGTTTGAACATCGTCTGTCCGTGTTCAAAGTACAGTCCTTCGCCCTTGCCGCCCGCAATGCCAAAATCTGCGTCGCGTGCTTCGCCGGGTCCGTTGACAATGCAGCCCATCACGGCAATTTTAAGGCCGGTTGCTTTTTCGCGCAGGGCTCGGTCTGCATAAATCCTTTCTTCCAGGGCGTGTACCGTGCCGGTCACGTCTACCTGCGTGCGTCCGCAGGTCGGACAGGAAATCAAATTCGGTCCGTACGCGCGAAGTCCCAACGCTTTTAAGATTTCATACGCCGTGCGTACCTGTACCCGCGGATCTTCCGTGAGCGATACGCGAATGGTGGCTCCGATCCCTTTTTGCAGAAGCGTTCCCAGTGCCACGGCGCTTTTCACGGTACCGCTTAAAAAACTGCCGGCTTCGGTCAATCCGATATGCAGTGGAATATCACTCTGTTTGGCAAATAACTCATTGGCCAGTACCGTGCGTTGAAAATTATCCGACTTTAACGATACTACTACGTTTTTAAAGTTTAATTGTTCTAAAATATTAGCCTGTTCCAAGGCTTCGTTGACCATTACCTCGGCCCATTTTTCATCGGAGAGCTCCATACGTCCCTGTACGCTTTTAAGGTATTTCACGCTGCCCGCGTTTACGCCGATGCGCAGGGCAACGCCGTGGTCCAAGGCGTATTTGACAACTTCTTTGGTATTTTCCACAGCTCCGATGTTACCGGGATTAATGCGTACTTTATCTACGCCCTGCTTGATGGCTTCCAGGGCCAGTTTATAATCAAAGTGGATATCCGCCACAAGGGGGGAGTGAATGCGTTTTTTAATTTCACCGATCGTTTGAGCGGCCTGCATGTCCGGTACGGCCACGCGGTTGATCTCACAACCGGCCTCTTCCAAGGCATTAATTTGGGCGGCCGTGGTCTGGGCGTCACGCGTATCGGTATTACACATACTCTGTACGCGCACGGGATGTCCGGTTCCTAACGTAAACGGACCGACTTTAACTTCTCTACTTTTGTACATGGTTTTCCTCTTGTAAAGTGGTGCTGGCAGCGGTTTGTTCAACGGTCGCTTTGGGTTTGAAGAAAATACGCTTAATATCCGAATACGACGCGTACACTACCAGTAAAATTAAAATATACATCCCCACATTGACCGCCCGGTTGAGTGTTTTTTCCGTAGGAAGCTTGTGGGTAAGTCCTTCCCATAAATAGACCAGTGCATAACCGCCGTCTAGTACCGGGATGGGGAATAAATTAAACATACCAACGGCTACAGATAACATGGCAATTAAGAACACAAAATCCAGTAAATTGCGGTGAGCAGCCTGATGAATAATATTGACGATCCCGATCGGGCCGGCCAGTTCAGGTGCTTTTTTCTTGGCAAAACTTTTACCAATAGATTCGAGAGAAAACTTCGTCCAATAATAGCATTCATATACCCCGTATCCGATCGCTTGCCACCAGGCGACTTTATAATACGCTGCTTGTACGCCGACTCCGAGCGTTTTGGGTGCTTTGGGGTTGAAATCGTCGGCTGATACGGTGGCGGACAAGTTTTGACCATCGCGGTTGTAAGTCAGTGTTAAGTCTCCTTCTCTGGACTGCAGGGCATCGGTCAGTTCTTTCCACGTGGCAATCGTTTGTTCGTTCACTGCGGTAATGCGGTCCCCTTCCTGCAGGTTTAATTTTTCGGCCGGGTAGTTCTTGGCCACACTGCCGACTACGGGTGCTAACTTCATAGGATCGGTCTGAGGCATTCCCTGGATAAAAATCAAAACGGCGAAAATCGCGGCTGCCAATACATAATTAAATAAAGCACCGTTAACGACCATAAAGAACTTGGCGTACCACGGTTTGGCGGCAAATTCATACGGTTTAGGCGGTTCGGGAGCGTCCTGCGGATGGAACATGGGGCCGGCCGGTTCTACGAACCCGCCAAAAGGGATAGCTCGGATTTGGTAATCCGTATCTCCTTTTTTTGTATGCCACAGGATTTTACCAAACCCGAATGAAAACTCATTGACGCGAATGCCGGTTAAACGGCACGCTAAAAAGTGTCCGAACTCGTGGATAATGACAATGGGACTGAGTACAACCAAAACAGCAATTACAGATAAAAGCATAACCCTCCTAAATCACGGCCGTTTTGTACGAACCGTCTTGCAGTACAGCCTGCGCGGTTTCACGGGCCCATTGATCGGCTTCCAATGCCTGATTAATGGTAACCGAGCCTCCCGTAGCCGGGGTTTTACGCAGTATGGTGTAGATAAGTTTGGAAATCTCCGTAAATTTGAGTTGCCCCTGTAAGAAAGCATTCACGGCAATCTCGTCAGCGGCACTGAGTACTGCCGGTGTAATCCCGCCGGTACGGGCGGCTGCCAGGGCCAAATCCAAACACACAAACCGGGAAAAATCAGGTTTGAAAAACTCCAACTTGGACGCTTCAAAGAGATTTAGTTTTTTGACGGGTCCGGGGGCACGCAGCGGATAAGTAATGGCGTATTGGATCGGGACTCGCATGTCGGGTTCTCCCATCTGGGCTAAAATGGCTCCGTCATGGAACTCTACGGCCGAATGTACGATGGACTGCGGATGGATGACGATTTGTACTTTTTCTTCGGGCAGGTTAAACAGATTCATGATTTCAATTGCCTCGAAACCTTTGTTCATAAGGGTGGCCGAGTCGATGGTAATTTTTTTACCCATTTTCCAACGCGGATGATTAAGTGCTTCCTGCGGGGTAACGTCCTCTAAGGAACCGGTACGTTTGGCAAACGGGCCGCCGGACGCGGTTAAGAAGATACGCGAAATCGCCGGTGAAATCTTATGATAGCTGTGTTCATCGGTTATCCCACACAAACATTGGAAAATCGCCGAGGGTTCACTGTCTACCGGGATAATGGCCGCCTGCCAGCGTTCGCATTCCTGCATGATGGTTTTACCGGCCATGACCATGGGTTCCTTATTGGCCAGTGCTATGGTTTTGCCGGCCTTAATGGCTGCAATTAACGGACGAAATCCCACAGCTCCCACCACGCCGTTGATGACTAAATCGGCCGAAGGGAGCGAGGCCATAAACATGAGACTGTCTATCTCCGGGGGGAGTAAACGGGTTTCGGCAGGGATTTGGTCCTTGATTTTCTCGTAACTTTGCGGACTTAGTACAGCAGCAAAACGAGGTTTAAAAGCATGGAGTTGTTTTAAAAATAAATCGGTATTTTGATTGGCTGATAACCCCAGTACACGATATTCGTCACCCAAGCGGGCAATGACGTCTAGAGAAGACGTACCGATAGAACCCGTGGAACCTAGAATGATAATGTTTTTCATAACTGTATTTTGAGGGCAAATAATACTACATAATAAAAGATGGGGGCCAGTAATAAATACGAATCAAAGCGGTCTAAAAATCCGCCGTGGCCCGGAAGCAGGTTTGAAGAATCTTTTACGCCGGTAGAGCGTTTAATCACGGACTCGGCCAAATCGGACATTTGTCCTACTACGGCCACCAACAGTCCCAGCCAAACAGCCGTTTGAACGGACAACAACGTACTTAAAAACAGGTTGCGCATTACAACCGCACCGCCTACGGCAAGCAGCGTGCCTCCGATGGCTCCTTCCCAGGTTTTTTTCGGACTGACCTCTTTGTTTAGTTTATGGTGCCCGAAGAATCTTCCGGAAAAATACGCACCCGTATCACTGACCCAGACGGTAATAATCATAAACAGCGTGAGGTATTCACCGTATTGCGGGATATCACGGATATTAATAAGGTGCGCCAAAGACCACGGGATTAAAAAGATACCGGTAAAAGTGTTGCATACGCGTTCCCAACTACGTTTGGGCGTGAGTACTTCAAAAAATAAAACGCCTACCAGCACCAGACTGATTGCCAGCGGATAGAAATTGTCGGGCAGCGTAAGGCTTTCAGGATGAGCGCGTCCCAGAAGGGCTACAAGCCCCATTAAAATGCCCCAAATCATGAGTGAAATGGTATGAATGGGGCGTCTTCCGGCTGTGAGTACCAGACTGTATTCGTACAGACATAACATAATCACACAACCGACAAACGCCATATAGACGATGCCGCCGAAATGGATAGCGGCGATAATTAAAGGGATGCCCACTAAGGCAGTTAAGATTCTAGGTAATAGCATACTAACATTATACTTTTTTATAAGCGGGAAGTTTTCCTGGGTTCCTATTTTTGCCTTGACATGTTTTTTTTTTTTGATATTCTTCTTTATAAGAAAATATATTAAGGAGAGAGTATGGATCAGAACAAACAAGCGTTTACACTCATAGAGCTTTTAGTAGTGATGTTGATTATAAGTATTTTAGCAGCGGTGGCCTTACCACAATACCAAAGCTCAGTAATTAAGAGCCGTTATAGTAGTTTAAAACAGCTAGTAAAGGCAGCGACAGATGCGCAGGAAGCATATTATTTAGCCAATGGAGAATATGCATCTGATTGGGACGGGTTAGACATAGATTTGAAATATGCGAAGAGCGATGTTAGTTCGTATCGTAGTATACGGGGATATGGATATTGTGCAAATAAAATAGCAGAGGAATATTCCTATGTTTTTTGTGTAACGACTCGTCATTATATTGCATACGCCAAATTTCTCGCACATTCGGCTACACATGCTGGAAAACAAATGTGCACTACATATCCTAACCAACCAGTTTATTCTACTATACTTGAGAAAATATGTAAGCAAGAATCGGGACTATCTGTCGCTACGGAAACAGGAAGTACAAATAAATATATTTGGTAAAAGAGTTGCACGTTCTACCAGGTCATAAGGCGCAGGTATCTTGACAAACCTCCCTCGTAACAATATACTATTAAAGTAGCCTTGCCGGAGGATTATTATGAAAAATTTTATTTATTTAAGTGTGCTCTTTGTCGTAGCCATGCCCGTTGCCGCGTATCAGGTGGGAACGGCTAATCGTACTAATTTCGGGTCCGGGCAAGTCCCGGGACAGGCCGCCCAACAAAACTACCGTTCCTTTAGTAACTATAACAACCGAAGTTGGGGACAAGGAGTGCAAACGCAAACGGTACAAACAGAAGTAGCCGGCACCTCGGCTGTGGATTTTGATAAGAATACGCCCAAACAGTTAGTTTCTAAAACTCAAGCGGCGACTCCCAAAGCCGCCAACACGGCCCAACCAACCGCTGCTCCGGCTCCTGTGCAGGCTTCTACAGCACCGGCAGCCATGCCGGCTAATGTAGATCCGGCCGCTATGATGCAACAAGTGCAGGGAATGATGAGTGCCATGGGCAATATGACGGGAGGCGCTGCGCAGCAAGGGCAATCAGGGCAGGCTGTGGCCATGCCGGCCGGTATGCCGGATATTTCGGCCTTAATGGGTGGTGCTATGCCAACAGCTCCAGCTGCACCTGCTAAGAAATAACTATGAAACATATTTGTGTAAGTACTTTATTAATAGGAACGTTAAGTGTATGGAGTGCGGCTCAGAAACCGCAAACCACTGCAGGGGCAGTACGTCCAACTACTGCTGCAGTTGCCAATCATCCGCAAACGACCGTGCAAACTGTACGTCCTGTTACGCAGTCTGCGGCCAATTATCCACAAACCAATGTGACAGTAAACCGTCCGCAGATGACGGTGACAGCTGTACATCCGTCCACGACTGTGGAGGTTATCCATCCCTTGACTGCGGTAGAGGTGGTGCATCCGCAAACTACTGTAGAAGTGATTCACCCTCAAACAATGGGTAATATGTATGGGCAGGAAGGAGCTGCTGTGAATCAGTTTTCTGCCAATAGTTCTAAACCTGCGGGAGGGGGGAAAGGTTTAGCATCTAGCCAGGTACCGACTTCTATGAGCGGTTTTACCCCTAAACAGGCCAAAGATTTTACCGCACAGAAGGCTGCTCCAATTGGCGGGGGGGAGAACAAACTGGGTAATGAAACAAATACTGCTGAAAAAGATGCAGCGAACAAATCCAGTGCACTTGGGTTGCAAAGTAACCAAAATATGAATATTGATCCCAATGCCAAATTGGGAAATCTGCAGTCTTTGGGTAAAGCCGTTGAAAAAAAGGTAGAGGATAAAAAGAAATAAAATCTGGTCTTGGAATTGGAACATAGACAGTGGGGGGAGAAAATGGATATTTTCTCCCCCTCACATTATTTTATATCTCTTTACATGTCCAACTATGCCAAGCCCCCCGACCCTCCGATTTATTCTCTTTGTTTGTTGTTTAAATTTAGATATTCCTATATTTTAAGCTATTTTTGAATAAATACATCCATAAATTGCCCTTTTTACATATTAGTTCGTTCGAATCTATGAGGCTTACTGCCATTGTAACCTTATAGTTTGTTTCTTCTATCAGGTGTTCACTTTCACCATAGCAATATCTAACTTGGGTTCTAAGTTCAGCTATATACCATAAATAGTGGTCTTAGGTTTGTATTTAGGTTTTTCCTTTAAAATGCGATTTCAATTTGACCCATACCCTAGGTACCCCCAAATCGTTTTAGGGCATTTGTCCAAAACGGCGATTTTGAAATGACCCATATTCTAATACCCCTAAATTCATTTTAGAGCGATTTATGTAAATCAAAAATTAATGCGATTTTGCTATAAGCGGTGGGGGAGAGTGAAAGTTAAAATAGTTATTGATTGTGAAAAGTATCAATGAGGGGTTCTTGGATGAGGGTGTTAAATACCCCTTTTAAAATGGTAATCGTTTTTGTAAATATAAAATTTATGTTTAAATGCCAATTAATAATATCTAATATTATATATGAATATATATATATAAATCTTTTTAAATTAAATATAATTATAAGAAATCTAATAATATTTAGAGAATGAAATAAAATATATTTTTATGGTAATTAGTTAACATAATATATATTCTCGTTAGTTAAATATACCCTGACAAATACTCTCCCCTTGCCCTCTTTTTACCCTAAGGTTATCGCTTTTTAATTTGGTTTGTTGATAAGTACTTGTACTAGTTCTATTATTTTCCTAAAATGGGGAAAATAAATAAAAAAATATATAAAAATAAAAGTACTTATAAAATAAGTACTTTCTAAAATACAATATTTTTTGTTGTTTTTATAAATTAATAGGTTGAGTTAAGCTTTTCGGCCAACGCAAAAGCCCGAGCGAACCCCTCCTCGGTTAACTTATAGGTACGGCTGCGCTTGACTCCTTCTGCCAGTATGCGGCCGGCTTGGATTTCCCCTGCCAGTAAACGATCTAACCTTCCCTCCTCTATCCCGCAGGCTTTTAAGGAGCGTGCTAGTTCCAGGGCCGGATAGGCCAGTTTCTTTAATAGTACCCGGGCGCCTGCCAAGAGTACAAGGGTGGTTTCTTGCGGGGTCAGTTTGGCCTTTTTGCGTAAAATGAGAGTTTCCCCATCCTCTTTAAGCAAGTGTTCCCATAAATAAAGTTCGGTATGTGTGGTTGGAATGACCGGAACAGGGCCTACATTAGCGACATTGGGGGTTCTCGTGACCGGCTGGTTTGTAATTTTGGCATGCCCGATCAGTGACAGGAAACGCTCGCGTTCTTGGTCTATAAATGACTGTGGTCCCTCGGCTTCAAACTCTTCCCCGTTGGGCAGTCTAAAACGTACTTTTAAGACATTATTCTCCCCGCTGTTCATACCTGTGTATAACTCCTGTTTTGGATAAGTTTTCCACGAGGGTTATCCCCTCTCTATGACATATAATAGCTAAAATTTGTTTTTATGTCAAGTATTATGCCATTTATGTCTATTTTATGTCAAATAATGTGGATAAATGGGGTTTTTTAGACGGTAAACATAGTAAAAATCAAACCAAAATATGAGTAGGAGTATTAGATTTTGACCTGTAGTAATGTGCAAAAAATATGATGCAGGATGTGGAATTAGATTTTTCTTCCCCCCACCTGATTAAAATTATTTTGAGTTTTTATGTGGTACTAGTTTAAAAATATATAGAAATTTAGATGTTTAGAATTTAAAAAATTACTACCGCAAAATTTAGTGCGATTTTGCGGTAGTTCTGTTTAATTTGATTGCAATATTGATTGGGCTTTATTTATACCAGTAGGCATAATAGCTGCCACTATTATAGAATGCGTTAGCGTTTCCTGTTTCTTGTTGGCAAACTTTATTGGTCGTGCTGTCGAATGCTCCACAATGTCTTTTGTTTCCATCAATGGAATGGGCAAAACGTTTGCCATAAGAAATATGTCCTGTAGTATGTTGACATTCAACGAGCTGCTGATAACTTAGGATTTCTAAAAAACAATCCCCCCACGGATAGGTTGCTATATCTCTTTTTTTTGAATCATTATACAGGATTGATTCTGTGGAAGGAATGGAAATATCCAATTCTTCAAATGTAGTAGGATAGCTTCCATTCGCCAAATAGAAAACTTCAGCAGCTTGTGCAATTGATTCTACCGTATGTTTTACAGTAGCTAAACGGCTTTTTGTTACAGCTATCTTATATTGTGGTACGGCCACTGCTGCCAAGATACCTATAATGAGTACTACTACGAGTAACTCAATGAGTGTAAACCCCTGTAAAGGGGAATGTGTATAGTTGTTTTTCATAGTTCTCCTTTTTTGTTTACGGAAACCATAAAAACGGCTGTTTCGCCGGGCCAACTATACGCAACCCATTAAAACAGCCGTAGTCTGTTGCATAGCAACAAACATTCAACACAACCGAAACGGGCTCTAGATTTCCCATTATGATTGTGTCTGAAACGACTGCTTTTGGCGTATAGTTATGCCTATCTAAAGGCAGCACCGTTCTTGCGGTTCCAAAAACAGATCAAATTATAATTTTTACTACACTTCTATTTTAACATAATTTCGTATTAAAATAGTAAAATACTTCTATGAAATCTTTTTCCTCTATCCTGCTTGCTTGGTATGAGCAAAACAAACGTAATTTACCCTGGCGTCATACCAAAGACCCCTATAAGATTTGGCTTTGTGAAATCATCATGCAACAAACCCGTGTGGCACAAGGACTCACTTATTATAACAGGTTTGTGGAAACTTTCCCTACTTCGGCAGATCTGGCGCGGGCTACCGAGGACCAAGTCTTAAAACTTTGGCAGGGACTGGGGTATTATTCCCGGGCGCGTAACTTACATGCAGCCGCCAAGAGTATGAACGGGGTTTTCCCTCCTACTTATGACGGGGTACGTGCGCTCAAGGGAGTAGGTGATTATACAGCCGCTGCTATTTGTTCGATTGCCTATGATATGCCGTATGCTGTGGTAGACGGAAACGTGTACCGGGTACTTTCCCGGGTATTCGGGATAGATACGCCTATAGACGGTACAGAGGGTAAAAAGCAGTTTACCGAACTGGCCCAACAGCTTTTAGATAAACAAAATCCCGGCGATTATAATCAGGCGATTATGGATTTTGGGGCGATGGTTTGTACGCCGCAGGCGCCGCAATGTTTAATGTGTCCATTGGTCAATATGTGTAAATCCTATAAAGAGGGTACCCAGGAAAAGTTACCTGTTAAGGCTCTTAAGACAAAAATCACTACGCGGTATTTCCACTATATATATGTAGAACAGGGACAGTATACTTGGTTGCATCAGCGCGGTGCCGGGGATGTCTGGCAAAACCTATACGAACCTCCTCTATTGGAAACGGCCGACGGGAAGTTCAAGAGACATTCCCTCCAACTTTCCCAATGGTTTGGGCGTTCTGCTCAAGTAGTGCCGGTTAGTAAGACACCTCTTAAGCATGTATTGTCCCACCGGATTATCTATGCCTCTTTATATAAGGTAGTTGTTCCCCCCTCCCGCAAGCTGCCGGAAGAGTTCATCCAAGTACAAACCAAAGACTTACCCAAATATGCCGTATCCCGGCTGGTGCAAAAGTTATTGGAAAAGCTATAAGGATCTACTGCCACATAGGCGGGTATTGTTTAATAACCCTGATTAATTGTTCCCACCATATGGGTGAGATAAAACTTTCATCAAAGGCATTTGGGGCTAAAAAACGACTCATTTCATGTAAAAAATCCTTTTGCCCCGCTGTAATTTCTTGAATGCGTGTTGTATATTGGTTGGTAAAAGTAGGCAAATGGACCGATCGGTCTTTTAATTTTTGGATGAACAGCTTGTTATTAAATTGGATATTCTTCCGATCCAGCCAAAATATATCCCATAAATCGCGATTCTTTACTCTGTTTGGTCGTAACGCTAACGCAATAATTTTATCTATCAGGATTTCTTCTAAACTTTCGGCCTTGAGTATGATGCCAGAAACCCCGCTGTTAATGCCATAGTAATCCCGGATCATTCTGTTGTCCTTTGTATAGCTTGGCAATCGCACGATATCCAGATTAATACGCTGCAACGGCATATTTTTTTGTTGGGGTCGGGTAATTATTTTGATTTTCCACGTATGTGTATTGCCTGTTTCTTTAACAGGGTCTTCCACCGTTATGGCAAAATCATATTTCTGCTTGAAAGTATGTTGTACCAGGGCACCTATTTCTTTTAAGTCGCTTTTTTTGAAATTAAAATCACTTGAAAAGTCCAAGTCTTCACTTAACCGTTCCGAACCATAGCATAATCGTAAACAAGTTCCTCCGATAAAGGTAAGTTGTTTTAGAAAGCCCGCTTGACTCATGGTGCGCAAGATATCCTGATGCATGAGTTCTTTTTCAACGACGTTTCTTAAAGAAGCGTATTCTGTGTGAGTTTCTAATGCATGTTGTACATTTGTATCAAATAAGTTCATGTAATACCTCGAAATCCACTAAATCCAAATTTCGTTTAGTATCTGTCATATCGCGGTATGCTAACGATACGTTGGCACACCACAACTGATAACGGTTATTGTAGTAAATGTCAGAGCGTAGGATGGATATGGGTTTTTTAGTATGGATAAATTCAATTTTGCCAAATTTATGACAATTGATAATACCGGATCGACCGTTGGTCATTAGCGTAATATAGCCCATAGGAATTTGTGAAATAACACCTGCTTCACTTAAGATACTTTCTAAACTTAAGTAACAGAAATAATTATCTCGCAGTCTGGCAGCCAAGTGATATAGTTCATATCCCCTTTCATAACGGGCTTTCGGGTAAATATATAGCCCTTGACAGGCTCGTTCTAAAATTCCTTTTTGAGTAGCTCGACTTAGCAGCACATGAAGTGCCTGCCGTGATAAAGTCGGGAACAGACCATAAAAATCACTGGTACTGAAAATGTAGTGATTCGGATCAGATAAACGTTCTAAAGTGGTACGTAACAGTTCTATAGATTGCATAGTTAGTATACAAAATATATCACTTTTTGATAGTTTTTGTCAACCAAAAACAATGTAAGAACTGAACGAAAAGTAAAATTAGAACGCTCTGTCACATCGACAGAGTGTTTCTAGATAATGTAGGTAAAATGTTGTTCTAGGGAAGACGGGCCTATGTTGGCGATCTTCCTATACACAATTATCGGCTTATATATTGTTATGAATGAAATCATACTGGCAATTCGGATATATGATTAATGGGTCGGTTGATGGGTTGCCAATTGCGGGAATTGCTTCTCAAGTAGCATTTGTAAGAAAGTCCCCAACGGATGAACGTCAGGAGCCTTATCATAGATATTTTGAAGTTGGTCGGGACTTATATCTTGTGGGGAGAGCGGTTCTTGTTGTGCCGTATCCCGTGCCAGGTAGATTTCCAAGGGATGATGTTGATTGGGTTTGAGCAATATATAGTAGTTATCATCGGCAAATACGGTTTCACGTTTGACACAGGCCCAGTCCATAAAACACCCGGATGAAACTATGACATCGTTTTTTCTTGGGGTAAGTAAGCTGCGTCCTGAAAAATCCTGCTCCCTATAGATAGAACTATCTTGGGTAACCAGTGCGGCTATATGTAAAATAGTAGGCAACATATCTATATTACTTACATAATAGTGGGTATTTTCTTTAAAGAGTTTCCAATTTTCAGCCGGGATTTTTTGTTGTATAGCGGGTGGAATATACCAAATGAACGGCACATGGATATTTTCATCGTACAAGGCAGCATAAAAGTATCCGCCATGTTCCTTAAATTGTTGTCCGTGATCGGCCGTAATGACTACTAGTGTGTTTGACAAATCAATTGATTCTAGTAAAGCAGCTTCTTGGTTGGATACATGCCGAATAGCGTTGTCGTAGCAATTAATAGAGCTTTGGGGCCAACCACTTCTTACTGAGGATGAACACGGACGATAGTAAGGAATGACTGCCGGATTTTGGTAAAAAGGGAAGTGTGTATTATTGGTATGTAACACCCCTATGTAATGGCGTGGGTGCTCGGTAATGATTTCTTGAACATGCTTAATAGCAGGGGCATCATCCATCATTTCAAGCAGACTTCCAAAATCATCGTCTTCTTGTGCAAAACTCCATAAATGATCCATATGCAGCGACGAAATAAATTTATCTAAATTCCCCCATTGTTTATTGGCACTAAAAACATAAAAGGTGAAAAAATCGGCCGGTGCATAGTCCCACAAACGACGTGCTTCTTTAATTTGTTTGGGTTTGCGGTTTGCTCCCTGTCCCGTGAACATTTGTCCGATGGAAATAGTCGTATAATGTGCCGGAGAAAGTGCGTATTGAAACACTGTGGATTTTTGATAGAACGGTTGTAAGGCCTGATCCGGGTAACGTTCTGTGTAACCGTATACACCTAGATTACGAGCGCGCATGGCGTCATTAATGATGATTAATACATTAAAAGGGATATTCGGGACGGGACGTTGCTGGTATTGTGCCTGGGTGTCCGGCGATTGTGACATGTCGTTGGGTGTAGCGGGCATATACAGTGTATCGGCGGCGGTAATCAGGGTAGCTGCGTCTAGCCTCAAATGCAAGACATCGGTTTTATAAGATAGAACTTTCCCCAGAATTAGGATACAACAACATATTCCCACGGCCCATCGTACGGGTTTGAGGGATGTTTTCCACACAAACCATAAAAATGGAAGTACAATGGCTGCCGTGAGGATAGCGGCACATACGGAGATTTTATACAGAGATGGCAATGTTAAATAGCATCCGATCAATAAAGCCGGGAGAAGTACCGCCGGTATAATATGTGTATACACCGCAAACGGTTTATAAGCCGGCGTTTGCCTGATAAACAACGGACGTAATAACTGATGTGTAACGATACACCAAACGGCGAGGGCCGGTAAGACATATCCTATATAGGGAAGTATCTGCATACCCAGTGTGGTTAGTAAGAAGAAGGGTTCTCGCAGAAGGATTTGTAAAAATGGATAGGTAATAAATTCGGTATAGGTTTTGTAATAGAAAAAATTTAATACGGGTAGCAGGGCCAAAAGGGATATCAAAGGAATAATATACGTAAACAGTCGATATATATATATATATATATACAAAGAAGAACAAAAAACAGAAAATAATAAGAATCCTGCAAAACTAAACCCTATGGAAAATAATGTATCAATCCACGTAACTTGCCGTGCTAGAGAAATATCCAATAATAAATACAGACAGGTCAGTCCGGTCGCCCAATAGATGTTCTTGCGCATACTTAAATTATAGCATTGTGGTATTCGCTGAAATTTTTAATCCACAGATTTTGCTTGACATGTTTTTTTTTTTTGATATCTTGGAGATACGGGCCGTAAAGGGTCTCCTGAAATGTCCTACAAGTGAGATAAGCGGCCCGCCAAGATTTTTTATCCTAGAAATAGGATAAAAAGGAGGAAATATGAGAAATAGTAATAACGTAGGTTTTACGTTAATTGAGTTACTCGTAGTAGTGCTCATAATCGGTATCTTGGCAGCAGTAGCTTTGCCCCAATATACCAAAGCAGTAGAAAAATCCCGCACGGCAGAAGCAGTTACCTTATTGGGTGATATTATGACCGCCCAACGCATTTACTTGTTGGCTAATTCTAGCTGTGCTACGTCGTTGGATGTGTTAGATATTGAAGTACCTAGTACTACGAAGAACTTTAATATTGCTCTTGATAACACAGAAACAGGAAAATGTGGGGCTACTGCGACTCGTAATGGAGCTGCTCCGAATAATTATGAATTGAAGTTCACCGTAAATACTGGTACCGGTGAAATTATTCGTACCTGTACTGAAGGTCCTGGTTCTACGGCCAATATTTGTAAGTCTATTGCCAACGGACCTGAATGGGGAACATCCAGTGCTTCTGCTTCTACTTCGTCCACTAACTAGTTTATCTGACTATATAGATAAATCCCCTGCTCATAAATTTATGGGCAGGGGATTTTATGTATATTATGATTATGGAGCTAGTAGTTGGCTGTTAACTCATTGACACCGGCATCGGCCGCCGTTTTTTGTAAGATTTCAGCCGATTTTTTAAGAGCCGTTTCTTCCTCTGTGCTCAGCGTAATGGGCATTTGGACTTCTACGCCGTTTTTACCGATAACGGCCGGCATACTTAGCGTGATATCGTTAATCCCGAACGCACCGTGCATCACATTGGATACCGGTAATACAGATTTTTCATCGCGCACAATGCATTCACAAATACGTTTCACCGCCATGGCGATACCGTAATAAGTGGCCTTTTTGCGCTCGATAATTTCATAGGCGGCATTTTTGACACCCTCGGCAATTTTTTGCATGGCCTCCTGATGGTTAAAGTGTCCGCGCAGTTCACAAAACTTATTAATCGGTACACCGGCAACATTGGCCGTGCTCCAGACAGCGATTTCACTATCACCGTGTTCTCCGATAATAAATGCATGAACGCTTCGGCTGTCCACGCCCAAGTGGTTACCTAGGATTTCCCGGAACCGGGCCGTATCCAGTACGGTCCCCGAACCGATTACACGATTTTCGGGCAGTCCACTTAGTTTGAGTGCCGTGTAGGTAAGTACGTCTACCGGATTGGCCACAATAAGTAAAATCCCCTGGTAATTTCGTTTGGCGATTTCGGGGATAATTGTTTTAAAAATACCGACGTTTTTTTGTACCAGATCCAGGCGTGTCTCGCCGGGTTTTTGGTTCGCACCGGCCGTAACAATAATAATGGCTGCATCGGCGATATCATCGTACGTGCCGGCATAAATATTCATGGGGCGTGCGTAGGCCTCTCCATGGGAAATATCCATGGCTTCCCCTTCGGCTTTTTTATGATCTACATCAATAAGTACCATTTCACTAAAAAGTCCGCTTTGCATCAAGGCAAACGCGCTAGCTGATCCGACAAATCCACAGCCAATGATGGCTACTTTGCGGTCATTGATTTTACAGTTTGTTGTCATAAAATGTTTCCCTCCGAATATCTCTTTACCTATATTATAGAAAAAGAAAACCCCCGCTTGGTAGCGGGAGTTTTCAGTTAGTTGGTATATGTCTTAGAACTTATATCCGACCGTCAATGCAAACATATCACCGCGTCCGCCCTCATACTTCATGGCACGGTGCCCGAACTGAGCGTTGCTGTCGCCTTTTAAGTGACGTCCAAAAATATGAGCATAGGCAAAATCGGCACTCCAGATCTCGCCTTTGTAACCTAACCCTACGCTGGCGATATGACGATCATCGACCGGGACTAAAGTATCCATAGCGTGTTCGTTAATCGGAGATTTATCATAGACGTAGCCGACACGTGCAAACCATTTGGGGATAAATTGATATTCGGCACCGAAGTTGGCACGGATGGTGTCTTTGTATTCTTTTTTATTGTGAATGGTCGGGGCCGTTTCGGTGTCTTTGTATTCAATGGTAATCTGATCGTAAGAGCTCCACATCGTTCCTACGGCTCCTACTTCGAAGGTCCAGTTTTCATCGGGACGGAAAGCCACCCCCAAAGATAAGCTGTCCGGCAATGTAATTGATCCTTTTGCATCGGAATGACGAACAATTTCATTGCCGTACGGGTCTTTTAATATGCCTCCGGTGGAAGTGTGGATATAACCGTTTAAATTTTGTTTGACTTTGGTGCGATATAAGGCTCCAACGGACCATTTTTCAGCCCATTCAGGTCGATAAATTAGGGAGAAGTTTCCCCCCCAACTTAAACCTGTTCCATGGATTTCATAGGTATCCGAAGCTCCAAATCCACGAGAGTTTTGTGTGAAATCAATGGTCATGGCTTCTAAACCCATGGCCATGGACAGTTGATCATCAGCTTTAATGGCGATGGTAGGCGTAAAAGAAAAAGTTTCTAACTTTACTTTATAGGCCAGTTTGCTGCCGTACCAAGAATTTTTATCCTTATACGTACCGCCCAATCCGAACCGAGAAAACCCGCCTAACCCGAAGCTGATTTCATCGCTCCACTTATGGGTAAGGTAAAAGTTCGGTAACAACCAAACATCGCGTTGTAAACCGCGGGTTTCATTTTTACCGGTCAACGGACTGTTGATCGTCGTACGGGCGTGTGCCGTTACCACAGTTCCGCCGAGCTGTACCTGCGTGCCTTCCAGTTCGGTAATCAAAGCCGGGTTGACAGCCAGGCTGGCCGGTTCTGCTGTGCTGGCCATTACCGCACCGCCCATGGCGGTCGATCGTCCGCTAAATTCATATAAGGCAAACCCCGCCCCATAAGAGAGGTCCGTTAGTAAGCCGCATAGCAATGCAGCAACAAGTAGTTTTTTCATAAGTTTCCTCTAAACTAAAAAATCCCCGCTGTCATGCAGCGGGGCACTTCTTATTTATTTAAAACAGCTAATTTGTCCTTGGCCACAGTACCAAAATAGGTTTTGGTATAGTTGGCAAGCAGTTGCTGATAAGCTTCAACAGCTTGAGCCTTTTGGTCGGCGAGTTCATAACTCATTGCAAGCGTAAAATAAGCCTGCGGCAACGCAAAACTCTTCGGGTTATTTTCAATAAACTGCGTCATCAGTTTAATAGAACCGTCATAATCTTTAGTAGCCTGACGGGCTGCCGCTAACGAGAGCGTAGCCACCGTGCGCAGGGTTTCGTTATGAGCGTTGAGTAAGGGTTCATACACATCTGCGGCCTGGGCGTAGTTTTCACCGGCATACAAAATGTCACCTTTTAAAAGCTGTGCATATTGAGCAGCCTGTGTGCCGGGGAACTGCAATGCTACTCCGTCTAACTGAGAAACCGCCGACGGATCAGCCATCACAGCCAGTTGTGCGTTATAATACGCGGCCCAAGATTGTTCCTGTACTTTTTTAACGTGAGCAGTATAGGTAATCCCTAATACGGCAGCCAAGACCAAAATAACCACAGCCGCAATGACGGCTTTTTTATGGGCTTTTACAAATTTGGCGGTGCCGGATAAAAACAAAATAAGTGTGTCTTGTTCGGGTTGTTGCGGTTGTTGCAACACCGGTTGTCTTTTTTTAGCCATATACATTATTATAGTAAAAATAAGGGAGAAATGTGAAACACGGATTTATTATAATGTAACTATGACTAAAAAAACATCCCTTTCTCCGGCTTTGTGGTTTATCCCGTTAATCGCTGTGTTACTCGCAGCTTTGTTTACGTTGTTATTTGTACTGGGCAAGTATCTGTATCAAGGAGCGGTGAAGGCTTCTTCGACTCCCGTTAAAACTGTCCAACGCCCGCAGGTACCCGTGCAGGCTCCGATCGTTCCGTTTGTGGAGGCGGAAGAACAAGAACCCGTTTTACCGCCCGAGGTGGAAATCCCCGAACCCGATTTTACCGTTACGGATACTGCGCCGGAGGATATTTGTTCGGCTACGTCCGTACCTGTTAAAATCCAAAAACCCAAACGGGCCAGACCTGTGACTCCGTTTGAGCAGGGGCTCGAGCAATGTTTGGCAGGAGGTACATTCCCGTGTGCCTGGGAGGATAATTCAAAAGGAGTCGTCAAACAATATTGGCTCATGGGACCGCAGGGTGCCGTGCAGCGCGGTATTTATGATATGGGTGGTAATTTGATCAGTGAAACCATTGCTACCTTGAGCGGCACTGTGGAGCGGTTTACCGAACACAATACGACCTGGTATTTCCAGGCGGGTGTACTTCATCAAATACGTACCAGTCCGTATGATAACTGTAATTTGCACGATTGGTTCTTTATTAATCCAGCCGGCAAACAGGATGTGTGTCAGTGTGCTTTTACACAGCAGGATTGTTGTGCGCGCTCTCCATATAAAGAAAGTGAGCCGTTAGAATATTGCAGAAGGTTCCCGCTGGACAGTGATTTTTGCCGTTAAGAAAAAGGGTCCGTAACGGACCCTTTTTTACCACTTCTTAAATACAAAAAATACGGCCAGTACCAGGCACAAAAATCCGACGAAATGATTCCATTTGAAACTTTCTCGGAAGTACAGGGCACTAAAACCGGCAAATACCGCCAGCGTAATTACTTCCTGCATTACTTTAAGTTGCGTAACACTGAAGTAATCACTGCCGATGCGGTTGGCCGGCACCTGCAGGCAATATTCAAAAAAAGCAATCCCCCAACTTATCAGGATGACTGCCCATAAGGCACGGGATTTAAATTTTAAATGCCCGTACCAAGCGATCGTCATAAATAAGTTGGAGGCGCATAATAATAGAATGGGTTTCCACATATCTATATTGTAGGAAATTTCAATACATTCTGCGTAGTTACGTTCGATTGGGTTATATGCAACTTATACACTAATTGAGACGAAAATATTTACCATTTACAGCATTTGCTGTGGTTAAGGTTTGGCAAATAGATTTTGCAGAAGAAAGTTTTTCAAGTTGATTTCTATCATTGGCCGCCGAACACCAAAAAATTCCTGTATATGCATCATCACGGTGTTCTGCTGTATATTCAAACATAGGCATAGCAGGATTGTCTACATAGCCCCAACATGTATTAGTGGAACATTTATAATAGTATTCACTATCCTTTGCATGAGAACCCGTTTTTTCAGTAAACGGAAGAATTAAATGTGTGGGAATATCTATATCCAATTCCGTCAGATCGGTGGTATAGTTTCCATTGGCTAAATAATAAACTTCTTGTGCCTGATGAATAGTGCGTAACATGTTCATCGCTTCCGTTGCGCGGCTCTTATATACTGTTTTTTGGTATTGCGGTAAGGCTACTGCTGCTAAAATTCCTATAATTAAGACTACGACTAAGAGTTCGATCAGCGTAAACGCCCGATTGGTTTTCTTCATAACTTTCTCCTTGTTTGTATCTATTTCAGACGTATACAGAACGGCTGCCGCTTTTAGATGCCGAACGCGATACCTAAAGCAACAGCCGTAGCTTCCTGTCGTATGACAGGAAACACTCGGTACACGCAGACCGTCGCCCTTGTGTACCTAAATCGGCTATTTTTGACGCGTTCGGCGTTTCTTATAGAAACACCCCGTATACTGTTATACGGTTCAAAAATAGATAAATTGTATATTCATTATGGCAAAATTTGCCGGGTTTTGCAATAAAAAAATAATTTTATGGGTTATACCAGTAGCGTTATTTATTGGTACAATATATTTATGCGAAAAATTACATTTCTTTTAATAGGGTTTTTAAGCGTATTCACTGCGCAAAGTTACGGTGCCGTTATTGCACCGCAAACTCCCCCCGTCCCGGATGATACCTCCACGTCACCTAGTAAGGTACACGGCCTGACGGCCAATACTCGCTCGGATGGTACAGAGCTTCCGGATATTAACGGTACACTTTCTTTGCAGGACTGCATTGATTTGGCATTGGCCAATAGTCCTGTGATGGTATCTGCTCAACTGGCTGCGCAGAACGCACGTGTCAATTTAAATTTGGCCAAATCCCAATTTTTGCCGACCGTTTCGGCAGGGTTTGACAGCCGCTATAACATGGGTACCCCCGTGCATGATTACGGTACGTCCAACACGTATGCGACGGCTAACTTAACTTTAAGCGGACTGACCGATTTGGTTCGTAACGTCAAAATGAAACAATCAGCGGTCGAGCAGGCCGATTTGAACGTGCAAAGTGTACAAAACGATATTGTGCGTAATGTGCGCAAAGGGTATTATACCTTGCTCTCAGCGCAGCGCGCGGTGGCTATTCGCACGCAGTCACGCGATGTATACAAAGACCAGTACGAACGCACGGCGGAGTATTACCGGCTGGGTCTTCGTCCCAAAGTGGACGTCACGACGGCAGAAGTGAACTTAAATAACGAATCTTTAAGCCTGATTCGTGCGACCAATGCGGTCAAAACCGCTTCGGCTTCCCTGGCCAATATATTGGGTGTTACGACACCTAATTTGCTTACCGTTCAAATGACGGAAGACTTTGAGACGTGGGATATTTCCTTGGAAGAGGCAGTGAAAAACGCTTACAACAACCGACCTGATGTGCAATCGGCTCATTTGGAGGTGAGGATCGGTCAAATGCAGCTTAGTCAGGCCCGTTCCGGTGTATTCCCGACGATGACACTTTCGGCCGGATATACCAAGAGCGGTGAGAGTCTGTATTTGGATACGGAGGCTGCGCATGTGGGTGTAGGGATTGAGATCCCGATCTTTAATGCGTTTAAGACGTATAACAGCGTAAAACAGGCAAAGATAGCTTTGGAAAATACCCATAACTCGACCCGCAGTCTTTTAAACAATGTGTACTTGGAAGTACAAAAGGCCTATATCCAGTTAAACGAAGCGGCAGAAAGTATCCCGCTAGCCAAACTCAATGCAGAGAAAGCCAAAGAAAACTTGGAATTGGCCCAGGGCCGCTATAACGAAGGGATCGGGGATATGATTTCTCTTAAAGACGCGGAGGTTGCTTATACCGATGCTGAACTGAGCTTACTGACCGCCCGGTATGATTATGCCTCGGCTGTCGCCGATTTGAAACAAGCGATGGGAACTTATTAGGAGTATTTTTATGAAAACAATACTAAGTAAAATTTTACATGCACCGTGGTGGGTCAAACTCATCGTTCTGGTGCTTATTGCAGCCGGAGTGTGGTGGGTCAAACAACATTACTTTTCCAAACCGGCGTTGCCTCCGTACCGTATCGCCAAAGTGACCAAAGGCGACATTGCTGATTTGGTGGAAGCCTCCGGTCCGATTAACCCGGTCAATACTACGCAGGTCGGTGCACTGGTGTCCGGCGAGATCTTAAAGATTTATGTAGACTACAACAGCGAGGTCAAAAAAGGCGATCTGATGGCCGTTATTGATCAGACTCAAATTTTGGCCAGCTTGGAAGAAGCTCGTGCGAGTTTGTCTTCTGCCAAAGAAAGCCTTTCATCGGCAAAAAAGTCCTATGAACTGTCCAAACGTAACTATGAGCGCTATCAGGTGCTCTACGATAAAAACTATGTATCCAAAGTGGATTTGGAAGGGTATGAGCTCTCTTACGTCAATGCCAAGAGCGCGCTTAATGCCGCACAGGCCAGTGTGGTGCGTGCCCAGTCTAACGTAGATACCGCCGAAAAAAACCTCTCTAACACGAAGATCGTGTCTCCAATTGACGGTGTGGTACTTACCCGTAAAGTCAGCGAAGGGCAGACCATTACGGCGGGGTTCTCCACGCCGGAGCTGTTTGTGGTCGCGCAGGATTTAACCAAAATGCAAATTGAGGCAAAAGTATCCGAGGCCGATATCGTCAAAATCAAACCCGGGCAGTCTGCCACATTTACGTTAGATGGATATGTAGGTGAAAAGTTTAACGGTACCGTGCGCCAGGTGCGCACCAATTACGTGGATACGTCTTCTTCGTCTTCTAACTCCAGCACTTCCTATACGGTGATTGTGGACGTGGATAATCTGGATCTGCGTTTAAAACCGGGTATGACGGCTACGATGACTATTTACACGCAGGATAAAAAAGGTGTGCTTTTGGTACCCAACGAGGCACTGCGCTTCTCCCCCTCCTCGAATAAACATACTTATGAAAACACCGGGGTGTGGAAAGTACAGCGCGGCGCAGAGCCCAAACGCGTGGACGTAACCATAGGGATTATCGCAACCAAAAATACGGAGATTACCGGCGGTGATTTGCAGGAAGATGACCGCGTGATTGTCGGTGAAAATAACCTCAAATCGTCCGGTACTGCTTCCATGAACCCGCCGCGGGGTGGCCCGCGCAGACGCTAATCCGGAGGGCGAGTATGTCCTTAATTGATACGCGTGATTTATACAAGATTTATCAGGTAGGCGACGTAGAAGTCAAGGCACTTAACGGCGTAAGCATCGCTATTGAAAAAGGCGAGTTTGTAGCCGTCATGGGGCCGTCCGGATCGGGTAAGTCCACGTTTATGAATATCCTGGGGTGTTTGGATAAACCGACGTGCGGTACATATATTCTGGACGGGATTGATGTGACGGCGACGGATTTGTCCAAACTGGCCGGTGTACGAAACCGGAAAATCGGGTTTGTGTTCCAGGGATTTAACCTCATTAAGCGCACGACCGCCATTGAAAACGTGGAACTGCCGATGATTTACAACCATACTCCGGCGGCACAACGTCATAAAAAAGCCATGGAGGCCCTGGAAGCCGTGGGACTGGCGCAACGGGCCTATCACTTGCCCAATCAACTCTCCGGCGGACAACAGCAGCGCGTGGCCATTGCCCGCAGTTTGGTGTGTGACGCACCGATTATTTTTGCCGATGAGCCGACCGGGAATCTGGATACCAAAATGAGTATTGAGGTTATGGATCTGTTTACACGGCTTAATAAAGAGATGGGCAAAACCATTATCCTGATTACACACGAGCCGGACATTGCCCAATATGCTACGCGGCTTATCAAATTTAAAGACGGCCAAAAAATGAGCGATGAGATCCAAACACCTACGGCTGCCAAACCGGCTAGTATGGAGGGATTATGATTGACTCGTTTTTAGCGGTATTTAAGATTTCTTTGAAGGCAATTTTCGCCAATAAGATGCGCGCGGCATTAACAAGCCTGGGTATTATTATTGGTGTGGCCGCCGTGATTACCGTGCTTGCCGTCGGAAGCGCTACCAAAAAAAGCATTGCCGATCGGTTTTCCAATATGGGAACCAACATTATTTTCCTGCGCCAGCCGTGGGATTTGGATGAGAGCATTTCTTCGCCCAAAGACGTGACCATGGATGACGTGGTGGCCATTCGTGAGGTGGAGGGCGTGTCGGCCGCGGCTCCGTATATCCAAACGAGTTTTGACGTTAAATACAAAAACACCAGTGTCAGTTTAAGTGCCCTGGCCACCGATACGGACATCTTCAAAGCCTATGACTGGTCCGTGGACAAGGGGCGTTCATTTACCGAAAAAGAAATCGCCTCTTACGCTCAGGTTATGGTCATCGGCGCAACTGCTGCCCAGACAATTTTCGGAGACGTGGACCCGCTTAATAAAACCGTGGTGTTGTCCAACATCCCGTTTACGGTAGTGGGCGTGACTAAAAAGACGGGGTCCAGCGGATTTGGGTTTAATATTGACGAAGGGGCACTGATTCCTTACACGACGGGCAAGGTCAAATTGAATTCCGGTTGGCAAAGTTCCAACCGCCGCGCCCTGGACCGTGTGGTTATCAAGGTAGAAGATTTTAATAAAATCGAAAACACCAAAGTGGACATCCAAAATACGGTACGCAACACGCACCACATCCACCCGCTCGGTAAGGATGATTTCCAGTTGGACGATTTTGCGTCGTTTGTGGAGCAGGCCAAGAGTACCGCTACGACCATGAGCCTGTTCTTGGGGATCATCGGAGCAGTATCGCTGATTGTAGGCGGTATTGGGGTTATGAACATTATGCTCGTATCCGTGACGGAGCGTACCCGTGAAATTGGTATCCGTATGGCCATTGGCGCTACGAGCTGGAATATCCGTCTGCAGTTCTTAGTCGAATCCGTGACGCTCTCTTGTATGGGCGGTCTAATCGGCATTGTTTTAGGCGTGATATTTACGCTGTTTGTAGCCAAGTATATGTCGCTCTCTGCGCAGCTTAGCGTATGGGCCATTGTCGTGTCGGCTGGTTTCTCAGCGGCTACGGGGATTTTTTTCGGGTATTATCCTGCGTATAAGGCCTCTAAGCTTACTCCGATTGATGCTCTGAGATACGAATAAGCGTGTTTAAAAGCTAATTTGATATATATCACTAGTATCGGTCGTCGTACGACCCGAAATACCGGTGGCGATTCCCTGACGCAGTTGGTGGGATTTCTCGGCTTAATGGACAAAATTCTGGGTAATACCGTCTCAAAAATGATTTAATATTATTTTTGGAGTTAGATATGATAAAAAAGCGTGTCCGAAATGTGGATGTGTAGGAGAAACAATCAAGTGGGGAAAATATAAGAAAACGAACCAGGTCTACAAGTGTAAAGCATGTGGATCTGTTTTTGTATTAAAGAAGAAGTGGTATGAAGAAGCATATGAAGAGTACTGTTTTAAGCGGATGGATTATAAAGCGATAGCAGATAAGTATGGTAAATCGGTAAGGACGGTACAGCGGCACTTTGATAAGCTAAAATTGAGGTGGATGTTTGGGAAGTTGGATAGCCAACATATCAATTTGTGTTTAGACGGAGTCTATTTTGGACAGAGTTTATGTTACATTGTATTGAGGGCACAGCGAGGGAAACACGGGCAAAACATCTATTTTAGGCAATGTAGTGAAACAGTAGCGCATGTGCGGGAATGTATAGAGGAAACAGACAGCAGGGGATATACCTACAAGAGTTTTACCATAGATGGCAGGCCGGGTATAATCAAAATGTTAGAACAGAACTATCCGGGGATACCGATACAATACTGTCAGTTCCACCAAAAGAAGACGATACGGAAGTATTTGACTAAAGAGCCCAAGACAGAGTTCGGACAGGCATTACTGAAGTTTTTAAGGCCAATAACACAGTATACGAAAGAAGAGTTTAAGGTAGGATTAGAAGCCCTGGAAACACGCTATAAAGCCTTTTTGGAAGAACGTAATGAAAACAACCGGTATAAGCATAAAAGGCTACGTAGTGCATTTAGGAGCTTAAAAAGGAATATGCCCTACTTGTTTACGTACAGAGAACCGGAATATATACATTTAAACATCCCTAACACTACTAATACGTGTGAGGGATATTTTACACATTTAAAAAGCAGGGTACATGCTCATCCGGGACTGACGCTCCCACGCAAACAGAAACTTGTTAACAGACTGCTCTATGAACAGCATAAATAACTATATATTACCCAGAATTTTGTCTATTAGACG
>JAFVFN010000021.1 GCA_017475405.1 Elusimicrobiaceae bacterium
AGTCTTTTTAATAAAATTATAAAATATCTTATAGTATATGTTAAATTTGATAATATATATCTTATAATATTTTATAATAAAAATAGAATAATTTTCAAGAGGACTGTTTGGGTTCAGAAAGACATGAGATCGTATGTTTACTGAGCTATTTGTTTAGCCTTGTTGTCTTGCGGAAGAACCATTTGTACATTGATATCCACGAGCCATACCCCACACGGGAAATCAGAAGTATTTAGATGCTTTTCATCAATGCCTGTGCGTGCCTTGGCGTGACAGGTTACTAAATAAGTACCGTCTTCCTGCTCTTTGGGCACTAATAAACGTGAGCTCAAGAGGAACACGGCATTTTGGGCCTGGTAGGTTTTGTTCATTCGGTAAAAATAGTTATCTATTTTAGCGCCTGCATTGCGTTGTACCAATGCTTTGGCACGCAGGGCACCTATGTTTTGTTGGGGCTTTGGCGCAGTCGTCTTCTTGGTTTTTGTAGAGGTGCGAGTTGCAACGGGGGAATCAACAGGTGGTTCTTGCGGTTGGTAACTTTCTTCTTGTAGTTCTAATTCCCGTTCGATTTCCGCCAAGCGCGCTTCGTCACGTATGGTTTTATAAGACAGTTTTACAAGCCCGTTGCGGCTAATTGCACTGCGCGGATTTACCGTTACCTTGGTAACGTTGACTAAATTGGAATGAGTTACTTTGAGCGTGATTTTTTCCGGTGAGTATTTGCGTGCCACTCCGTGCCTGTGTAGTTCTTCATTGAAACCTTTGTTAAAGTCTAAAGTAATTTCATCTTGTTCACTGCGCCAACAGCAGGCCGATATACAAGACGCTTGTAAATCCAGGCGTTGCACAGCCTCCTGCGGCCAAAAACGCAGTTTAAACTGCACGCAGGAATCATATTGTTTGCCGTCAAAATCTACCCGTTTGCCGGGTACCTCAAGCCACTGTTTGGTTGTAGATACCCCGGAGTTATTGAGTGGTGTATAACAGCCGTAACTAAGCAATACTATTGCATAGAAAATCACTTTTTTCATACACTTTATTATAGTAAGTTTTTTAAGGAGCTTTTATGGAATTTATTTTATCTTATATACAAAAGATCCCGAACTATCCGGCCCATTATCATACTTTGACGGCACAAATCGTATCTGCCATTGTGTTTGTGCTCATCTTATACGGGTTTGCCCGGATTTCTACGTGGTTTTGTAACAACTATTTGTCTCGTCTGGTTAAACTGTTAAAAGCCGAAAAATGGTTCAAAGCATTAACTGAACATAAATTTTTTACGGCCTTGGGCGTTGTGATTGCCGCCATGGTGGCGATTAATTTGCATCCGATATTTATTTCTGAACACATTACCTGGCTGGCCACTTTGATGGCCAAGGCAACCGGAATGTTTGTCTTATTTAGTTTTTCGTATTTGGGGTTTACTTTCTTAAATGCATTGGACAGACTTTACGGCCGCAATCCCAAGATCCCGATAAAAGGATTGGTGCAGGTATTTAAAATCATTCTGTTTTTGATAACGGGGTTATTTTTAATTTCGCTGTTACTGGGTCGTAAACCGCTCTATATTATTACCGGCTTATCTGCGTTAGCCGCCGTGTTTTCCTTAATTTTCAAAGATCCCATTTTAGGGTTTGCCGCCAGTATCCAGCTTACAATGAATAACCTCATTAAAATCGGCGACTGGATTACGGTGGATTCAGCCGGAGCGGATGGTAATATTTTAGATATTTCACTAACCAGTGTGCGCGTACAGAACTTTGATATGACTATTGTCAGTGTGCCTACGTATGATTTGATTTCCAAACCGTTTAAAAACTGGAACGGGATGTATGTGGCTAAGGCACGTCGTATTCAACGTAGTATTTTAATTGATGTGGATACGGTTAAATTTTTGGATAAAGAGATGCTAAGCCGTCTTAAAAAAATAGAACTCTTAAAGGATTATCTGGCGAATAAAGAAAAAGAAATCACCGAGTTTAATGCCGCACATAATGTCCATGAGAATGTTATCAATGGACGTCATTTAACGAATTTGGGAACATTCCGTCACTATGCCGAGGAATATCTCAAGTCTCGTCCGTATATTACGCAGGCAGACCCAGCGTTTACACTTATGGTACGTCAATTGCCGCCCGATGAGATGGGTATCCCGTTAGAAGTATATTGTTTCGTTAATACGACCGTATGGACGACCTATGAGGCCCTGCAGGCGGATATCTTTGACCACTTACTAGCGGTTTTGCCGGAATTTGGGTTATATGCGTATCAGCAACCTAGCGGGCGTAATTTAGCTAAATTAGTAAAATAAAAGATTGGTTTATCTTGCGCGTCAAGTGAAATTTCGCTTGACGCGTTTTTTTTTTTTGATATTCTCTCTTTATAAAGTAAAACAAATAAGGAGAGAAATATGGTTCAACATAAACAAGCATTTACGCTTATAGAGCTTTTAGTAGTTGTGCTGATTATAGGCATTTTGGCGGCTGTGGCATTGCCGCAATACCAAAAAGTCGTCAAAAAGGCACGCCTAACGGAGTGGATTACTGTGGTAAATTCCCTCAGTAAAGCTATCGATGTATGGTTGTTGTCTAATGATTATCCAACCACAGCTACTTATTTTACAGGAAATGGAAATGGTTCTGTAGATTATGCTTCGTTGGACATCGATATTCCATGGAATACTTCAAACCAAACAAATAGCTTTAATAAACTTGGTTCCTGGCAAGCGATTTGTAGCGTACAAAATTCGCAATATTTGTGTGAAGTTTGTACTGCTTTTTCAGCTAAACTAAACTTGGGATCGCATACCATTTGTGTAACCAAATATCAATATAATGGCTACTGGGCCTTAAAAGCATTAACAGGCGATAAAGACGAGAATGTAAAACTCCTCTGCCAAGAGTGGGCTACACATCATGGAACTGATAGAATGACGGAGGGTGTAAAAACGAAGTGTGCCTCTCTAGGCATTGAATAGCCGTCACACTCTGAACCTTCCCCTACTATATGAACTATGTAGGGGAAATAGTTATACAGAAACTACTGCTAAATTTCATACTGTCCAATAGTTTTTGAGGGGTAGCGCGTTAAAAATATTCTAATCAATAACAAAGTAATTTCCCACAAACCAACTTTCATTACGTGAAGTATCTAATACTCCCATACTTTGGCAAATGGATTTAGCAGTATCGTTTTTATTAGAAGGGCTTGAAAATAGATAACAGTATTTACGTCCATCCATGCTGCTCAACATATCTTCTCTATGCAAGAAAGAAAATTCAAAATGTGGCATGTTGATATTATCTACCTGCGCCATGCAGGCGTCGGAGTTACATTTATAAGTATATTTTGAAGACAATTTACCTGACTTTGTAAGCAGAAGTTCCGTAGGAATATTTACATCTAATTCACTAATATCATCCGCATATTTCCCATTTGCTAAATAATATACTTCTTGTGCTTGTACAATGGTGTTTAACATAGCTAAGGCCTCTGTTGCACGACTTTTGTATATGGATTTCTGATATTGTGGTAACGCTACTGTGGCCAATATTCCTATAATTAACACCACAACTAAAAGTTCTATGAGCGTGAAGGCACTCTTATATTTTATTGTTTGCATATGATCTCCTTATAATTGCTGTTTAGGGAATATAGTCGCTGTCGCAAAAAGACGGCTGCTATATTCGGGACAATCCTAGTCGCCCAAACATAACAGCCGTGGCTTATCGCAATGCGATAAACACTTGACACAACATAACGGGTTTCGAAGGTCCGCTATATTGCGTCTGAAACGACTGTTTTTGAACTAGGATTGTACGGTATTACCGTGCACCGTGTGCTTTACACGGTTTCAAAAACAGAATAAATTTTAATTTCTACTACCTAACTATTATAGCAAGAAAAAGCACTTGACGCGTTTTTTTTTTTTGATATTTTTTCTTTATAGAGTAAAAACAATATAAGGAGAAATATATGCATGAAAATAAACGAGCGTTTACATTGATTGAATTACTTGTTGTTATCCTGATTATAGGTATCTTGGCGGCAGTGGCATTACCACAATATCGCGTGGCCGTTGATAAAGCTCATATGGCAGAAGCCTTTGCTCAAGTGAAAGCGTTAGTCGTGGCAGAGAAAGCCTATTATTTGGCTAATGGCGAGTATGCAGAGGATTTAACTAAATTAGATCTTGATCAATTAACGACTCCAAACTGGTATTTTTTTTAGGTTACAGTAAGCAGAATGAACCTTATATTTATGGTGGCCGTCAGGGTGCTGGACATTCTAATAAAAATATGAGGGTATATTTACGGTATTATTTATTAACGGACTTTTTTGCCTGTGCCGCACATACAGATGATATAGTAGCTACAAAAATATGTAAAACATTTAATGCGCAGGGAAGTAAATGTCCAAATGAACCATATAATTACTTTTGCTACCCGATAAATTCGTAATAGTATAACCTTGCCAACAAGTAGCATTAAAATACTATGGACGATCTATTTTTATGATTAATGAATATTCGTTTAGTTCTCCAAAAATGCTAAAATATATCTGATAAATTTATTATAGGAGATGTACGATGAGCTGTGAAAAATGTACCCCTGAAGTACAAAATATGTGCTGCGTCTGCAAAGGTGCCAAGCACGAACCGGCCCCGATTCCTGAAGAAGGAAAGTGGGTCAAAGCAAAACAGATTACCGATATTAACGGTTTTACCCATGGTATTGGCTGGTGTGCCCCGCAACAGGGTGCCTGCAAACTGACCTTAAACGTCAAAGGCGGCGTAATTAAAGAAGCCCTCGTAGAAACCATCGGCTGCTCCGGTATGACTCATTCTGCCGCTATGGCCGCTGAAATTTTACCCGGCAAGACCATTTTGGAAGCTTTAAACTCTGACCTCGTATGCGATGCCATTAACACCGCCATGCGCGAACTTTTCTTGCAAATTGTATACGGCCGCACGCAAAGTGCATTCTCCGATGACGGTTTGTCTATCGGTGCCGGGCTGGAAGACTTGGGCAAAGGACACCGCAGTCAGGTAGGTACGATGTACGGAACCGAAGCCAAAGGCCCCCGCTATTTGGAAATGGCCGAAGGGTATGTGCTTAAAATCGGCTTGGATGCCAACAATGAAATCATCGGTTACCAGTTCGTCAGCTTGGGCAAAATGATGGACGCTATTAAGAAAGGCGAAGACCCGAAGACTGCTTATGAGAAAAATATCAGCAAATACGGCCGCTTTGATGAAGCCGTCAAAGTAATTGACCCGCGCAAAGAGTAAGGAGAATTTGAATATGGTAACATTTGAAGGATACGAAAGAAGAATTGAAAAAATTAACTCCGTACTCAAAGAGTACGGCATCGCTTCCCTGGAAGAAGCCAAAGAAATCTGTACCAAAAAAGGTGTGGATGTGGAAGCCATTGTAAAAGGCATCCAACCGATTGCCTTTGAAAACGCCGTATGGGCTTACACTGTAGGCGCCGCCATTGCTTTCAAAGCTGGCGTGAAAAATGCGGCTGAAGCGGCAGAAAAAATCGGTGTCGGTTTGCAGAGCTTCTGCGTACCCGGTTCCGTAGCCGATCAGCGTGCCGTAGGTTTGGGACACGGTAACTTAGGTGCCATGCTTTTGTCCGAAGAAACCAAATGTTTCTGCTTCTTGGCTGGACATGAAAGTTTTGCCGCTGCTGAAGGGGCCATTGGTATTGCCCGCACCGCTAACAAAGTACGCAAAGAACCGCTTCGCGTTATTTTGAACGGTTTAGGTAAAGACGCTTCTCACATTATTTCCCGCGTAAACGGTTTTACTTCTGTGGAAACTGAATATGACTACAAAACTGGGAACCTCAAAATCTTAAGTGAAAAAGCTTATTCCAACGGTGAACGCGCCAAAGTAAAATGCTATGGTGCCGATGACGTAAGCGAAGGTGTGGCCATTATGCGTCACGAAGGGGTAGACGTATCCATTACCGGTAACTCTACCAACCCGACTCGTTTCCAACACCCGGTAGCCGGTACCTATAAGAAATGGGCAACCGAAAACGGTAAGAAATATTTCTCCGTGGCTTCCGGTGGTGGCACAGGTCGTACCTTGCACCCGGATAACATGGCGGCCGGTCCTGCTTCTTACGGTATGACCGATACCATGGGCCGTATGCACAGCGACGCTCAGTTTGCGGGTTCTTCCTCCGTGCCTGCCCACGTAGAAATGATGGGTTTAATCGGTATGGGTAACAACCCGATGGTAGGGGCCACCGTGGCCGTTGCTGTAGCAGTAGCTGAAGCGAAATAAAAAGTCCCTAGATGTTTTTAGCCCGTCCATATTCTTACCATGGACGGGCTTACTATATAATTATTGGGTGTCTAGTTGATTATGTTTATTGATAGTGCCACGCCATATATGTGCTAGTTGTTTTGTTGGGTGATGAACTATTTGTTTCTGTCTTACAAATTTGATTTTGTATGTCTGTAATATCTGGTGTCAGACCTGTGCATATTTGAACAGAAGGATAGTATAAATCATGGTGTAAGCGTATTTGAAAATTCATTTGAATAGAGGCATCTCCGCAGGATACTTGTGATAATGTGTTATCAATATCTAGCCAACAGTTTGCCTGATTGGGGACGGAAATATCTAATTCATCAAATGTTTGAGCATATTCTCCATTAGCTAAATAATAGATTTCTTGTGCATCAGCTAAACTTTTAGTTAGGTTTTTAATAGTAGCAAACCGACTTTTAAATACTGCTTTTTTGTATTGCGGTAATGCCACTGCTGCCAGTATGCCTATAATTAGCACGACGACCAATAGTTCTATTAGAGTGAAGGCTTGTTTGTGTGTTTTCATGATATCTTCTCCTTTTGTCTGATTTTGGAGGATATATGAAAAATGACGGCTGCATTTGTTCAAGCATGATGTCTTACCTAAACAATACAGCCGTGGCCTACTGCAAAGCAGTAAACACTTGACACAAAATGATGGGTTTCGAAAGTCCACTATCTTGTGTCTAAAACGACTGTTTTTGGCGACATCATGGCCTTTATTACAAAAGCTATCCGTATTCTCCATACGGTTCCAAAAACAGATTAAATTGTATTTATAGTATAGTAAAAATTTGTAAGGATAACAAGCTGCTTGTTTGGGTTCAAATAGCACAAACAAATAAGAAAAATCAATTCCGCGTTACGAAAACGTTAGTTATGGAAGACCTAATTGTCTGATGGGACTTTTATCTCTTGCAAGAAAATATTAGTTTGCTACAATATAAGTAAGAAGTTCTTTTTAAGGAGTAATTATGAAATTGTCCCACGCAGTATGTCTGTTGGTTTTTATCCTGTCTAGTTTTCCCGCATTTTCCCAAACTCAACTTATTGAAAAGCCTCTGTCAGGTAGTTTTATTCGTAACTTACGTGCTGGGGGACAGGCTTATATGGTACCCAATATGCGTATCGGGAAAGAAGTATTAGAGGCAGGGATACGTTCTCGAATTGGATTAGTACCTCTTACCCGGAAAGAAAAGATGCAATACCGTGGTTATGAGCTGTGCGCTCCGCGACTCAATGAAGCTAAATTGCAACGGTTGGTAGAACGCCAACTGATCAAAGAACCGTTCCCGGCGTATTACACTCATTTTGAAAAAGAGTGGAACCGTGTCCAATTGCAAAAAGGGATACAACTAAGTACGTTGGAAGTAATTTTAGACGCAGCTTACGGTGAAGAAACCGAATTTGAAGGTGCGTTTGTGCCGGCGTATCGCGAGATTGTCATTGCCTTGCAGCAAGAACAGGAAGGGTTTACCTCTCGTGCTGCCCTTAAGAACGCGTTTACCCAAGCGCTGCAGCTTAAAAGCGGATTTTTTGTAATTACCGTGCATGAAAATGCCGAACATGGACACGATGTGCTGCTGCTTGATTTGAAGAAACTAGAATTTATTTCCCTTGGAAAAAGCATCGGAGCCGTTTGGGTGCAACCGACAATCCCAGATAACGAATAGCGTTTGGTTTTCCAAAGAGACTATCCATCAATACGTTTTACTAAAAGGCCCAATTACAGATTGGGCCTTTTGCCCCATTTTGTGCTATCGACGACATTTGATACAATATGAATACATTATTTAGGGTGTTGTAAGGAGTTTTTTATGTTTAGGGGTTGTAAAAGTTGTGCAGTATTAGTATGTATGGGGATGATTGTTTCCGGGTATGCAGCGGTGCCCAAAAAGTCAGTTATTAAAGCAGTCACTACGAAGCAACCCGTGATTCGAGTTAAATTGCCGGTTTATTCACTTCCCTCTGTAACAGCCCCACTGCCCGTTTGTGCGCTAAATACATCTAAGTTGTTAAAACATGCCGAGCCGGAAATAGAACGTCAAATATTAAAGGGTTCAACCAATCCGGCAGGCAAGCAACTTACTGTAATGACAGTCGATGCTCGCCTTAAACCGTTAGCCGAATATTTACAGGCGAACCACTATAAATGGCCGGCATATACCGATAATGAGCAGGCACGGTATTTATTGCATCGCATCCATAATTTTATGAATGTGGAGGATCCGTCAGCTGATGTCATTGCGCTGCAACGTCAAATTATCCGTCTGTATCAACATGTACAGGCTCCGCCTGCGGAACAAACCCTGCGTGCCGTGCGTTTCTTTATGGCTGTTCAACATCGCGTTCCAGCGCGCGATTATATTGGAAACGATACAAAATACAGTGCCGAGGAATTAGCCCTGGGAGAGGAGTTGGCCTTTGTGCTAGAGGCAGCCAAAGTGCCCATGAAAGATAATCCGTTTGCCAAGGCACCGGAGATAGATGTCATAACCGATCAAGTACATATATATTATACCTTGCGCCGGGTCAGTCCGTTATTTGAGGGGTTACCGGAGTATTCGCAGGATCATACGGCTAATTTCCCGCTATGGACACAGGAAGAATATGTACGTCAACGCGAAGCATGGATAGAAGAGCACCCGTTTGAATATGAATTAGCACCTTACCGGGAACGTTATTTCGGATTGTATTTGCCCAATATTTATAACCAATTATCCAAAACGGAAAAAACAGCGCTTATGTTCCGCACCCCCGGTGTTTGGGAATTGGATGAACACTTTACCATGCATCACACCTGGTATCAGCATGCGGTCAATCGGTGGTGGTATGAACAGGGAGGTCACAAACCAAGCAGCCATTGTCAGAACGAAACTGCATTGATTTCAATCCTCAAGTACGGACGTATACCTCGTCAAGCTCCGATGTTATTTACTAACCAATTTGGTGAAGCAATTTCGTTCTTGTCTTTGAGTTATGAAGAGCAGGTGGAAGTGCTGATATGGGCTTGGCTTGAACTCGGGTTGGAACCCCGACAGGTTCTGGAAATCGTAGCACATTGATTTTGACACGGCCGGTTTCAGACATCGGCCGTTAATATTTGATAAAATATAATAAATACTCATTTTTAATTAAGGACTGTACTTATATGAATAATACCCGCACAGATGTACGTAATGTGGCCATTATTGCCCACGTAGACCACGGTAAGACCACGGTGGTGGATTCCCTGTTAAAATTTGCCGGTGAATTTAAAGTGAAAGAAGACCAGGCACAGGATACCGTGCTAGATTCCAATCCGTTGGAGCGCGAGCGCGGTATTACGATTTTGGCCAAATGTACCTCAATTGGCTATAAGGGTCATACCATCAACATTGTAGACACGCCCGGACACGCTGATTTTGGAAGCGAGGTGGAACGTGTCTTAAAAATGGTAGACGGTGCCATTTTGATGGTAGACGCTGTGGAAGGCCCCATGCCCCAAACTCGTTTTGTACTGCGCAAGGCACTGGCCTTGGGGCTTAAACCTATTGTAGTCATTAATAAAATGGATCGTGAGCATATTCGTCCCAGTGAAGTGGTAGACGAAGTATTTAACCTGTTTATGGAGCTCGGAGCCACCGATGAACAGTTGGATTTCCCGATTATTTATGCTTCGGGCCGTGCCGGTTGGGCCAGTCTTAAAATGGAAGAGCAGGGCAAAGACATTGCGCCTATTTTAGATACCATTTTATCACACGTGCCTGCTCCGCAGGCCGAACCGGATGCCCCGCTGCAAATGCAGGTAACCATGTTGGACTACAATAACTTTTTGGGTCACGTGGGGATTGGTCGTATTTTGGCGGGCAACATTCAAAAAGGACAGTCGGTGGTATTAATCCATCCGGACGGTACTACGACCAATGCCAAAGCAGCCAAAATCGAACGCTTCTTGGGGCTTGGTAAAGTCGAAGTAGACAAAGCAACGGCAGGAGATATTGTATCTATTGCCGGACTGGAAGGGGTAGACGTGGGGGACACGATTTGTCGTCCCGATGCGTTAAAACCGCTGCCGCCGCTTACCATCGATGCACCTACGATGTCGATGGACTTTTTGGTCAATGACAGTCCGTTCTCCGGTCGGGAGGGTAAGTTTGTAACCAGCCGACACCTGAAAAACCGATTGGAAAAAGAAGCCCAAACCAACGTGGGTCTTAAAGTCGAGCAGTTGGAGGGGGAAGGAAAGTTCAAAGTATACGGACGGGGCGAGTTGCATTTAACGATTTTGATTGAAAATATGCGCCGAGAAGGGTTTGAGCTCGCAGTATCTTCCCCTGAAGTATTATACAAGCAGGAAAACGGCCAAATTTTAGAGCCGATGGAGTCGCTGATTTTGGATATTAAATCCGAATACCAGGGTGCCGTGTTTACTATTTTGGGAACCCGCGCTGCGCAGCTTGAAAATATGGTTACCGAAGGTGAAGACCGGTTGCGTTTGGAATATTTAATCCCGTCTCGTGCGTTAATCGGGTTTAAAAACGAACTGTTAACCAGTACGCGCGGTACGGGTATTATGCACCACAGTTTTAAAGGATATTATCCCAAGGCCGACCTGCAGGATTTACGTCATAACGGGGTATTGATTGCCAAAGAAGACGGTGAAACGACTCCGTATGCGTTGTATGCTCTGGAAAATAACGGAGAGCTGTTCTTGGGTCCCGGTGAAAAAGTATACGCCGGACAAATTGTGGGACAGAACTCGCGTGCCAATGATCTGGTGGTTAATCCCTGTAAGGCCAAACATTTAAGTAATATGCGCAGTAAAGCCAGTGACGAGTCGTATGTATTGACACCGCCCCGGCAGATGAGTTTGGAGCAGGCTGTGGAATACATTGCGCCTGATGAGCTCGTAGAAATTACTCCCAAGTCCCTGCGGCTTCGTAAAAAGATCTTATCGCATTTGGTACGTAAGCGTACGGAACGCGCCGAAGAAGAGGAAGCTTAATTTTGTGCCCCGCCCCTTGGCGGGGCATTTTGCAGTCTACGTGCGACTGGATATTTGGACCTAATGGTCAAAATATATAGCCGCTCAGGCGATGAGCGGCTATTTGTGTTATATTACCCAAAGGTTAAAATACATTTAGTCCGAGTTTCGTAAATAGACGGCCAATAAAACCCTCTTCTTTAACCTGTGCCACACCCAGTTGGCTTTTTTCCCGAGAGATCGCATGCTGTAGCAGCGCCAATGCCCCGTCATATTGCGGACGGTCGATTTCACAATCGGCAATGAGTTTATTAAACGCACACAACCGCACTTTACGCAGCCCCAGGGTGTTTTTCAGTCCTTTTTGCAGTACCGGCCAGGCCCCCTGTCCGCATAATACGGCTTGCGTGGGAAGTGACTGGATATATGTGAGGGATTGAACCAGTTCCTTGTGCAGGGCCGTGAGCATCGGGGCGGCTGCATCTTCTAATACTTCATCCATAACCGGATCCGGTTCATAGTCGCGTAAGATTTGCCGGGCGGTTTGAAAATCGTTTTGTAATTGGTCGGAAATACCGTCAGCAACCCGGTCTAAGCCAAACGGGATTTCCCAGGCCTCTTTGAGCGAATCTTTGTGATACAAGACAGCCGAAATGGTATTTTCTCCGATATCTACCAGTAAACATGAACCTGCTTTTTCAGCGGAAGTCAGGGCACTGTCTGCCAGTGCCACGGACGTAGGCATCCACAAAAAGTCTTCACATCCGCAGGCTTCCAGTACATGTCGTAAATTGGTTAAATGGGTTGTAACACCCAGTGAAATAAACGTCTCGGCGCCCAAACAGCAACCGGACATTCCCTTGGGTGAAATAGCCCCGTGTTGTCCGTCAATACTGTAAGATTGCGGCAGGACGTCTAATACCTCTAAAGAGTCATCTAAATTGCGCGGCAACGCATCGTGAATGGCGTTTTCAATGTCTTCATCGCGAATAATCAGGTTGCGTGCCTGCGTATAGGCAAAGCCTGTATTATGTTGAAAAGATAAAAAGTTACCGCGTACTCCGACAACTACGGACGGGGTGGAAGATATATATTCACTCATTTGACCAAATACACGTGATAATTCTTCCTGGGCTCCGATACGGTCCCGCACAAAGGCACCCGCAAAGGCCTTGCAGGGTTGGCGCAAAATATACCGAATACGCAAAGTATCGGTAGCTTCGTCCAGCGAAGCTAAAGCGGCCGTGATGCCTTCTCCGTAAAAATCGAGTGACAGAATATTGCGGTTCATAAGTGGGTTACCACATTTTACAAAATTACAAACATTTGTAAACTGAAATTTTAGGACACGCCGGTAGATCCGAATCCACCCTCGCCGCGGGACGTGTCGGATAGTTCGCTTACCTCTTCAAAAGTTGGGTATAATGTCGGAAGTACCACGAGTTGAGCTACTTTTTGGCCGGCCTCAAACACAAAGGGCGTATTATTTAAGTTGTACATGCACACCAAGAGTTCTCCGCGGTACGGTGCGTCCACGAGCCCGGCCATGGCCTTAATGCCTTTGCTCTCCACCGAGCTTTTGCCCCAGATAATACCCGAGGTATTTTCAGGTAACTCTACGGCAATTCCGGTACGTACTTTGGCAATACTGTGCGGGGCCAGTTCCGTGCGTTCCAACGCAAACAGATCCGCTCCTGAATCGGTCGGATGGGCTCGTAGGGGAAGTTTGGCTCGGGAATCTAATTTTTTTACTTTCATAGGGTTCCTCATTATAAGAGTTTTTCAATTTGTTCCAGTGCATTTTGGGCATAGGTTTGTTCTTCGGAAGAACCGTTTTTTGCCAGCGCACTGATGGGGGCAATGAGCCCTTTTAATAAATGTGTGTCAAATGTACGGTCCGAGGAGTAGGCAAATCCGTCCGGATTAGCCAAAATCCCGGCCATATAGGCCGCACTGCGCAAGGCATTGATATGTTGGTTCGTATCGGTGGAAAGCAGTGCCTCTTTTAACGTGCTCACACTGTTGCCCGTCATAAATCCAAGTGCTAGGGCGTACGTGGTAGCGGCGGGTTTTTTATAGTTTAGTTTAAGTCCCTGCGTAACTTGCTCAAGCGCTACGTCCGGGTTAGCAGCCAGCGCAATGGCAAGCTGCGTTTGTACGGTCATATCGGTTTCTTTTTTTGCACGTTTTTGTAGTTGCGCCGCCGCTTCGGGGGTATGCAGTGTGCCAAGCCAGGCTGCCGCCGCCGAGCGTACCTGAGTGTCTGGGTTAGAAGATGCTGTTTTAAGCAGGTTAAATTGTTCTTTGGAGTCTTTGGTTACCAGATTCATCGCCCGTTGGGCAAACGCACTGTCAAAAATATACAGACGTATTACATCGGTTGTATGTGTTTTATCATCGGGATTAATCAGCGTATAGGCTGTGGCACCGTAAGCGCGCAACACAGGGTCTGCGCTTTGAAGCGTGTCTTGTAAGAGGGGGATGAGTTCCTCATAGACAGATCCCATGGATGTCAAGATAATGGCCGAGAAAGCCATTTTGAGCGGATCCTGCGCGCTGATAATTTGGTTAAGCAGGGCCGGTTCATAGACACTTTCCGGTGGTATTTTGACCAGACTGGCACCGGCCGCAAAAATCGTATTGGGATCTTGGGAAGAGCGAAACAGATTAAGTACCTGTTGGGTTTGCCGGGGCGTACGCGCGGTCTGCTGCAAGAGCGGAAGCGTTTGGGAAAGTGTGTTTTGGGCCGTTACAACACCGGCACAAACAGTCAGTAAAACAACCAATGCAAGTAGTTTTTTCATATTTGTTATTATACAATTATTTGGGCGCATAGACCATCAAAAACACCGCCCCGAGGGCGGTGTCAAAAGAGTACAAAGGCGAATATTATTTGGATACGAGTGCTTCGGTAACGTGTTCGGCCGCAATTGTATCTTGTTTGCGGGATTTGGCAGTTGTTTGGTTGGTATAGATGTGCAGGTCGTTTTCATCTTGTAAAACAACCATTTTTGTGTTGCCCAGGGACAATAAAAAACGTAAATTCGTAGATTTGATAGCCATATATAACTCCTTTGAAAGTCTATACTTTATTAAACCTGTTTTTGGGGGGATACGCAAGCGGAATTTGGACCTGTATGCATCTGGGCCTGCAGTATAGGACCCTGGTTTAAGTCTTCTTTCTACCATAAAATGCACAAGTTGTCAACACTTTTTTGGAGTTTGTGGACAATTCCAAAAGGATTTGTCCTATTTTATTTTGTCGTCGATGATAGGGCGAAAAATAAAATTTTTATCTCTTAAAAAGGAAAGTTATCCACAGAAAAATTCACTTATCCACAGGCTTGGTCCCTTGATGGGGCCCAGAACAAACTGTTGGAAACCTAAAAAGTCATAAAATTATATATATAAAGGCAGGTTATACACAGCTTTTCCACAGCTGTTTATAAGTTTGTTTACAAATTGCCAGTATTTTTTTATAATACAACTAAAGGGGGAATTTATGAGTTTACGAAATATCTTGTTAGCAGGACTTGTACTGGCACTAGGTGCCTGTGCATCTTCTCAAAATAAGGAAGTAGACGATATCCCGCGTCTGCCGGCGCAGGATCCGAATGTGGAAGCATCAGAATTGCAAAATTATAAATTGTATAAGCAATCTGTGACGCAGATGTATAAGTCGCTTAAATTGCCCTCTATTAATTATGATTTTGATTCTATTCGTCTGCCGGAGTATGCATATCCCTTACTGGATAAAGTGGTTACTCTGATGAAAGAAAAGGGCAATATTCATTTGATTTTGGAAGGACACTCGGATGTGTTGGGTTCCGATGAATATAACTATTGGTTGTCCGGATCCCGCGCGGCGGCACTTAAATCATATCTGGTGAGCCGCGGTATTGAAGCCGATCGTATCCGTATTCATGCGTACGGTAACACACGTCCGATTACGCTAGATAATTCACCGGAAGGAAGACGGGCTAACCGTCGGGTGGATATGAAATTAACAACACGTCAGTGGAAATCAGTTTATTAAGAATGATAGTATGAATAGAAACGGGTACTCGTAAAGGAGTACCCGTTTTGTGATTGCAAAACTCAATATTCCCAGCGTAGGGCCCCGGCCTTTTCTGAATGTGGAGTAGATTTACCTGTTTCTGATTTGCATATTCGGTTAGCAAGTGAGTTTTCGTCAGTATCGTAGGTAAAACACCATTTTATCCCTGGGAAATCAGGTCCGTGTTGATAGTGATTTGTATATCCCATTTGTGTATTGTTGAGTGTAATATAACAGGTAATTCTACGGTCATTAGAAACAAAAATAGCACAATACCTGTCGGAAGAACCAATGCTTGCAGTTTGACCGGCATTTTCAGCATTTGGAATACCGATATCTAATTGTTTAAATTCCGAAGCATACTCTCCGTTTGCCAAATAATAGACTTCTTGCGCTTTGGCAACAGAATCAGCTAATAATTTCAGTTCTGTAAATCTTGCTTTCGCTACGGCTAATTGGTATTGGGGCAATGCCACGGCAGCTAAAATGCCTATGATGAGTACTACCACCAAAAGTTCTATTAGCGTAAAACCTTGTTGGTTATGTTTATAATTCATATACACTCCTTTGTTTGTTTTCTGTTTGGAGCGTATAAAATAATACGGCTGCTATCATGAGCATTCTCAAAGTCCCACAGATAACAGCCGTGGTCCCTCGCATATAAGCGAGAAACACTCGGCACAGTCGGGGCTCGAGACCCAACCGTACCTAAATCGGCTATTTTTGGACTTGAGAATGACTTTTGACTTTCAAAAGTACTCCGCATACTTTCTATACGGTTCCAAAAACAGAATAAATTTTGGTTAACTACCTTATCATTATAACATAATTCTTCATTTTATTTTTTCTCTTTTCTTTCTTGTTAGAAATTTCTAAAATATAGAAAACTTCGTACAGGATTTTTTATGCTTAATTTAACAAAACCTGAAAAAGAAACTATCTACATGAAAGTTATTCGTGTGCTTTTATCGGCCACGTTTCTCGTCGTGCCACTAATCTTTTTTACGGATCTGACGGCCAATCCATTCTTTGCCCAAAACGTTATTTTGTATTTACTGATTGCTCTGATTTATGGTACGCTTGCGTTTAAATTTTTGCGTACCCAAACCATTGACTTTACCAAAACATTTTTTGATTTGGCTTTTTTTGTATACGTTATTGCCTGTGCGATGGGGTGGCTATCGGCGGTGTCCAGTGCCCCGCAGGCACTTCGACAAACGCTGTTTTTTAACCTGCTTAACTACGGTACTTTACTGTTGATTGTAGCGGTAGGCGCGTATATCATCAGCAAAAATGTGGTGTTTTCCGGTACGATTGAAAGTAAAACCAATTACATTTTATTGTTCTTTGTGTGGGGGGGACTGTGGTACCTGGCCCCGATGTTAAAAACCACCATCGCTTCGGAAACGTTCCTGGCTCAGTTATGGGACTGGTATGCTGCTGTTTTGTGGGGAATCGGGATTTATTTGGGTGTGCGTGTACTTCGAAAACTGACTCAGGAAAACATTTTGGTACTTATTTTTGTGGCCGTATTTTTGGCCTGTTGCTACGGTGTGTTGCAGGCACTCGGACTGGACTTTTTATGGCCTTTTGAAATCAATCAATTTGCGACTAAAGCATTTTCTACGTTTGGCAATCCGAACTTTTTATCTTCGGCGGTGGTAATGCTGTTACCGGCACTGTTGGTTTATTTTATGCGCACGGACAGCAAAAAAGATTTTATTGTTTACGGGCTCTTGGTACTGGTTTACATCTTGTATTTGTCTTTCGGACTCGCGCGTTCTTGTTGGATCGGTGCTGTGTGCGGACTGATTATGATGTGGATGTTCGGAACGCTTCGCAGTTTAATTTGGCAGCGTAAAGGCCGTGTGTTTTTACTGGCCTTGTTGGCAGTAGGGGTAGCGTACAGTTCTGTGTATATGCCGGGTCCCGGCAATGCGATTAGTCCCGTGAAAAACCGTGTCACGGAAATGAGTGATATTAAACTGGATGACTTTTCCCTCAAGATTCCCAAAGAACGTATTTTTCAGTCGCTGCATCAACGGCTGCTGATGTGGGATGTTTCTAAAGAGATCTTTTTGGCGCGTCCGGTCTTGGGAAGCGGCGTGGGGAATTATCAAATGGCCTTTGCGCGCTATCAGCCCAATACGCTGCTTAAATATCCCGAGCTGCGTGATTTGAAAACCACTACCAATGCGCCGCATAATGAAATTCTATTCCAACTCGCGCAAGGCGGCATCGTGGGCGTAGGACTGTTCCTGTTTATGTTCATGGTGTTGTTTTTGGAAGTCAAAGATTTTGCCGTGCACAAAAAAGAGTGTGACAAAAAACAACTACTTCAGGCAATCTTCTGCGGTATTTTAGGGATGCTAGTGGATAATATGTTAAACATTTCTTTGCACGCGGTGGTGCCGGCATTTATTTTCTGGTGGCTTGTCGGCGCCGAGGTGAGCGGTGTGGGGAAAGAGGAAGGCAAAATTTGTATTACTGCTAACCCGGCTACCAAGGCCGTAGCTCTGGTAGTATTGGCCGGATGCGCAGCGGTATTTTTATGGCAGGGCGTTTGGTTTGCCAGTGAATATGAAGCTTTTGTCGGACAGAAAAAAATTGCCGCACAAAATTATGACGGGTCTGTTAAAAACCTCTCAGCAGCACTTACATTGTATCCCGCCAACACGGAAGCCGGTTTTCGGTTAGGGCAGGTATTACTGTCCAAAGAGGATTATAAAGGGGCGCTATCCGTGTTTGAAAAAACCATGTCTGCGGCTTCTTACTATGAAGAGGTGTATTATCAGGCTGCCTTGGCGGCATTGGGTACCCGGGACATTAAAAAAACCGTACATTATCTGATGGATAATTTGCGGTTGCATCCGTATCATTTGCAGGCGTATAAGTTGTTGGCTCAGCTGCTGCATGATAATATTATTTATGCGACAGGGGAAGAACTTCAAATGCTGGAACGCTCTGTTAATTTATTCCCGTACGAAACGGATTTATGGCGCATAGTGGGGGAGATTTATCAAAAACAGGGCGATACGGAAAAGGCCAAAAATATTTATTTACGCGGCCTGGAAGTAGACACGTTGGATGCAGATTTGTTAAAACGGGTGGATAAATTATTCCCGGCCAAAGACGATAAGCCTGAGCTGCTGGCACAGGCACGCGTCCTGCAAAGTTATCAGGACAAGGCAAATAAATTTAGTAAAATGTCAGCCTATTACCAACATAAGCTGCGTGAAAATATTGAAGCGTATGTGACACAGTATCCGACCGATATGAACGGACAAATTTTACTTGCACGCGTATTATCTTTGAGCGGTAATGATTTGAAAGCGGAAGAAATTTTACACCGAGTATTGCAAAACAAACCGGATGATTTATGGGCGCATTTAGCGTTATCCAGTTTGTATTATAAAGCGGAAGATTGGAACGGCGCGCGCCTGGCGTTAGAGAACGCATTGTTTTATTACCCGGATAGCCTCTCCGCAAAAAAACGGATGCAGTCTTTGAATAAAAAGAATGAAAAATAATTGTAATTTTGCTACAATCTTTAAGTAGTGTTTTTGACGGACTGAGAAAATAAATTTAAAAATAATAAAAAAACTCTTTACAAATCGTGCGAAATTGCTATAATAGCTGTATCGGCGTGTAATTGCAAGGAGCCTAAAATCCTAGCGCAAGGAATATTTAGATGAGCAAAAAGAATAAAATTTGGTTGTGTGTGCTGGTTTTAACGGGCGGTCTGTTAGCGACGGTGCAAACCGTGCAAGCCGCTTCTGCAGAAAAACAACTGCAAAAAGGTATTGAAGCCTATCAAAAAAATAATACCGATAAAGCTTTGGATTATTTTGTAGATGTGCTGATGAACGGGGACAATGAACAGGTGGCTACCGCCAATAAGTACATTGACGCGATTCATAACCAGATCGGCGGTATTAAAACGCCGGTAGAAGTAGATGTTTCTTTCCCCAATCAACCGACTCAAACGATTGTAGACAAAACGGAAAACCTCGCCAACTACGGTACCGAAAAATTAAATACGTTGGCTACCGAAGGGGAAACCGTAGCTGCCGAAACGGCTGCTGCGTTGGGTACTCCCAAAACCTTAACGGAACAAATTGAGGAACGCCAATTGGCCGGTTACCTGCAAGACGGTACCGAGCCGCTCAGTCAAGCGCAGAGTACGGCCCTGGATCAAGCGGCCGTATTAGAAGAAACTGCTGCCAACGGTGTGGCTGCCACTCAAGATGATTTAGCCGCCATTGCCAACGAATTAAATCAACCCTTAACAATACCGAGTGACCCGGTTTTGCCTACGGCTGAGGCAACCGCTTTGCCGACAGCAGCTACGCCTGCTGCTGCGCTAACTGTTTCCGAAACGCCCAGTGCCTCATCTACCTTTGCCGATTTAACCAGTCCTTCTGCCATTGAAGCGCGCAATATTTACACCGCTCAGAAATTACAAAGCCTGACCGACAGCGCAATTGCTGAATTATCCGCCGATAAAGGGGTACACTTATATATGCGCCCGGACGGTCGTCCGGATGCCATTGATATTGATGACGGAGTATTGTTTCAGAATAATTCCTTTCGTACGCAGTCTTTAGGCACGCTCAATAGCATTTATGAACTCTTAGCACTCACGCAAGGTGCACGATACACGATTTTACCTGCCGGTTCTTATACGGATGACGTAACGCTGTCCGGTATTCGTCAGGCTATGGCTCTTAAATCTTATTTGGTCAAACGAGGTATTTCCCAGGGCAAGCTTTATTATAATATGGGGTTAGTAGATCAAGAAGTCCCCGCTCAATTTTCTAATTTAAAAGGTCTTTCGATTGTTTTTGATTATGATACGCAGTTACCTACCCGCTTGCTAGAAAATGAAGGAAATGAAACCGCTCCCTTACTCAGTATGGCCATTGTGCCGCAATGCCACGCGATTGATCGCTCGTTGGGAGAAGCCTACGCGATTGATTTTTCTGTTTTGGAAACCGTAAATACCTTAGATAACTGGGTGCTGCAGGTCATTCAACACGGACGTGACGGCAACTATTATATTGTGCGCCAGTTGGAAGGCTTTTCACCGGTATATCACCAAATTTTATGGAACGGCCGTAAAGGGATTATCGGACCTGAACTTCCATGCGGCAAATATACGATTGTACTTACAGGTATAGATTTAAAAGGTAATAAACAAACGTTACGCCGTCGTGTAATTGTCAAATGTGCGGCTGATCCGGCACCTTCCTGTCAGATGGGTACGTGCAAACAAGCGACTGCTGTGCAATCAACCGGAACACTGAACTATAAAGCCGCTCGGTTGTGGAAGAAACCGGGACGTGTAATGTATCCCGGAAACAAGCAGGTCGCCGCGGAAGAGATGGCTGCTGCCGTTGTTACGGAACAGGCTGATACGGCTTCTTCCAACAGCAGTTCTTATACGGTAACTAAAACAGTACGTAACATTGTTACCAATGATACCACTTCTTCCTCAGGCATTGCCTCGTCTTCGGAAGAATATGCTCCTTTACCGGCGGATGCAGGCGGTTATGCACCTGCTGCCAATAATCCGTATGACATGCCATACGAAGAGGAATATACAGAAACAACGACTTATTAATAAGTTTGTCGGGGGAATGGGAAAATTATGAATTTGTCTGAAGTTTTAGTCGGCAATAACATGAAAGCACACCCGGATTGCTTGGGGATCTATATCGGCATTGATGAAATCTATGTCGCTCAGAGCGCTAAGCGAGATGGCGGAGTCGTGCTGGAGTCATTAATCCGCGTGCCGGTCAATATGGTAGACCGCAGTAAACTAAAACCGTTGGACTTAAACGAATCGTTTTTTACCATGGAATACTGGCGTGATTCCCTGGCCAAAGTAACTGCAAAGAAGTCGTGGAATACGACTAAAGTAGTGGTCAGCCTGGCTCCCGAGTTCTGTCTGCTCAGACACTTTGTGATTTCCATTCCCATGAAACGTCAAGAATGGGCAGAGGGGATCCCGAACGAAGCGCGCAAGTACATTCATTTTTCTTTTGATAAGGCCGTTTATTCCTATCATGTATATGAGTTTGAAACCGCTGCTACCAAACAAAAACGCCTGGGTGTTGTGTTTGCCATGACTACCAAGGGCATTGTGGCCAGTTTGGAAAAAGGATTAAAGGCGGTCGGTTTAGATTTGGTGTCCGTGGAACCGTCGTGCTTATCGTTGGGACGTACATTCGCTGATAACGATAAAGAATCGGTGGGTACCGGCGGGCGTATTTATTCTTTCTTTGGCAAAGAAATGGCCAATTTTATCTTCTTAAACGGATCTGTTCCGGTACTGGAACGGGACGTGGAAATTTCCGGATCCATTCCGGCTGAACGTCGTCGTTTTGAAATTACTAACAGCGCCGAATTTATTGCCAAACAGTTGGAAAAAGATCCGTTTGAAGAAGCGGTGATTGTCGGTCACAATATTGAACAATGGGTGCCTGCTTTGGAAGCGGATTCGCGCAAGCCGGTACGTAAGTGGAACCTGCGGGAAGTGTTTGGCATTGAAACCAAATCAGCCGGTGAAGTGGCCGCAATCGGTGCAAGCGGTAAGTTCTTTAATGATATTGCTCCTGATATTGATTTTACCAAGGGGAAACGCTTAAGCGCCTATGAGTTTAATGCCAGTTGGACGGCATGGAAAATTGTTCTAGTGCTGGTTGGACTGATGGTATTATTTTTACTCAAGAGTTATGTCGGCATGTTGGTAACGAACTATCAACTCAAAAAGAAACAATCTGTAGCTAGCCAGACTTTGGATGATTTTAAAGGATTGTCTTCCACTCAGTTGCAAAACAATTTGGATAATATTAAAAACCAAAATGATGCCTTGACGGACGTATATGTAAACAGTCCTTTGGTAACTCCCGTGTTGGATGCCGTGGCACATGCAGTTATCCCGAATATGTGGCTGACTAAGGTTTCCTATACGGCACCTTTCCCGGCCAAACGTCCGGGTGAGGGGAATCTGTTGTTAGAGGGGAATATACATTCCGATAAGGACGGAAGTGAAGATTTAATTATTGGCGGCCGGTTTAAAGAGTCTGTTGCCAAACAGTCGGCTTTGAAACGCTTGTGTCGCAATATTGATATACGCTATACTAGCATTGCCAATACGGCTGCCAAAACCAAAGCGCAAAAGAATGTCGAAAATGATACCAAGTTCGTGCTGACCTGCAGCAATGAATCTAAAGGAAGGGGGCGCTAAACTATGGCTTTTGATTTCGATAAAATCAAACAGAATCTGACGGCAGATAAACTCAAAGAAGTATTTGCCAAGAAAGAAGGAACCGCCGGACAACATTCGGGTGCTGGTTGGACGAACTTGAACCAAAACTCCACACTGGCTGAATGGAAATCCGGTATGCAGGATATTAAAGCGGTATGTGAGGAAGGTAAATTTAGTTTATTTGTAAAACAGATTGTCGTGTTACTGGCTGTGTTTTTGGCGGTACGTTTTGTGCATGGTAAACTGTCGGAACATCAGGCGGAACTCAAAGATAACATGGCCGCTATTACTATCCAGCAGACCAATAAAGAAGATTATTTGGATAACAAGGCGCATTTGTTGCGTTTAGAGCCGTTATTCCCGGACGTAGCCAAAAAAAGCGATTGGTTACCGGGCAGTTTGATGACTTTGTTCAGTAAACATGAGTTGGCTCCCAAGATTGACGGCAATTTTGCGGAGAATGCGCAGAAAGTATATACGGTGGCCTCTCAGTCAGTATCATTCCAACAGAGTTTTGCAGAGTTGGGCAAATTGTTAGCGGATATGGAGAACGGAGACGATTTTATACGTGCTTCCGAGGTGTCTATTTCCAAATTAACTACACAAGAGGGATTGGGAGAAAACACCATTACCGTTAAATTTAATACGGTTTTTCCGAAAGAAAAATATGCGCCTAAACTGTTTAAAGATTATGCCGCACAAATGGAAAAACTCAAAGCCCAACAACCGGCTGTGACCCCGGCTCCGGCCAATAAGACGGAGGAATCCAAATGAAAAGAACAGCATTAAGTTACGGATTTATCGCAGGGATACTGCTTTTACCAGCTGTCTCTTTATACGCACAGCGTGATATGATAGACGCAGATATGATGGGTATGCCGGGCATGGGCCCCATGGCTGCCACTACCTCAGCTCCGCGCGAAGCGTTGGTCAAACCGCAGGTATCTTTTTCCCTGGATAACCAACGGGATCCGATGCTTTCTCCCGACGATATATTATTATTAAAACACCGTGAACAACAGCGTTTGGCGGCCGAGGCCGCGGAACGCCGTCGTCAGGCTGAAGCGGAAAAGAAGCGTTTGGCCGAAGAAGAACGCCGACGTCAATGGGAGTTGGCTCTGATTAAGGATCCGACCATTGTTATTCGCGATCAGATCCATATCAGCGGACTCATTGACAAAGAAGTACTTATTGGCGGAAAACTCTATACAATCGGTCATACCTATAAAGGGGCCAAGATTGTGGCGGTTGGACCCGATTCGGTAACGTTTTCTTATAAGGGACACCGTTTTGTAAAGAAGGTCAAAATCTAATACGGATTTGCAGTATTTAGTTTATTTGCAGTATACTCACACAGGAGGATAGATGACAAATCGTTTAGCAGTAATGTTGGCAGGTATTGTCACCTTGGGAATTACGACCCCTGCAGTTGCTCAGCAGGAACGTCAAATGTTTCCCGGCGATGATGCCGTCGCTTTAACGGAGGACGTGAAAGTAACAACTGCTCCGTCCGCCGCTACGGACTTGTATAAGGAAGTGGAAATTTCTTCTCCCTTAGACAGAAAAGTGTCCATTCGGGTAGCAAATGTGCCGATATCGGCATTTTTGAACAGCATCACTACTCAAGCCAAGATTAACTTTATTATGAGCGAAGAATTCGCCAATAAGAAAGTGACCGCTTCATTGACGCGTGTAACCGTACGCGAAGCCTTGGATACCTTGCTTCGGGTCCACGGATTGGCCTATCAACGTATCGGAAAAAGTGACAGCTACGTAGTAACCAAACGTTCCAATGATGCGCCGGATACAATCACCAAGATTTATACACTGAGCTATATTTCTCTGCAAGGTGTAGGATCGGCCCAAAGCGAATTAAACAGCATTATGCCGCAAGATGTATCCAGCGGAGCCGGCAGCAGTTTCAGCGGCGGCGGATACAATTCCGGTTCTTACGATGCTTCTGGAATGACCAATAACCTGCGTTCCAATGGCGGGGACTCTTACACCACCGGTTCTACGATCACCAGCATCGTGGGAAGCATGTTATCTCCTGTAGGAAAAATTGCGGTAGATCCGCGCACCAATAAATTAATTATTACCGATGTGCCGGAAGTATTCCCGCAAGTAGAAAATATTTTAGCCGAACTGGATATCAAACCTCCGCAGATTTTAATTGAAGCACAAATCGTGGAAGTCAGCAAAACCAGCGGTTTGAGCTTAGGATTTGAATACGGTGGTTCCGATGGTACGATGGCTTCAATCAGCGCACCGAGCCGTGAAATTACTTCTGACTTTTTCCGTGGCCGTAGTAAAACGGGCAGCCGTTTGCACGGATGGGATTGGATTTTCCCGCGCAGTGATGAGTTGGACGACAATACAACGACAACTGATTCAAGCGGTAATACAACCTCTTCCGATTCTAATACGGAATCCGGTGTGTTAAACTTGTCGGCGTTTAACATTGTGCTCAAAGCGTTACTTACCCGCGGTGAAGCAAAATACTTGGGTAAACCCAAAGTGGTAACCTTGAACAACAAAACTGCGACCATTACCACTTCTACGGATGCCACGGTGGGTCGTACGGTAACGGATACCGGCAGTACCAGTGCAACGGCCACGCAGACCACTTCTGCAGAACGTAAACGGGTAGGGTTGACCCTGCAGGTTACCCCGCAGGTAAACCGCGAAGGATATGTAACCTTGTATGTACAACCTTCGTATTCGGATGTGGTATCTTCCGGTTTTGACTTCGCGTTGGATACAACCACGCGTGCCGCTTCCACGCTTGTGCGTGTGAAAAACGGCCAGACGGTTGTGATCGGTGGTTTACTCACTTCTCGTGAGACTGATCAAACGCGTAAAGTACCGCTCTTGGGAGACATCCCGATACTCGGATGGTTGTTCACCAGCCGCAGCAAATCAAAGAGCACGACGGACTTAGTCATCTTTATTACACCGACCATTTTGGCGGAGTAAGTGTGAGTATTTTTACCTGCCCCCGGATCCCCGGGGGCAGGTGTGTACACACAGTATGCGGTTATAACAGGGTTAAGTATGGCCAAACAGTTGAATGAAATTTTGATAGAACAGGGGAAGATTACCCCGGAGCAAGATAAGCAAGCGCAGCTTTATGCCAAACAAAACAATATTTCCATTGCCGAGGCTATTTTACGTTTTGGCTTCGCGACAGAAGAGCAGGTAACAATCGCTTTATCCAAACATTTTTCTATTCCTTATGCTTCCCGGGAAAATGGTATTTTGGTGCCGGAACGGGAGCAAAATTTGCAAGAAATTATTTCTGAAAAGTTTGCGCGCGAAAATATGGTCGTCCCGTTGTTTATGGAGGACGATTCCTTGGCTATTGCTCTGTTGGATCCGACAAACTTGTTTCTGATTGAAAATATTAAGATGATGTCCGGTAAGCAGATCCAGCCGTTCATCACCAGTAAATCGCAACTGTTGGGAGTCATTGACAGCTTTTATTCTACCAAAAACCTCTTAGAAGAGGTCATGAATGAAACCATTCATGCCAATGTGGATGCTGCGGCGCAGGCTGCCAGCGATGAAGAGGTGGAAGTAACCGGGGTGTTGGATTTGGACCGCATGAGTCCCAATTCTTCCCAATATGTAAAGCAAGTAAACGCCATTTTACGTCAGGCTATTTCGGAGCGCACCAGTGATATTCACCTGGAACTGTTTGATGAGCGTGTCAGTTTGCGTTTCCGTATTGACGGTTCGTTGTATGAACGTACGGCTCCGGCCAAAGATGCAGTTAATGCGATTATTTCACGTATTAAGATTTTATCTAAACTGGATATTGCCGAAAAACGGTTGCCGCAGGACGGCAGTTTTACCATTCGTTACCAGAACCGCTCCATTGAAGTTCGTGTATCTGTGTGTCCGGCCGTATACGGTGAAAAACTCGTACTTCGTATTTTGGATAAAGGTACGGGAGAAATGAATATTGATAAATTAGGCTTTGAACCTGCCCAGAAAAAAGCTTTCTTGGAGGCAGCAAACTTGCCGCACGGGCTTATCTTCTTAACGGGTCCTACCGGTTCGGGTAAATCTACCACGTTAAATGCGGTACTTACTTCCATTCGAACCAGTGAATTAAACTTTATGACTTTGGAAGATCCTGTCGAGTATAAATTGGCGGGTATCAGTCAGGTACAGGTAAAACCGGCGATCGGACTGACATTTGCAGCCGGATTACGTTCTTTCTTACGTCAGGACCCCGATGTTATTTTGGTGGGAGAGGTCCGCGATAACGAAACCGCAGAAGCTTGTTTAAAGGCCGCTTTAACAGGTCACTTGGTGCTTTCCACCTTGCATACCAATGAAGCCCTGGGGGCGGTACCTCGTCTGATTGACATGGGGATGGAGCCGTTCTTGCTGGCCAGTTCACTGGCATTGGTGGCGGCCCAGCGTTTGGTGCGTATTTTATGTCCGTACTGCAAAGTACCGCATATGCCGGACTCGGCCATGTTGGCACGTATTATTCAAGAAGGACACTTAAATCCGCGGGATCAAAATTCATGGACATTCTTTAAGTCTGTGGGATGTCCGAAATGCTTTGGTACGGGATTTAGCGGTCGACGCGCAATTTATGAAGTATACCGCATGACAGAAGAAATGCGTAACATTATTTACAAATCGCAGGATTTGGTGGCACTTAAAAAAGCGGCCAATGCGTCGGGTGCGCTCAACCTTCGTGCCAATGGTTGGCACAAAGTAGTGCGCGGGTTAACCACGATTGATGAAATTTTAAGTATTACTACGGCGGACGAATAAGAGTGTTCCGCAGAGGATAAATATATGCCGAAATATACATATAAAGTGAGAGATGAACAGGGAAAGACCTTTACCGGGTCTTACACGACGGACAGCAAAGATCGTTTGCGTGCCGCCTTGCAAAACAAGGGTTATTTGGTATTGGATATTACCGAAGCTACGGGCGGCCTCTTTGCCCCGAAGCAGGTAACACGTAAAAGAGGGGGAAAAGTCCCGGGACATGTACTGGCCTTTTTTGCCGAACAGCTTTCTACCTTAATCGCCGGGGGTGTTCCCTTGGTGCGTGCCGTGTCACTGCTCGGTCAGTATGCGTCCAACCCGACTTTGGGAATGGTACTTACTCAGGTTGCTCACGATATTTCGGGTGGTCAGTCTTTACATGAGGCGTTGTCTCAACACCCCAAGACGTTTAGCCATGTATGGTTATCTTTGGTACAGGCCGGTGAAGTCGGCGGTCAGATTGCCGATACGCTCATGCAGCTTTCCATTTACACCAAAACGCAGGAGGGCATGAAGAGTAAAATTATTACGGCCATTACTTACCCGAGTATTTTGAGTGTAGCGTCTGTAGGTGTACTTATTTACTTTATTGTGGGTATCGTACCGACCTTTGCACAGATCTTTGAGGACTTTAACTTAACGCTACCGTTGCTGACGATTATTGTACTCAAAGTATCCAGTGCCATTACCAACCATGCAGTCGCGATTATCTTATCAATGGTGGCGTTGTTCTTTGCGTTTCGGTTTTACATCCATACACCCAACGGCCGTAAACGTTGGCATGCGTTTTTGCTCACGATGCCTTTGTTTGGTAACTTCCTCAAAAACATTTATTATGATCGTATGTTATCGACGCTTGCCACCTTGCTGCGCAGCGGTGTAACCATCTTAAATGCCATCGGCGTATTGGAAGAATCTTTTGACGGTAACGTTATTATCCAAAACGCGCTTAAACAGGTACGTGCCGATGTGGCAGCCGGTAAATCAATTTCGGATTCATTTGCGGCGACGGGCGTGTTCCCCGGCTTGATGACCGAAATGATGAAAATGGGTGAAGAGTCCGGTAAGTTGCCCAGTATTATTCAAACGCTATCTAAGTTCTATGCCGATAACGTAGACCAGTTTATTGCCCGTTTCTCGGCGGTCATTGATCCTATTTTGATTGTCGGTGTCGGTGTGCTCATCGGTATTATTGTGGCCTCCATCTTCTTACCGATCTTCAAACTGTCCCAGATCGGAAGCTAAGAGGATCTCTTGACAAATGGTCATTTTCGGCCCATACTGTAGTAAGAGGCTGGTAAGAGGAGCTTTGTATGAGAAGTAAACATGGTTTTACCCTGGTGGAAATATTATTTGTGGTGCTCATTGCGGCGGGAGTGATTGCATTTTCCATGCCGGCGTATAAGCGTATGCAGGAACGCAGCGCTTATAACGCAGCGACAGGTACTTTGCTCGATGTCGGGAATGCAGTGGGTTCCCTGCAACGGGATTTGAAGGTTTCTACCGGGCAATTTATCCGAATCCCTGCTAACGGAAAAGCTGTCCAGGCGTCTTCTACTGGATCACAACCTTCCTCGTGGAGTGAGAGTAAATCCTGGAATCAGAATGTAGTCGCACAGTCCGGTGACAATTTGACCAATGCTTTTATGTGGGCATTGTATCACTTTAACTATTTAAAACCGATAAAAGATGCTACAGGATATCAGTTTTATATTGTCAATAATGCCGGTGCCAGTGCCGCGTGCAATGGTCTTTGTAAAGCTTCCGATTCCTCTAAGAACGGTGAAGTAATAGCTTGCATGTGTAAGAGCGGAACCAAGAATGGATGTTATTTTGGTGCGGTGTTTTTGGCAGGCGGGAAAATAGAGCGTGTCATAGATTCAACACTTCAGGATAAGTGTACAAACTAATTTAGGAAATGCTTTCTATGTATAATAAAAAGGGATTTACCTTATTGGAATTATTAATTGCGGCGGCACTGATCGGGGTGCTTGCTATGTTTGCCACGCAAGCGTTTCGTTCTTCTGCGTCGGATGTACGTGTAGAGGATGCCAAAGCCCGTGCCTTGGCCTTGGCAATGGCTGCTCAACGGTATTATATTGAATATCCCAATTCGGCCTCTTTCTCTACCGGAGAATCAAATGCTTTGAAACTTTTTGATATACCGGAGAAACAGGCTAAATGTAACATCAATGCATCATCGGCATCTGCACAAAATTTAGTGGATTGTGGATTTTTGGAGTATCGTCAAATAGCTTGCGACGGTAAGAGTTCTGAAGGTACCTTTTGTAATGTGACGATGTGGTTTGATTCTATTGATAGAAGTAATGCGGAAGTAACAGTTTGTTTCCGAGGAAAGGGGCGTATTACAGACAAGAAAAAGTATTGTACGTCTGGAGGAGCCTTTACTGTTAGTGGCGAATAGGTTGGCGAAGGAATAGACTTATGAAAAAAGGTTTTACATTAATGGAAATTTTAGCCGTATTGTTAGTGATCGCCGTGGTGGCGTCTTTTGCGGTACCCTTGGTAAAATCCGTACGTCGGGAAGTGCGTTATCAACGGGCTAAGGCCGCCGCTGTACAGCTGGCAGAAGCAGTTCGATCGTTTTATTCGGATACAAAGGGTTGTTTGCCTACGGTAGACTCTGATGATCCAATTGATGCGTCGGTAGTCTCACCTTCTTGGGCAGGGACATGTCCGACCGATCATACCATTAAAACCGGGGTACCGGGCAGCTGCACCGGAGAAAATAAAAAAGTTTTATTTGCTTGTGATTATATCTCCACGAAAGTTTTTTCGGATTTATCTTATAAGTTTGCAATATCCGACCCGCGCGGGGCTGATGGTACGTTTATAACGGGTACAGAACAGGGCGAGAGTAAAAATAAAGAGTTTTATGTAAACCGAGATATGACTATTACGGAAAGTGATGACTAATAGGACAGGGACCAAGTATGAAAATTTTAAATAATAAAGCTGGTGTTACCGTATTGGAAGGCGTTATTGCCTTGGGACTCTTAGCTGTTGTAACGGCCGGAGCTTTTGGCGTGCTTTTGTCTGCTGCGCGTAAGTCTTCTCAGCCGGATATGCGTGAAGAAATGGCACTTGCTGTTGAGAAGGCCAAGGATCGCTTGCAGGTTTATTTACACTATAGTGAAGGGAGAAATTATCTTCCCGATGATTTGAAAAATGGATTATGTACGAATGGAAGTCCCGTTATTACTGATAATGATCCATTAGGGAGCGGTTCCCATCATATTGAATGTTTACTTCCGCCAATTTGTGATAAGGAGTCAACTGATTCTGTATTCACTTATGAGTTAGTAAGTCCTCCGGCGGTTAATTTGAGCCTATTAGGTGATACGACGACTAATGTGGATAAGGCCACAAATGGAAGTTCTGTGAGCACGGGTTTATTAAAAATTGAGTTTCAGATTGCATGCAATGGGTATGAGTTATGAACAATAAAAAAGGTTTTACATTAACGGAGGTTTTATTGGCCACAATGATCGTCGGGGTTATCGGTATTGCCTTGGCGGCATTAACCACTGCTGCCATGCGCGAAAGCGGAGTCGGGCGTTCTCGGTTGATGTTACGTAACGAAATTTCACTGTTTTTACGTCAGTTACGTCAGGATGTCCGCGAATCGACGAGTGCCATTGCCAGTGAAGGTCAATTAAAATTAGGTCGTTCAAATAGAGTAGGACCTGATCAGGGGGCTAATGATATTACCTATTATTGTGGCAGCGGAACTTGTACACGTGACGACGGCAATGTTGAAACGGTTTTAAATCATGTACAGCAAGGCACATATGGGGCTTGGGTATCACCGCAATTTGTGATTCTTAACGATGGAGGATCGGATGCGGCTCGTTCAGTGTTGCGGGTAAGGATAGTAGTGGGGATGGACAGTAATCCACCCATTAAAGAGGCTGTAGAAGAGACTTTTATGTTACCTCATGGATTTACGGTTACCGCAGACCATTAAGTGGGATTATGTGTAAGGAGAAGATCATGTTGTTAAATAAACGCGGAGCAGCTTTATTACAAGTATTAATCGTAACAGCTATCTTGGCCGGTATGTCTACTATGATTTTGCGTTTGACGTTATCTAGACAACTTACATCACGTAAAACGCGTCATACGGTGTCTGCACAATCAGTTATTGAGTCGTGTATGGCAGAAGTAAATACCCTGTGGGCCGCAAAGACGCCCGAGGTGTATGCGCAGGACCTGAAAACCTGTAAGATGTGTGCCAATTGCGAAGACAATATTTATACATGCGCAAATGTAGCTTTAGATACACAATCTTATGTGGTAAAGGCTAAAATGGAACAAAATACTGATGCGAATAGTGCTTCTTCCCCGTGCAGAATTACCTATACGATTGTAGATGCAATGGATAAATTATAAGATTATGCGAAAGTGGGCAGCGTTTATCTTCTTCTTATGGCCGGTATACGGATGGGGGCAGTCTTCTGCCGAGTTAGATCCGAATATTCAGGTGTCTACTGCTGTAACCTCACCTACCTCTTCGGTAGACTTACTCAAGCAATCTGCTCAAAAAAATTCTCCTTTTGCCGCACCAGCGTCTAATAAGCCTCCACGTATTCCAAAAGCGCCGCGTCCGACCGTACCTTCAACAACTGCACCCGCTGCCGGTGCCAATACATTAGATATACCGTTAACGGTAGGCGGTTCCTCGGCTACCGTGCAGGCAACGGTAGTTCCGGCGGTTACTCCGAAAGTATCCAAGTCTAAATCTGCCATGCCAACCACATCGTCTACGCAGACGGCCGCTGTAACGGAATCTGCAGAAAATACGGAAGAAGAGGACGCTGCGGACGCCGAATTGGAATATGCCGTGAAGATGTTGGAAGAATCCAAACAACAGGCACAATCTGGTCGTGCGATCCCTCCTTCGGCTGCTAAAAATAAACCCACGAAGGTGCCTGCAGCCAATAAAGCATTTAATCCCAATGCGTTTCGTCCGGGCGTAGAGTGGCTGCAGAGCAAGAGTACTCATTTTGATATTTATACCCAAAAGCCAAACGGATCCATTGGATCGGCCAATATGGCTATGACCTTCGAAACGGCTTATGATACTCTGCGTCGGTTTATTCCGTGGATGATGTCCGGTCGCGTACGCGTATTTGTGTATCAGGATCATAATTCCTATTTGCGTTATGAGCCCAATGCTAAGGCTTGGACTCGAGCCGTAGCGTATCCTACTCGCGGGGAAATTGTCGTCTATGATGAGCCGGGCAAGACGCAGGAGCTTAAAGAGGTATTTGCCCACGAACTTACTCATATTTTTACCCAACAATTTTTTGATAAATACAAAACAGGTCGTATTATGACGCCTACATGGCTTGATGAAGGACTGGCTGTGCTCGTAGAGGATCAAATGTTTACAGGTTCTCGCGGCGGGCCGTGGGATCATGATTACCGTACTTTGCGTTTTGAACGTGATCCTAAAACGATGCCTGCTAAATTTACTTCTAATACCATGTTCGGTGGTTTTAAGCCTAAACCGTTTACTCCGATTTCACAGCGTGGAAAGGCCAACGGCCCGCGTCGCGGCAAACCTGTACGTCTGGCGGCATTTGACGATTTTATGCAGGAAGGTTCCTTGGATGCGGCAGAGGGGAAAGATCGGGTACAAAATTGGTATTTACAAGCCTATTTGATGGTACGATTTTTACTAAATCCGGCCGGAGGGATGTCTCCTTCCAATCGTATGCAGTTTGAACAGTTTACCCGTTTGGTGGCGCAGGGAGAAGCTGTGCGGGATGCATCAACGGGATTTTTGGTCAAAGATGTACGCGGCAAACAGGTTTATGAGCCGTATTCTGTGGAAAAGGCCTTGGGGCGTGCATATCGTTATGGAAATACCTCTTCTTTTGAAGATAATTTCTGGAAATGGTTAGATAAATAATATTTTTAGTAAAAGCGTGAAAGGTCCCTCGAAGGGACCTTTTTTGTATATCGGGCAGATAGCGGCCTTTAAAGTTCCTTGCCAAATAACTGTGTAAGGTTTCTTCGTAAAACCTGTCGTGCTCCTTAAAAGCTATAATATACGTATATGTTATATGTGATTCTGTTAATTGTCGTCGTAATCATCTGGAGTATCCTTTCTCGGGTAGGTACATATATTATTTTCCGTCCGCAAAAAAAACGCTGGCCGCTTCAATTGCCTTTTAGGGCGTTGCAACACGGTAAACTGACCGGGGTATATTTACCGGCTACAGAGGATAGACCAACGCTGGTATTTTTCCATGGACGGGGAGGAAATGTATCCCATTTTGAAAATTTTGCACATACTTATGCTCCCCTAGGGTACGGGATTATTATGTGGGATTATCGTGGATTTGGACTTTCTAAAGGTTGTCCCAATCAAGCACATTTGGAAGAAGATGCGATTTCTATGGTGGATTATACATTGAACACTTTAAAAATTGCTCCGCAGAATATCGTATTGTATGGGCATTCTTTGGGTAATGCGGCTGCTCTTTTTGCAGCTGCGAACTATAAAAATATACCACTGCGAGCATTGGTTTTGCAAAGCCCTTTTCTCAGTACACCGGACATGGCGGCCAGTTGGGCGGTTCACGCGTATACTCCCAAGACGTTACGGTATCGTTTGGTTCGTTTGCTAGTTACTCCGTTTTTATGGTTTAACCGATTTGATAATACGCGTCTTACAAGTAACTTAACATTGCCTGTGCTATTATGTATCAGCAAAGAAGACGTCACATTACCATGGCAGCAAAGTGCTAAACTAGCTGACGGAATTGTCGGTGTGCATCGCTTTTTATCTTCCAAGGGCGGGCATGACGAGTTTGCCTGGACTGGCTGCGAGGTAGACCAATTTATCCAAACACTTGACTAGTCTGTGGGCATAGAAGTTTGATATAATAATTAAAGATATCGGCGCCTGCCACTCGGCAATGATATAAGAGGAGAGGTGTGTGAGTGGTTGAAACAGCAGGTCTCGAAAACCTGTAAACCGCAAGGTTTCGAGGGTTCAAATCCCTCCCTCTCCGTTTAACTATACAATGCTTATCCCCGCCGAAATGCGGGGATTTTTTATTGTCTTCGTTGGAAAATCCAGTAAATCATATTACATAAAATTAAACCAAATCAATCAAAAACAGGTCCGAAGTGGGGGCAAAAGTGGGGGGCAAAAACGCTCAAAAACAAGTGGGGGGGACACTCGGCCAAAAGTGGGGGACGCATATATAACAGATTTAAGAGATTCTCATAGCAATTTGGCTGGTGTATTGAACTATTTAATCTGTTAGAAAGAGTTCTACAAATGTTCTGAGGTGCCGAACTGGTCACAATTTGTGACCAGTTTTTCTGTGTATTTTTATTAATAGAAAAATTCCTTGAAAGAGAATATTTTTGTGTCCCCGACGAAAGCTTGACATGTTTTTTTTTTTTGATAGCTTGTAATAGTTGAGTGATAGAGGGGGGACATATCCACCACAGGGAGGGGAGCCTCCGGAGTAGATTTAGAGAGATTAATAAAAAGAGCTCTTCTTTCTGTTCCTCCTCAAAC
>JAFVFN010000022.1 GCA_017475405.1 Elusimicrobiaceae bacterium
CCAAACATGTAATACCTGTGGAACCCAAACCAGAACGGTAAGTTGTAATACCAGTACTGGGAAATGGAATGTAGGAGCATGGGGAAATTGTTCTAAGACACAGGATGAATGTGTTCAAAAAACCTGTAAAGATGTTTTGGGAGAAAATTATATTTGGGATGTTATGCAACCTTGTGAACAACCTCATCAAGGTAATATAGAAGGAAAATGGTTAGGATATCCGGATTGTAAATGTTCCTGTCCGCAGGGCTCTACTTTAATTGATGGGGAGTGTGAAGAAACCTGTGAGAACAAGTTGGGTAATTCATATAGTGCTACAACTCAAAAATGTACCAAGGCTACGTCTACCTCAGTGGCCGGTACATGGGACGATACAAAGTGTGCATGTAAATGTCCTGCCGATTTTGTACTGAAAAACGGACAATGTGTGTGTCCGAGTGGGTATACTCTTAAAAATGGAAGCTGTCAACGAGAGTCCAGCTGTTCGTGGGAGGTCACGGAAGATGTTACGGACTTTGCAACCGGGACATTGTGTGGAGATCCTAATATGAGGGAAGGAAAGTGTCCGGGTGCAGATGCTTCGGGTGGAACTCCGACCAAACAGTGTACAACTGCTACCAAAGGATCTACTTTCTATACATGTATTCAGTATGATACCTGTCCGGGAGGCGGTTGGAGACAAGATTGGACCCGCTACGAATGCCAATGTAATTAAAGTAGAATAGAGGTTATACAATAGGGGGCACATTTTGTGCCCCTTGTTTTTGGGAAAGGGCCTATCTTATAATAGGTCCAATGACCCTTGCTCTTTGGATAAGGAACAGGCATAATAAAAGTATGAGCAAATCCATCATTACTTTATTAGCAGTTTGTATTCCGTTTGCCGCATCTGCCCAAGGTGTAGGTAAATATGTGCTTAGTGGTGCCAGAAAGGCCGTTCGTCCGGTTTCTTTAAAGGGTGTAAAATATGTCCCTCCTGTCGTATCAACGCCTCATATAGCATCTCAAGTGGACCGTGCTACTGCTCAGGCCGTTGTACATGCTCAAGCGGTTGAGTCCAAGCCTGTATCTTCTTCACGCAGCGGTTACTTATATGTAGGATTGCCCCTGATGGATTTGGTGGGCGGCGATATGCCCAAACGTAATCCGATTCATAAACGGTATCCGTCAGGTTTGTTGCAAGAAGAACAGCTTATTACCGATTGGTTGGAATATTTTAGAAACGGTTACTTTCGGCCGCGCGATCAGGTGGAAGCCATTGAAGGGATGAATCCTGTCAAAATGAATAATATCATCGAATATTTGTACTATATGCCGATGGAAGAGGCCAAGGAAATAATTTTAAATCCGCTGCTGCAAACCGGTAAGCTGCCGGATTTTATGTACGATGATAAGCTCATCCCCGGAACAAAACGTCTGCCGGCAGGATATTATAAAAATAAATTTAATGAAAATATACATATTTTTGTTCAATTGGCCGAAGAAGACGGTAGCATTTTTACCCATAATGCGCAGCTCAAAGAATTAATGAGCGCCATGAAAGATTATACATTTAAGCAGGGATTTGGTTATACCAACTCACCGGAGTTGTCTGCAGGGTTACGTAAAAACTGGGAAGCCATGTATGTGGAAATCAGCCGACCCGGAGTCACCAATGCCAACCGTGCTTTGATTAATCAATTGTGGAACGCCCCTGTTAAATTATCCGATGATTCACAAGTCAGTTTACGTGATTATTTTACGCAACGTCGTCAGACACGGTTTTTTGAGGCGGCCGTACCCGAGTTTTATTTAAACAGCCCCAAGTGGGTAGCCTTGGAAAACGAACGTCGCAACCTGATTGCCAGGTCCTATCCATTCGCTCCGGAGGATGCCAGTGCGTTTAATAAGTTACAAAAACGTTTGGTCTTGGGCAGTCCCGATAAATATTTAACTTTGGAACAGTTTGCCCAAATGATGACGGCTCCTTATAAGGATGCATACGGAGGCGTTCGGGCTGATGTCTTAAATCAGGCAGCTGTTTCCGTAGAAGATAACCCATTTTTATCACAGGCCATGGCTCCGACTACGACCACTATTAAAGTTAATAACTTTGATAAACTGGGTGGTGTATGCAGTATGTCATTTTCGGATGGCGGATACGCCGGCCGTGTAGAGGCTGGGTATGACGGGACCTCTACTGTAGATCGTTTTGAGCCGGTTACGTTTGACAACGTGCGTGTTGTGACATTTGACATGTTGACGTTGCAGCCGCGTGTAGTGACGCTAGATAAAGTGTCTTACTTAAAGGACCTTAAAAACCCGGATATTGATCAGGTACGTGCCAGTCGCATGGTAGCTGATGGCCTGGATGCTTCCCGGGATGTATTAACCGTGGGACGAGCAGAACGGGCCCTTCGGGATATCCCACACTTGCGTGCTACAGCCCATCCTCAGACGAGGATTTCTTATACGGATAATGTACCCTATATGAAAGGCGGTGGTTTGGCATCTTATTTAGCATTGTTTACACCGGACTTTTATCCCATTAAAACAGTGCATCTTCTTAAGAAAGTTGACGGAAAATGGCAATGGGTACCGACGAATTTTATTCGCAAAGAAGTACTTACCCATGCGGGGTTTGTACACCGTGACCACTTAACGTTTACCGAGCAGGTACAAGACCGTATTGTGGAAGAATAAACTGATTTGTAAGATATTGCAATACAAGAGCCTCTTGTAAAAGAGGCTCTTTATAATGGGATTATTCACTCAATAAAATGTAATCTCTATAACTTCCTGTTTGATTGGGGATTTCTTTCCCACCGGAGTTTATACATACTTGTCTTTCGGTTTTACCATATCCTCGGCATCTAATTTGCATAGAAGACCCATATGTTATCAGTAATAAAGGGATGTCCGTTGACATATCAATATAAGGTCGTAAAATATGTTGACAATATAACTCGTGGTATGATCCATTATAGGAACAAAAGGCTTGATCATTAGTAACTGCTTTTTTGTTTTCACTGAGCGAACCTGCCGGAAGGATATCCAATTTATCTAATGTGTCTGCATATTCTCCATTAGCCAAAAAATAGATTTTCTGTGCATCATAGAGGGATCTCCCCAATACAATTAGTTGTGCAAAGCGCGTTTTGGCAACTGCTAATTTATACTGTGGTAGAGCCACTGCCGCTAATATGCCTATAATCAATATGACAACAAGTAGTTCTATTAATGTAAAACCTTGTGAATTATTTTTGTATTTCATGGGAATTCTCCTTATATAGTCTGCTTATGAAACTCAATAAAAACGGCCATTGTTCATGAGCCCATCAACTGACCCAATCGCAACAGCCGTAGCTTGCCGCATAGCGACAAACATTCAGCATAGTATAAAAGGCTCATGACTTCCTTTTATATTATGCCTAAACGACTGTTTTTGGTGTTGATGTGGCTACTATATGAGCAGCTATCCGTATCTTTTACGGTTCCAAAAACAGAGTAAATTTTAATTTCTACTACATAACTATTATAGCAAGAAAATTCGCTTGACGCGTTTTTTTTTTTTGATATTCTCTCTTTATAAAGAAAAACAAATAAGGAGAGAATTATGATTCAACAAAAACAAGCATTTACACTTATCGAGCTCTTAGTAGTTGTGCTCATTATAGGCATCTTGGCAGCGGTGGCAGTGCCACAATATCAAAAAGCAGTAGAAAAGTCCCGCGCCTTGGAAGCCCTTGTTTTAGCTCGTGCTCTGAAGAATGCCGAAGAAGTATATTATTGGGCAAACGGCGAATATACCATGAATTTAGAAGAATTAGATATTGAAATTGAAGAAACAAAAAATTTTAGAATAGTATTTATGGGACCAAAAGGATTTACCCGTATAGCCTTGCGTCGTATTAATTCCTCACAATATGATTATGCCATTGTCTTTGCATTAAACATGGATGAAGAGATATCTAATGCATTTTATTGTGTGAGTGAGGATGTGTCCGATGTAAAAGTAATTCAAAATAGTATAAACATATGCAGAAGTATAGGAACAACATTTATGCACGGACGCGCAGATAAAGAGTGGTGGCGGATTAATTAGTTTTTCATTGTACTTTTGCAATGATTAAATGGTACAATGTAAAAAGAGGAATTTGGCAATGTCTCTTTTACTTAGTACTCGGGCCGCCCAAATCGGCGATTCGCCTACCCTACAAATCAATGCCAAAGCGCGCGCACTCAAAGCTGCGGGCCAACCCGTCATCCATTTGGGAGGAGGGGAACCTACTTATCCTGCTCCAAAGGCAGCTGTAGAGGCTATTATCCAAAAAGCCCAGAGTCGCAATATTAAATATACACCGTCCTGCGGTACTCCTGCTCTTAAAAAGGCGGTACTTGCGTATACCCAACAACACTATCAACATGCTTTTGCCATGTCTCAAGTGCTTATTTCGGCGGGTGCCAAACAAGCGCTTTTTAATTTTTTGTTGGCCGCCGTGCAACCGGGCGATGAAGTAGTATTTCCGGCACCGTATTGGGTCAGCTATCCGGAAATGGTTAAACTGGCAGGGGGGACTCCCATTGTAGTTAAACCGAGGCAGGGATTACGGGTTAGTGCGCAAGAGATTATTAAAGCGGTGACTCCGCATACCAAAGCGATTTTAATTAACAGTCCCTGTAATCCGGCTGGACATATTTTAGATGAAGATTTTATTCGGCAGATTGTTCGGTTTACAGCCGATAGACACATCTTTTTAGTTATGGATGATATTTATCATCAATTAGTATTTGACGGATCCAGGACCCCCAATCCCTGCGCTTATGCAGAAGATTTGCACCATATGGTACTTATTAATGGTGTGTCCAAATTATATGGCCTGACAGGACTTCGTATTGGATGGGCGGTCAGTGAAAATGAGGAACTGATCGGGGCCATGGGACGCATGCAGGCCCAAAGTACCTCCTGTAACAGTGATATCAGTGAAGTGGCGGCTGTTGCTGCGCTAAACGGACCGCAGGATTGCGTGAAAGATTTGTGTGCCGTGTTGGAAGATAACCGTAATACATTACTGGAAGAGTTATCTAAAATCCCGCATATTCGGGTAGAAAAACCGCAGGGCACTTTTTATAGTTTTGTTGATTTTAGTCATTATAATGCCGATTCCAATGCGTTAGCAGCCTATTTATTGGAAAAAGCACTAGTGGCCGTTGTACCCGGTAAGGCCTTTGGAGCCGAAGGGTATTTGCGCATCAGCTTTTGCGCGGACAAAGACTCTATTATAAAGGGAGTTCGTCGCATCGGTCGTGCGCTTACAGAATCTGCCCCGGGGGGAAAATAAAACACCGGGGATAAATTAGTACAGAGGGAAAAAGAATGAAAACATTGAATGCAAAGCCGGACTTCTTTAAACCGACCTACGGTTTAGACAAAGCCGGTCTCAAAACCACCAAGACCGTTTACTGGAACCTTTCCACCCCGGCCTTGTATCAAGAATCACTCAAACGTAACGAGTCCAACGTTGTATACGGCGGACCGCTGTGCGTGAGCACTGGTAAACATACCGGCCGTAGCCCGAATGATCGTTACTTTGTGGAAACCAAAGATATTGACGGTAAACTCTTTTATAATAAAAATAATAAAGGGATTAAAGAAAAATATTTTAACCAAATTTTTGCCAAAGTGCAAAAATATGTAGCTAACAAAGACCTGTTTGTGCGCGATGCGTATGTGGGTTCCAGTGAAGCTTCCCGCTTAAAAGTACGTGCCATTACCGAATGTGCTTGGACGAACATGTTTGTAAAAAATATGTTCATTGAACCTAAACAGGAAGAACTCAAAAAATTTGTACCGCAGTTTACGCTTATTTGCTTACCCAAAATGAAAGTAAACCCGAAAACCGACGGTACTGTATCTGAAACCGCTATTTTAATTAACATTAAGAAAAAAATTATTTTGGTAATCGGCACCGAATACGGCGGCGAAAACAAAAAAGCCTTATTTACGGTTATGAACTTCCTCTTGCCGCAAAAAGGTATTATGACGATGCACTGCTCTGCCAACGTGGGCAAGAAAAACGACAGTGCTATTTTCTTCGGATTGTCTGGTACCGGCAAAACCACCTTATCTGCCGATATTACCCGCGGTTTAATCGGTGACGATGAACACGGTTGGGATGACGACGGTGTATTTAACTTTGAAGGCGGCTGCTACGCTAAAGTAATTCGCCTCAATGAAGAAGCCGAACCTCAAATCTACTCCACCACTCGCCGCTTTGGTACGGTCCTGGAAAACGTAGTATTTAACCCGGAAACCGGCAAACTTGATTTGGATGACGATACGCTCACGGAAAATACCCGTGCCTGCTATCCGCTCAACTTCATTGACAACGCCGTAGAATCCAAACGTGCCACCCACCCCAAGAACATTATTTTCTTGACCTGTGACGCTTTTGGTGTCATGCCGCCTATTTCTAAATTGTCCCCGGACCAAGCCCTGTACCACTTTATCAGCGGTTATACGGCCAAAGTAGCCGGTACGGAAAAAGGCGTTAAAGAACCGACCAGCACGTTCTCTACCTGCTTTGGCGGTCCGTTCATGCCGTTGCACCCGTCTGTGTATGCGGAACTTTTGAAGAAAAAAATCCAAAAACACAAAGTCAACTGCTGGCTCGTAAATACCGGCTGGATCGGCGGCCCTTATGGTGTGGGCAACCGTATCAGCATTAAATATACGCGCGCTTTGTTAAACGCGGCCTTGGACGGCAAATTGGCCAAAGCCAAATTTGTGACCGACCCGGTATTTGGGTTCCAAATCCCGACGGCCTGCGCTGGCGTTCCGGCCAATATCTTGAACCCGCAAAAAACGTGGAAAGATAAAAAGGCCTATATGGAGAAATATGAATCCTTAGCTAAGGCGTTCATTGAAAACTTCAAAAAATACGAAGCCGGCTGCAGCAAAGCCATCTTAGCTGCCGCTCCGAAAGTCAAATAAGCTTTCTGACGAGTGTGAAAAACTTGGGGTGCCTACTATACAAAGGCACCCCAAATATACTATACTAGAGGTAACTTAATTTAAAGGAGGCCAACTATGGCAAAAGCTAATGCTCAATTTATGAAACCCTTAACCCCCAGCACAACCTTGGCAACGATCGTGGGCACCACCGCTCTTCCCCGAACGGAAGTAGTCAAAAAAATGTGGACCTATATCAAATCCAACGGTTTGCAGGATAAAACCAACAAACGCATGATCAACACCGATGCTAAATTAGCTCCATTGTTTGAAAACAAAAAACAAATCAGCATGTTTGAAATGAACAAATATCTGTCCAAGCACTTGAGCTAATTTGTTATAAGAGTTTTTTAGTAAACCGATGCCCCCTCCATATGAGGGGGCATTTCTTGTAATTAAATTCTAACGAGGTTTTTATCAATATGAATAACTACAGAAACTACCGTTGCCTGAAGGAATACAGGTGCTATCTGAACCAGTGATATTTTTACATATTTGGGCTCCAATTGTACTATACGTTCTACACCAGGGCGTAGAATTTGGGTTAAATGATTGCATGAAATATATCCAGTTACCAGAGGTATCTATACGACATGTAATTTCTCTCCATGAACCGTTAAATCCACAGATGGTTCCATTAGGAAAAGTATAATATGTTTTATCCTCGGATAATGTGGCATCTGTGGGAAACTCCGTATCTATTTCATTGATATACTGGGGGTAGGTTCCGTTAGCCAAGTAATATAGCTGTACGTCTCGATAAATGGTTCGACCCCACAATTCGGCTTCTATATATCTGCTTTTTGCGACAGCCTTTTGGTACTGTGGTAGGGCCACAGCTGCTAAAATGCCTATAATAAGTACAACTACCAGCAATTCGATTAACGTAAAACCTCGTTTGTAATTCATAAACACTCCTATTTGAGTTTAAGGAACATATACAAAAAACGGCTGCTTGTTTTGAGCCAGATTGAATGCCTCAAACGCAAACAGCCGTAGTTTACCGCAAGCGGTAAACATTCAGCACAAAACAACTGGGTAATTAGTCCATCTGTTCTGCGCCTAATACGACTGTTTTTGGTTTCAATCTGGATTGCTACGCAATGCCACTGTATTCTTCGTACAGTTCCAAAAACAGATTAAATTTTAATTTCTACTACATTGTTATTGTAATATAATTTCCGTATGTGTTGCAACTAGACTTTTGCCACGAAAAAAGAGACTCCCGATGAGGAAGCCCCTTTTGGGTAAAACAATATGTTATTTGACGTCGTCGGTCATGCCCTTGGTAGTAGGACCTAATACCAAGACTTTGCCAATATCGGCAAAATGGGCGATTTCCAAGGCACTTTCGTGTCCAAAGTCCAAGTATACGAGTTTTTCTGTTTCAGAAGCATTGCGGATCACATGAGCCCCTTCCGGTCCGGCAGGGAACGTAATGGCGTCACCGGCTTTTAATACTTTTTCACCATTTTTGGTGCGTACAGCGGCCGTACCGCTAATAATATAGAATACCTCTTCGTTGATCTCGTGCCAATGGTAAGAATAAGCAAAATTGCCGGGTTCTACTTCTACGAAATTGGCATGCAGTTGGGTAGCCTCTGCAGTGGGAATAATCTCTTTTACGGTAAATCTGGCTCCGTTAGTGTCCAAGGCTTGGCCTTGTTCGGTTTGGTAATTTTTAACAACTAAGTTTTTCATAATGACTCCTTATATAGTTTTTTCACCGGTTTAGGAAGATATATTTTTTCAATTACCTATGTAACCCGTGAATATAATGTTATAATAAAATATATAGTATGAAAAGTAAAGTAGACACTTTTTTGTAAGATAGGTTCTAAAAAGGAACTATTAGGAGTTATATGAAACAAAAATCTTTGCCGCCGTGTCCGGTAGCGGTAGCGCTGCAGGTTATCGGCAATAAATGGAAAATCTTAATCATACGGGATTTACTCACGGGAACCAAGCGTTTTGGGTTTCTTAAGAAAAGTGTAGGATGTTCTCAAAAAGTACTTACGGAGAACCTGCGTGCCCTTGAGCAGGACGGGATTGTCGTGCGCCAGGTGTATGCCGAAGTACCTCCGCGCGTGGAATACAGCCTGAGCGCACTTGGTAAAACCATGCGTCCTGTGCTGCGCAGTATGGCTGCGTGGGGGGAGAAATACCGGCAATCTTTCTCTGTTATAAGTGTGTAAGAGGAGATTTTATGGGATATTGTACCGGTTGGTGGATGACGCCTGCCGATAAGGTTTACCATAATACAGAGTGGGGAATGCCGCTGCATGATGACGCAAACAGTTTGAGTTTTTAATGCTTGAGGTCATGCAGCGTGGCCTCTCTTGGTAGCTGATGCTTAAAAAGCGGGACCATGAAGTGTTTTAATTGCCCATGTGTGAGATATAACGAACACTTCCATATAATAAATAGAAGGAGTAGATTTAAAAACCCACGAACAAATAGTATGTTCGTGGGTTTGTGGTTGTGTCTATATTTTAACGCTGCCAATTATATTTATTTTTATAGTAATAGTAGTTTTTGAGTTGGCGCAGGTATTGCAGGTATCCGAAGGACCCTTCGTTGAGGTTGCTGTTATTCCAGATGTATCCGTCCATTCCAAAGTTAAATAAATCGCGGGCTGAGAAATCATCTCCGTCTCCGGGATAAAATTTACTGGATGCAAAGACAACCGCATCGGGATCCAATATACGGAAATTTTCCATCATGGCTACCCCGCCGTCTGGGAGTACCAAATCGGTAATAACGATATCGTAACGGGTTCCCCGTTTGATTTCTTGCATGAAATCAAACCCGTTGCGAAAGGTACTGACCGTGGCATTCTTTCCCAAATACCCTTTTTTAGCCCAACCCTGGAAGTTAATCAGTGGCAATAAATCATCGTTAATTACGGCAATGCGCTGATTTTCAGGCATATAGGGCAGTAACGCATCCCGTTCCTGTTCAGCCAGCTGAACCATTTGGGCGTTATGTTGGCGTTGCGCGGCTTGTCGGGCTGCCTGACGCTGCAGGGCCTGGGGAGTACCGCTGTATTGTTCTTCGTCAAAATCATCATCTTCGTCGTCATAGTTGGATTCCCCGGCAATCATAGAGTCTGATTGGGGCAGGTAAGGAGATGAACCATCCGGATTATGTAAGGCAAATTCGGATAATACGAACTCGCGTTTATCTTGGCGGAAAATAGATCCCGGTTTAGATAATACCCCTTTAAGTAATGGGTTAAAGGCTCCGAACATGCGGTCCCAGTATTTTTGTTGAACAAGCAGCCACGGATCTGTTTTAATCGCTTTTAATAATATGGCAATCTGGGAACGTACCTGATAAATAGAGTTGTTAATGAAAGCTTTTTCTTCCTGATTGTATTGTCTGCCTTCGTTTTGCAGGAAAGAATACACTACTTTGGGCATAATCTCGTGTTGGGTATTATTTACGAGTTCAATTAATTCTGCGTATTCGCGTTGCAAATAGGACAACGTTTCGGCGGGTACCTGATGGGTCAGATATTGTGGCAGATCCTCCGGTTTGCTGGGGTCTGCTTTCATCCATAAAACATGCAATGCTTCAAATTCTTCTCGCCAACGGGCTCTTTCAGTTGGCGGGATGTATTCGGCCGTACTGGATACTTGCGCTTGTTGACGAAGGGCCATAATGGTGCGTTCTTCCGAACGTGCAATAGCGGGAGATCCGAGTACTGTCACAGCAGACGGAACAATGGAATGCTTGCCGGATTCGGTACCTCTGCCGTCGGATAGTGAAACGGCTTTATCTCCTAAGAGTAGGTTAGAATGCACTCTGGCCTGAGGAAGAAACGGAGCACGCATCCCTCGTACTGAAGAAGGAGCTCCTGCTTTGGGGGGAACATATTGAAGACCGGTGAGTTTTCGCTCCAATGGGACAGACAAAGGTTTTCCCGTAGCGGCTTTGGCTACTTGTTTGACAAAGGTACCTTTTTGCGCATGAAGCGGTAAGGTAATACAGGCTGTTGCGACACAGCTTATAAGGTATATATATATGGTTGCATGTTTGTTCATAGCTTCTCCCTTACTTATAGCGTAACACAAATAAGTACATTTGAACAGGGGCAAAGGACCCAATTAGAACCTGGGCCTTTGTAAAAACTCACTATACGAGGGCGGTTAAATATAGTACAATAAAGCGTACACCGTTTAGGAGGCACCGACGTCTTATATGGACGCATTTAACCAACTTGCAGGCGCTTTTCATGCGCTGTTTACCGAACCTTCTTTGCAGAGTCTGTATGATGTAATGAACGGTTTCAATGCCCTGATCTGGGGACCGCCGATGATCTTTCTTTTACTGTTCTTGGGGATCTATTTTACGATTAAACTTCGTTTTATTCAAAAATATACCTGGCCGGCCATGAAACTTTCCGTAGCCAAAGCCGAATCTGAAGGGATGGTCAGCAGTTTCGGTTCTTTGGCCGTGATGATCGGGGCCACCGTTGGTACAGGCAGTATTATCGGAGTGACTACGGCAGTGGCCGAGGGCGGTCCGGGAGCCTTATTTTGGATGGTAGTAGCCGGATTTTTTAACTTTGCCATTAAATACAGCGAGTGTATGGTCGCATTTAAATACCGGGTTCGCTTGCCTGACGGTGAATATGTCGGTGGCCCGATGTATTATCTTTCCAATATCTTAAAATTTAAATGGCTGGGGATTACATTTGCTGTAGGGACGCTGTTAATGGGACTCACAGCAGGCAGTGCCTTGCAGGCCAATTCCATTGCCGATGCGTTGCGCGAAGGATATAACCTTAACCCGTGGTACGTCGCTTTGGTGGTGGCCTTTACATCAGCCATTGTAATCTTAGGCGGCGTTAAACGTATCGCGTCGTACTCGGAGTGGCTAGTACCGATTATGGGCAGCTTATATTTGCTGATTGCCGTTATCGTCATCATTATGAATTTTTCACAAATTCCGCAGGCCATTTGGATAGTCCTTAAAGGGGCATTTACCGGTAAGGCTGCTGCCGGTGGTGCTTTAGGGATTGGTATTTTGGCATTTGTGCAAGCCATGATCCCTGGTGTAACGGCCGGTGTAACCCGGGCCGTACTGGCTACAGAAGCCGGACTGGGCAGTGCGTCCATGGCGGCAGCAGCCGCTCGTACGCGCAGTGCCACGCAAATGGCCATTGTGTCGGCTACGTCTGTGTTTTGGGCTATCTTTATTTGCAGTTTAACGGGGATCGTTATCGTACTGGCGGGAGATTATACCAATCCAAACGTCTATGCAGCTAACCTGTGTAACAGTGCTTTTAAAACCGTACCTTATGTAGGGACCCCCATTTTGGTATTTTCACTAGTAGTATTTTCGTTTACCACGATTATCGGCTGGGGCTATTATACGGAAAAATCCCTGCAGTTTTTATGCAAGGGGTCCAATATCCTCGTCAAACCGTCCCGGGTCCTGTTTATTCTACTTGTATTTGCCGGAGGGGTAATTGGTACCAGTTTTTCTACGGATTTAACAGTGGGAGAGTCTGTCTTACGTACCGCCGAAGCCAATATGTCCACGCGTTTTATGTGGGCGCTTGTGATTTTGACGATGACCATGATGACCATTCCCAATATATGGGCCTTGTGGTGCTTCCGTAAGGTCATTAATAAAACTACGCGTAAAAACCTGCGTGCTCTGGTAGGTAAGCAGGCCTGTTTGGAGCGAGCCGAAGCTGCCCGGGCTGCCAAAGCAGCCAAAAAAGCAGCGAAGGCCGCTAAAAAAGCTGCCAAGGAACAAGCGGTTGCGGAGGCCAAAGCAGCCGAGCGGACCATGCTGGCAGCCAAGCGGGTACGCAAAGAAAAGAAGTAATTGCAGTCAACCGTTTATTTTTAAACACTCCCCGGATGGCTTTGGTAACCGAGCCCGTTATCCGGGGAGTGGTTCTTGAGGAAAATATTGTCGTCGGGAAAATAACCGCGCAGCGGCAAAAAATGTAATAGAATACCACTTAAAAAGTTGTATGTCAAGTCTAATTTTAAAAATTGCTTGCGCGGGCTTTGCAAAATGAGTTTTAATAGATTTGTAGGGAGTATAAACTAAACAGGAGGAGTATCATGAAGAAACTATTAGGCGTGCTGTTGGCCATTGCGATGTCCTGGCCTGCTGGCGCAACCGTACTCAAAAATGTGGAAGTAGTCGGCGAAATCCAAACCATCGCCTCTGATGTAAGACATCAGGTAATTACCAAGGGTACAGAGGACCGCAATTACAATTCCGGTGCTTGGACCCGTGCCATGGCTGGTTTGTCTGCTGATTTAGTAGAAGATGTAACCGCTAACTTGATGTTCCAATATGCCTATAATTGGGGCACCAATAACGAAAATAACGAAGGTTTTTCTAACAGCGATGAAAACAAGGTTAAATTGGTCAACGCCAATGTAGTATTGCATAACCTGTTCTGTGCGTTTGATGTAACCGTAGGTCGTCAATTTTATGGCGATGAAAGCAGCGCTGTGATGTATTTTGGTCCGAACCACTACAATGCGGAAGTAGGCCAATATGCTCACGCTTTGGATGCTGCCAAATTGACCTATGCTGATGATGTGAAAGCTTTCACGATGATCGCCGGTAGAATTGCCGATTTAGGCTACACCGATCCGACCACCCCGGCACAGGATGTAACAGTAGAGGATTCTGCTATCTTTGGTGCTGATTTCAAAGTTAACGTCTTGGAAGACTTAACCGCTCAGGTCTATGGTTATGATATTCGTAACGCCAAAGCTTATGACGTTGACGGAGTAATCGCTCATGAAGGCAACGCCGGTTTCTATGGTGCCAAAGTAACCTTTGCTCCGGAAGCTTTCCTCGTCAGCGCTGAATACAACCGTAACTTTGCCGGTGAAAGATTAATCAAAGAAGGCAAAAATGAAGGGCAAATGGTAAAAGCCGATATCGCTGCTACCATTAAAGCAGTGACCGCTCGTGGTACTTTCTTATATGCTAATGATAACTTCTATGCATTTGGCAACTATACTCCCGGTTTAATTGTCGGTCACCAATTGGGTGGTTCCGTTTGGAACTTCACGGATGACGGGGTTCGTATGTTCAACTTAGGTTTTGATGTAAAACCGTTTGAAAAATGGACTTTCGCCTTGGACGGCTATGCCTTCCAATCCAGCCGCGGTCATCATGCCGCCACTTGGGAAGCTGACTTAACGGCCAAATATGCCCACAACGAATATGTCGAATTGTTTGCAGGTATCGGCTATGCTAAATACGGTAACGAAAAAACCGGTATTTTCAGCAAAGACGAAAAATCTGCCGACCGTGCCGACAACGTGAAAGGTCAACTTGGTATGTTAATCCGCTTCTAATTTCCACATTAGAAAATACTGCTCCCCCGCTTTACAGCGGGGGAGTTTTTTTTTTTTGTTGGGAGGTCATGTCCTTGTCTGCAGAGGGGGTAGTAGGATGGAACTCTGCAGCGTCAGAGCATGATCAGAAATACAAATCCCGTTTGCCGTTTTTGATTTTTGCCAGGTTTTCGTCAATCATTTTACGAATAGGAGTTCTTTCGGCAAAGGCTTCCTGGGCCGTACTCTCAATCAGCGCGTATCCTTTAGCCTTTAAGGGAGCCGGTGCAAAGTCTTCCAAATACTCGGCAAACGTAAACATGGCATTGGGCAGACAATGGGTTTTAATCAGACCCGGTTTGGCCATATCCATAAAATCCTTACCTACGCGTCCCAACCGGTAGCAGCCCGTGCAGAACGAAGGCATGTGTTTAGCATCAACCACGGCCTCAATGACTTCGGCTAAGGAGCGGTTATCGGTCAGTGTAAATTGACTGCCGTTTTGTTTATCATACGAATAACCGCCTGGATTAACGCAGGACGCCGCTGAGATTTGAGATACGCCCAGTTCTAGGCAGCTGTTACGCATTTGCGGGCGTTCGCGGGTACTTAAAATGATCCCGGTATAGGGAACTGCCAGGCGCAGTACGGCCACACACTGTTTGAACTCTTCGTCACTCAGTACATCATTGGGATGACGACTAAAGTCAGACCCGTCTGCGGGTTCAATACGCGGAATGGAAATCGTATGTGGCCCTACCCCGTAGGTTTTATCCAGGTGCCAGGCGTGCTCTAAAGTGGCCAGGATTTCAAATTTATGGTCATATAAGCCCAAAAGCGGGCCAATACCGACATCATTCATGCCGGCCTGTAAGGCACGGTCCATTACATCCAAGCGGAACTGGTAGTCCTTTTTAGCGCCTGCCAAATGAAGTTTTTCATAGGTAGCTTTGTGATAGGTTTCCTGGAACACCTGGAATGTACCGATCCCGCACTTTTTGAGTTCGGCAAATTCTTCCAGGGTCAATGGCGCAATATTAACGTTGACACGTCGAATGGTCTGGCCGTTCCAACTGGTTTCATAGATGGCTTTGATGCTGTCATAAACATATTGTAAGCTGCCGCCGGGATAAGCTTCGCCCGCGACCATTAAGATACGTTTGTGGCCTTGTTTAAGCAGTTCGGTTACTTCCTGATGGATTTCTTCACGCGTGCTGGCGTGGCGTTTTAAATGGGTATTGGATCGGCGAAACGCACAATAAATACATTCGTTGGTACAAATATTGGAAATATATAACGGGGCAAACAGTACAATGCGGTTGCCGTAAATGGCTTCTTTAATATATTTGGCTGTATCAAATAATTGGTTTAGTAAGGCCGGATCGGTTAAATTAAGTAATACGGCAGCTTCCTCCCGTGTGATTCCTTTGAGTTCACGGGCTTTAGTTAAAATGCGGGTAACATCCGCAGACGTATAGGAACGACCCTGTTCCAGGGCTTTATTTATTTGCTCATCATGAATGATCATATACTCTATTTTACTACTTTTTGCTATTCATGTTTAAGAGCTTCTACAGGTCTTAATTTAGCGGCTTGCCAAGCTGGGTATAGGGCAAATATAAAACTGGTAAACAGGGCAATAACAACAGAGCAGACTATTACCCACCAGGAAAATGTCATTTGGTTGATATTTTCGGCTAGATGAAGTACTGCCAGGTAACCCAAAATCATACCTGCTACTGCTCCGCAAAGTCCCAAGAGCATCGCTTCTACTACAAACTGAAATAAGATATCTTTGCGGGAAGCTCCTAATGCACGGCGGATACCAATCTCTCTGGTGCGGGAGAAGATAACCGCCATCGTGACATTCATAATACCGATCCCACCTGCAATCATGGCAATAATTCCCATAAAAAGCATATTGTTTAAAGATTTTCGGGCCTCTTTTAGGCGTTTTTGCAATTTGTTGTAAAAAAATTCTATATCGGGTTTTTCATTGGGCCCAAACTGGGAACGTAAATAGCTGGTCAGGGATTTTGCGGCTGTGCGCGCAGAAGATTCGTTTCCGGTTATAACGCGAATGCTTGTCTCGCCACGGCCGTCATCTGAGGCAAATAGATCATACCAGGTAGTATAGGGGATATAAATGGTGGGTGTTTCTTCCTTGTCCATGTAAAACCGAGCGTCATCAAGTTGAGATGGTACATGTAGTAAACCGATAACGGTAAAAGTTTCGTTGTTTAGCACAATGGGCTGGTTTAATAAATGATGATGATTGGTAAAATCACGCAGTTTTGTTACAGGTCTTTCATCGGTGGTATGGTCCCATAAGTTACGTGTATTTTTTTCGTTGGTAAATACTGTAATCAGTGCCACCCGATGTTTGTTTTCAATATCTTTCCAATTAATAAATCGACCCTCTAACTTGTATACAAACGAACTGTCTTTCCAGGTAGGCATAATTCCCACTACAGCTGCTCCGGCCAGTTCTTGATTATGATAATATAAGCGGGTCCAACTGCCGTACAAGTAGTGGATGTTGGTTATAAAGGATAAAGAGGTGTTTGCAGGAAATCTAAATTGTAAGTCATTATACTGTTTTAAATTGAGCGGATGTTGGGTAAGCGTATCAATGCGTCCTGTACCCGATAAAGCGGCGCTGCGGTCCAATTGTCGGTAACGCTGACTAAGTACACTAAGCGTATAGAAAAACGTGGCAATCCCGATGGCAATGGCAAAAAAGCTCAAGAAACTGCGCATCTTATGGGCCCAGATTTCTGTCCAACCTATTGTAACCAAATCGGGAAGTCTCATATAATTTTGCCGTCCTTCATGTGAATAGTGCGGTGGGTTCCTGCCGCAATCTTCGAGTCATGAGTTACCATGATAATGGTCATCCCGTTTTGGTTTAATTCTTGGAGCAATCGTAAAATATCTGCACTGGCCCTGGAATCTAAATTACCGGTAGGTTCATCGGCCAAAATAAAAGAGGGGCGGTTGGCCAAGGCACGAGCGCAGGCCGTTCGCTGGCATTGTCCTCCAGACAGCTGTAAGGGCGTGCTATTTAATTTATTTTCTAAACCAACCCGTTTGGCCAATTCGCGGGCTCGGGGTAAAATTTCCGCGCGGGGCATATCGGTATAACGCATGGGTAAAGCGATGTTTTCCAATACGGATAAACGCGGCATTAAATTAAACGACTGAAAGATAAAACCGATATGGTGGCGGCGCAGTTCAGTACGTCCGGCATCGCTAAGTTGTGACGTTGGATGTGTATTTAACAGGTATTCTCCACCGGACGGTTCATCCAATAATCCTAAAATGTTTAGCAGCGTACTTTTGCCGCATCCGCTAGGTCCCATGACGGAAATAAATTCACCCTGTTTAATAGACAGCGACACTTCATCGAGTGCCCGAAAATCTTGAGTCCCGTTATAGATTTTAATCAAATTTTTGCACTGTGCAATTACCATGATTCTCCATAGGGAAGGGTGGTTAATACGTGGTCATTTTCGGCCAGCCCTTTAGTAACTTCTACATTTTTATCACTGGTCAGACCGATTTCGATTTCTGTTTTTTTTGCCTTGTTTTTACCGATTATTTTAAAAGCGTAATTCTTACCTTCTTTTTCAAACAATGCGTTGGCAGGGATCGTCAATACATCTTCTCGTTTATCAATAGTCACGCTTATTTCCGCACTAACACCAAGTAAAATCTGTCTGTCGGGATTGGCCAATTCTGTAATAATTAAAAATCCGGAACTATCACCCCAACGTCCGGTGGCCTCGCTTTGAGAAGATACGTGGGAAATTTTTCCTTTGAACTTCGGGGCATTGTCCCCCAAAGCACGAATGGTAATATCTACGGACATTTCAGGTTTCAATTTCATGACCTGGTTTTCAGTTACATAGGTGGAAATCAGCAATGAGTCCATATTGACAATTCGTAAAAAACAGGTGGCCTTTTCGGCATTGTCATAACTGCCTTCTAAAAATGTACCCAGCCGAGGAAGCGATAAATCTTTATCGGCCAAATTTTTACGGTAATCTTCGTCTCTCACGCATTTAATAACTGTCCCGGAAGCTTCAGCATAAATGGGCATGGGTTTGTAATCCTCAAATTCGTTGCGTCCCGGTTTAATCAGCCCCACTTCTTGGCCTTTTTTTACATAATCACCTTCTTTTACATAGACCGCCTTTAAAATGCCGCTAGGCTTGGCGGTAACTTTAACATCCTGCTTGGCGGTAACTGTACCGGAACCCGTAAATAATACTTCTACATTTCCCTTTTCTACGGTTACAATATCATCAGGGTTGATAATTTCTCCTTTAAGTTTTGCAATAAACGGTTTGACAGCGTAAAACCAACCGATTGTGAGCAGCCCGGTCAGTACAAGTAAATATATCAGTTTTTTCCAGTGCTTTTTAAAAAAATATTTCATCTAAAAATCCTCCAACGAGTAATCAAAAATATTTTGACCTACCGCATACTGGTAACGTAATTTTGTAACGGCCAATTCGGTAATTAGTGTCACGTGGTTTACCTGGGCCGAGATCATTTCCTGACGGGCAACCGTTAAATCCGTTGCGCTCATAAGTCCATTTTTGTATTTGATTTGTGTGGCTTCAAATTTTTGGGTAGCGGCTTGCAACCTTAAATCGGATATTTCCATGCTTTGTTGCTTAAGAGCCAGTGCGTTGCGGGTTTGCACGACATCATCACGCATGGAACGTAAAAATTGTTCAAAGTCCAGTCGTGCACTGTCATAGGTACGGGTCAGGTTTTGACGGGTTCGGTATTTATCCACATAAAAGAAACCCAAATCAAACGAAATTCCCGCAGATATCCCGTAGTTATAATTCCATAATTCGTGGCCGTTAAGTCCGCGTCCTGTTGTGCCAAACAGATCTATAAATAAAGAAGGCAGTGTGTTGCGCTTGCCCAACCTATATGCAATATCTTGTTGTTTGAGTTCCAAGCGGTGTTCCCGCACATCATGCCTGTCTGCCAACGCGTGTGTTAAATCTGTGTCCAGGGGCGGCAGTGGAAGTATAGTCTTATCTAATGTTTCATCCAAGGAAATAGCTGTTTCAACAGGTTGGTTTACGGCAATGTTAAAAGTAGTTTGCGCATTGGCATAATCATTTTGGGCACTAAATAAAGACAACTGGCTAGAGCGATAGTTCGTTTCACTGGAGAGCAAGTCGGAACGGGTTTTTAATCCGTTGTCATATAATATTTTATCTTGTTCGTATTGTTTACGGTTAATTTCCAAATCTGCTTGATAGACTTCTACCAGTTTTTGGTTCAGCAGTAAATTGTAATAGGTTTGTACGGCGGTTAAAACAGTTTGCTGGATAAAAGCGTCAAAGGTAATTTTAGCTATGTCATATGATAAAGAGGCATTTTGATAGGCCAGTCTATCTTTGCCGCTGTTGAGTAAATTCCAAGTGCCGGAGGCCTGCGCAGCTGTATCAAAATTGCGAAACTCACTATAGGACTGAATGCGTTGCGGTCGGGTATAGGTTTTGTCAGCTGTTGCAGACATAGAAAATGAAGGTAAAAATGACTCAGTAAATGCATTTTGATATGTTGCGTGCGCATTTAGCAGAGTATTTTTTTGAGATTTGACTTGCGGAGACTGTTGTAAATACCGTTTGAGAAAGGCGGCAAGCGTAAAATGGGTTTGGGGAATTTCGGAAAGGGTAAGCGCCTCTTGTACGGTAAAAGCAGTTCCGTGAGCAAGTGAGAGACAGCTTATCAGTAACCCTATTATCCCTTTAAATCGATTCATGTATTTATTATATCAAAATCGGCATTTGCTATAATATAATTATGCCGAAGAAAGAATCTGTTTTGGTGGTATGCACGAACCGAAAGGCATATCACGACTATTTTGTAGAAGATACTTATCAGGCCGGGTTGGAACTTTTGGGTGCAGAAGTAAAATCTATACGCCAAAAGGAACTGAGTCTGGAGGGGAGTTTTGTACGCGTAGAAAACGGACAGGCCCGTGTATACCAAATGCATGTTACGCCGTATAAGTTTAATTCTTTGGCAGAATTAGATCCGACCCGTCCGCGGAGACTGCTTCTTACCAAAAAAGAGCTGCGTAAATTGGAGTCGAAATCTCAAGTCAAAGGTTATGCGTTGGTGCCGTTGGAAGTCTATTTTAAAAACGGATGGGCCAAGCTCAAATTAGCGCTGGCTAAGGGTAAACATACCTATGATAAACGTGAATCCCTAAAGAAAAAAGACCTTTCCCGTGAAATGGAAAAACAATTTAAAAACAGTATTAAGTTTTAAAATGTGTGACGAGATTGATATCCCGATCGGCCACTTTTCCAAAATTTCGCTTGACGCGTTTTTTTTTTTTGATATTCTGTCTCTATAGAATAACATCATAGGGAGAGAAGTATGCAAACAAATAAGCAAGCATTTACGCTCATAGAGCTTTTAGTCGTTGTGTTAATTATAGGGATACTAGCGGCTGTAGCTTTGCCACAATACCAAAAGGCGGTCACAAAATCGTTGGCAGTTGAAGCCCTTACGAATTTGAATGTTATTGAAAAGGCTCAACATGCCTATCGGTTGTCCAACGGGACATACACAAGAAATTTGGCAGAGCTAGATATTTTGATTAACAATAGTAGTAAGGTGAGCTATGAATGCCCATCAACAGCATATTGTGTGGCTTCCGTATTAGGAAAAGGAATACGATTTGAGTGGGTATTTGCAAGCGATTTCTGGGGCTCTGGCCAACATCGGTGTGTGGCGAACAAAAATGATTCTGTAGCTTATCAAACATGTCAGGGATTAGGCGGAACTTATATGGCATATCAACCCAGTACGTATGCAGATTATTTCCTGTTATAGCATTAATATATAAATTAAATGGATTGAGAGAACAACTTGATTTGAGTTTGTCAGAAATGAACGAGACGTAAAGTTTAATAAACTGTAACTTATTTTCGTCTGGAAATCATTTTCTTTACTTGCGGGGTATTGAGTTTCCACAAGGCGTTTTTAGCAACCCATACGGCAGAACGGTTATCGGCATACAGGTCCAAAATTTCCTGAGCACAGCGCATCGCGTGAGGGGTTAGGTGTGGGTTTTTCTTTCCAATCATGCGAAGCGCGCCGTTCACGGCTTTGTATACCAGCGGGCGCGGATCACAGGCATGTGTTTTGATGAGGGGTAACATTTTAATTAAGTCTTTGTCTGCAGTTTTGGTACGCGGCATGGCAAGTACGGTTAGCGTGGCAAACCCGGCACGCCGCGTCAGTTCTTTTTCCTGTTTGATCCAACGTTCAATTAAGGTAAACGGTTTTTTAACGTGGGCAAATAAATTAAGTGCACAAGCATCACAGAGTCCCCAAGTATCTATTTCCCGAACCCAGGTATGTAACTGATCGCGTGTCATAGTCATAGGATCTGCTAGCATGGAGGCCATGAGGCGTGCCTCATAGATTTGGGTATCCCACAAGGCATCCGCCAGTGCTTGGTCCGGTCGCGGCAGAGCCTTGAGGATTTTACGCAGGGTGGTAATCGGGGTACCTAGGGCGTTTTGGGGGGAGATCCCTTGGCGTTGTTGCAATTGTTTTTTAAACGCAGGGGAAGCAAACTGTTCCATGCGACGCACCAACTCTTGGGTGCGTGACTTGATAAGCGCTGTGGTCATACGCCTCCGAACCGGCGAGTACGGTGCGCGTATGTGTCCAAAGCACGCTGCAGTTCCTGGGCATTAAAGTCCGGCCATAAAACAGGCGTAAAATAAAACTCGCTGTAAGCCGCCTGCCACAGTAAAAAGTTAGACAAGCGTTCTTCACCGGAGGTGCGAATGATTAATTCCGGGTCGGGAACTTGGGGTTGGTATAAGTGATCAGCAATGTCTTGTAAAGAGACTGTTTGCTTGCCTTGAGCAAGCAAGGCATTGACGGCGTGCAGAATTTCTTGACGGGCCCCGTAGTTAAGCGCTAGGTTAACCGTAAGACCCGTATTATGCGCGGTGGTTTGTACGGCTTTGTCGATTTTCTCAAGCACGGTTGGAGGCAAAGGGTCTCTGCTACCACTTACAAGTAAACGAAAATTTTTTGCCTGAGCCTCTTGGGTATAAGTGTCAAGCGTTTTGGATAGCAGGTCCATCAGACCGTTGATTTCGTCCTGCGGGCGGGTCCAGTTCTCTGTGGAAAACGCATATAAGGTTAAATATTTAATCCCCAACTTTTGCGCAGCTTCTATAGTTCGTTTGACAGCTTCAGCCCCGGCGCGGTGGCCGGCCAGTCGCGGCAGATGACGTTGTTTGGCCCAACGTCCGTTTCCGTCCATGATAATCGCAATATGTGTGGGGAGAGTATTTGGCATAAGTTTGTTCTCTTAGGAAAGCACGGATTCGGCATGTTTGCGCGGATAGCGCAGTAAAATCGCCAGTAACACGCCTACAGCCAACAAATACGGATAATACAAATACTTCATAATGCCTACCGGCGATATCCCCGCCAAATTGGCAGCCATTAACAGTTGGGCGCCGTAAGGGATAATTCCCTGCACCACACAGGAGCTGATATCTAACAGACTGGCTGCTCGGTTGGGAGCGATGTTAAATTTAGAGGCAATCTCTTTGGCAATCGGTCCGGCCATGATGAGCGCAATCGTATTATTGGCCGTACACAGGTTGGCAAAACCGACGATTCCGGCAATAGCTATCTCGGCACCGCGTTTGGTGTTAATATGGGCAGTCATGCGTTTAATAATAAAGGCGAGTCCTCCGTTGTAACGGATCATTTCCAGCATACCGCCGGCCAGTAAAGTTACAATAATCAGTTCGGACATCCCTGTGATACCGGTGCCCATGGCCGTTGTCCAACCCCATACGGTAAAACTGCCCGTGCACAACCCGATCAGACCACATAACAGGGTTCCTCCCAAGAGCACTAACATGACGTTAATACCCATGACGGCCGCTATCAGTATAGCCGCGTATGGCAGTACTTTGACCCAGGAGACAGATTCTAGGACGAACGCATGGTTGGAGCCGCTTCCTACGAATATATACAAAAGCATAGTCAGAATGGCAAACGGGAACACAATGGCAAAGTTGGTTTTGAATTTATCATCCATTTTGCAGCCTTGCGTGCGGGTAGCCACAATGGTTGTATCGGAGATAAAAGACAGGTTATCCCCAAACATAGCGCCGCTGACAACGACCGCTGCCATCAGTCCCAAGGAAAGACCGGTTTGCTGGGAAAGTCCGGCCGCAACCGGAGTTAAGGCCACAATGGTACCTACCGAGGTACCAACCGATACAGAAATCAAACAGGCTGCCAAAAATACGCCAGCTGCTAAAATATTTCCCGGCAAAATAGATAAGGTTAAGTTAACCGTCGCGTCCACAGCGCCCATAGCTTTGGCTGTTTGCGCAAAAGCCCCCGCCAGGATAAAAATCAGGATCATGAGCATGATATTGGGGTTGGCAGGTCCTTTGCAGAAAATTTCAATGCGGCGGTGTAAGCTGCCGCCGCGACTCATGGCCACGGCTACTACGGAAGCGAGCACAAATGCCACGGTAATGGGCATTTTGTAAAAATCACCCGCTGCCAATGAAACTGCAACGTAGGCGAGTAAAAATACGCCCAGCGGAATAAGAGCCAACGGATTGGGGGGAAAGTTTTCTGGTTTCATATATATACATATTATAGAAAAAATAGGGAAAACCTGGCAAAATCATGGTGGTTTTTAATATTAAGGAAAATCATCTTCAAAAAATAACGCTTGACGCGTTTTTTTTTTTTGATATCTTCTCCTTATAGGAAATATCCTATAAGGAGATATGATATGTATTCAAATAAACAACAAGCATTTACGCTCATCGAGTTACTTGTGGTAGTGCTAATTATAGGGATTTTGGCTGCAGTTGCGGTACCTCAGTATCAAAAGGCAGTTTATAAAAGTCAGTATGCAAAATTAAAAGCATTGGCAAAAAGTATTGTTACCGCTCAGGAAGTATATTACTTAGCTAATGGTACTTATAGTTCCTCTTTTGAAAATTTAGACTTAGATATTGGTGGTACCTCTGAAACAACGGAAGATACTCGACGAAACTTTGAATGGGGATATTGCGGGATTGGAGGCACTCCCTATCAATCTGTCATCTGTTACAATACAAACATTAATATCGGATATCAGTATTATTTCATACATTCAGAACAATATTCAGGAGATAGATTTTGCTATGCTCTTGGAAAGGATTTATCTACGTTACCGCATCAGGTTTGCAAAGCAGAAACAGGACAAGAAACGGCTACTCATGGCACAGTTACTAACTATTGGATCTATCCGTAGGCTGGTATTTAAACGTATTGAAGAAATGGAATAAAAGCAACTTAAAGTACTAAAACCGCCTCTGCATATGTGCAGAGGCGGCAGGTTAAACAAATGAATATATGTTATTTGGCTTCGTGGAAAATGTGGTTGAAGCTAAACGAAACACCCACATATACGTTTTCACCGCGCGGACCAATGTATTTGCCTTGAGCAGTGTAGTAGCTGACAAACGGAGCCACAAATAGGTTCTTATACAATTGAACATCTAAGCGGGCATCCGCCGTAAATTCCCAATCCAAGTCGGTGGGGTGTTTTTCGGAAGAATCCAAATAATCGCGAAACAGTGCTCCTGCTTTAAAAGTGACGCCTTCGCGTACCGGAGCTTCAAGTTCAATGGCGGTTTCCCAAGCTAATTTAGTAGCATATGGGGAATACGTATAATCACGTTCACCTACAATTGCGGCGTAGAATTTCTTTAAATATTTACCGTCAAAGAGTTTCATGCCGGCTGTACCGCGTAAAATACGGGTGCGCGGCGCGTGATGCGGTTTGGTAAATTCGGTTTGATAGCCTAAGTTGGCAAACGGGCCTACTTCAAAACCACCTAAAAAGTCGTTGACGTGCCACAAGCGTTGCGTGTAACCGGTTTGGAAGAGGATTTTATCGGCGTTTTCGTTGGTCAGTTTTTCGCCGTCTACGGGGCGGATTTGGGTACGTCCGTAGTCCATTAAGAGTTGGTTGGTCCACACAAAGTGCTGGGCGTGGTAATCCGCAATGGAGTCCCAGGAACCGCGTACGGAGGTTTGGGAATCGGAAGTGAGGCGGGCATCAGAAAAATTTTCATAATCCTGTGCATGTTTTACTTCGGTGTTGGTCAGGTCAAAAGCCAATTTTTTAAGCTCTACCTGCCAGCCCTGTTTGCCGTCTTGGGCGAAAGCACTGCCGGCTAGTAAAATAGCGGCTGCCAATAGGAACAGTTTTTTCATAAGTCTCCTTGAGAATAATTTAAACGCCTGCTTAGGCGTATTATTCATATTATAGCAGTTTCCCGTGACAGCCGTCTCAAAAAATAATAAAATATAATAAATAAGGCGCGAGAAAGCGCCTCTTACTTTGTCAATTTAAAGGAAAATTCTATGTCTAATAATACCAATTTTTGCAAAATCGTAGCTACCATCGGGCCTGATACTTCTGATGAAGCCTCCATTGAGGCCTTGGTACAGGCGGGGGTATCCGTATTTCGGTGTAATTGCAGCCACGGTTCTTTGCCCGAATACCAGCAACGGGTATCCAATATCCGAAAAATGGAACAAAAGTATAACTGCAGTCTGGGGATTTTATTTGATTTACAGGGCCCCAAACTGCGTATCGGGACCTTTAAAGATTATGCCGTTACTCTAGAAAAGGGGGCCTCTTTTCAGGTAGATTTAAACCCGGTACCCGGAGATAAGAATCGTGTGTGTCTGCCGCATCCGGAGATTTTTGCTGTTCTTAAAAACGGGATGGAACTTCTTATTAACGACGGGATCGTGCGCTTGCGGGTAGATAGTTTTACGGAAAACTCAGCCCAGTGCACGGTAACAGCCGGCGGTCAAATCAGTAATAAAAAAGGGGTCAATGTACCCGGGGTAAAGTTACCGCTTTCAGCACTGACGGCCAAAGACCGGGCCGATTTACAGATCGCCGAAATGTTAGGTGCGGATTTTATCGGACTCTCGTTTGTACAAAAACCGGAAGACATTTTGGAACTGCGCTCTTTAATGCATTCCAAGGCGCAAATTATTGCCAAAATTGAAAAACCCTCGGCTATTGAGCATTTGCGTGAAATTATTGATTTGTCTGATGTTATTATGGTTGCTCGCGGAGATCTGGGCGTAGAGACCAGTCCCGAATTGGTGCCCGTGCTGCAAAAGAAGATTATTTCCGGCTGCCGCAAGGCAGGCAAACCGGTGATTGTGGCTACCCAGATGTTAGAATCCATGATCCACAACGTAACCCCGACCCGTGCGGAAGCATCCGACGTGGCCAATGCAGTATATGACGGAGTAGATGCGGTGATGTTATCGGCTGAAACGGCCCAGGGAGAACATCCCGTGCAGGCCGTTACCACCATGCACCGCATTATTGAAACCGTTGAGAACGACCACCGCTACCGCAAAGGACTTTCCCTGTTGGAGCGCAAAAACGATTCTACCAAAGAGGGGGCCGTGACGACGGCTGCCAGCATTGTGGCTACCAATATGGATACGGCTAACGTGATTGTGACGTTTACGGATTCAGGGTCTACCACCTTACGCGCTTCCAAACAAAGAGTCGGCGGGGTTCCGGTATTAGCGTTAACCCCCAATATTACAACAGCTCGTCAATTAACGGTGGCTTGGGGAGTTACACCAATTGTGGTTAATACCCTGACCAGTTTCGATGATATGCTTGCACAAGCCCGCAAAGCTGTACTGGACCAGCAACTCGCCCGAGAGGGGGAGAATGTGGTAATTACGGCAGGGATCCCGTTTGGAAAAGCAGGTACTACCAATATGCTTTATGTGTTAACGGTATAGTTTTTATAATGACCAACTGTTACAAATAGATTTCCCTAGGGAGGTATTGGAGTTTCCACATGTTATTTTTCCAGCCTTTTGTTTTGCACCGGTACTTGCTTCTGTCGGATAACTGGGATAAAAGAAACCAATAGAAAAATCCCGGTGATCCCGGCACACAGCCGGAGTTTCTTGATTATATCCTGGACAGTAGCTAATTGTTACTTGATTTGTGGAACTATCAATCATCCAGTAGTTATCACAGGACCAATATTTACCTTCTTCGTCATCGTTATAAGATTCCACATTTCCATTTACATCTTGCAAATCTATACATTTCCCAGCAAGAGATATATCTAAATCGTGGACACTCTGAGTATATGTACCATTGGCAATAAAATAGGCATACTGCGCTTGCGCGAGCGCTTTCCCTATTGGTAATACCGTGGCAATACGAGATTTTACTACGGCCTTTTGATACTGTGGCAACGCTACTGCTGCTAAGATGCCGATAATAAGTACTACGACGAGTAACTCGATTAATGTGAAGGCTTGATGGTTGGGTTTCATAACTATTCTCCTTATATGTGTTCAATTATCTGTTATGTACCCGCAACAAAACGGCTGTTATCTTAGGGTAGCTTCAGGACAACCCGTAATAACAGCCGTGGCCTCCCGAATCTACAAATAGCAGAATACGGGAAACACTTGGTACAAAATAGTAGGGTTATAAAGCCTAGAATTTTGCACCTCTAATCGGCTGTTTTTGGTCCTGAAGCAAACTGTTTAAACAGTTGTCCGTTTCTTAAACGGTTCCAAAAACAGATAAATTGTACTTACAGTATAATAAAAATTTAGATACTTGACAATATGTATAATTTTATGCTATTTTTTGATTAAATCCAAAAATAGCATAAAATGAGAGCGCTATATGTATATTCAACGAACTATAGAAACAGTGTTAAGGCAATATCTCAAACGATATTCGGTAGTAACAGTAACAGGTCCTCGACAATCTGGTAAAACTACACTGTTGCGTAAAACATTTGATTTTCCCTATTACTCCATGGAAACACCGGATATACGCAGTCGTGTGCTTGCAGATCCGCGGGGCTTTTTTGACGCTTTGGAAAAAGGATGTATATTAGATGAGATCCAACGTGCCCCGGAACTATTATCCTATATCCAAGAGTATGTGGATCGACCTAATAATAAATTGAAATTCATCTTATCAGGAAGTCAACAGCTTAATTTATTAAATTCCGTGTCTCAATCGTTGGCAGGAAGAACTGCGCTAACTAAATTGTTGCCTTTGTCTTATGAAGAAATCAAAACTAAAAAATTACCCATGGATGATATCTTATACAGAGGACTATATCCTCGCCTTTATAGTGAAACACTAAATCCTACTCAAGTATATAGAGATTATACCGCTACGTATCTGGAGAGGGATGTTCGGCAATTATTAAACGTACATAATATGCATAATTTTCAGAAATTTTTGTTTTTATGTGCCGGGCGCATTGGTCAGTTACTTAATATGAACAGTCTGGCTAATGAAGTAGGGGTAAATATTACGACGATTCAAGCGTGGTTCAGTGTGTTAGAAGCCTCGTTTGTTGTATTTTTATTATATCCCTATAGTAAAAATATTAATAAACGCGTAGTCAAAACCCCGAAATTATATTTCTGTGATACGGGATTAGCGTCTTATTTATTAGGAATAGAGAGTGCCAAACAACTGACAAATAATATGTACAGAGGGGCGTTGTTTGAGAATTTTGTATTATTAGAACTGATGAAACAGCGTTATAATTCCGGAAAAGAACCCAATCTCTATTTTTATAGAGACAGTAATCAAAATGAAATAGATTGTGTAGCCCAATGGGGGGAAAAGATTATTCCTATGGAGATCAAATCTTCCAAAACGTTCAATACGGAATTTTTAAAAGGATTAACCTTTGCAGAAAAAATTATTCCTAATCTTGATAAGAGTTTGTTAATTTATACTGGAAATGAAGACTTTTTAGTAAAACATACCCGTGTGATAAATTTCGCTCATTTGTCTAAAGGCATCAACAACTAAGGGCTACTATGTAGCCCTTAGGCGTAATGGTGACCTGGGGCAATGTGTAGACTTCTTCGTGTTAATTTCAGAAGAAATAATTATTTAAATTCGTATACATTGTAATTTACGCTTCCACCACCAACTGTATAGTTCATAGGTACGGCCCCCATGCTTTCACAAAGAGCTTTTCCCCGTGAATTGTACTGATTAATCGGTGCAAAACAGACCGTTTTATTATGAAGTTTTGTTAAAGTACTCTCCGGATAATAAATTCCATATACAGCAATGATTTCTTTCTCATTTGACAGATAAAAACCCACTGTATAGCCTGTTGAAATTTCCACTGTCATGAATGATGGAAGATTGTTAGGTGCCTCTATATCTAAGTTTTGTTTATTACTTGTATATTTCCCATTGGCTAAATAGTAGGTCTGTTGAGCTTTGTTAATAGCTTGTATAATAGGCATCATTGTACTGTATCGGGATTTATCTACTGTCTTTTGATATTGAGGTAAGGCTACTGCCGCCAGTATTCCTATAATCAATACAACGACTAATAATTCAATTAATGTGAAGCCCCACCGGGTATTTGAGTATTTCATAAGTATTCTCCTTATTCTCCCTGTTTATGGAACCCAATTAAAAAACGGCTGTAATGTCGGAGCCAGTTGAAGTGAACTCTTTATTACAGCCGTGGTCTATCGCACAATAGCGATAAACACTTGGTACAACATAAAGGGATTATAAGTTCCTTTACCTTGTACCTAGAACGACTGTTTCTGAACTTCAACTGAACTCTTAGTCTTACTAAAAGCCCACCGTCTCTAATACGGTTTCAAAAACAGATTAAATTGTACTTATAGTATAACAGATCTAACTGGTTTTTACCAGTCTTTTTTGGTGTATTTTTTCTAGATATCTAGCTTTAATATAATGATAAACGATTTTTTGATTTGTGTATTTTATGCTATTTTTGGGTGCAATTCAAAAATAGCATAAAAGAACTATGAAAAAAGTCCTCCCTTTCCAGGAGGACTTTTGGTGTGACCGAAATGTTGTTCTATAAGATTAAGGTCTAATTTTATCCATCATGCGCGGGAACGGAATCGTTTCACGTACGTGCTGCAGCCCGCAAATCCACCGTACCATGCGTTCAATTCCCATCCCGAACCCGGAATGCGGCACGCTTCCGTATTTGCGCAGATCCAAATACCAGTCGTATCCGGCCGGATCTAAGTCCTGCTCTTTCATACGGGCAAGCAAAGCATCATAATCGGTTTCTCTTTCGCTGCCACCGATAATCTCGCCGGCACCTTCCGGTCCAATGACGTCTACGGCTAACACAACTTTGGGGTTTTGGGGGTCACGTTTCATATAGAACGCTTTGATGGCTGCCGGATAGCGATGGATCATGATCGGGGTATCGTAATCTTCTCCGAGCAGGGTTTCTTCGTCGCCGCCAATATCACCGCCCCACGGGGTGTTATTACCTTTTTTGTGTAAGATTTCAATGGCATCTGTATAGTCGATGCGCGGGAACTTCTTTTCGATGGTAGCCTGTAATTTGGTCGTATCGCGCTCCAAAGTTTTCAGATCGGCCGCGCAGTTTTTAAGCACCGAAGAGACAATATATTTAATAAAGTCTTCCGCCAAATCCATGTTGTCATCTAAATCGTTATACGCTACTTCCGGTTCTACCATCCAGAACTCTGTTAAATGGCGACGGGTTTTAGATTTTTCAGCCCGAAACGTCGGCCCGAAACAAAAAGTGCGTCCCAGGGCCATGGCAGAGGCCTCGCCGTATAACTGGCCGCTTTGAGATAAGAACGCTTTCTCACCAAAGTAATCGGTTTCAAACAGAGTGCTTTTACCTTCGCAGGAAGCCGGCGTCAAAATCGGCGAGTCGGAGAGTATAAATCCGTTTTTATGGAAATATTCCCGAATGGCAAAGATGATTTCATCGCGAACACGTAAAATCGCCATTTGGCGGGCCGAGCGCAGCCACAAGTGGCGGTTATGCATTAAAAATTCAGGGCCGTGTTCTTTGGGGGTAATCGGGTAATCCTTGGCCATTTGAACGACTTCCAAGTTGGTAACTCCCAACTCAAACCCGAGCGGCGAGCGTTTGTCCTCCCGTACGGTACCCGTAACGATGATGGAAGATTCCTGGGTTACTTTGTCACCCAATTCAAACAGTTCGGGGCTGACTTCGCCTTTAAACATGACGCACTGGATAATACCGCTGCCGTCACGCAGCTGTAAAAAGTGCAGTTTGCCGCTGGAACGTTTATTATAGAGCCAACCTTTTAAGGTAATTTCCTGGCCAAGATATTGGCCGACATCTTTTACACGGATTTTGCTGGACATAAAAACCTCTTACTAAAAAACTAATGATACTTATATTTTATCTTTTTCAGGATAAATAAAAAAGCCCGTTGTGCGGGCTTTAAAAAATTTGGACGTGATCGGGATCGAACCGACGACCTCCTCGTTGCGAACGAGGCGCTCTCCCAGCTGAGCTACACGCCCGTAAAACGGTTCTAACACATTTATTATAGCATATCTGGCAGGGAAAAAATACTGTTTCCTCAAAGTTCTATTGGGAATATAGGTCTTTTGACCCATGTGTTTGGGCAAAAAAATTTCTACCATTTATATTGGAGGATATTGCATGAAAAAATTATCACTTACTTTTATTTTATGTTGTTTTATCGTTGTATGTGTCAGTGCCAATCCAACTACGGCTAGAAACCGCCGACTGTCAAACGGTGTAAACCGTGCTGTGCTGAGTGCTTCTCAGCGCAATGAACTGCTTGTTGATGCAGCTTCCAATCCCCGGGCTCTGGGACAAATGCGCCGACTGCTTAACCAGGGAGCTGACCCGTGCCGTGCGTTGCCGTTTGCCGTATTCTCCAACAATGTTGCGGGTGTACAGGTATTATCCGAGTATAAGAACCGGTGCAACTGGAATCACGCTGTACAAGAAAGACTCCAATACGTGATGAAAAAAGATTTAACGCCTATGTTCTATGCCCTTATGGCTGACAACCGCGGTATTACGTGTCCCGATCCGTTTGATTTTACGCCGGCTAAACGCGGCACGCAGTGGCATCCGTTGTCTTCTTCTATGTTAGCGGCCGTAAACCAACGCTGTTTCGCGACCCACCGCAATCAGGCGGCATTTTTAAACGGCATAATTTTATTAAACCCCAGTCAAAATAACGTCTTTGCTTTGGGAGAAAATTATCAATTCGGCATCAACTCCCAAGATACACAACAACGCTGGCTTGCCAATATCAACCAATTGATTGATTCTCATGTCAAAGTATCTAACGATACGCTGCAAAATGTGATTTCCCAAAGCCGCGTACCCAATACGTACGGAGCGTCCAATGTACCGTTTGATACGACGCGTAAACTGGTCAAATTGTGCCTTAAAGGCGGAGCTAACGGCAAAACCGTGCTCTCCCACCTGGACCGGGAAGATAATGCGTGGATTTGGGCCAACTACTCATCCGATGAACGGATGCGCCTTTCCAATATTTTGGAAAATAAGCCCGAGACGCAGGCACGCAGTTTTACCGATACGTTGCGCAAAGCCTATCATAAATTCTTTTAAGGTAAGTTTTAACAATACAGCCCCGCAGGTTTAAAGCGGGGTTGTTTGTTTTTTTGCTACAATAATAACAACATCAGTTTGCGGAGTATATCAGTATGGATTTAGTTGCTTTAAAAGAAGATTTACAAAACAGCCGCGCGGGGCGCGGCGTATTAAAATTTGCCAGTAAGATTTATGCCTTGGGGTCTTGGACACACCGTGCCTTGTATGAAAACGGTTGGAAAACCGCCCAAAGCGTCAATTCTCGGGTCGTATGCATTGGTAATTTAACGGCCGGCGGAACCGGTAAGACGACCACGGTTCTACTGGCGGCAACGGCATTGGCTAAACAAGGTACGCGCGTAGCTATTGTCTCACGCGGCTATAAACGCCAGCAAAAATCGGCCGGTCCGGTTATTTTGTTTGATAACCCGGATGCAGATTGGCGGCTTGCGGGAGATGAGCCGTTTATGATGAGCCGGGTGCTTAGTAAATTACAAGTACCCATTGTGATTGCCAACCGGCGGGTAGACGCTGCCAACGAGGCATTGCGCCGTTTTAAAAGTCAGCTTATTTTACTTGATGACGGCCTGCAGCACTTTGCGCTCAAGCGCGATGCCAATATTGTACTGGTGGACGCGAAAAATCCGTTTGGTAATAAAGAATTGTTACCTTACGGTATTTTACGAGAACCGTTGACGGGACTCAAACGGGCTGATTTAGTGGTCCTGACCCACTGCGATCAGGTATCTGCGCGCGAGCTGGAAAACGTACGTGATCAGGTCAGGATGTATAATGACACAGTAGAGATTTTAGAAAGCGAACACCGCCCCGAATATTATGTCAATATTTGTACCACCCAACAGGTACCGCTGGATCAAATTAAAGGGCCGGTGGCCTGTTTTTGTGCATTGGGACATCCGGAAAGCTTTGAACGTACCTTAAAAGATTTGGGATTGGTACTACGTCAAAAATGGCGTTTTGCCGATCATCAGTCTTATACCGAAGAAAACCTGCGTACTTTTGAAGCGACCCGTGCGGGACTGCCGCTGATTACCACGTTTAAAGATTTTGTAAAGTTCCCAGATAATTGGCGCGAGATTTTGACCAAAGATGTATATGTGCTGTCGGTCAATTTGCATATCCGCGGCGGGGAAAAAGAGTTTCAAAAGTTTATGGATGTACTCTATCCCAAAAAGAAGTAAACCCTGCTTTGTCTGCGGGATAACCGTTGCGTCATGATACCCCAAAAAACCTATCTGGCTATAGACCTCAAATCATTCTATGCATCTGTAGAATGTGTCTTGCGAGGGCTAAATCCGCTTACTACCCATTTGGTGGTGGCAGATGCCAGTCGTACCGAGAAAACCATTTGTCTGGCGGTTTCTCCGTCACTTAAATCCTACGGGATCGGCGGGAGAGCACGTCTGTTTGAAGTCGTGCAACGGGTCCGGGAAATAAACCGTCAACGCCAAGCAAAAGCTCCTTATCATCGTTTCACCGGCAAGTCCTGTGACAGCGTGCAATTAGACGCTCGGGCGGACTTGGCAGTTGATTTCCTCATTGCACCTCCTCAAATGGCTCGGTATATGCAAATCAGTCAGCAGATTTATAATATTTATCTACAATATGTAGCGGCGGAGGATATACATAATTATTCCATAGATGAAGTTTTTATAGATGCGACGGATTATCTGCGTCTGTATAAGTTGACGGCCCGTGAGTTTGCCCGTAAGTTAATCCGGGAGGTTTTTCAGAGTACCGGTGTAACCGCGACTGCGGGGATCGGCACCAACCTGTATTTGGCGAAGGTAGCTATGGATATTGTTGCCAAACATATCCCGGCCGATGAACAAGGGGTTCGTATTGCCCAACTTGATGAACGAACTTATAAACAAACATTATGGACACACCGACCGCTCACGGATTTTTGGCGGGTGGGACACGGGTACGCATCCAAATTGGAAAAAGCCGGACTGTATACCATGGGAGACATCGCCCTGTGTTCTCTGGGCAAAGACAGCGATTATTACAATGAGGAACTCTTGTATCAATTATTCGGGGTCAATGCGGAGTTGTTAATTGACCATGCGTGGGGGATCGAACCCTGCGGTATGAAAGAAATTAAAGCATACAGATCTTCTGAGCACAGTACAGGGATGGGACAGGTGCTCAGTTGCCCGTATGACTACGAGAGCGGATTGCTCATTGTTCGGGAAATGGCCGATTTATTGGCACTGGACTTAGTTTCTAAAAATGTGGTTACCGATCAGGTGGTTTTAACCGTGGGTTATGACACGGAAAACTTTAAAAATCCGCTGGTTGCTCGGGGATATACGGGACCCGTATCCAAAGATCATTACGGTCGCCGGGTACCTAAGCCCGCGCACGGAAGTGTGTCTTTAGACAGCTATACTTCGTCAGCAAAGATCCTTCTGGAGTCTGTGAGCCGACTATACCGGGATATTGTGGACAGCCATTTGTATATACGACGCGTTTATATTACGGCCAATCGGGTGATCCCTGTGGGGCAGGCCAAAGAACGGCCCCCGTTACAACAGCCGGATTTATTTGAAGACCATGAGGCCCTAGCAAAGCAGCAGGAGCATGAACAGATTGAACGTCAGAAAGAGCGCCATGTTCAGGAAACAGTCTTGGCCATTCAAAAACAATTTGGCAAGAACGCCATCGTGAAAGGCATGAACCTGCAAAAAGGAGCCAAAACCATGGAGCGCAACAAACAAATAGGGGGACATAAAGCATGAATGATGCGTCCTATGCGGATATTATAGAGCTGTCTCGTCCTGTGTCAAAACGGCATCCCCGTATGCCGCTTGCGGACCGGGCGGCGCAGTTTGCCCCGTTTGCGGCATTAAACGGATTTGAAGAGGAGTTGCAAGAAACGGCACGTCAGACGGTTCTTCCCCGGGAGTTAGATGAGAGTGAACAAACGCTTATTAATGATAGATTACAGCTGTTGGCTGATCGAATGGGTGCTTTTGGCTCCAGCGGTTCGCATCCGCAAATAACGATTACCTATTTTGTTCCGGATTTTCATAAAACAGGTGGTACCTATCAAACTAAAACTGGTGCGGTTAAAAAAATCGACCTGAACCAACGCAGCATTATCTTTACCGATGACACACCAATCAACATAGACAGTTTAGCGAGCTGTGAATTGATTCTGTAATATCCGTCGTAGTTGTAAATTAAATATAATTTATCAATAAAATAGAGCGCGCTAGATAGCAGCGCTCTATTTTTTGTGATAATTTTACGGATACAACCAACCCAACAGAGGGTCTTTGTTGTATGTTGGAGAAGTTGTGCCTGTTTCTGACTTACATATTTGATTGGGTAAAGAGTTTTCATCCTGACTAGAGGTTATACATAATCTGTTCCCTCGATATTTTGTTGAGTAATAATGCATTGCATTGGTTTCATATATAATTTCAATATTTTGGTATGTCATCCGACAGGTAACTCGTCCTAATAGGTGTGAAAATAACGAACAGCTTGTTCCATTATCTATTCTTTTGTGTTCTATGGGCGGCTCTTCTGTGGTAGTAGTGTCGCCCGGTAAGTCTATATCTAAATCTTCCCAGTGGTATGTGTATTCCCCATTGGCTAAATAATATACTTCTTGTGCTTGTCTGGTAGCTTCTGCAGCCGCTTTGAGTGTAGCGTAACGACTTTTAAGGACGGCTTTTTGATACTGTGGCAAAGCTACTGCTGCCAGTATACCTATTATTAGCACAACTACTAGAAGTTCTATCAGCGTAAAACCTCGTCCTGTGTTTGTGTGTTTCATAAACATTCTCCTCAATTTTTCTGTTTATGAAACCCAATAAAACGGCTGTTATGCTCGGATTGGCCTACCAGTCCTATACATAACAACCGTGGTCTCCCGCTTAAGCGGGAAACTCTCGACACAAAATAAAGGGTTTCGAAGGTCCTTTACTTTGTGTCTAAATCGGTTGTTTTTGGAGTAGGCCAAAACTATTTTATAGTTTGCCGTATTCTGCATACGGTTCCAAAAACAGAATAAATTTTAATTTCTACTACCTAATTATTATAGCAGAAAAAGTACTTGACGCGTTTTTTTTTTTTGATATCTTCTTTTTATAGGGATAAAAACCATATAAGGAGATAAAATATATGTATAGAAATCAACAAGCATTCACGCTCATAGAGCTTTTAGTCGTAGTGCTTATTATAGGCATATTGGCAGCCGCAGCGTTACCTCAATATGAAAAAGCAGTAGAGAAATCTCGTGCTACAGAGGGAATTATGTCGGTGCGTGCTATTGCGAAGGCTAATGATGTTTATTTTCTGGCTAACGGAGAATATGCAGATTCTTTAGAAGAATTGGATATTGATTTTGGCGGGACAGAGAAGTCCGGTACATGGGTTACAAGTAAGATTTTACAATTTTTTGAATGTAGACCGCATAATAATGGGCAAACGGCTTCATCAAAGGCCTTTTGTCGTCGTAGAGATGCTAATCGATATGGTAGTTATTTTTTTGCTTGTGCAATCAGCGATGGCAGATGTTATTGCGGAACATCTGGTAATGAAACAGCCAAAAAATGGTGCGGAATTATTGTTGGCAAAAAGGAAGCCGATGATAGCTTCGGACATTTCTTTCTGGATTAAATGTTACCCTAACGGTTCTAATACGCGCTCATAGCCCTGTGCTTCCATTACGCGTGCTTTAAAAATAGAACCGGGCGCAACCGATTTGGTGAATGTTACCTGTCCGTCTATATCCGGAGCATCTTTATAAGTACGTCCAAAATCTGTACCATCGGCAATGGCTTCTAGCGTAGTACCTATGAGACGCTTATTGATCTTATCAATGACACGGCTTTGCACTTCCACCAGTTCGCAGGCACGTTCGTGTTTGACACGGGCAGGGATTTGCTTCATGTCGTAGGCAGCGGTGCCTTTTTCTCTGAAATATTCAAATACGCCCATGTTGTCAAACTCATACTCACGGACAAATTTTTTAAGTTCGTTAAAATCTTTTTGAGTTTCCTGTGGGAATCCGACAATAAAATTGGTGCGCAGGGAAATATCCGGTACCTCTGTTTTAAGCATGTCCAGGGTTTTTCGAATTTGTGCTGCGTCGCAGTGGCGATTCATTCGTTTGAGTACCGGATCTGCAATATGCTGCAACGGGATATCTATGTAGTGAAAAATCTGATCGGTTTTGGCCATTAACCGAGCGATTTCTTTGGTCATGCGGTGGGGGTATCCATACATAATACGCAGACGTCCCAGGCCTTTGAGTTTGAGGAGTTTTTCAAGCAGTCCCAAGAGGTTGGGTCTACCGTAAAGATCCATCCCGTAAGAAGTAGTATCTTGGGCGATCAGGGAAATTTCCCGTACGCCGTTTTCAATCATAAGTTTGGCTTCCCGCACGACATCTTCCATGGGCTTGGAGCGGTATCGTCCGCGGATAAACGGGATCGTACAATACGCACATCGGTTATTGCAACCGTCGGCCACTTTTAAGTAGGCCGTATGCGGTGCTGTAAGACTCATTTTGTATTTTGGTAAATAGAGCGAAGACGGCAGGGGGTCTAAAATGGTTCCTTTTTGTTTAAGAGTCGTTTCCGCGTTGTCTTGGGCGGCAATAGAAAATACTGTATCGATTCCCGGGAACTCTTTGGAGACTTGTTCTTTGAAGCGTTCTACCAAACATCCTGTAACTGCTACTTTTTTAACAATGCCCTGCTTTTTGAGTTCCAAAGCATGACGGATCTCTTCTTTGGCTTCTTTAACGGCAGAAGCGATAAATCCGCAAGTGTTTACAATAATTTCGTCTGCCTTTGCGGGCTCAAAAACCATTTTATGTCCCTTGGCAATTAATCGGGCCGCGAACTCCTCGCTGTTGGTTAAATTCTTTGGACATCCTAAGCTAATTACGTAAAATTTCATAATACTCCTTGGGTTATACGGCAACGTCGGCGCGTTCGGCCGCAGGTTTGGGTTTTTCGTCTTCATCATCCGATGAGAGCAGTGCCATACTAAATGTAACCACACCGATACGGCCAATGAGCATGGTGCCGATGATAATCAGTTTTCCTAGTGTAGAAAGCTGCGCGGTGGTGTCCATGGAAAACCCGGCTGTACTCAGAGCCGCTGTAGATTCAAAAAGCAGGTTTAAAAAGGGGATATCTTCTGTCCAGGTCAGTAAAAATACACTGGTAAATAAGAATACTCCGTATAATACCACGGTTGACGTGGCAGTATATAAGCGTTGAACCGGGATACGATGTGATAAAAATTCCACACGTGGGTTTAAGCGAAGGTGGCTGTATACAATGGCAGTCACACTGGCAAACGCCGTAGTTTTTACACCGCCGGCTGTACCGGAGGGGGAACCGCCAATAGACATAATCAAAATCAAAATGAGTACCGAACAGGAAGATAACTGTCCGATGTTAGCCGTGTTAAAACCGGAAGTAGTGGAAGCGCCCATGGTCTGAAAAAATGCTTCAGCCAGACTTAAGTGCGGGGTGGTTACAAATAAGGTAAAAGTCCCAAATGCTAAGAGTATGGTGGTGGTCAGAACAATAATTTTGGTGGTAAACGAAATTTCTTTGGTGCGACGAATTATAAAGTTAAATAAATCGGCTACCACAATAAACCCGACAGCACCGGCCAGGGATAAACAGGAGATTACAATATTAATGGTTTTACTGTCGGCAAAATCAATAAAATTATTGTTCCAAAGGGTATATCCTGCTGTACAGAAAGCACTTATGCTGTGAAATACACTATACCAAGCGGCACTTAAGATAGAAAAATCATGGTGCCTGAAATAGTTAAATAAAAACACGGTTCCGATGCTTTCTGCAATGGCTGTAAAAACAAGGGCCGACCATAAAAAATCTGAGAGCTTTAATGTTTCGGGCAATGTGACTTCGGCACTCAAGGTTTCTTCCTGACTTTTGCGCAAACGATGTTTTTTTGCCAGTGCCAAGAATACGAATGATGAAAATGTCATATATCCGACCCCGCCGATTTGAATGAGTATCAGGACAACCAGTTTCCCCAGTAGCGTATAGGAATCGGCAAAGTTAACCGTTTGAAGTCCGGTCGTAGAAACAGCCGCTGCCGAGGTAAATAAGTTATCTAAAAATCCAACACCGCCGCGTGTCATAAACGGCAATGAAAGTACAATCCACCCCAGCAAGGTATAGGACAATACAGTCTGCGCCACGTTTTGATGTGGAGTCAGGTGCAGTAAAAAAACCGAATATTTTTTAAGCGAGAGTTTTATAAACTCTTTGGTTTTATCTAACGTATGACGCCAATTAACACTCATACTATTATTATATAAAAAACGTAGATACAAAATGCTTCTTACGCCAAGTTTCAAATAGTACTTGCATTGTTTTTTTTTTTTGATATTTTTATTTATAGGGAAAAACCCATATAAAGGAGAATATATGATGCAATATCAATATGCCCGGCGGGGTTTCACGCTTATTGAACTGTTAGTCGTTGTGCTGATAATAGGAATTTTAGCGGCAGTAGCTGTACCACAATATCAAAAAGCAGTGGAAAAGGCTGCCGCAGCTGAAGCTCTTCCTATTTTGGACAGCATGTATAAGGCCGCTCAAGCGTATTATTTGGCCAATGGGGACTGGCCTGCAAAATTTGAGCAACTGGATATCGAATTACCTTGGATGGGAACAAAAAAGTGGCGTAATTCATTTGTAATGCGTGATACGCGTTCCAACGAGAAATGGTCCTTACAAATTTATCAAGAATCAGGGTATGGTTTTGGTATCTTCCTGGGAAGGATTAGTGGGAAATATGCAGGTACGGGGTTTGGAAGAAATCAAGATGGTCAGCTGGTATGTGTTGAAAAAATATCCCAAGGATATGTATTTGATGGAGATCCGGGTAACTATTGTATAAAACTATTTAATGCAAATACTGAGCCGAGTAGTTATTCCAATGGTCGTTATTATAATATGCCCTAAATATATGACGGCAAACAAGCAGAAATGCAATAAAAAAATTCAAACAAGTGTTTGAATTTATGGAGGGTATGATTATGAAAAAACACCAACTGCTTGTTTTAGTCGCTGCGAGCGGCTTATTGGGTGGATGCGCTGCTACCATCACTCCGCGCGGAGAGGTCTATACTGAGGCCTATTGGGCTGAACCCACCGTGGTTGTAGAAACCTATACACCGACCGTGATGGTACCACTGAAACCTCATCCGGTGGGACCTATTGCCAAAGGCCCACACTATCATCGCCCGGCTGTTAGGCCTGTTAGGCAAGGACCACGTGTCACAGTACCCCGACCTCACGCAAACCGTCCGCCGGTCCATTACGGCGCACCGGGACAGCATCGCTCCCCCGGACAGCACCGAGCTCCGGGTATCCGCGGACCGCGTACGCACCGGCGGCCGGCAATCGGAGGTCAATCCTCCAAAGGACAACACGGCCCGCAAAATAATATCCGCGGCCCGCAGCAAAACGTCAGTCGTCCGCAAGGCCGTAAATAAGTCCAAATAAGTAGCTCCCTACAAAGCCTACTGGTTTCTGCCCCCTGGGAAATTATCTTCTCGGGGGGTATAAATAGAAGGAGGTGCCCAATCGTTCGCTTGCATAGCGGGGACAGGAGCGGGTTTACCCATCATGAAGTCGTCCGTATGTGTCCAATAGTACCAGGCGCTGTAAATGGCGATTAAACACAGAAGACTGCCAAAAAATAAAAACGTATAGGCAATCCATTGGTCGTAATTTAATAAACCGAGGGGCTTCAGGATATAATGCCAATCTCCACAGATTTCACCGGGTTTATAATTGGTTAGCATATCAGAAGATGTGAGTGGCAAAGAGCATGCACGGGCATCCTGTGCGTATACACCTGCCCCGTAGAAAGTACTGGCTAGCCAATACAATACTGGCGGCAAGGCCCAACGTCCGCCTTCCAAACGTAAAAGGGACATAAACAGTACCAGAGGAATCAGGGTTTCAATGCCGTTGCCGGCTAAAGTTGCTATCCAGTTACCCAGTTGAGGGGCTGTTGTATACAGAGCGCGGTAAAAGATGTTTCCAACCAAATTATGTCCTAGCATTTCATGGGTCAGGTAATTGGGCGCATATACAAAAATGTTATTGAGCAATGTATCCATAAAACCGCTTTTCCAGTGATATGTCATCCACATGGAAAGGATCAGTAAAACGGGCCACATGAATTTACCGTATTTAAAAAATACGAAACTTTGTCGGTGTGGGTCTAACCGTAAGAGTAATTTTTTCATATTCTCTATTATACTTTTTATTTGCTACAATAAACCGTATGAAAAAATATTTAATTTTAGTTTTAATAGTTGTAGTATGTTGGATGGGATTTTCTTATCATAAGCATATGCGTATTTTACGCGGCGAAGAATTAGTTACCGATGCGTATTACGGTGATTTGCTTAGCGTCAAAAATGACGTGGAACAAGGGGCACCGGTAGGATATCGTTTTACCTTTGACGATGACGAACGACAATATGTCAATCAGACGTTTGATGCATTGCATGCGGCTGCCAGCAGCGGCAATGAAGATGTGATTTTGTTCTTGTTGGATCAGGGACTGTTGATTGATTCCCGTACGTCCGAAGGATGGACACCCTTGTTTGTGGCGGCGCGGGACGGACAGGCTGAGGCTGCCAAGCTGCTTGTTTTTAAGGGAGCTGATTTAAACGCGCAAACGAAGTTGGGTGCTACGGCTCTTATGATGGCTGTAACACAGGAATATCCTACGGAAAAAGCCCGACTTAACTTAATAGAGTATATGCTCAAACGCGGGGCCGATGCGAATTTGACCGATAAATACGGACACTCTGCCTTGTATTATGCACAGATGCAACATAATAATCCCGTTGTGGAATTACTGCACCAATACCAAAATACAAAATAGTTTATGTATCCCCTGTATGTTAATAGGGGAAAATACAGGGGATGCTATTTATAAATAGATCATGCTACTGGTATATCCATGTATAGTATTGATGCCCATTAAAGGTACCAGATACTGCAGGATTTGTTGCTTTTGTATCGTTTTTACAAGCTTTATTGCGAGGAGTTGTTGGGGCAGGGGAATTAAAAACTTGGCAGTGCCTTTTTGTTGCTTGACCCGTATTATGATTATGGTAAGCTAAATATGCCATATTTTCTTCTCGTTGTTTATTGACGCATTGTGTATTTGCAGGGTCTTGAATAGTGCATTCTCCCCAATCATACGTAATCTGATTATCATCCTCATTTACTTCGCCACCTCCAGGAAACTCTATATCCAGTTCACTCAGTGTAGTAGCGTATTGGCTGTTAGCTAAATAATATACCTCTTGGGCTTGTGCAACAGTCTCGGTAATATGTTTGAGGACTGCAAGTCTACTTTTTTCGACGGCTACTTGATATTGTGGCAATGCCACTGCAGCCAGTATTCCTATGATGAGCACGACTACTAAAAGTTCAATGAGCGTGAATGCTTTGTTACGAAATGTCATATGGTTTTTCTCCCTGTACTGTATGAAACTCGTAACAAATAACGGCTGCTACATTGGAGCTACAACCAGCAACCCCAATCTAACAGCCGTGGCCTGCCGTTTTTGGTTACCCATGGAAACGGCAAACACTCAGTACAAAGTAACTGGGTAATTAGTCCATTTGCTTTGTACTTAAATCGGCTGTTTTTGGACTGGTTGTAGGCTATTTTACAATAGCTGTCCGCATTCTGTATACGGTTCCAAAAACAGATTAAATTTTCTAACTTACTACTTTTTTATTATAACATAATTTCTAAAAAATAGGTGGTGTATCGTAATGCAGTGGATTAGGGGACAGATAGTTCCAGTAAACGTTTATGGCCATCTGTCTGGTTGGTGAGTGTGAACAGCAATCGGTCCTGAGAATACAGGTTAATTTGTCCTTCTAACACTCGTTCTGTGTATTCAGAAAGATCCGCTGCATTTGTTTCAGTAAATCCTTGCCAAAAAACAGATTCGCCCTCTCGTTCTACTTCAATAGAAGATAGGTATTCTTGGGGTTGCAAATAATCTACTAAAATTCCCTGAAAAGCGAGCTTTCGTGCCGCATACGCGGGTTGTTTCATATATTGTACAAGCGGTAATGCTTTGGATAAATTGACTGCATAAGAATGATTATCTGCATAATGTTCTGCTCCATAGACACAGCTGCCAATATGCATACCAACGACTTTCCATTGGTTGTTTTGTAATTGCAGCAGGGGGGATCCGCAATACCCGGCAATATCAAGCGGTTGATCCGGTTGCTCTCCTGCGATAACACGGTCAGTAACCATTTCCCAACCGTGTTCTTGCGTAAAATGGCGTTGGATAGGCAAAAAATCATGTAAATCGGATTGTCCTATTGTGTAGCCGAATGAATAGGCTGGCAAGTCGTTTACGGGTGCTGCCATTTCAAAAGCTTCCAACTTTGGAAGTTTATAAGAGGATAAATCTGTAATAGACAAATCGGGCGTTTTTTCATTAAATCCGCCGTGCTTGGATATAGTAATTGGGAAACGATAATGATTGTTAAAACGATCCGTAAGTTGGATATCCCACGTACGTCCTTGATTGCCTGCGATATGGTGAGGTAATACGGCCAGCAATTTATTATGATCACGTAATAAAAATCCAGTTCCGACTAACTTGTATTCTCCAGGACGGTATAGTTGTACCAAGCTGTACGGAATACGGGTAGATAACCCGGCTGGTATCGGTATTTGCTGTCGTGCAACAGCGAAAACAGCTCTTTTTACAGCAAAAGGATTTATTTGGGCCGCGCAGGGGGTAACAAGAAAAAGAAAGAAAAATAAATAATATCCAAATATGCGCCATATACTCATATTTATATTATGGAATTTTTAACGTTACAAGGAACAGAGTCAAAAGACCTAATATTAATCTAGGTCTGAAAAACGTCAGGTGGAAACATGCGATCAAACTCGTGATCTACATTTGTCGGTCTGCTACCTGAAACGATTTTTAAGCATACATTGGGAGAACTTCACAATGAACAAAAGCATTTAAAACTTCTTAGGAATCAAAATAGCATGGTAGCGCTTGCAGAAGTATTGGATACAGCCAAAAATGCAGTTGAAATCTTCAAGAGTTCCCCAATTAATCAAAAACGTGAAATTCTATTGTGCGTTTTTGCTCCCCTTGTTTTGCAGGAAAAACCTTGAAATTTTATACAAAAACCCTTTGACTTGTTAGTCAAAGGGTCTAAGTCTCTCAAATGGCTCGCCCTGAAGGACTCGAACCTTCAACCTACCGGTTAACAGCCGGTCGCTCCACCATTGAGCTAAGGGCGAATAAATCGTTCTTACATATTTATTATAGTAAATCTATTTTAATTTGTAAATGATTTTTTTGTTTCCGACGGTAAAATTTGCCAAAAATCAGTTTGCTTGTGCGCGCATATACTCACTAACACCAGTACCGCAAAGATGCAATTAATAATAAATAATGTACGCTGCAAACCGCACCATGTAATGCATGCCGCAATGGCGACAATGGAACAACTTTCTACGGTATAAGTGGCTGCGGCAAATAGTCCTAATGTTTTACTGCGAAGTTCCGAAGGAGTTTTGAGCAAAATAAAACTGGTTATCATGGCACCAAAGGCGCCAAACGGGATACCGCTTAACAATGTTCCGGTTAATACCCATACTTTAGGCAGGTTAAAAAATAGTACCCATACGGATATGAAATATCCCAAGTAATTAAGTGACAGCAATGTAGAGAACGAAAATTTTTGGGCACGTTTGGCAAAGCACAATGCTCCGATAAAAGCACCCAGTCCAAAAGCGGCCCCTAAAAGTCCCAAATACACGGATGAAAACCCGTGTTCGTAAATATAAGTGGGCAGTAAAATAAGTTCCCAGGACTGTCCTAAAATAAAAGTGGGGATGGTAAATATCAGAGCTTTACATAAGGACCGATCTGTTCGTAAAAAAGAACTAACGTCACAGTATGTTACCTGTTTGCGCAGCGAACGGGCCCGACGGTTAGAATATACAAACAAACATAAATTAACAATTATAAAACAAAACAACGCGCAGGATGCCCATGCAGAAAATAATCCGTATGCAGCAATCACAAGTCCGCCCAGTATCGGACCAATGACGGTGGTCATGCCGTCTAATGCTTGGGAAAGTCCCGTCGTTTTGGATAGCGGCACTGCGGCGTAGCGGGAAAACGACGGTATGAGTGCCGTTCGTGCCAACTGACCCGGAGCATCAAAAAACGAGCATAAAAATATTAACAGTCCGATAAGAGACGGCGCGTTATACCCGGCAAAGACTAGTGCGGCAATGGCGGCAATTAGCAAAAACTGCGATACCTCACAGGCGAGCATTGTTTTGGAGCGACCAATTTTATCAATCACCGGGGCTCCGAAGAGCGATGAAAATATATTGGGCAGCAGCAGGCAAAACCCGACAACCCCGGTCCAGAGTACGCTATTTGTCGTGTGCAGAACGTACCACGGCAACAAAATTTCCATAAACTGGTTGGTCAGACCGGAGAGTGCTTCCATACTAAGGATCAGGCGCCAGGGCGTTTGGGTGGAGGGGGTTGCGAAAGTCATATAAAAATTATATAAAATGGATTAAGAAGAAGGGGGAATTTTATGGCTGATTATAAAGATTATTACAAAATTTTGGGTGTAGGCAAGACGGCATCCGACGCTGAAATCAAAAAAGCGTTCAAGACGCAGGCACGTAAATGCCATCCGGACATGCATCCCGAAAGTGAAAAAGCCAAATGGACTGAAAAATTTAAAGATTTAAACGAAGCTTATACAGTACTTTCCGATAAACAGAAACGTACTATTTACGATCAGGTCGGCCAACAGGGGTATCAGGATTATGCCCGCGGCGGGGGGGCTTCGCGTGCTTCTTCTGGTGCTTATGGTGGCAATCCCTACCAACAGTACCAACAATATACTTATAATGGTAACGGTGCCCAGGGATTTGGAGGATTTCCCGGGGGGAACGGACAGTTTTCTGGGGCAGATTTTAGTGATTTTTTTCAAAGCATCTTTGGCGGTATGGGAGGCGGTTTTAGCGGGTTTGGTCAAAATTTCGGACGCAGTGCCGCAGCCGGTCAGTCCTCGGGGGATGTAGAAGCCGAGCTGACACTTAATTTGGAAGATGCGCACCGTGGCGGCCCCATGCAAATGACATTGCCCAACGGACGCACCGTAACGGTTAAATTACCGGCTGGTGTAAGCGAGGGTAAAAAGATTAAGATTAAAGGCATGGGTAACCCCACACGCAAAGGACAGGGGGACCTGTATTTAGTGGTTAAAATCCGCCCGCATGCCATGTTCCATTTGGAAGGAGATGACTTACATGTTCCCGTGGTAATTATGCCGTGGACGGCGGCTTTGGGGGGAACGATTGCCGTACCTACCTTAGACGGTCCGGTGCAGGTAAAAGTACCGGCTGGTACGCATAACGGCAAAAAACTTAAATTAAGCGGCAAAGGGCTTAGTGCCAAGGGCAGTTTGTTTGTTACGCTGACCATTGACGTACCGCGTACCTTGTCTAAAGAACAAAAAGATTTACTTACGCGCTTAGCGCAAATTAGTTAGGAGAGACTATGACAACGATTTCTTGTACATATACAGGGGACGGAACTACGGAGTTAGTACACGGACCGACCGGAGAGAAGATTTTAACGGATTTACCGCCCGATAACGGCGGACAGGGACGTAAATTTTCGCCGACGGATTTACTGGCCAGTGCGTTTGCCGCGTGCATTTTAACCATTATGGGTAAAATGGCGCAGGCGCGTGATGAAAAACTGGACGGTGCCCATATAGAGATTGATAAAATTATGGCACAAAATCCGCGGCGTGTAGGAGAGTTTTGCATTCACCTGACGTTCCCCAAACACTTTTCCCCCGAACAAAAAAAGTTCTACCAAACGGCAATTAATGCCTGCCCGGTACATCAGACCTTAAGATCTGATGTAAAGGTAACCGTAACGGTTGATTAGGAGGAAATACTATGAAAGTAACCCTTGAAAAAAACTTACAAACTATCTGTGTGCCCGATGGAAAAAATCCGTTGCACACGGCTTTTAATAACCCGCGCCAAGATGTGAACCCCGGCGAAATGTTGGCAGTAAGCTTGGGTGCGTGTATGATGACCATGGTCGGATTTATGGCTGGTAAACACGGCGAGAATGCCGAGGGAACCACCGTGGATGTGATCCCACAGTTTGACGATAAACACAGTCGCATTACGGGCTTTGAGTTAGTGTTTACGTTTCCGGCGCATTTTACACCGGAACAAAAAGAAAAGTACACCAAACTGGCACAGGGATGTCCTGTGCATAACAGCTTACGCGAGGATATGAAGTACACGGTAATCGTGAAATAACAGATCCTTAAGTTATAGCTTTGCCCGCCCCGGGATGGGGCGGGTATTTTGATGTATATCTATAAAGTCCAACGCCAATCGTAATAGTTTGTTTGTGAGGTGCCAGTACTGAGTCCGCTTTCCTGTTTGCATAGTTTGTTCGGAGTTGAGTTCAAATCGGTATTATAAGTGCGGCAAAGATATTGTCCTGGGAAGTGATCAGAATGGTTGAGATATTTATATAAAGTAATCTTATCATTCTTATTGAGTGAACAGACAACGCGTGAGCCATATTCATCGTTAGCGGCAGTCCAACACATTCCCCACTCAAAGGTGCGACTATTCAATGTGGTGCTCTCAGACTGTTCAATATAGTAGGGCGTATCAATATCTAATTGAGCAAAAGAGGGGGCATAGGTGCCGTTAGCTTCGTAGTATATTTCTTGAGCTTTGGCAAAAGCATTAACTAACAGTTTTGCCTGCACAAAACGTGATTTCAAAACCGCTAACTTATACTGTGGTAACGCTATAGCTGCTAAGATACCTATTATAAGTACCACGACTAAAAGTTCTATGAGCGTGAACGCTTGGTTATTTTGTTTCATAATGTTTCTCCTGTTCAATCTTCTGTCAATGAACCCCAATAAAACGGCCGCTTGCTCGGTGCCTTTGACACAGCCACTTTGCAAACAGCCGTAGTTTACTGTAGTACAGTAAACATTCAGTACAATACCAAGGGATTATAAGTTCCTTTGTCTTGTACCAAAATCGGCTGTTTTTGGAGTGTCAAAGGATCTTTTCAGATGCTTCCGTATTCTCTATACGGTTCCAAAAACAGAATAAATTTTAATTTCTACTACCTAATTATTATAGCAAGAAAAAGCACTTGACGCGTTTTTTTTTTTTGATATTTTATCTTTATAGAATAAAAACGATATAGGGAGAATAATATGTATCAAAACAAAGCATTTACGCTCATTGAGCTATTAGTTGTCGTGTTAATTATAGGTATTTTAGCAGCAGTAGCGTTACCGCAGTACCGTGTGGCTGTACAAAAGGCGCGGTTGGCACGTTTAATTCCTTTGGTAGATGCAGTATATAAATCCGAAGAATCTTACTATTTGGCAAATGGGAACTATACGACGGATTTATCAGTACTAGATATAGATGTTACAGGACCAGGTTGTACATTAGAAACGTCGTCAACTACAGGTTGGTATATGTGTGGAGATTATGATATAGGTGTGGCTGATGGTCCAGTTAATGCGCAGGTTCATATGCGAGATGCAAATGGTAATTTATTATTATCATATTTATATTATTTTAATGATAGTAAAACTAATACTATTTCCAAAGGGGCCATTCGCTGTTTTTCGAATGGAGAATTGAATCGTAAAGTCTGTCTTTCTTTAGGTGCCGGTACGGAACAAATTTCTGGCAAGGGTGAGACATGGGAATATAGATATACTCTTGCCAATTAATATTCTGGTTTATAATGATACAATCCCGCTTATAATAAGCGGGATTGTGATAACCAGTAATAGCAGATTTAGTCTTGGTGTACTTTTTTAAGCGTCAGCACGCCATCCTCAAAAAACCATTCTTCAATGAGTTTTCCGTTTTCATCAAATTTCTTGGTTACTCCATGCGGTTTACCGTCTTTGTGTGGGGAAATCAGCGCAATGGTCCCGTTAGGATGGTAAATAATTTTGTCTCCGATAATTTTATCGTTTTTGTATTTGCATTCGCTACGCAGTTTCCCTTCGGGAGTATAGACTTTAGATTCCCCGTTGAGATACCCTTTTCTAAATTCGGATACTTCTAAAAATTTGCCGTCCGGGTAGTATTTGATTTGTTTGCCATCTTGTACATCTAGCGTATAGTGGAATTCTTTATAAAGCTTGCCCGTCGGGTGAAATACTTTTACTTTGCCGTCCAATACGCCTTTTTTATAGTTCTTTTCAATATTGATTTTACCGTTATCAAAGTAAATACGGCATGCTCCGTCGCGTTGTCCGTCTTTGACTTCACATTCAAAATATAGTTTGCCGTTTTCAAAGAACTCTTTAACAGTACCGTCAGGCAAGTGCCCGGCATGCTGTTTAATGTCCAAATTTTGGTCCAGTTCTTCTTTATATACTTCTTTTCCGTCTACAAAATAAGTACGGGTAAAACCGATATTTAAGGGGTCATTAGTGCTGCTGGTTTTACGGACAATATCTGCCATAATTACTTCTCCTTAATCGCTTGAGCGGCTGTAAAACCGCTGGCCCAAGCAAAATGTAAATTCAGACCGCCGCTTTTGCCATCCACATCCAAGAGTTCACCTGTAATATACAGGCCCGGACAAAGCAGGGATTCAAATGTATTATAGTTTATTTCGCGCGTTTTTACACCCCCTGCCGCGGCCATGGCTTCTTTCCAAGGACGCATGGCCGTCACGGTAACGGGCCAAGCAGTCAGTGTATGCAAAGCGCGTTGCATATTTTGTTCACGTACAGGCACTTGTTTGCGAAGTCCTGTAAAGTCAATCAGCAAATTGGTAATACTCTCGTGTAGCAGTCCTGCAAAAAAGTCTTTGGGTTTACGAGATCCAAATTTTTCTAAGCGGGTCCTAAAAAATTGTTGCGGATTATCCAACTGCGGGAAAAAGTTAATTTCTATGGATACAGGACCGTTTTGTAAGTTCCGGGAAACTATCTGACTGACATTCAAGGCAGCCGGTCCGTTGATGCCATAATTGGTAAAAATCAGTTCACCCTCAGCGGTTGCCACGGGATTAGTCTTAGCCGTGGTACGTACTTGGCATTTAATGCCGGACAGGCGCGTAAGAGCAGTTTCTTTGAGGCACAGACCGCTTAGTACCGGCAGTGGGGGGATAATGGTATGTCCCAAGGATTTAGCCAGTTCATAACCGGCGTTTGTACCGGTTACCTGTGGGTACGCACAGGAACCACAGGCCAGCACCACCTTATGAGTATGGAACGCAGGACCTTGCTTCGTAGTTAAAATAAAATCGGTTTTGGTATGTTTAATTTTGATGACCTCTTGCCCGGTGAGCAGCTGCGCACCGGACTCCTTGAGAGCGGCTTTAAGTGCGTCGGCTACCGCGGTAGCCTTGCCGGCTGCCGGAAAAACGCGTCCTTGGGCTTCTTCTGTTAGCAGTACCCCCAAATCCTCAAAATAGTGTTTACAATCTTCAAAAGAAAAATGTTGCAGCGTACTTTCAATAAGTGCAGGATCAGCCCGGTAATAGTCCGGCGAAACAAACCGATTGGTCAGGTTACATCGTCCGTTCCCGCTAACCAGGATTTTACGGGCAGGCAAGGGGTCTTTTTCCAAAATAAGTGTTTTTTTACCCGCACGGGCACACTCTAGTCCGCAGAGTAGTCCGCTAGCACCGGCTCCGACAATAAGTACGTCGTATAAAGTATCCATAGCTATAGTGTAGCATATTTATTCGCGGTTCCCCACAGGAGTTGTCATGAACGATGGAATGACGATTGATAACTTTCTGTCATCGACGACAACTTGACATGTTTTTTTTTTTTGATATTTTCTCTTTATGAGGAAGAAATTTCAGTCAAGGAGAAATATATGCAAACAAATCATGCATTTACACTTATAGAGCTTTTGGTTGTAGTCTTAATTATAGGTATTTTGGCGGCAGTAGCGTTGCCGCAATATCAAATAGCAGTAGCCAAAAGTCGTTATGCTACCCTAAAGGAAATGACCAAAGCATTTGCCAATGCTCAAGAAATCTATTATTTGGCTAACGGAACATATTCACATGAATTTGCCGCATTGGATATTGATACCCCCGGAGGGGTTATCAATCAAGAATCTGGCAATAATGATATGCGTGTATTTGAGTGGGGAAAATGCCGATTGGGATTTAGTAATAGCGTGCAGTGTTATGACGATAATATGGGATACCAGATTCGTTATATTCACGCCTCAAACAAGCCATCCGAGGTCTGGTGCATTGCTTGGAATAGAGATTTAAATTCAGCGGAAAATAAAGTATGTAAACAAGAAACGCAATTGAACGCCCCAAGCGGCCCTAAGAACGATACATATTATTTCTGGAGATACTAATATATAACGGTAATAGTAATATCTCATCAAATGCCCCTCGAGGGTATATATTACAAGGGGAAATACTTTCGGAAAAGACCGTCGAATTTGGCAAAAGGTCAGATATTTGGAGTTTAATCAAAAGTCTTTTTAGTCCGATGGTCGATATTCCGTTGTGGTTTTGTTTAGCTGGAACCCCATTATTCCTCTATTTTAGATTTATTGTAGATTTACGTTTTTCTAAAGTACAAGGTTCTAATAAAACGAATTTGAATATATATTAAAAATTTTTTCTATATTTTAAGGAAAAAATTAATTTTATGCACAAAATCTTGAGGACTTTTGAGTGTTTAATACACATTTTCCGGACGAGTTTGTTCGGTTTTATACACATTTTCTTGAGGAGTTTTTTGATTCTATTTTAGATGTATTGCTAAATTTCTAATTACCAAATACTAAGCCCCCTCAAATGAGGGGGCTTAGTACAACTTTCAATTTATTATTTATTTCTCTACTTTTTCAGTGGGATGGATAGCCGCCAACTGTTTGTAGAGGTCTCTGCGCCAGGCATACTCGCTTTCGGCCCGTTTAATGAGCTCTTTCGCCAGTTCCGGATTGTCGCGCATTAAGCCTTTAAAGCGGTTTTCGCCGCTCATATAATCGGCTAACGGCAATGTCGGAGCACCTAACGGGGAATCCACATGCAGGGGGTTCTTCCCTTCATAGCGGGCCTCGGGGTTGAAGCGGTAGAGGATCCAGCGTCCGGCCTGTACGGCACGTTTGGCTTCTCCCATACCTTTGGACATGTCAATCCCGTGGGCGATACAGTGCGAGTAGGCAATGACCAGGGCCGGACCGTTGTAAGCATCGGCTTCCGCCAGGGCTTGGATGGTCTGGTTCATGTTGGCACCCATGGCTACCTGGGCTACATAGATGTTACCGTAGGTCATGGCAATCATACCCAGATCTTTTTTCGGCATCTGTTTACCGCCGGCCGCAAACAAGGCTTTGGCGCCCAACGGCGTAGCTTTGGACATCTGTCCGCCGGTGTTGGAGTATACTTCAGTATCAAGCACCAGGATTTTGATGTTTTTACCGGAAGCCAATACGTGGTCCAATCCGCCGTAACCAATATCGTAGGCCCAACCGTCACCGCCCAAGATCCAGACGGATTTGCGGATGAGGTAATCGGCCAGACTCAAGATACGTTTGCAGGTTTCACAACCTTTTTCGGCACCTTGATTTAAGACAGCTTTGAGGTCTGCGACACGTTTGCGTTGTTCTTCAACACCTGCGTCCGTGGTTTGGTCAGCGTTCAAAATAGCGTCAATTAAAGCGGCATGTTCTTTGAGGTCACCTTCTTTGGCAGCCGTTAACGCGGCTTTGGCGTCGGCATTTAATTGGTCAAACGCCAGCCGCATACCCAAACCGAACTCGGCGTTGTCTTCAAACAGGGAGTTGGCCCAGGCCGGTCCTTTACCGTCTTCGCGTTGGCAATACGGAGTGGTTGGCAGGTTGCCGCCGTAAATGGACGAGCATCCCGTGGCGTTGGCAACGGCCAAGCGGTCTCCGAAGAGTTGGGTTAAAAGTTTTACGTACGGGGTTTCACCGCAGCCGGCACAGGCACCGGAGAACTCAAACAAGGGTTTGCGCATTTGAGAACCTTTGACGGATTCTTTTTTGGTTTTTACTTCGGCTTGTTTGAGGCGCAGGAAGAAATCATAGTTTTCAATTTCCTGTTCGCGCACGTCCAACTGGTGTACCATGTTGATGGCCTTTTTGGTCGGGTCCTGTTTGTTTTTGCCGGGGCAGTTAAATACGCACGCACCGCAGCCCGTGCAGTCTTCAACCGCTACCTGTACGGTGAATTTCTTACCGGCCAGGTCGGCTTTGCCATCGGTGGATTTGAAGTTTTTGGGTGCATTTTTAAGTTCCGCCTCATCATAGGCTTTGATGCGGATAGCACCGTGCGGACACACGAGCGAGCAGAAACCGCACTGGATACACGCTTCGCTGTCCCAACAGGGAACCTGCAGGGCAATGTTGCGTTTTTCATATTGGGTGGTACCCGTCGGGAATACACCGCCTTCCGGCATTTTGCTGGTCGGCAGGTCATCGCCGCGACCGGCAATCATTTCGCCAAGCACATCCTGCACAAACGCCGGGGCTGTGGCCGGTACCGGTGCCTTGGTATGCAGTTTGGAAGAAACTTCTGCCGGGTATTTGACTTCCTGCAGACCCGCTAAAGCGGCGTCTACCGCGGCGTAGTTCTTTTGGACGATTTCTTCACCTTTTTTAGAATAAGTTTTTTCGATAGCGTGTTTAATATCGGAAATGGCTTTTTCGGTCGGGATGACACCTGCAATACCGAAGAACGCGGTTTGCATGATGGTGTTGGTGCGGCTGCCCATGCCGGTTTTAAGAGCGATTTCGGAAGCGTCAATCACATAGACCTTCAATTGGCGGTCAATGATGATTTTTTGTACTTCTGCGGTTAAGTGGTTCCAGACTTCCTGAGCGTTGTAAGGAGAGTTAATTAAGACGGTAGCTCCTTTTTTGGCTTTGCCCAACACATCGTATTTGTCCAGGAAATCAAACATGTGTACGCCGATAAAATCAGCAGATTGGATCAAATACGGAGCACGAATGTAGTTTTTACCGAAACGGATGTGTGAGGTGGTCATGGAACCCGATTTTTTGGAATCGTACACGAAGTAACCCTGTGCACAGAATCCGTTTGCGGAAATAATCTTCATGGTGTTTTTGTTGGCACCTACCGTACCGTCAGACCCTAGCCCGTAGAACAAGGCGGCAAAGATATCTTTGGCAGATTTGCTTTCCAGGGTGGTTTTGGGTAAAGACAATCCGGTCAAATCGTCGTTAATACCAACAGTGAACTCCTTTTTGGGTTGGGCTTGAGCCAAGTTATCAAAAATGGCTTTTACGTCAGAGGGGGTAAAGTCTTTGGAACCGATTCCGTAGCGGCCGCCGGCGATAAACGGAGTGGCGGCAAATTTGGCTTTGGCCTCAGCGGTCAAGAACGCGGCACAGACATCCTGGAATAACGGCTCACCCAGGGCACCGGGTTCTTTGGTGCGGTCCATGACGGCGACTTTTTTAACGGTGTTCGGGATGACTTTAATGAAATCCGCTACACTGAACGGACGGAATAATTTGATTTTGAGTACACCGACTTTTTGACCCTGCATGGCTTCTACGGCGTTTTGGGCTACATCGGCACCGGAACCCATGATTACGATTAAGCGTTCGGCATCAGCATCTCCGAAGTATTGGAATAAGTCATAGTGGCGGCCGGAAATTTTTTCAAATTTGGCCATTTCTTCTTTGACGATCCCGGGTACGGCATTGTAAAATTTGTTGACGGCTTCGCGTGCCTGGAAATATACGTCCGGATTGGCGGCTGTACCGCGTACGGTTGGATGTTCCGGATTTAAACCGCGTGATTTGTGTGCGGCAATTAAGTCGTCAGAAATCATTTCTTTCATTTGTTCTTTGGTTAAAGGTTCTACCATGTTAAGTTCATGGCTGGTGCGGAACCCGTCAAAGAAATGTACAAACGGTACGCGAGCGCGCAACGTAGAAGCCTGAGCGATTAAGGCCATATCCATAGCTTCCTGCGGGTTATCCGAGCAGAGCATGGCCCAACCGGTTTGGCGTACGGCCATCACGTCGGAATGGTCACCGAAAATAGAGAGTGCCGTGGTGGCAATTGCACGGGCGGAAACATGGAATACGGTCGGTGTAAGTTCCCCGGCAATTTTATACATGTTGGGGATCATTAAGAGCAGACCCTGAGAAGCGGTAAAAGTAGTGGTTAACGCACCGGCGACTAAAGATCCGTGTACGGCACCGGAAGCACCGCCCTCGGATTGTAATTCGTTGACAGAGGGGATATTGCCCCAGAGGTTGGTTTCGCCTTTGGCGCTTTTGGCGTCACAGATTTCGCCCATCGTGGAAGAAGGCGTAATCGGATAAATAGCAATTACTTCGTTGGTAGCATGGGCGACGTAAGATACTGCGGTGTTGCCGTCCATAGCAACTAGTTTAGCCATAAAAGAAGTCTCCTTGTTTAATGTTAAAACGGTTTACGTGCTTAGACACATAAAACCGGACGAATCCGGTATGCTTAAATTATAGCATTTTCTATTGTGTCTTGGGGGAATCCAACGGGGGAAAATTACATCAGTACCTTTATTACACGCAAAAGGGATTGTCTTATTTTAGCCAACGGTATAGAGGACTCTTTAAACTGGAGTCCTCTGGTTGCGTGGCAAATAATAGTGTTTCTAACGGTTAGGGTTTTCATCTCCATATTCAAATCCTAAAGAGGAACAAATTGCTTGTCCCACTAGCAAGTGATTCTTGCGTAGGCAATAAATTATGCAAAAGTGAAACAGGTCGTACTACTTTTCGGGAAGCAGATAATAGATATCAGTGGTTATATCCTTAACTGATATAAGTATCAAACTTTCCGGACCGTGGGTTCCTTGTTGTTGCATTATATTGGCAGAAGGGTCATCTCGCTAAACGGATAGAATAGAATCTCCCTGCAAACTTATGATTGCAGGGAGGCATATTTGAGACGATAGCTATATTACATTACAGCGTAGACAAATACCGTTCTAGTTCATAGCTTGATACATGGGTTCGGTAAGAGTCCCATTCAATATCCTTGTTAGCAATGAATTTCTCAAACGTATGTTCGCCCAAGATCTTTTTGACGAGCTCAGAACTGCGCGTATAGTTAACCGCTTCATATAAGTAAGCGGGCAACGTGTCGATTTGATGCTGGGCGCGTTGTTCTTTGCTCATGCGGAAAATATTTTCTTCCGTAATCGGCGGTACCTGCATTTTATGTTTAATTCCGTCCAGTCCGGCGCCCAACATAACGGCAAACGTCAAATACGGGTTACAGGCCGGGTCCGGGAACCGGCATTCAATGCGGGTAGCATTGGGTTTACCGATTTTAACCTGCGGGATACGCACCAGCGTACTGCGGTTTTTGCGGCCCCAGGCAATATACGCCGGTGCTTCATAGCCGGGAACCAGGCGTTTATAGGAGTTGACCCATTGGTTGGTAACGGAGCAGATTTCTTTGACGTGTGCCAAGATACCGGCAATGTACTGACGGGCTGTTTCGGACAAATAGAGCGGATCTTTTTCATCAAAAAACGCGTTGGATCCATTCTTAAAGAGCGATTGGTGTACATGCATGCCGCTTCCGTTGATTTTGGCAATGGGTTTGGGCATAAAAGTCGCGTATACGCCGTTCGCCGCGGCTACCTGTTTGACTACGGTGCGGTACGTAATAACCTGATCGGCCATTTTCATGGCTTCATCGTAACGAAGGTCAATTTCATGCTGGGAGGGGGCTACTTCGTGGTGTGAGTATTCCACGCGGATACCGAGTTTTTCAAGCATCTGCATGGTTTGACGACGAATGGCATACGAAGTATCCAGAGGAATCGTATCAAAGTAACCGGCGTGGTCTAGTGTTTGCGGGGTTTTGTTATCTTTAAAGTAAAAGTATTCAAGTTCCGGACCGACCATGAACTGGTCAAACCCGGCTTTTTTCATTTCGGCCAGGTTGCGCTTTAAAATATAGCGCGGATCCCCTTCAAATTGTTTGCCGTCTGTTGTTTTGATGTCACAAAAGAACCGGGCAATCGGCGCACCGGTAAATTCCGGGGGGAACATTTGGAATGTATCCAGATCCGGCAGGGCCACCAAATCAGACTCATAAATACGGGCAAATCCTTCTACAGATGAGCCGTCCAGTCCCATGCCTTCCGTCATGGCGTATTCAAACTCACGGTACGATACGGAAATGGATTTGAGTTTACCTAAAATATCGACAAACCATAACTTGATGATTTGGATATTGTTTTGTTCGGTCAGTTTTAAAATCTCTTTGATTTTTTCTTTTTCTTCGGCAGTACGTTGTAACATAATTGTTATATTCCTCCAGGGTACTCTTTATTGTACTTTATTTGCAGAGAAGTGAGTAAACTACTACGGGCTCCCACCCGTAGCATACGCTTCGCGCGTTTCAAACAGTTTCACTGTTTGACTACGCTCACTGCAGGAAAAATCTCCGATTTTTAGCGTGGCTACACCTCTTCTCAATAGGTTTTTGCCTATGGGTTGCCCGGTATGTAAAAAAAATGCTCCTGTGAAGGAGCATTTTTAGTGTACCAGCTTGGAAATAACTTCAGATCCTTACTCACTAATGACTTGCTGGTAGTAATAGTCCAGTGTATGTTTGGCATGACCGCTGTGGCGGTTGCGGTCTTGCTGCAGGCGTTCTTCGGCCTGATAAAGGAATTGCGGGTCATATTCTTCCCAAAGTGTATTTTCTCCCAGAGTACTTGGCGTAACTTGCCCGAAAGCCGGGTCTGCTGAGAGATATTCATTGACGAGTTGGTTATAGTAGTAGTCCAAATCATGTTCGGCTCTGCCGCTATGCGCATTTTTATCTAACTGCAAACGCTCTTCTGCCTGATAGAGTAAGCCCGGATCTCGCGACTCTGCTAAAAAAGCGCGCCGAGAAAGATATGTGGGTTGAGCCGTAGCAGTTGTTGTAGAGGCAACAGGCTTACGGATTCCTTTTTGGTAATCACTGCGAATTTGAGCCTGTCTGGGTGCATCCGCTCGGCGGTACTCGGGGTCTAGTAAATACGGATATTTATCAAAATCGGCATACATATCCGTTGTATTTCGAATAGAAGCCAGTTCCTCTTCGGCTGCAATGAGTTCCCGGGTGGATAATTCGTTGTCATCTGTTTGGGTGGCTTGCGCTGAGGCAGTTGCCACGGCGCGTTCCACGGCTACGTCCATGCGGGTTTGCGCGGCAGCCGGCAGCGTATAAACAGCGGCTAATAATAAGGTTAAAGTCCATTTGGGTGTCATACATGCTCCTGTGTGTTAATTTCCTTCTTCTTCCTCTTCCTGCGGGAAAAAGATTTCACCTAAAACGGTCAGTTCGTCTGCATTTAATTTTTGGGTTTGTTCAAAATATCCCAAGGCTGAAATCAAATACATACCTTTAATCATGTCACTGATGTCTTGTAAGGTAAATTCTTGTACGGGTAACCCGTAGGTTTGGGCCATTTGTTTGTATTGTTCGTTAAATTGGGCTACGTCGACGTCTTGTAATGCCGGGGCCACCAGTTCGCTCAGGGCCGTATCCAATGAGTTGCTGTATTGTTCAAGCTGCTCGGCTTGGGTCGGAGTTAAATCGGTTTGTCCGGCGGCTTGAGCATCTAACGCCAATTTGGAGAGAGACTTAAAAGTTGGCAATAATTTTTTGTCAAATCCTTTCTGCAGCTCCTGGATTTGTGCGGCGTATTGCTGCAACATTGGAGAAACAGGATCGTCGTCCTGCATGGCGGGATATGCAAATGCACACACGCTTAAAAGTACGGATAAAACGGATACAGTTAGTTTTTTGATGTTCATATAATTCCTCCTGTTACTATATAACATAATAAAATGGGTGGTATTTACCAGGGTCTTTGGACCCAGAGAGTCCTAGGCCCTAAAAACGGCCTCGGTTTACCGCCTCCTGAATGATTTTAACGGTTTCTTCCAAAGCGGCACTGTCGTCTAAAAAAATCGGGTTGGTATAACGGTGTTGGTTCTGCTGGAACAGTTTGGCCAGTTCCGTTGCTAAAGAGACAAATTCGTCGTTGTAGGCAGAGCTCAGGAGCGTGCGTTGCTCTTTGGACATCGTTTCAAGTTCACTCAGTTTATTAAAAAACGGTTGAAGGCGCGTCGTAATAAAAATAGCAATCTTCGTGTCGGAAAAAGTCGCATCCTTGGTATTAATACGCCTATGAAAATAGTTGTACCCCAATCGTACGGCACGGCGTGAGTTTAATGATGTATCCGAGGAATACACCTGCCAAAAGGGTTCATCCACAGGTGCCGTTAATATGGCGTGTTCCAATGCTTGTTCCTGCCAGGCGCACAGCGGTAAAGTCAGTATTAATAAAAGTAAAATCAGAAACTTTTTCATACTTATATCATAGGCAATATGCCGCCCGGGGTGCAACGGCCTTTAGACCTAACCGGCGACTGGGTCCTTTAAAAAACGGCACCCGTTCGGGGTGCCGTTTTGAAGTGAAATAACTTTATTTTTTAAGTTCCAATACGGCATCGATAAGGCCGTATTCTTTGGCTTCCTGGGCGGACATATAGTAGTTACGTTCGCTGTCGTGACGAATTTTTTCTTTGTCCTGACCCGTATGGTGCGCCAAAATATCCAGCAGGTGTTCCTTGTTTTTATGCAGTTCCTGTGCTTCAATTTCAATATCGGTAACCTGCCCGGAAATCCCGCCGCCCCAAATTAAAGGCTGGTGGATCATGATACGCGCATGCGGCAAGGCATAGCGTTTGCCTTTGGAACCGGCCGCCAATAATACAGCTCCAAAGCTCATGGCTTGTCCCATACAAATGGTTGTGATGGGGGCTTTGATAAACTGCATGGTATCATAGATAGCCAGTCCGGCCGTAACCATACCGCCCGGGGAGTTAATGTAGAGGTTGATTTCCCGGTTCGGATCATCCGCATCCAAATACAAAAGCTGGGCGATAATCATGTTGGCACTGGCCGTGTCTACTTCGCCTTCACGTCCGCCCACAAAGATAATACGGTCTTTGAGCAGACGGGAGAAAATATCGTATCCGACGTTTTTTTCAATAATAGTAGGTATAATCATACTTACATTATAGCAAAAAGTAAAAAAGAACTTATGTGGTTTGTTTGGGGGCAGAAAGTTGTTTGTTAGCAATTAGCACATTTAAAAATCCCTGTAAAACTTTGGCAAATTTTTTTACCCATAGCCGAGTCGTTTTTTACGTCACAATGCCGTTCTCCGGCAGTGGATGGCACAATAGTTCGGTGTAATAATCGAAAATTAATTTGAAAGTCACGGGTGGAATCGCAGGTGGCCCACGAGCTGTTATTATCCGGGCAGTAATTGGCATTGATAGCTCTGTTAGGGTCATAGGCTAGTACAAAGTAATTTCCACATTTTAATAATTCTCCCTCGCCATTTTCCGTATACTCATCGTAATCAATATGCGTACATTCCGGGGGAATGGCTATGTCTAACTCACTAAATGTAGCCGCGTATTTCCCGTTGGCCAAAAAATATACCTCTTGTGCATCTGCAGCTGCTTTCACAAGGGGCAATATGTTGCTTACTCGGGCTTTGGTAACGGCTGTTTTATATTGAGGCAGTGCCACAGCGGTTAGTATTCCTATAATCAATACCACGACGAGTAATTCGATTAACGTAAAGGCATATTTATTTTTCATATGATATTCTCCTAAAATCCTATTTTTGGAGTATAACAAACGGCCATCATCGATGAGTCACGCTAAGCTTCCCATACAATAACAGCCGTAGTTTACTGTCGTGCAGTAAACATTGGACACAAAATAACGGGTTTCGAAAGTCCGTTACTTTGCATCTAAACAGGCTGCTTTTGGCTTAGCATGAGGTTTTATATTTTTAAAACCAAGTCCGTATCTCTTATACGGTCCAAAAACAGATTGAATTGTAATTTCTACTACTCTATTATTATAGCAAGAAATTTCACTTGACGCGTTTTTTTTTTTTGATATCCTGTCTCTATAGAATAACATCTATAGGAGACAGTTATGCAAAGAAATAAACAAGCATTCACACTCATAGAGCTTTTAGTCGTTGTGTTAATTATAGGGATACTGGCGGCGGTGGTTGTGCCGCAGTACCAAGTAGCCGTTGCTAAATCTAAATATAGTACGATAAAAAACTGGACCAAAAGTATTGCCTCTGCCCAAGAAGCGTATTATTTGGCTAATGGAGAATACGCCTCTACCTTTGAGCAATTGGATATTGATATGGGAGGCGTTGCTTTAACAGGATATCCCAATTATCATGTTTTTAAAGGGGGAACATGTCACGTACAAATAGCAGGAGATCAACGAAGCGTTTCATGTTCGGCAGATAAAACCTCTATGAGCTATCAAATCTATTTATTACATGATAAAAGTAACAATGGAAACAACAAAAATGTGCGGCTTTGCATTGCTTATAATACAGATTTATCTTCTGTCCAAAATAAAATTTGTAAGCAAGAAACCGGTGCTAATCCATATAACCCACCCTCTTCATCTTATATTACTTGGAGATATACCAAGTAATAAGAATAGTTCCAAATACCTATAAATATATAGAGGACATCTCAGGTTAGTTGGATTTTATCGGGTAGAGGAATATTTCTTAGTGCAAAGTAAGTTTGTATTTGCGGCCTTTGGTTTGTCCAGTGGCCGTTAAAATTCCCTTGGACGTCAGGGACGTTAACAGCTTTTTGACCATTTCAGAAGACTTGCGGGTTAGTAACTGCGCTCGGTAGTTGTTAATTTCACCGTTATTTTGCAGAAAACCAATGATATGAAGTAAAAACTCTCGTTCGGTTTTGGTCAATTTATCGGTAATTTTTTCGGGAATTATTTCGGTAATATTTGGTTTCGGTAATGTTTCAATCGCGCGTAAAATGGCGGTTAGAATAAATTCTATAAATTCCGTGGAATCGGCTGTTTTTTCGGCGCGTCCCAATACTTCATAGTATCGGGCCTGATTTTCATAAACGATTGTTTCTGTGGGAATCCAGGCAAAAATAGGTTGCCATTGGGACAAAATTAATGTTTGCCATAAACGTCCCATACGACCGTTCCCGTCTGCAAACGGGTGAATGTATTCAATCTCAAAATGAACCACTGCTGATTTTATTAACGGATGTTCCTCGGCGTTCTTTGCCCACTCAAATAAATCGTTTATTAGTGAATGGATAAATGGAGGTCTGGCCCCCATATGAATGAGTTGGTTCCCGGCAAATACGCCGACGTTCACAGTGCGAAATTGACCGGACTGCTCTACTAACGAAGCCGTCATAAGTTTATGTGCAAGCAGAAAATCTGATATTTTATACGGATGAAAGGTTAAAATCTTCTCATACGCTGCATAGGCATTGCGAACCTCTTGGATTTCCCGGGGATTGCCAATCACGCGATGTCCTTGGATAATATCCGTAATTTGTTCCAGGGATAAAGTATTACCCTCAATGGCCGTGGAAGATTGAATGGAACGCAGCCGGTTAATTTTGCGCAAATGTAAATTGCGTTCGTATTCTCCGGAGCCGCGCAATTGTCCAATCTGCTGCGAAATATCGGCGATTAGATTGGTGATAGCGGGGGTTATTTTGAATGCCGGAGACTGTATCATAAAAATATGATAGCAAAATAACACTTGCATTGTTTTTTTTTTTTGATATTCTGTCCTTAGAGAACATCGTATATAAGGAGAGAATTATGGTTCAACATAAACAGGCATTTACGCTCATAGAGCTTTTGGTAGTCGTGTTAATTATAGGGATACTGGCGGCGGTGGCCGTGCCGCAATATCAAAAAGCAGTTGCCAAAGCGCGCTATATTCAACTTATGACGGTAGGAGCGTCTGTAAGACGTGCTGAAGAAGCTTATTATCTAGCCAATGGAGAATATACATCGGATATAACAGCTTTGGATATTGATGTCCAAGAGACTGATTTTACACTCCATTTGTGGAAGAAAAACAATACTTTTGCCATATGGATTGACCACAAAAAAAATGGATTAAGTTATGTTGACTATGGACCACGTACCCTCAACGGAAGACGTTGCCGAGTATATGGGAATCAGCCAAACTGGGTGTATCATGTATGCCAAAGTTTAACGGGAAGTTCAAATTATACCACGAACACAGCGGATGGTTACAGGGAATATACTTTTGAATAAGGGGAAGTTCTGGTTTCTCCATTTGAGGGGGTAAAAATTGAAAAAACATCAAAAAATACCCCCTAAAACGACAAATAACGCTAACATTACCGTATATTTTAAATTTCCCTGAAACGATATGTTGGCTGTTTGTATGGTTTATGCTAAAGAGAGAACCTCGCTTGCGCGAGGTCGCCGACCCATAAAGAGTGATTATTATTTATAGTCTAAACAAATAATTCTCTTTGTCAATGGAAATTTCTCCACAGCAAAAACCAGGTCCACCACCCGGGTCGCAACTGACACAAAAACTTTTTCTCCGTCAGCGAATTTTTCCCATATCGGGAAGTAATCACCGGGACATTTAGTCCGTTGCCAATTGTGACGGCGTGAGACTTCTTGTCTTTGGATTTGGGCCAAAATCCGGCAGCGCAGGGTTTTATTTTGTGCAGCTTTTCCAAGCGATAGAGGGATTCCTCTAAGAGGGAACGTGCATAATCGGGTGTGTCCTCCAGTAAATTATGTCCGTCCAGTCCCAGAGATCCTATTTGCACAAGTCCGCTTTGGTAGAGTTCTTTAAGCTGCTTGGCACTCAAAATATTTTGCCACGGTTCCTTGTAAGGATTTTGCCACGAGTTGTAGGTACCTAGGGTATCGGTTGCAATTAGCAAAGTGGCAAAAGCGTTATACTTTTGCAACAGGGGGAACACAACCTCGTAAAACGATTGATACCCGCCCATAAACACCAGCATGACAGGTTTCTCGGGCAGGCTCTTTTGCAAGTCCAACGGAGTAATAAAGTGGTATCCCTGTGTTTGCAGCCAACTCAATGTTTTATTCAATTGCTTCACAGAAGTCCACTCTTTTGTAAGACGGGAGTGCTTGGGGGGATACCCGATTTTTTGGTAGGTCAGTACCGGTACAAAAGGGTTCATAATTTACTGCGTCCGCGGGTCAGTTGTAAATGGTAATCCCACAGGGTTTCACCGCCGCGCGGGAACGCACGCAAAATGGATTTTTTACCCTGCCAGGGCCAGGGATTAATCCCTTTTTTGGTACTAAAATCCAATGCATACCCTGCTTTAAAAACCAGCGGTCGTACACGCGGATCAAAGCCGCCCGATCCGAACGGGTAGCAAAAACTGACCACAGAGGATTTAAGTTGTTCTTCCAGTACCTGTTTGCTGTGGGTCAGTTCGTGCATGATGTGTTCATCAGACAAACTTCGCAGTCGTTGATGGGAGCAGGTATGTGAACCGAAAGACACCAGGCCGCTGGCCTGCATTTCCCGAACTTGCGGCCAGGTCAGATAGCCGGGGGTTCCGATTTTATCGGTTACCAAAAAAATCAATGCCGGGGCCTGGTATTTTTGTAAGAGGGGGAAAAGCACCGTATAATTATCGGCATACCCGTCATCAAACGTTAAGAGCACCGGTTTGTCAAAATGGGTATGTCCGGTTTGCCGGGCGTGCAGTAAGTCTTTTTCATGGATGATGCTGTAGCCGTTTTGTTTTAAAAACAGAAGTTGTTTTTCAAACATCAGGGGCGTAATCGTGAAAGGGAATTGTTCATCCTGCGGATTGGTAATTGTACCAATATGATGGTACATCAGTGCCGCAAACCCTTTGGAAGCGGGCCAGTACCAGGTAGAGCGCAGTACAGGATATTTATAAAAAAAATAGCATGCGCCCAGTGCGATGAGTATGAGTGCAACGATCATTTATCCTGTTGCTCCAATTGCCACAGTTTGGCGTATTTGACAGATACGTAATACGTGGAAAACCCGGCCCACAACAGTCCGCGTATACCGTCTAAAAATCCGAGTTTAAACACGTAACGCTTAAAAAACTCAAACGGCAGAGTCAGCAGTACCCGCACCAGACAAAACTTACGGCCGTTCTTATGCAGCTGCCGGGCAGCCAGAGACGTATATTTATTAAATTTGGTAAAGTAGTCTTCAATCGTGTCGTAGGAAAAATGATTGACCGGGTTTTTGAGCGTGGACAACGGCCCGTCTACTTCTAATCCCTCGTGTACTAACCCGCCGATATATTTGGACTTATGGGTACGCACGAGTCGCAGGTGGCGTTCTTTGTTTAGGCCGCTAAAGCGCATTTTTTTGCCCAAAAAGTAGTTACAAAACGGTAAATAATAACCGGCGATATTGTCATTGCGAACAGCTGTGAGGATTTCTTTTTGAAGGGCCGGGCTCAAACGCTCATCAGCATCTAAGTTAAGGGCCCATTGACCGGTTACCTTGGAAAGTGCGAAGTTTTTTTGACTGGCAAATCCGTCAAACTCCCGCTCATAGACCTGGGCACCCAGCTCTTTGCAAATCTGTGCCGTGTTATCAGAAGAACACGCGTCTACCACGACAATTTCGCTGACGATACCTTTTGCACTTAAAATGCAAGGGGCGATACGGTGAGCCTCGTTTTTGGCAATAATGAATAATGAAATACGCGGGGTATGGTTCATAGAGGTATTATAGCATTTTAGCGTATATAAAAGGGGTAACCGCTGTAGCAGGGTTTGGGACTACAGCGGTTTGGGATGAAATTTAAATTGTTCTTACACTTATACTATAGTAATTGTGAAGTGGTTTCAACAGGGTCCTAGGACCCAAATCGGTCCAAAAAAAATGCCTAGGACCGGTTGGGCCCAATGTGCTATAATAAGATAGGACTTACCGGGAGATATTATGAAGAGAACTTGTATCATTTTAGGATGTTTGTTGTTAGGAGCCTGTGCCGGGTTGCCCACTTCCTCGGAATATTTAGCCCGCGGCAACGGGTATTTAAAAGACGGCAAAAAAGAGCAGGCCATCAAGGCTTTTAATAAGGCCGTGGAACTCAACGCCTCCAACCTGGATGTATATGCCGCACGCGGGGCTGCGTATTATTTTAACGGACAATATAACCTGGCTGCCAAGGATTTTGAAAAAGTACTTTCCCAGGAACCTCATCGCACCGAGATGTATACAGCCTATGCCAGTGTACTGGCTGCCCAGGGAAATTTTAAGGACGCTTTAACGATGCTCAACTGGGCCGATCAACTGCAGCCCAACCATATAGAAACTTATTTTGCGCGGGGGGGAGTGTATTACATGCTGGGCCGCTATGATTTGGCGGTGGCCGATTATACGCGTACCTATCAGTTACGTCCGGCAGCCGATGTATTAAAGGCACGCGCAGCAGCTTATATGCAATGGGGCAAAGAAGACTTGGCCCGTCAGGACTTTGAAGCGGCCAAGGCCGGTAACTTGCCCGAGCATATCAATGCGTATGCACATTTGGATTAAAGCGTTTTTGAAAATTAACTTGCGCGTCGCGCGCAGTTTTGATATAATAATTATATAGTTCACGTCACCGTAGCTCAGCTGGTTAGAGCGATTCTCTCATAAGGAATAGGTCGGTGGTTCGAGCCCACCCGGTGACACCATTTCCGACGATAAATGATACCCCCTGAAGGTTTTTAGCCACAGGGGGTTCTTTTTTGGGTCTGCGGACACTCTCAGACGAGAACGGACCTCAAAAA
>JAFVFN010000023.1 GCA_017475405.1 Elusimicrobiaceae bacterium
AATGGAGGTAATACGAGAGTATATGGAGGCGTGTCTTCAAGTGACGGCAATTTTCAGGTAAATATAGAAATATATTTTGATCACTATTTAGATGAAGATGCTAGCTCACGAGACCAAGGGCGTCAGGGGAAGATGTTTTGTGATTCTGCCACAAGAACAGCAAGAGGCGCTACTGTTTGTAAATCATTGGGTAATAATCCGAACGGTGATTATGGTTCTTGGCTAAATTAAAGGTTTTCCATGCGCATGTTAACCTTGTAAATTTTGGCCACCCGATGAGCGCTTGCATTGTTTTTTTTTTTTTGATATTCTTTCTTTATAAAGTAAAACAAATAAGGAGAGATTATGAATCAAAATAAACAAGCATTTACGCTCATTGAGCTTTTAGTCGTAGTGCTGATTATAGGTATATTGGCAGCTGTGGCCGTGCCACAATATCAGAAAGCCGTACTCAAAAGTCGTTATGCTACTCTGAAAAATTTAGTAGAAAGCTTAGCGCAAGCAGAAGAAGTGCATTATATAGCTATAGGGAATTATACGACAGATTGGGAAACTCTAGATATTTCTATTCCTAGTTCACCGATTAAGGATGTAGATTGCGGAATTGCCGGTAATAATGGATATTGGAATGTATTCTGTACCATTAAAAAGGATGGTTTAGATTTATTAGCTTATCAGATCCATTTAATGCATTCTGTGTTGGGTTCTCGAAGGCAATGTAACTCTTATCAGGATACAGATTTGAGTGCTATTCAAAGTCGCATATGTGCGGAAGAAACCAAAAGAACGACTCCTTCATCGGTCATTTCGACAAGCGATGGGATAAAACATATTTACTGGGTATATCTTTCATGAAGACTATTCCTCGTCAATTTTCAGCATCGCCACAAATGCTTCTTGCGGGATGTTGAGACTGCCGATGGATTTCATGCGCTTTTTGCCTTCTTTTTGTTTTTCCAAGAGCTTTCGTTTGCGCGTGATATCGCCGCCGTAACATTTGGCAATAACGTCTTTGCGGTAAGCAGGGATGGTTTCACGTGCAATAACTTTGCCGTTAATCGCAGCTTGTACGGCCACTTCAAATTGTTGGCGGCCGATGAGTTCTTTTAATTTGGCACATAACGCGCGGCCAATGGTTTGTGCTTTATCTTTGTGTACCACGGTGGATAAGGCATCTACGGGTGTTCCGTGCAGCAAAATTTCCATAAGTACTACATTGGAACTGCGAAATCCGGCCACCTCATAGTCAAAGGAAGCGTATCCCTTGGAGACGGATTTGAGCTTATTATAAAAATCGATGACCATTTCACCCATGGGCATTTCATATTTAATGATTACGCGTTGGTTGGACAGGTGGTCCATGTTCATAAATGTACCACGTTTTTCTTTTAAGAGCGTCATAACGCCGTCCATAAACTCCACGGGGGTCACAATGGTAATGTGGATAACAGGTTCCTTAATGTCTATAATATCACCGTAAGGCGGGAAATTGGCCGGGTTATCAATAATCTTATAACCGGGGTCATCCGGCGCTTCCGGCAAAGCGGCCAGTTCTTGTGAATGTGTTTTACGCGGGGTAAATTTAACGTGATAGACTACGTTGGGAGACGTGGCAATCAAAGATAGATTAAACTCGCGCTCCAAACGCTCTTTCACGATTTCAATATGCAAAATTCCCATAAACCCCAGGCGAAACCCAAACCCCAGGGCTTTGGACGTTTCGCTTTGGTATTGGAAAGAACTGTCTGATAAATGCAACTTTTCCAGTGCTTTGCGAAGTAGCGGGAAATCCGTAGTTTCCACGGGGAAGATACTGGCAAATACTACGGGTTTGGCATCTTCATAACCGGGCAACGGGTCCTGTGCCGGGTTTTCAGACAGGGTAATTGTGTCGCCCACTTTAACCTGATGGATATCTTTAATACCGGCCGCCAAATAACCTACTTCTCCGGCTGAGAGCTGTGTACATTTATGAAGCTGCTTGGGGGTCATAAAACCGATTTCTTCAGCTTTATAGGTGGCTCCGGAAGACATAAATTGAATGGTCTGTCCTGGTTTGAGGGTACCGTCTACCAAACGGATATACATAATAACGCCACGAAATGCGTCGTAATACGAATCAAAAATCAAGGCACGAAGCGGTTTATCGGGCGAACCTTGCGGGGCCGGGATATCCGTAATAATACGGTCCAGTAAGTGCTCAATGCCCATACCGGTTTTGGCACTGACGCGTTCGGCCTCAATGGGTTCTCGTAAAATATCCCATAACTGTTCTTCTGAAGCATCCGCATCAGATTGGGACAGATCCACTTTGTTCATAACCGGGATAATGGTCAGTCCCAAGCTTTGAGCCAAATGTGCATGTGCTACAGTTTGAGCTTCCACTCCTTGTGAAGCATCTACTAAGAGTAATACTCCCTCACAGGCGCGCAGCGAGCGGGATACTTCGTACGAAAAATCCACATGTCCGGGAGTATCAATCAGGTTTAAAATATAATCTTTGTATTGGATGCGTACAGCCTTGGCTTTAATCGTAATACCGCGCTCGCGCTCCAGGTCCATGCCGTCTAAGAGCTGGGCCTGCATTTTACGTTTCGGAACGGTACCCGTATCCTCTAAAATACGGTCGGAAAGTGTGGTTTTACCGTGGTCAATATGAGCTACAATGGAAAAATTACGGATTTTCATGGCTGTTATCTTCTACTAGGTTCCTGATTTCGGCAGAACTGCCCATTAAAAGGGCTGCTTGTGCCAAATCAGAACAATGTTCAAAATTTAAATTACGAATCGTGTTTTTAACGCGTAAATACATACGCGGTGTTACCGATAAACTGTCTACCTGCCAACCCAATAAAAGGGGCAGCATTTTCTGGTCAGAAGCGATTTCTCCGCAAATGGATACACTGCGTCCGCGTTTATGGGCTGTTTGGATAATATTATGAATTGTGCGCCCGACAGCCGGATGGCACGGGTCATACATATGAGCCACTTCGGGATTTACGCGGTCTACGGCTACTAAGTATTGGATCAAATCGTTGGTCCCAATGGAAATAAAATCCAGTTCTCCGATCATTCCGTCAAGGGCAATGGCTGCGGCAGGGACCTCAATCATGGCACCCAACGCTATTTTGTTAAGCGGTTTTTTACCCTGTTTGATAAATTCGCCCAGCACTTTATCAAACGCCGTGCGTACATGCCGCACCTCTTCTACGGAAGATACCATCGGGATCATGATTTTGACTTGTGCCGGGACCTCGCAGGCCGTTCTTATGATAGCACGTAACTGCGTGTATAGGAGTTCCGGGTTTTTAAGCAGTAAGCGTATGCCGCGACATCCCATAAATGGGTTATCGTCGTCATCCAGTTCATCTAGCGGGAAGTCCGGCATTTTGTCAGCTCCCAAATCGGCCAGTCGGATCGTAGCCGGGCGCATATCAAATCGTTTGGCCACAGCCAGATAAATCTTGTATTGCGCTTCTTCCGAGGGAGGAACCGGGGTGTTCATGAACAAAAACTCGGTGCGCAGTAACCCCAGTCCGTCCGTAATCAGGGTCTTATTGTATTTGTTATCGGTACGGGGATCATAATTTACATATAGGTGAATCCGTCTGCCGTCTTGTGTAACTACGGGCAGATGATTAATGGTTTTTAAAAGCGATTCGGTTTTTTTGAGTTCCCGTTTGATTTGACGGTAATTAGCGAGCGTATAACGGTCCGGATTAATTACCAACAGTCCGTTTTCACCGTCAATAATCAGCACGTCCCCGTTGGCAACATCTTTGGAGGCTGTGGATAACCCTACAACGGCCGGGATATTCAGGCTCTGGGCCAGAAGCGCTGTATGGCTGGTTTTCCCACCGATGTCTGTGCAGAACCCTAAAATTTGGTTTTCAGGCAAATTAATAGTGTCTGAGGGGAACAAGTCATGTGCTACCAGCAGAGAGGGTTTTTTAATAGAGGCTAAAAAGTCTTTCTTATTTCCCTCCAAATTGGATAATAAGCGTTTGCCGGCATCATAGATATCGTTTCGGCGCTCTTTAAAAAAGGGATCTTCAATTTTGTCAAAATTGGCGGCCAGTTCCTGCAATGTCAGTGAAATTGCAGAGTGAGCCGTTAGGTAATCGGTTTTGATTTTGTGGATAACGGTATCCTTAAGGGCCGGGTCCTGTAAAATGAGTTTATGGGTATCAAGCAAACTGGCATACTCGGCTCCCAGGGTAGCACCTACCTTGGCTGCGGATTCATCCAGTTCCTGCAATGTTTTTTGCAGTGAATGCTGGAATTTATTTAATTCCCCGTCTACAGCTTCCAAAGCAATATAGTGTTTGGAAACCGTTAATGTTTCCCCGGGCAGCAATACGGCCTTGCCGATGGCAATACCGGGACTGGCGGGGATTCCTTTTAATACGAGCATAAATACACCTTAAAACTCTTCATTAAACTTGTCACTAAATAGTTTTTCCAACGCTTGGGCGGCTTGTTCTTCGTCTTTGCCCTTGGTGGTGATCCGTACGCTAGATCCAAACTCGGCAGCCAACATCATGACTCCCATAATGCTTTTGGCATTAATGGTAATATTGTCTTTCGTCAGTTCTACATCACACGTAAAACCGGCAGCTGTCTGTGCGATCAACGCGGCAGGGCGGGCGTGTAAGCCCAAACGGTTTAGGATTTTTAGATCTTTTTGTACCATAATGTTTTTAAAATAAACTTACCAAACTAAAAGCCAACATGGCGGCAATATAGACATACATGTTGGGGATGCGTAAATCCCGTGTCATTAAACTGATACTGACAAAGAACAGCACCAGTACAGCTCGGGTAATAAATTGTACGCCTAAAAACTCTTCCAAGTCGTGTACGAAATAATATACGCCCCATAAGAGTAACACAACTGAGATTAAAATACCGATACGTTTGGCGTTATAAATGGTTTTATTCCAGTCAAATTTAGTAAGCCCAAAGCATCCATTATTAACGGCATGATAGCTTAGTGTAATGCCTTGCCATTTGACAAATAAAGCAATGGCATTAAACGCTAAAAACGCAGCCGCAGCGGCTCCGAACAGTTCCCACCGGGTAAATGTTCCCGGGATCTCTATTTCAAAAAAATTAATGCCTACCAGCAGCCAAATACACAAGGCCAAAAGCAGTGTAAACGGTTTTAAGGTACCCCAAAAGAGTCGGTCTCCAATGGAAGCAGAAGTAATTGATAAACTGCGTTTAATGCCGTTCCATTCACTGAGGCGCTCTTTGTAAGCAGCCAGTGTTTTGGTTTGAGCCAAACGTTCTTCCTGCCGGGCCAATGCTCCCAGACAAAAGGAGGCCATCATGGGCTGCGTATTGAAGTTTTCTAAATAACGGTCCACTACCGATGGCAACGCCTCCGGATCATGTTGATATATTCGGCGTAAAAAAGGATACATTGTAAAAGCCAGCCCGATGTTTTGGTATTTGGTAAAATTCCAACCTGTTTGAATGAACAGAGAACGAAGGAACAAACGCAGGTGCATGGTAAAATTCATAGTACTTACCTCGTTTTCAGCCGAAACGCAGATATTAAAGTGGCTAGCCCGATCCAGGGAACCGCCATATAGGCAAACCGGCCGGCCAGCTGCAACTGTTCGGGCAGGTGGGCCAGCAGTTTGACAAAAGACGGACCGATTGCTAACCCAACAATCAGGACAAATAACAGGTTGCCCGCAAATGACATTCCCAGTGCCCGAATCACCGTTTGGTTCATGCGGGAAGGTCGTTGGTGGATCTTTTGTTCTTCGTGCACAATCCAATTACCACGGCGTTTGCGTACAAATATTTCGCACACGGAAAATAAAATAGATCCTATAACTCCGAAGAAAAATGCAAAATAAATCGGGATGTTTAGCGCGTACAGGGCCATAGACAGGGTGCAGCAAACGGCCGCACTGGGGGGTAGCATCCCGCCCAGTGGATTAATATCAATAAATAAAAGCTCGGTAAATACGCCTACCTGCAGACCGGTCAGAACGTCTCCGGCTAAGAGTCCGAGCAGCGGCCCGGCTATAATCCCGCGCGAAAACGTCAACTGGAACGCATAGGTGGTGTCCAGTTCCAAGAGTGCTCCCAATAAGCAAATCCCTAAAAATGCAGTCATGGATTCAGTACCTCCGCAATGGATATGGATTTGGCATTGGGTACGGCACGGGTTTCAATGCGGATCCCCAATGCGTTAATTACTTTAAGCCATCGTTTATCATCGGGATCTAAAAATACATTTTCGGCCAGTTTTTGGGCGTTGTCCTTAAAATGCATGCCGCCGATATTGACTGATTTAATTTCTAGGCCGTCCTGGATCAGGTCCGCTAGCTCTTGCAGGCTTCCGACCAGTGCAAAAATCCGTTTTGTAGAGTTACGGGCATATTGCACGCATTGGTGAGAATCTAAAATCGTCAGTTCATACTCATAGGGTAAACTTAAACGCAATAAGTTTTTATTAAGCAGGGAGGCCCTGTGCTTGGCACAGGGTATTAATACCTCATCTACATTGAGTTCGGGTAGCCAGGCCTGTACGATCTGTCCGTGAATCAGTCTGTCGTCTACCCGTGCGAAAATAATCGGCATTACAGCCCCTTAATCAGTAGTTCCGTGGCGTTGATAACGGCGCGTTTGCCGTCTGATTCAATTTTTTCGGCCAATTCTTTGGCGTTTAATTTTTTACGGCTGTTAATCGCCGTTAAAAGCATGCTTAAGTTCAGCCCTGTAATCACGTGGCAGTTGAGCAAATCTTTGCTGGCCGTCAGGGAAATATTGGTAGCACTGCCGCCGAAAATATCCGTCAAAATGACAGCTCCCTCCTGACAGGTATCCAAGAGCGCTTTTAATTTAGCAGCTTCTTTTTCTACAGACGCAGCCGTTGTAACGGCAAAAGTGGCGAAACCGTCATCGGCGGGTTTGCCGATAATCAAAGCGGCGGTTTCTAGCATTTCTTGGGCCAGTTGGCCATGTGTAACGAGTATAATTTTTACCATAAGTTAGTTTCCTATATCCCTATGAAATTCCGAGGCGGTCAGACCAGCCTCATTAAGCCGTTTTGCCAGTTCGTGTGCCATAAATACACTGCGGTGACGACCGCCGGTACACCCCATGGCAATGGTTAAATAACTTTTGCCCTCTTTAATATATTTGGGGATTAAGTATTTTACTAAACTGGTAAATTTGGTGGCAAATTCCTGGGTCTCTTTAAACGAGGCGATGTATTCCTGCACGGGTTTATCAAGTCCCGTTTTGTTTTTAAGAGCCGGTATATAATACGGATTGGGTAAAAAACGCACATCCATCACAATATCACAGTCTTTTAAAATACCGTGTTTAAACCCAAAGGACACCACGGAAATCTGCATATCATCCGTACGCTTGGAGTTGAGCAGGATGGAGAGCTTTTCTTTAAGTTCGCCCAATTTTAAGTCACTGGTATCAATGACTTTGTCGGCCATGGTGTGAATGCCGCGCAGTGCGTCACGTTCATGCGAAATGGCTGCTGCCAATTTTTTGTGAATCGGATGGCGGTGTTTGGTTTCAGAGAAGCGACGGATTAAACACTCATCCGAAGCGTCTAAGAATATAATCTTGATATCAAAATCGGAGTCCTTGGTAGCTTTTACAAGTGTGGGTAAATCCTTTAAACGGTCGCCTTCGCGCATATCCATACCAAGCGCAATATTTTCATGATCGGTAGAGGTTGTGATATATTCAATAAAATTTTGAAATAAGGCTAGCGGCAGATTATCTACACAATAAAAACCAAAATCCCCGAAAATTTTCAGTGCCTGGGATTTGCCGGCTCCGCTCATACCGGTGATAATGAAAATACGGCGTTTATTTTTTTTCATTTTGTTTACCCTGTTTCATCTTGTTTAAAATTTTTTGACTAAACTCTTTGGCCGAAAAAATTCCCTGACTTTTGAGCTGCTGGTTTAATGCGGCCACTTCAATGAGTACCGCTAGGTTTCGACCCGGTGTTACCGGCAGTAATAAGGAGGGAATTTCAATCCCTAAAATATCACTTGTTTTTTGCTCAACACCCAAGCGGTCTATTGGGGAATTATTGGGAGACGTTAGGACTACTTCCATATCGATTTTGGTTTCATCCAGGGTAGCTCCTACCCCAAATAGTAACGGTACGTCCAATACGCCCAGTCCGCGCACTTCCATATAGTGCTTGAGCATGGCCGGACAGGATCCCATTAAATAGCGTCCGCGTTTTTGTACTTCAATAACATCATCAGCTACTAAAATATGTCCGCGTTTGATGAGCTCTAACGCACATTCGCTTTTACCGATGCCCGCGTCGCCGCGGATGAGCACGCCCATACCGCTTACGTCTACCAAAACGCCGTGTAAGTGGGTAAGCGGAGCGAGTTTTTCATCTAAAAATCGGGAAAAAGCCGCCATAAAGGCTGACGACTCCATCTCGGTTTTCAGTACAGACACATCGGCACTTAAACTACCTTTGCGGATGGCCTGGTGCGGATCTAACCCGGCTGTCATAATCAGACACGGCACATCCCCTTCGCTGAGCATTTTTGTAATGTTGGCACGCAGGCGGGTTTTGTTTTCTTTTTGGCAGAACGCGAATTCACTTCGTCCAAATACCTGCACGGAGTTTGCTTTGAAGTTTTCCAAGTGCCCTGCTAAGGCCAAGCCCGGGCGATTCACACGTGGCTCGGTAATCTCGCGCTGGATATAGCGTTTCCCGCAGATCAGCTCCAAGTGAAGGGCTTTCACTTGGAGCAGTTCTGCTACGGTAATCGCTCGTCTAAATTCCAAAAGGAACTCCTGCCTTATTTCTTTTTAATCGGCTTAATCAGTCCGTAAGTACCGTCTAAGCGTTTAAAGATTAAGTTAATTTGTTTGGATCCTTCGTCTAAGAACATCCAGAAAGAATATCCCAGTCTTTCCATTTCGTAGGCTGCATCTTCTGGGTTCATGGGAGTTACTTCTACCTGTTTAATGACGGAGAATTTGACGTCATTTTGAGGCAACATGACTTCGGCAAACGGATCTACTTCCATCGTTTTGACAGATTTTTTAGCAGTTTTGCGCGCTTTAGCTTTGTTTTTAATTTTTTTGGCTTGTGCTTCTGCTTTTACGGCAGCGGCATCAATGGCTTTGTAAAGATTGGTTTCCACGGCGCTGGCATTAATGGTGGTTTTGGCACCGGTATGTAAGATGATTTCCGCACGTTGATTGATTTTTTTCTCTACGGAAATAAGTACTTGAGCAGAAACAATATTATCAAAATAGTTTTCTACTTTGCTTACGCGCGTATTGATAAATTCTTTAATGGCCGGTGTAAGTTTAATGTTTTTGGCCGTAATTTTAATATCCATAACTTCCTCCAAGAATCGTTTACGAGAAAACCCCGTTCTTCTATTAAATCATTATCCGGGGGCCTGTGTCAACCATATTGTACCACGCGCACGCTCGCGCGTACGAAAAACCCATCAAAAACTACCCAGTATACCTTGCAAGGCATTTTCATTGCAAGGTATACTGGGTGGTTATAAGTAATTAGAATTCTTTGGTATCCCTCCCAAACGTCGGATACTGTTAGTATAAGCAATTTTGTTCAAAAATCAAGGGCATATGTCGTGAGATTTATATCCGATTTTTTCGTCTAATAGACAAAATTCTGGGTAATATATAGTTATTTATGCTGTTCATAGAGCAGTCTGTTAACAAGTTTCTGTTTGCGTGGGAGCGTCAGTCCCGGATGAGCATGTACCCTGCTTTTTAAATGTGTAAAATATCCCTC
>JAFVFN010000024.1 GCA_017475405.1 Elusimicrobiaceae bacterium
AATGGAGGTAATACGAGAGTATATGGAGGCGTGTCTTCAAGTGACGGCAATTTTCAGGTAAATATAGAAATATATTTTGATCACTATTTAGATGAAGATGCTAGCTCACGAGACCAAGGGCGTCAGGGGAAGATGTTTTGTAATTCTGTCTCACAAACAGCCCGGGGACTGGCCGTTTGTAAATCTTTAAGCAGTATTGCTCGCGCGGCTGGTGGTTTTTGGTTAAATTAACTATTCTGTCTCTATACTTATTAACCTGCATTTTGGCCGTCCGATGAGCACTTGCATTGTTTTTTTTTTTTGATATTCTCTCTTTATAAGCAAAAAAACATATAAGGAGAGATTATGAATCAAAATAAACAAGCATTTACGCTCATTGAGTTACTTGTTGTTGTGCTCATCATAGGAATTTTGGCGGCTGTAGCGTTGCCGCAGTATCAAATAGCCGTAAATAAAGCGCGTTATGTACAACTTATGGAGTTGGGAGATAGTATTTGGCAAGCACAACAGATTTATTATTTAGCTAATGGGGAATATGCTGATGAATTGGATAAATTGGATATTACACTTCCCAAAGGGACCTCTTCCACAGTACGTAGAGTTACATATCCCTTTGGGGTATGTTCTATTTCCAGCTCTATAAAGAGCGCATATTGCTATATGTTGGATGGGTCCTTATATTTTGCGCGGGAGTTTTCAGCGCCTGAGCGCTATTGTAATGTATATCCACGAGCACAAAAAGACTTGGCGCAGCGAATTTGTTTAAGTTTAGGTGCAGTTTTTGTAAAAACCCGTACAGCGGAAGCTGGCGGATTCGATGACGATTTGTATTTGTTGCCGTAGTGTACTAAAACACGCGGCAGAAACTGTTTTGCCGCGTGTGGATAGATATAGGTTGGATATTTAGTTACATCTTTTCCGGAGCACTTACTCCAATGAACTCCAAGCCCTTCTTAATGCGTTCGGCTACCCGTTGACAGATGAACAACCGGCTAGCAGTCAGTTCGGCATTGGCATCATCCAAGACTCGGCAGTTGTCATAAAACGCATGGAATAATCCGGCTAGTTCCACCAGATATGTGGTCAAATGATGTGGACTTAAGTCGGACACACAGTTTTCCAGTACAGACTTAAACCATACTAATTTAAGAAGCAAGGCACGTTCTTGGGGTTCTAGCGGCATCTTGGCCGTTGTGGCTTCGGTAAATCCTTTTTCTTTGGCAGCTTCAAAGATAGAACAAATACGTGCATGTACATATTGGACGTAAAACACCGGGTTTTCATTAGTGCGCTTTTTGGCTAAGTCCATGTCAAATAACATGTGCGCATTGGGGGTGCGACTGGCAAAGAAGAACCGACATACGTCTGTCCCTACATCGTCCATCAGCTCGCGCAGTGTAATAAAATGACCTGCACGTTTGGACATTTTAACCTGTTCTCCGTGTTCGGTCAAGTGAACGAGTTGGTGGATAATCGGTACAAAGGTTTTTTCATCATGTCCCAACGCATGTACGGCCGCTTTCATACGCGGTACATAGCCGTGGTGATCGGCTCCTAAGATATCAATGAGCGTTGTATATCCGCGGTCGTATTTACTTTTGTGGTAGGCGATATCAGCCATAAAGTAAGTCGGACGACCGTCTTTGCGTACCAGTACGCGGTCCTTGTCATCCTGTGCTTCTTCATCCTGTGTAGATCCGAACCAAACAGCGCCTTCTTTTTCATAGGTGTAGCCTTTTTCGGTTAAAAACGCGACGGCTTTTTTCGGGGCGTCATCTTTATGTAAGTCCGATTCGCGGAACCAACGTGTAAAATCCACGTGAAAATCTTTCATGTCCTGTTGTTGGGTTTTAAGCAACTCTTCCATGGCCCAGCGCCCGTAGTTCTCTTCGGGCAGATCAGCCGGGATCCGTTTGGCCAGTTCGACTAGGTACGAACCGTGATAGCCGTTTTCCGGGGGCTCTTTACCCTCTTTGCGGGCTTTTAAAGAGACAGCCAACAGTTCCGCCTGATTTCCGGCATCATTGACGTAATATTCACTGTCGCAGGAATACCCCAGGGCCCGGTGAATTTTGACTAAGCTGTCACCCAAACTGGCACCGCGTCCGCTGGCCACGTGTAAGGGACCGGTCGGGTTAGCCGAGACAAATTCAATAAGCAGTCGTTGTTTGTTTTGCTCGTTGGCTCGGTCTTTAAGGCGCCTGTCTGCAGCCGTATCAATGATAAATTTATCTTCTAAAGTAACATTAATAAATCCGGGCGGAAGTGCTGCGGCGGTTTTGACGCCGGTTACCTCACTGATGACCTTGCAGGCTTCCTGAGCGATGGCCAAGGGATTTTTACGCAGTTTCTTGGCGGCGGCCATGGCCCACACCAAAGAAATATCCGCACCGGTATGCGCCGGGGCGGGGGCAAAGTCTACAGCGGGTAATTCTTGTCCTTTAAAATAGTCGGCATTTTCCAGTTTAAGGGTAATATCGTGTTTGAGTTTTTCTAGCATGGTTATTTCTTCCGAGTTGTTTTTGCGGCTTTGGTGCTCGCTTTTTTAGTAGTTTTTTTAGCTGCCGGTTTTTTGGTGGTTTTAGTGGTTTTGGTTCCAGCTTTTTTGACCGTTGCTTTTTTAGCAGTTTTGCGAGTCGTAGCTTTTTTTACAGATTTGGTGAAATCTACTTCCTCTCCAAAACTGAAAATCTTATCGAGCGCATAGAACTCGCGTGCATCCTGGGTCATGATATGTACTAAAAATCCGCCGTAATCGCTTACACGCCATTGTAAGCTGTCGGCACCATCACGGTTGGTTTTATAGTAACCGATTTCTTTTAATTTTTTGCTGATTTCTTCTTCGACGGCTTCCAAATGCGGTTTGGAAGTAGCGGTCATAATCAGTATAAAATCACACAGGGAAGACAGTCCCTTTAAGTCAATGACTTTAATATTTTCGGCCTTTTTTTCATCCGCCAGGCGTGCGGCTAAACAAACCAATTCTTTTGTATTCATAACATTCTCTCTTTCTAGTCTAGCATTTTATAGAGGCATTTCAAAGTCTTTTCCCAGTACAATGCGTGTATCACAGATGGCTGTAGTAGAAGTTTCGGAGCGTATTTCGTTGGTAATCCCGATGGCTCGGCTGACCTGCGTCACCTGTACCAATTTACCGCTGTAATCTGTAATAAACGAGGTGGCTTCCTGCGAGGGGTAGTTATCGTATTGCAACACGTCCACGCGCAGCATTCCTTTGGCGTTTTGTTCGCGCAGGTATTGCGTGAGTGCCAAAGCGAGTCCTTTTTTACCGGAAGCGTTTAAGATTTCCACAATCAGCGGTTTATCCGCTTCGTTGCGGGCCGGCAGTTCTACTTCCGGTTTGACGGACACGGATTGTTCTTTGACTTGGCGTCCGATCGTTTTTTTCTTCTTAGCCGGTTGTTCTATGGCAAAATCGGTGGCCGTTAGATAGGGAAGTTCCATAGAAAGCAATGCAAACTCACTGGGGCGCACATTCGTGCGTTTTTGTACCAAAGCATTGATATACGCATGCACAAATTGGAATACGGGGACCGGATTAAATCTCCAACTTTCTAGAGCTTGTTTGAATCGGATCCAAAAAGTGTTTTGCACAGGTTCTTGGGGAATATAGAAACGATCGTACTGAGCATTAAAGCAGGCTTCTTTTTGTTCGGGGGTACATTTAGTGGAGGCCAAAGTTACGACAGCCTTGCGGGTGGTCGGATCATAGGCAAAGCGCATGGCCGGTTTGGTAAATACGGCGATGCGAATGGGACCTTTTTCTCGGACAGAAAGCGTTTGCACGATAGGGGAAGTGTATTGTGCCCAAAATGCACCGGCTACTCCCAGTAGCATGGTAATCAGCAAGAAACGCCCGATTAATTTTCTTGTTTGATAAGATGGTTCCATAAGTCAATGCCTATCGGACAGAGCCATTTCTGCGAATCAATCGTAAAAAGGAGTTTTCGGTTTGCCGCATAACGAAGCGCTTTGTCTAAGTCCTGTAAGGCCAAGGTGCGAATGACAAACGCATCTTTGTATTTGCGGTCCTTTGAAGAAATATCCGCTACAAAGAGCATTTTCGACAGCGTGCTCATATGCAGACTTCCCAGGGTATGTTCGGCAATGGCATCTAAAATCTCTTTATCGTGGATCCCAAATTGGTTCTTAGCGAGCCAACAGGACACAAAACTGTGCAAGAGTTGAGGTTCCATGCGGCAGATATCTTCAAAAAACGGAACCTTGATGCGGTGCTCTTTGCAAAACGCAATGAGTTCCTCTGCACTCATGCCTTTGCCGGCATCATGTAAAATGCCTGCTTTGACGGCAGATTCTACATTAATGGCATAAATATCACTAAATGCGGCGGCCATTTCGGCCACGTTTTTGGAATGTAAATAACGTTTGGGCTTTAAGTGTCCCTTAAGCCAATCGTGCACGTCCAGTCCGTAGAGTTTATGTTTGCGGATGGTTGGTGCAATGGCTGACGGTACCGTATCGGGGATATCCCCACAGGCCAAGATATGGGCCCGTACCCGGCTTGAAGAGAGTTTCGGGAAAAACCCTGGCAAAAAGATATGCGGGAAAGTAGCCGGGTTTTCGTCATAGCCTTTGCGTTTTCCGGCAACTACCACGGCATTTTCAAAAATGTACTGCGGGTTTTTCCAATTATGTAAATCGTTAAGACAATCTGTTCCGACTAGTAAGAAAATTTCCGGGTTATTATAGCGTTTTTTAAGGTATTGAACCAGTTGATACGTATAGGTTTTACCGCCCTGTTTAAGCTCGTAATCATCAAAGATAATGTTTTTACCGGCTCCTTTAAAAGCCTGCTTGAGCATGGCCATACGTAAGCGAAACGGGGTGGGCGATTTGGCTTTAAACGGTGAATGGTAGGCCGGCACGATATGTGCCACGTCAGGGGTCACCACTTTCAGGGCACGTTTAAATAAAGCCACATGGCCTTTATGCACGGGGTCAAAGCTGCCCCCAAAGACTAACACTTTCATATTTCTATTATACCAGTTTTACCAATCGCTGCGCGAGTTCCCAGGCCTGGGTCAGCGATTTTTCCATAAAACTGTATTCCCAACGTCCGTAACGCCCCGCACAAAAACAATGTTCTTCTTCTAAAGTCCGAAGCAACGTGGGAACTACTTGGGCGCGTTGGTTATTAAAAATCACATACGCGCAGGGGATCGTTTGCCATGCCGTAAATACTTTTTGATCCTTGTCCGTGACAAGGCCTAATTGACGCATCCCGCTCCAAATACGAGCTTCGATATCTGCGCTTGGGGGAACCTTACCGGGCAGTTCAATATAAAAAAGGGAAATGTGGTCATTGGGAACACTGTCCGGTGCAAAACTGCTTGTCAGACCGACCCGGTAAAAAGGTTGTTGTGGGTCCGGACAGTATATCCAACTAAAGGGTTCGACTTTGCGGTCAACAGCCAGGTGGTATACCGTGACGGGTTGTGCTTCTAACTGTCGGGCCATATGTTTGAGTTTGGCGTGTTCGTCTAAAAGATGCACCAATTGCGGCAGGGGAATGGTACTTACCAGTTGCTCAAATCGGATAGGGTGATCGTTTACCCAGGCAGTTTTGGTGGTCAGGTCAATGCGGGTTACAGGTGCATTGGTTTGCCTGTGAGATACCTGCTCTGCCAAGGCCTCTATGAGAGCCCCGCATCCACCGTGTTTGGGATAATAAAACGTTGCATTATACCCTTGCGGTGTGGTGGGTTGTAAGCGAGCACCGGTCAGGATTTCCTGACGGTGTGGGGCCGGTACAAACGGACCGCACCAGTCACAGGTCAGCTGCGCGGGTGAACGCCCCCAGAGTTTTTCATTATAGGGTTGGAAAAAAGTTTCATACAAGGTAGGTCCGAAAGATTGAATACACCACTGTGCAAAAGTATGCGGAGTCGTTGCATTTGGGGAGGGTTGCGTTAGCTCGGCAACGATTTTTTCTTGTAAATGGGGAGACAAGGCCCATACATTGGTTTGGAACGGGTACGGTACGCGCAGTCCCTGGGTGTAAATGTGTGCGCGGCGCTTATGGGATTGGAGGTTACTGCCCAGTAATTTGTGAATTAGTGTTTGACCCAGTTCGCTGTGCAGGTGCAATAAATGACCGCTGTAATCAAAGTAATACCCGTTACGATGCGTAGTGGCGCATAATCCGCCCAGGTAGTCCTGTGCTTCCAATACTAAATAATCGTGCTGTCCGTGTTCTTTTAGGGCGTAAGCCGTTGCCAGTCCGGTAATCCCGCCTCCGATAATTAGGGTTTGGACACGGGTAGTTTTTGCAGTAACCATAATAAAAACATGCCTCCGCCTAAGCTACTAATCAGTACGGCTCCCGGCGTATGTGCGGGCTCACATTGGGTAATACAATAGGCAAATAAATTGCATAACACACCGGCTGCAGCGAATGAAGTAAGCAGTCGTGTGTTAGAAAAATGCTTTTCACTTTTAAGTCGAAGCGCCAAATGATCAGGACTTCCTTTTAACGGGTTTTTTCCTTTGAGGATTCGTACCAAACTCACATAGACCGTGTCTAACAGCGGTACAGCTGCGATAAATAACGGAGCCGCGTATCCGTACGGATTTTGTTGGGAGTATTGGGTGCCCATGGAAATGGCTGCAATCAAAAATCCCAAGAAAGTCGATCCGCTGTCACCTAGGAAAATCTTATTTTGGACATGGTTATGGGGCCAGTAAGCCGCACAGGAACCCAAGAGGGCCAAAGCAGTAAAATTTACGTACCACAGTTCTCCCGGAAGCGCAATGAGTGCCAGTCCGGCTGCACAAATAACGGCCTGACTGGTACACAGTCCGTCAGAAATATCTAGCAAATTAAATGCATTGGTCAACGCGAGCATCCACCCGAATGTCAGGATATAATTAAGCCACGGGGACGGGAATACCTGTATATATACATTGTATAAGATAAGCGAGGTGGCAGCTGCAGCCTGTACAAGAAGCCTTACATAAATGGGCAGTCCTTTGGGTTTGCACAAATCATCCAAAAGTCCCAAAATAAATACCAGGGTTCCAGCCCCTAAAATACCGCGTAAACTGTGCAGGGTTCCTGTCGGAAAATTGGTAATAAACCGGATGATTACTAGACTGACCAGGGTTCCTGCAAAAATCGCACATCCGCCCAGCATGGGCACGGCTTGCCGATGCGTTTTAAGGCCGCCGGGAGTGTCTGTCAGTCGTGCGCCTAACAGACGGCGTAGCATAGGCAGGCACAACGTGGTAACGAGGGCCGCGCTTAAAAACGTAATGAAATAAAGGACACGTAACTCCATAAACAGTATAATATCAAAAAGGAGATTTTATGCTTAAACAAATTTTAACATTTTCTTGCGCACTGTTGCTGATGGCTTGTGCCAGTGCGCGCGTCAAACAAATCCCGACAGAAGTGCGAAATCTGCGAAAAGTAAACTTTTTTGCCGAAGGGAAAACACAGGCGGCGTTTAAAGTAACCGGTACCATGGACGGGATGATGACCGACGGCGTGGTTACCATTAAAAAAATAGGCGAAGAAGATTTTGAGGTAGTGCTCTTAACGGGGGGACTCTATAAGGTAATGCATGCCATTGTCAGCCCCGAAGGGATAGCCTATCGTTACTTATTTAAGGATGTGGACAACGCTCTGGTGCGCGGACGTATTACACAGTTGTTGGATTTGTTGTTAACGGATCCGGGTACCTATGCAGGGATGCATACTAAAAACGGACAAACACGCGTTACCTATCATGGACCGCGAGCCAAAGAGATTTTTATGTATGAGGGAAGTGGAACTTATCCGGTAGCTGCACGGACGTCTACAACCTTAAATAACGCTGATTTGATGTATGGGGACTATATGCCTGTTTCGGCAGACGGAGAAGTGTCAGTACCGCATGAACTTATATATAAGGACGGGAAAATCGTGCTGGAATTAAATTTAATTAGTTTAAGGTAAGATTAAAGCTTTTGATGATGACTGGTCAAAGCCGGTCTTTTGTGCTATACTGTAAGTACAATTTATCTGTTTTTGGAACTGTATGCGAAATACAGAGCGCTTTTAGGAGACTAGAGGCATATCGATAATCCAAAGACAGCTGTTTTAGGTACAAAATAGAAGGCCTTATAACCCTTGTATTTTGTGCCGAGTGTTTGCCATCGTGTTGGTGGCAAGCCACGGCTGTTATAGTTGGGTTATTATCGATAGCTCAGTTATAATAGCCGTTTTTGTATATACTCCGAACAGAAAATGAAAATTGTAAGGAGAATGTTTATGAACCAACAAAATACCCGGCGGGGTTTCACGTTAATAGAATTACTGGTAGTTGTATTAATTATAGGGATCCTAGCGGCAGTCGCTGTTCCGCAGTACCAAAAGGTCGTTGAAAAAAGCCGAGCAGCTGAAGCGCAGAGTATGCTCGCGACTATTTATAAAGCCTATGAGGTTTATTATTTGGCAAATGGAAAAGACCCTTCAAGTTTTTCTGAATTGGATATTGATGTGCCCGGAGAAAGAAAAACCACATCAACACTTGAAGATGAATTAACAGATATTTATATAAGCGGTGACTGGGTATTTATGCTGAGTGGTAATCCTGCGCAGGGAGCGGCAGGAGTTAGGGCAATTAGAATATCCGGAAATTATAAAGGAGCCGGTTTTTCTATATGGAGATACTACTATAAACCAACCCTTACAAAACGTTTAGTGTGTGAAGAAGTAGTATCTGCAAGAAACTTCTCACCGTACATTTCCGTATTTCAAAAAGAAAAAGGAGATTATTGTGTTAAAATGTTTCACGGCACAGAAGTTTCAAAAATCGATTCAGTACATTCATTTATAATGCCTTAACGATCAAATACTTATTTCTTAACTAGAAAGAACGGTTAACCGTTTCTTGTAATTGAAAACCCCCTGCTAGGCAGGGGGTTCGGTATAGCTTAGAGCGATGAGGCGGACAAAAAAACTCCTTTTGTATAATAAATTGTCTGTGCAAGCAGACAATTTACAAAAGGAGGTCATTGAAATGGACAATGAC
>JAFVFN010000025.1 GCA_017475405.1 Elusimicrobiaceae bacterium
CAAGACTTTAGCGATGTGAGCTTTGGAGTAACCCTGCTTAAACAGGCGTTCGATGGTAAATCGCTCGCCACTACTTAACTGCTGGTACATACCTTTCATTATACAACCTCCGGGGTTGCACTAGCAGGTTGAACTGTGGTGTGATACATTCATCTTGAAAATCCTTTATTTCTATACATATCTTCCAGTCATTTTTAGTATAATAATTAATTGTTGCTGTTTATTATAAAAGAGGGCTTAGAGATGTCACGCATTTTAAATAAAATCAAACTCAACACCTTTGCGATGATTTTAGGTATCATTGCCGCCGTTACCGTAATGACATGGATTGTACCCAGCGGCAGTTATGACCGTGTAGAACAAGACGGTCGCTTGATGGTCGTCTCCGGTACGTATCATGCCGTAGACCGCGCTCCACAAGGCATCTTTGACGTGCTCAAAGCCCCCATCCAAGGTTTTGCCAACACAGCAGAAGTAATTGTCTTTTTACTGGTTATCGGAGGCGTTTTATCCGTTGTCGAAAAAACCGGTGCCATTACCGCCGGTATCGGAGCGGCCAGTCAATTTTTTAAACGTAACCCCAAACTGCGGTTTTTATTTATCCCGCTGGGTATTATTGTGTTTTCACTGTGCGGGGCCACGTTTGGCATGTGTGAAGAAGCCCTTATTTTTATCCCGATTTTTATCCCGCTTGCGCTTTCTTTGGGATACGACTCCGCATTGGGTACAGCTATCCCGTTTGTAGGAGCCGGAGTAGGATTTGCCGCTGCATTTACCAATCCCTTTACTGTGGGGATCGCACAAGGGATTGCCCAGGTACCGTTGTACTCCGGGATTGGATACCGCTTTATGATTTGGATAGTCTGCACGACCGTGGTAATTACCTGGATGAGTCTGTATGCGCGCAAAATCCGCAAAAACCCGCAAGCAAGTTTAACCTACGCCTTTGATGAAGAAAAACGCAAAGAACTTAAACTTGAAAAAGAACCGGCCCGCATGACCCGTCGGCAAAAATGGGTACTTACCGCTTTCGGACTGGGGCTCTTGGGGTTAGTTATCGGTGTACTTAAACCGCAAATCTGTGCTTTTATTAATAATGCCTGGGGCATTGATTTAATGGAAATGCTCCACTTAGAACAAACCGGATGGTACATTACCGAAATCGCTGCGTTGTTCTTAGGAGTCGGTTTTGTATGTGGTTTTTTAGGCAAGATGGGCATGCAAAAATTTAACGATGCCTTTTTTGACGGGGTACGCGGTATGGCAGAAATCGCCATGCTCTTGTGCTTTGCTCAGGCCATAGTGATTATCGCTAATAACGGCCATATTTTGGACACCATGTTGGAATGGATGAGCGGTGCCATTAAACACCTACACCCCATTTGTGCCTCGTGGGCAGCCATGATGCTGCAGACCGTAATTGACTTCTTTATCCCGTCCGGTTCCGGAAAAGCCGTACTGACCATGCCGGTACTGGCTCCGCTGGCAGACTTAATCGGGATTACACGCCAAACCATGGTACTCGCGTTCCAATTGGGCGGCAGCTGGCTTAATTTGTCCATGCCGACCGATCCCGTAACTATTGCCGCTATCGGGTTTGCCCGGATTAGTTTTGGAAGATGGCTGAAATGGATTTTGCCGCTTCTTATTTTGATGTATATACTGAGCTTTGCATTTTTGGTACCGCCGTATTTTACCGGTTGGTAACAGGCAAGAAATTTTACCCTACCCTGCATTTATTTTGTTTGAGCCAGGGCAAGGGTTTTAATTAAAACGAAAAAGAGGAAAACAAAAGGAAATGACCAAAGTCGTAGTTCGTTCGTTTAGCCGCGCTAAACGGATGTTGTGCAACACTTATTTCTTGGTGTTTGCCATCATGGCCACCGTGGCCGTGTTAACGTGGGTATTACCCACCGGACAGTATGACCGTATTGAAGAAGCCGGACGCACCATGGCTATTGCCGGTTCCTTCCACCCCGTAGCGAAAGCCCCCCAAGGGCTGGGCGACATCTTAGCCGCTCCCGTCAAAGGGTTTACTCAATGTGCCGAAATTATCGCGTTTATCTTAGTAGTGGGAGCATTGTTTACCATTATTGAACGTACCGGCGCCGTGCATACGGTTATTAAAAAAATAAGTGCTTTTTTCTCCACGCATCCGCGTTGGACCAAACTATTTATCCCGGTATGTATTTTTTTGTTCTCGATCTGCGGAGCCATGTTTGGTATGGAAGAAGAAACCCTTATCTTTATCCCCATCTTTATCCCGCTCGCGCTCTCGTTGGGATATGACACCGTCGTTGGAATGAGCCTGCCGTTCATCGGGGCTTTTACCGGGTTTTCGGCGGCATTTGTAAACCCGTTTACCGTAGGGATTGCCCAAAGTATTGCGCAGCTTCCAATGTATTCCGGTTGGGAATACCGGATCGTGGTATGGTTCGTGTTTACCTCCGTAGTGGCCGGGTTTTTCAGTTGGTACGGAGAGCGCGTGCGTAAAAACCCTACCAAAAGTCTAACCTATAAAATGGATCTGGATAAACGCGCCGAACTGCAAATTATTAATGACGTTACCCCTGAGAAAAGTTTCAAACTGACCCGTTCCCACAAACTGGTCATTGCCTCTTTTGTTATCGGGATGGCGGCCTTATTTTACGGCGTCATTCGCTATCAATGGTACATGATTGAAATCGCTGCTGTATTTGTAGGAGTGGCTATTGCCAGTGCGTACTTTGGCAACTTAACCGTCGATGAAACGACCGATGCATTTATTGACGGGGCTAAATCCATGGTCAGTGTATGTATTTTGATGGCACTGGCACGCTCTATTGTCATCATCGCTACCAATGGAAATATTTTAGATACGTTCCTAAACGCCATGAGTCAATTGGTCGGACACCTGCACCCCATTGTGGCCTCTTGGGCCATGTTCTTAACACAAACTATGCTTAACTTCTTTGTGCCTTCAGGCTCGGGACAGGCCGTGCTTACGATGCCCATTATGATCCCACTGGGAGATTTGGTGCATGTTTCCCGGCAAACGGTTATTTTGGCATTTCAGTTCGGTGACGGTTGGGGGAACCCGATTTTGCCTACCGCTCCTGTTACCATGGGAGCACTGGCACTGGCGGGGATATCCTACCCGATGTGGCTGAAGTGGTTTATCAAGTTGGAAGTGATTTTAATAGGTTTGTCACTTCTGCTACTGATACCAGCTTATTATTTGTGGTAATATAAGAAGTCCCTCCAAAGAGGGACTTCTTATTATATCTTGCTCCTTATTTTCTGTCATATTCCCTGTACTTTGTTTAAATACCTACTTCGGCGCAATCGGTTACTACGTCTTCTTTCATACGGTCTTTCCCGTAATGGGTGGCCCACCATTCACAGACTATTTTACGAAATGTCTTGTCTGTCGGAACTTTGACAAGTACACGCTGCCCGTAATAACTTCCATCTGCATATTTAGACGTCCATATAGCATTCCCCGTTGGGAACGGTCCCGTACCACCATTGTAATCTGCCCCGAAGTCAATATAGCATGAGGACGAGGCACAGGCCGCATGAAAACGACCAATCTTCGTATAGCAACTATAACCTGACACACTCAGACAAGGTATATCTACATCTAACGACCCTCCCACCGTATCACTATCTCCTGTAAACTCAATCGTGCTATCCGGATAACCATTTGCCAAAATCCAGGACGTTTGTGCTTTGTCCAAACTATTGATATATACGGCCCACTCACTAAAATGACTTTTCATAACCGCTTTGCGGTATTGAGGTAACGCCACCGCGGCTAAGATACCAATAATGAGTACTACTACCAAAAGTTCAATAAGCGTAAATGCTTGTTTATTTCTTGACATATTCCTCTCCTTATGATGTTACTTTATAGAGACAGAATATCAAAAAAAAAAAACGCGTCAAGCGTTATTTTGGCTGCACTGTACCGTTAAGTAAAATTTAAATTCGTAACTATTTTAGCGGCTATCTGCATTAATAAGCCTGATTATACGAAATACTCATATTTGATGTTGTGTCCTTTATAGAATATAGTTTTCGTGTGACGCGTTTATTGACTGCAATCTTAAGCCCCGTAGGGACTTCGTTGAAGTCTCTGTAATGCAGGCCTGCTCTACTCTTGAAAGAAATGTCTTTACTTTGAGTTTAGTCAAAGCTTCTTTAACAATACTTGGAAAACTTCCGGCCAATATTCACTTTTGAGTAACCGGTAATATTTATCAACACTCAATATTTACTTATCCAACAAGAATATACAAATCTTTTTCTAGTATGATAAACAGATATTTGAAAACAAAATTTAGAATTGTTCTTATCTTCGTATATGATAAAATAATAATAAGATGCTTAGTGAACTAAGAACCGTCACTTACTTTGAACCCTTAGACTGGGTTGTGTTTGCCGGAGTGCTACTTGCTACGGCCGCTGCCGCCTTTTATGGTTCATGGCGACTTAAAAAACGTAAGGACAAACCCTCTGCCCTAGATTACCTCTTGATGGGACGACAACTCACACTGCCCCTATTTGTAGCTACTATGGTGGCTACGTGGTACGGCGGTATTTTCGCCGTTAATGAAATCACTTTTAACTACGGGATTTTCAACTTTGTAACTCAGGGTGTTTTTTGGTATATCGCGTACTTGATTTTTGCGTTTTTTATTGCCGAGCGTTTAGTGCACTATTCTTCGTTTACGCTGCCAGATTTAACCAATCAAATGTTCGGTCCCAAATCTGCTAAAGTAACTGCCGTACTGGTACTGTGTTACATTGCCCCGGTAGCTTATGTACTCTCGTTAGGGATGTTTTTACACATGGTATTTGGTATGACCATCCTTTCCGGTATGATCTGGGGAACGCTGTTTGTGTGTCTGTACAGTGCCTGGGGAGGACTACGCTCGGTCGTATTTTCAGACTTAGTGCAGTTTTTTGTGATGTGCAGTTCTGTAGCCATGGTGGTAGTGTTTTCCGTACACGGATTTGGCGGATTATCATTTTTAAAAGCGAATTTACCGGCCAGTCACTTTACCTTAACGGGCGGAAACTCGTGGCTGGGCACGCTTATTTGGGGCTTTATTGCCCTGTCTACACTTATTGATCCGAGTTTTTACCAACGCTGTTTTGCAGCCAAGTCTCCCCGCGTTGTCAAAAAAGGGATTTTGATTTCTACGGTGATTTGGTTCTTGTTTGATTTTTGCACGACTACGGGGTCCCTGTATGCTCGGGCCGTACTGCCGCAAGCAGAACCGGGACAGGCGTATTTCTTTTACGCGATTCAGTTACTTCCCGTGGGACTTCGCGGGTTCTTTGTAGCCGGTATTTTATCTATTATTTTATCCACTCTCAATTCGTTCTTATTTATTGCGTCTAATACGCTAAGCTTTGACTTACTACGTACCCAGTTTAAAAATGTAGTGGTCTCGAACCGGATTTCTATTTTCTTTGTGGGAGCATTTTCAATATTCCTGGCCCAATTTTTCCACGGCAGCTTTAAAGAAATTTGGCTGGTATTGGGCTCTTACTTCTCCGCCTGTTTATTGGCCCCGATTATTTTAGGATATGTTTCCCCCAACCGCATCAGCGATAAACTATTTGTAAACTCGGCACTGGCCAGTGCCGCTGTGATGACCCTGTGGCATTTACTACCCAAAAATGATTTTATAGAGATTATAGACCCTTTTTACATCGGGGTACTCACCAGTCTAATTATCTTACTTGTCTTTAGGAAACCCAAACATGCAAATCTATCGGGCATTACTGATTGGTAACGGGGAAGAAGTGACCGCACGTTTGTTAAAATCACTTGCCAGGCAGGCTGGGTACATACTGGCTGCTGACGGCGGAGCTGATAAAGCCTTACGGGCCAACGTAACACCGCACGGTGTTATCGGGGACTTGGACTCCGTATCAGCACGTACAAAAGAACTCCTGCAACACAACATTTTACACGTACTTACCCAGGAAAACACTGATTTGGAAAAAGCGCTCTTGTGGCTTATTCAACATAAGTTTACCCATATCACCTTGGTAGGTTTTGTAGGAGATCGTTGGGATTTTTCTGTGGGTAATTTACTGGTACTGGCTAAATATGCCAAAAAATTAAACCTGTGTGTAGCCGGTAATAATTGGCGGATTTATCCTCTTGTTCGTAGTGCAAAATTTGACTGTAAAAAGAATAAACGAGTCAGTATTATCCCGCTCAAAACCTGCAAAAACGTAACATTAACGGGACTAAAATACCCCTTAAAAAATGAGCGACTGACTGCCGGCATCACACGTACACTAAGTAACCAAACCACCAGCACCCAGTTTAGCGTATCATTTACCCACGGTAGTTTGCTTGTATACCAAGAAACATAATTATCGGAAATTTGTTATAATAAAAGTGATGTACTAAAAATTTAATCTGTTTTTGGAACCGTATATATACGGAGAATACTTAGTAGCTAAGTGTTACGTTCGAAACCAAAAACAGCCAGTTTAAGTACAAATGGGTCTCGAGCCCCGTTTGTGCTGAATGTTTCCTGTCTATGACGGGAAACTACGGCTGTTATGTGGGGCTTCGAACGTGCCCATGTGGCAGCCGTCTTATTGGTTTCATAACAGAAAACTGGAAAAATAGGAGACAGTTATGAAACCAAATAAACAAGCATTTACGTTGATTGAGCTACTGGTGGTTGTATTAATAATAGGAATTTTGGCGGCAGTAGCTATGCCTCAGTATCAGCTTGCTGTTATGAAAAGTCGATATGCAACATTAAAACATCTGACCCGCAGTATAGCTGATGCACAAAGAGTTTATTATTTAGCTAATGGCAAATATGCCACTCACTTTGAGCAATTAGATATTAGTTTGCCTGGGGGAAAACTTGATACAAGTACATCATATAAGTATAATTATCCATGGGGATATTGTGACACTGGTTCTAGTAGTTCTGATATATCTGCAGTGTGGATGGGGTGTAGTAATTTACAAATTAAAATGAGATACCAACTATACCTCAATCCAGATGCTGCCTTATGTTTTATTCACTCGGCCGCTGCCCCTACAACATTACCATTACAAGCTAGAATCTGCAAACAAGAAACGAGTGCTTCTCCGAACTCAAATGCATCTATGGGAATAACAGTATATACTTATAAATAAATTGCTATTTATCTAATCCGGCCGAGTTCTTTTAGGCAGTGTTTCTGATTTTGCTCGCCACACGCCAGAGCAAAATACCGTTTATAGGTCTCTTTGTCTTTAAGAGCCCCAAAAATCAGCACAGCATGGTAAGCTATTTCGGGATTGGCCTGCATCACTTCATCGGGGATGGCACGTATGATGTCGGCCGCAGCCTCATATTTACCCTGTTTATAAAACACCCAGGCCTGCGTGTCCATAAACGAGTTATCCTGCGGCCAAATAGAAAGCGCCCGGGCAATATACTCAGCTGCTTCATCCAAGCGGGTATATCGTTTCGCCCAAGAATACGCCTGTAAATTTAAAGCCGGCGCGTTTTGCGGGTTTTGCTCCAGGATAACGGCAATCTGCGCGTCCATGGCGTTGTATTTTTTCTGGCCCTCCAAGGCGTAGGCATACTGCAGGCGTACGTCCTGGTTATCCGGTAACTGTTCTACAAGCGGAGCTAACAAACGAACAGACTTGCGGTATTCACCGCGTTCATAGAGTGCTACCGAGTACAGGTAAACAATTTCGTGGTTGTCTTTAAATTGTTCATACGCCCGGGAAATTGTTTTAAAACTTTCCTCCGGTTGGTTTAATTTACGCTGAAAGTAACTGACCTGGATTTGTTTGGCCGGTGACTGTTCATAATCCGAGGTGTCTTTGATGTATCCGATGGCGCGTACATAATCCTCCTGCTGCTCAGCCAGTACTGATAAAAAATATCCGGCTGCGATGTTACCGTTGTCGCGCTCTTTGGCTTTCAAAAAATATTGTTGTGCTCTGGGGAAATCTTTGACCAGTACATATACAGAACCGATTTGCGCGAGCGTCTGCGCGGTGGCATATCCCATTTTTTCCAATTCCTCAAGCTCGTGAAGCATCAAAAAATACTGACTGGTTTTCTCATAAACGGTTGCACGTCCCAAACGCGGTTGTGTCATCGTCTCGTCTAAAGACACCGCCTTATTAAAAGACTCTAGGGCCGCCGGGTAATTTTGATGGTACAAATACATCCGTCCCATTTCGCTGTAGATCTCCGGCGCATAGGCCGTGTGGGAGCGGGCCATTTCTTCTAACTGCTGCGCCGCTTTTTGCGGATCTGTTGTAGCCAATACCGTTATATACTGCAGTAAAATCCGCTCGTCATCCGGTTCCAGTTCCAGGGCTTTTTCATACGCCTTGACCGCTTCGGCAACGTTATCCTTGGTCCACTGATACGCTCCGTATACACTCCACGCATCAGCATCATCTCCGGACTTCTCTATAAAATCAATATACGGTTCAGCCAATGCCGGCACGTCTACAGCCAGGGCCTCGGCTACCAATTGTTGTTTAATGTATGAAGAATCCGGTTGTTTTTCCAAGGCCTTTCGAAGCAAGGCAAAACGTTGCGGGGAAGCCTGACGCTGCGCGTACGCAGCTTGCAAAAATATATTTAGTGCTTCGGCTTCCTGTTTAGATGCTGTACTAAGCGGCAATGCGCCTACGTACACCGATATACTTAAAATACATAACCCTATCCATCGCTTCATAAATCTTTCCCCATAATCAGTGCGTCTGAACCGTCTGCATAAAAATGTTTACGGATCCCCCATACGCTAAACCCCGCCTTTTGGTACAGTGCCTGAGCCGGCAAATTGGCCGTACTGACTTCCAACGTAATGCGCTCAGCGCCCGTTTGTTGCAGCTCCTGCAGGGCTCGCTGCACCAGAGAAAATCCAATGCCCCGGCGACTTTGACTTTCCGCAACGGCCAAATTAAGCAGTTCATATTGCCCAGCCGCCCCGCGCACCGCAATAAATCCCACGAGTTTCCCCCGATCCTTTGCGCACCATATATGGGCAGCCGTTTGTGCCAGTTCGCCCTGCCAGGCCTGTACGCTCCAATGCGCGCTAAACGGACGCTTTTCATCTAATTGCGCCAATACTTGGGCGCAGGCAGGCACAGCGGCAATAATCTTCATTTAGGAGTAATCAGCTCGAAACGAGCCGGTTTTAAATAGAGCGGTTCTAAGGCTTGTCGTGTCCACTTGTCATCTTGGGTAAACCCGATGAGGGTTTGCGCACGCACCCGACAATCCTTATAGGCAGCCAGGGGATATGTAGTCCCCAACAATCCCTCTAACGGAGCAAACTCTTTATCCGTACCCGCCACAAATAAAGGCTCCGTATACGCAGCTAGCTGGCTGAGCAGTTCTTCACGGCTAAGCCATTGCGGGCCTTTGTTGGACTTATCAAAAATCTGCAGGAAATATTCTTCGCGAAATGCATGCAACACCACAGCTAGAGCCCCGTTGGGGTGATTCTTTTTCCAGGCACGGTAGTCCCGGGAAGCTGTTACCTGGCTATGCAGAACCTCAAACAGAGTGGCCCCGTATACCTGCGTGTTACGCAGCATTTGCAGCATGGAGGCAAATGTCAAGGCAATGCGGATCCCCGTAAAACGTCCGGGACCGCGAATAATACAAATCCGGGAGATATCTTGCAGCTCTGCCTGTGCTTTAACCAGCAACTTACGAAGAAGCGGGAACAACAGTTTTTCCTGCTTAATCCCTTTGCGGCGCGCCGTGTAGATTTTACCGTCTTTTTCCAGGGCCAGCAGCAGCGGCGAAGCGGAGCTGTCCATGACCAGTGTTATGCCGCGTGACATAAATCCTCCAATAAAGCATCCGATACCCGTCCATACGAACTTACTTCAATGGTACGGTGATCAGATCCTTCTAAAATAAAATTTATTTCCAGTCTGTCGGCCGGCAGCATGTAGGCAATCGGGTCGGGCCATTCGGCTAAAATGATGGCACGCTCATCTTCAAGCATCTCTTCAAACCCCAAATTAAATACTTCCCCCTCTTCCAAGCGAAACAAATCAATGTGAAACAACCGCACCTGTTTGTTTTTGTATTCTTTAAGCAAGCTAAAACTTGCACTGGTGGGAGAACTTTTAAGCTTAAGTGCCTCGGCAATCCCTTTGACAAAGACCGTTTTACCGGCCCCGATGGGACCCCGCAAAAAGATAATTTCACCGCCGCGCAATTTTTTGGCAAAGCGCGTTGCTAAAGACAGAGTCTCTTCGCGAGAAGCCGTGTGAAGTGTAGCCTGTTTCATACTTAACGCACCGTCTTAATACAAATTTCACGACCGTCGTCTAACTTCTGACGGTCCTGATTGGTCGGATCCGGGGTTTCTTTTCCGTCTACTACAAATGTATACTTATACTCCCCGCTGGCCAGTGCCACGGATGTTTCAAAATACCCCTTATTATAGGATGTAAGTAAAATCGGATCCTTCCCCCACCGATTAAAATCTCCGCGCAGTTCCACCTGCTCCGCGCCGGGAGCCGTAATAAAAAATTTACGATATTTTACTTCCGTGTCATAATCGGGCTTCGCCGTAGTCATGCGCGCTAACATGTCCTCTTTGTTAAGCGGAGCCACGCGCACAGCGCCTTCCAGATTGCCGGCCATAAACGTATAGTACTCTTCAGCCAGGGTAAAAAACCAAATAAGCACCCCGACAAACAGTAATAAAAATACGGCAAATAATCCGCCGGCTCGTTTAGTTGTCTTCATCTAAAAAACTCCGCACGTAAAGCGTTGATTTTGTCTGCTCGGCCAGTTTGGCCAAAGCCTGCGTATCGGCTCCGGTATTTTCCACACAACTTAAAATCACTTTTTCAAACCCGGCGTCTACACAATCTTGTAAAAACGATACCACATCGTCATACGCATCTTCATACGCCGCTTCCGGACGTACTAGTTCACGCCATTTGGCTGCATTTTCTGCATTGACACTGACATTGACGATATCAATCACACGACGTAAATCTGACACAATGGGTTTGTGATTAATGCGGGCTCCCAGACCGTTGGTATTTAAACGAATCTTAAACGGCGGGAATTTGGCCTGTGCCTGCCAGCCCTTGAGTGTTTGGGCCACATATAACAGTACCTCCAAACGCATGGTCGGCTCCCCGTACCCGCAAAAAACGACTTCGTTAAACGGTGCCTTTTTGAGTTCGTCTTCCAACGCCTGTAACAGTTCTAATGCGCTGGGTTCGTTACCGGACAAATTTAAATTATTACCGTGGAAATCCATCTTCCACTTCGTCTTAATACAAAATACACATAAATTCGGACAACGGTTGGTAATATTCAAATATACATTATTACCAAACCGGTATACAATTTTAGGAGTTTGCTCTGTCATAAAAAACCTCTTTCTTTTATTATAGCAATTTGCACCCCCTGGGACTTAGTCCCAATCCAATATAGGCCCTAAGGCCCTAGTCAAAATCAATAAACCCGCATATACTAAGAATAGGAGAGTATATGCGCCGGTTTATTTTACTTGTTACCTTATCGCTTGTGTTGCAGCATATCGCTGCCCCTGTTTATGCGCAGAAATTTGCGCTGTGGCGTCCGTTTGCTCAACGGGGGGGGGCTGGCGCGGCTGCCGTCAAAACCCCGCGTACGTCTCATATTAATATTTCACGACAACTCGACAAACGGGTAGCCGCCACATATGTTCAGGCAGAACAAGCACAGACACAACTCCCCGATGGACGTCGTATGATTATGGGAGAACCTGTCCAAAAAGTGTTTAAAACATGGGAACTGAATCCGCAAGAGTTGTATCCCCAACAAACATTTTTAAGGAATTCGGAACAAACCGGCAAATACCTGGCAGCTCGTAACAACCGGCTGTTTTTACAGGAAATACGACGCATGGAAAAGGTATGGATGCAAATTGATGAAAACCTGCCTCGTCTGTACACAGAAGCCCAAGCGTTGGATCAACCGCAAGAACCGATTGCCTGGCTGGCAGATGTTATCCCCCCGCAAACCACCCAACTCTTTATAGGGGAAGCACACGGGTACAGCGAAATCCATCAGTCTGTCGCTAACCTGCTGCGTGAAATACGCTCGCGCCAAACCGCGCGGGAAATCATCCTATTTACGGAATTTTTACCGGAAGAACTGAAGTGGACCGGAAGACGTCCTTCCATTGCAGATGTCCCGGAACTGTTCCACAAATACTTCCCGATTTGGGATCAGGCCCTGGAATCTAAGATACAAGTTATCGGACTGGAACTGCCGGCCGCGGTAGACGGGCCTTGTGAGGTACGTTATTTAAATGCCCGGGGAATGCTTACCAAAACCAGTGTATGGGCCTCGTTGGAAGGGGTGCGTCTGCGCAATGAACGTTGGGTAAAAACACTGACCAAGTACCGTGCCCAACACCCCGATGCACTGTTCATTATCTATACCGGCGCAGATCATTCCCTGTATAATCGACCATTTACCTTAGCGGATAACAATGCCTCTGAAAAAACATTCGTGTCTGTATTATACCCCAATAAATTTAAGAGTTTTGCTTCTTCTGGCCGTTTGATTGCCACCCCGATTGCCAAAACCATGCCGGACCCCTTAGAAAGACTGATTGAAGATCTGGATTTTGAACGTCCCGTTGTAAAATGGACTTCCCCCGACTTACCTCAAATTGCCGGATTTGACGTACGCATCAAAGTACCTGTTCAATTGTCAGACATAGACTATTAAAACGGACTAGCCAACACTTGGGTAAAAATAATAAAATATAAGTAAGGAAGGGTGTCCGAGCGGTTTAAGGAGCTTGTCTTGAAAACAAGTAACGGGGAAACCCGTTCGAGGGTTCGAATCCCTCCCCTTCCGTTTCAGAAGAGAGCCACCTTATATAGAGTAAACGGCTCTTTTTTGTTTGTCCATCATCAATAAATACGAATTTACATCTAACAGAAATTAAGATAAATCACAATAACATCAGTTCTCAAGTGGGACAAATATGGGGGCGTTGCACTATTAAGTACGTCCATCTTTCTGCTAACGGGCCCTCTCTTTGAGTAGCAGTTCCTGCGCAATAGCGGAGCTTTTCACACGCATTAAATTATCATCTTCTCTGGCATAAGCCAACAAATTCATACTTCCATACCAAACGATTTCCTGATCAATAATGGCATAGTGTTCATGCATATCTTCCTGTAACTGCACCGTTATACCTTTTTGTTTAAGTAATTCTATAAGTTCGGCAATTTTACCGGTACGTTTTTCTGTATATTTCGCCGGTACTAAGGTGACAATTGTAACCGTTGTCCCCTTTTGCTGAACAGTAAGTACATTCTTAAGTAATTGTTTTACCTGATATTCGTTCAGACGCGGGCTAGAGATAATAATCTCTTTTTGAGCCTGTTTTAAATCGGTATTAAATACCTCTAAATAAGAGTTTCTATCAAAAATCGCATTCGTTTGTTGTTTTTCCCCTACTTCCATTAGAACTTGATAGCCCATCTTTTTATAGGTTCTTAAACGTCTGTGATACATAACCTCTAAAATACCAATATGACTATCTACATAATCGTAAATTACCACCTCTTTTTTGCCCTGATAATCCCGATGTAACCGACCCGCATATTGTTCTACATTGCCCTGCCAGGAAATAGGTGTAGTCAGTATGAGCGTATCCAAACGTGGCAAATTAAATCCTTCCCCAATATATTGTCCCGTAGCAATCAGGATCATAGACTTATCCTCCGGCACCAAACGCATTTGTTCCCGAACGGCATTTTTTGCTTTAGAACTACTACCCCCGTACAATAAAAACACATAGGCCGCTTCGTTTTTGAGTCGTTCGTATAGATAATCGGCATGTTCTTTAAAACGCGTTAATACCAAAGGAGTCCGTTTTTTCCCAAGGCAATCCTTTACATCCTCAATAATTTGGGTATTTCGTTCCCCGTTTGTAATAACCAGTTGGTACGCCTCATTGATCTTAAGTTTATTTTCGTTAATATGGACCAACCGTGTAAACCGCGGATAAATATAGTGCGCTACTTCTTGCGTCGCCAAATGTTCCTGCGTCGTATACCGATACCGTACAGGACCTAACTGCATAAAAACTTTTTGTTCCTGTCCGTCATTACGTTTGGGAGTAGCCGTTAGCCCATATACATATTGTGCCGTCACTTCACGGAGTACATTCATGGCCGTAGCCGCACCGGCATGATGGCATTCGTCCATAATAATCATTCCATAGTTTTTTACCAACTCCGAAATATCTTCATTTTTACCCAGCGACGCAATCATAGCCACATCAATAATCCCAGTAGCCTTATGTTGCCCAGATGCCACCGATCCTATCGCACTGGGATAGGTTCTGACCCGGCCGGTAGGTGTGGTATATTGAGGGATCGGTTCATTAATATCTAAAAATTTATTTAAATCTTCCTGCCAGTTCTTTAGGATCTCTTTATTATGCACCAAAATCAGGGTATTAACCTGCCGGTTAGCGATTAAATAGGCACCGACAGCGGTTTTACCAAATGCTGTAGCCGCCTCCAGTACCCCGTTTTCATAACGAAGCATGGCATCAACGGCTTGCTGTTGTTGAGGATATAATTCACCTTTAAATACTACTTTGATTTTTCGCCCACACTGCCTACAATCCGTTAATTGGTACGCAATCCCGGCCTCTTCCAAATGACGAAGAAGCGATTCCTTACAGCCTCGCGGGATGCAAATATACCCATCCTGATCATATCCGCAAAACACAATCCGAGCAATCCCCAGTGTAGAAAACCCCATAGCCTGTTTTTTATAAAACTCCGGATTACTAAAAGCCGCCAATCGCCTGATTTGGTTTTGAAGGGACGGTTTGATCATCTCAGTATCAATAAAAAGCATATTGGATTCTGTGATCTGAATTGTCCCCGAAGCATGTGATTTATTCCAATGCACTACGGGTTTCTCCCAAGGTTTGACGGTTGCTGTATCTGTATCCATTCGCTCCGCCAGTACACCTAGTGGTCCATGTATTCCCCAAAGCTTTATTTTTTCTTCTAAAAACACTTTGGAAATTTTTCGAACGGACGCTAAGACTTCCCATTGATTATCATAAGGTTGCCATCGTTCATCTATAAAGACACTATTCTCGTTACGAACGGCCTGTCCTTGTAGAGGTAATGCCACTAAATTGCCCAAGCCGCCGGCCTGTACATGGTCTTGTGTGGGAATCATACGGTCATAAGAATTAAAATTTTTCTGATTAACGGTTTGGGCCCCTTTTGTCAGGAGCAATGTCCCAAACTGCCGAGCGAGCGCGGCCGGTACCGCCTCTTCAAAAAATAACCACACATGAGCCCCTTTGCCAGAACGAGAACGTTCTACTAACGCGTCTACTTGATTTTCACGACATACCGTCCGCAAAGAATCGACTTCTTCTTTCCACGAGCAATCCGTCTCTGTTGTGTCTGTCGCTTGTCCGTGGTTATCGAAATCAAACACTAGGAAATGGCATGTTCCGTCTTCAGTAATGGGATAAATCCCTACCACATCGGCACATTTTCCACTTTTCCCTTCCAAGTGAGCTTGCAATGCCTGTGTAGTAAGCGCTTTCCATTTACGGTTTTCACATTCCTGACATCGGACACGTTTTCCTTCCGTTTTAGGACAAATCCGATATTTCCAAAAATTTTCACATACCGGAAAATACGCACTGCCCGTTTTTAACATGGCAAGCCGCGCATATACATCCTTACGCCCTTGAAATAAATCAGCAAATAATTGAAGTTGCGATGATGTCGGGGACTTAATTTGCCAAGTAGGAGAAACTACTGCAGAAGAGGTGGCTCCTTGAGGGACAACAAATTTTTTTACGGAAGGAAGCTCATACGGTATATTATATTGGCGCAATAAATTCACCAAATACATATGATCCATTTCCAACAAGTGTATGCGGTCTTGTAATTTTTTGCTTTCCTCAGGATCCATAGTATATCCGTATTACTTTATCCTTGCATCAACCATTTTAATACATTGACTATCTCAATACCGTTATCATTACCCGTATTATAATCACGCGTTAAAATAAACTTAGGATAGTTGTCTTTGATCGCTTGCAGAGGTTTGATTTCCCGTTTAAATGTATTTTCATCCAACACACTTTGAGCCACCTGATAATATTCTATCTTGCCACCTGGCATCGTAGCCACAAAATCTATTTCCCCTTCAGGGCTGCGACCCGTTTCTACTTCGTACCCGCGACGTTTTAACTCTAAAAATACAATATTCTCCAACACATGCCCGGCATCTTGCCCCGCATTGCCCCCTAATAAGAAATACCGAAGACCTGTATCAGCCGCATAATATTTGGCATTACTGCGCAGACGTCTTTTGCCTTTTAAGTAGTTGGGTAGTACTTTATAAAATGCATATCCATCTAATAAACCTTCTATATAGGCTTCTATGGTTTGCACATGGATATGGCTGTTGGCATCGGCATTTAATACATTACTTATATTGCTTAAAGAAGATTCGGATCCGATGTTGCCAAATAAAAAGCGTATGACCCGTTCCAACTTGGACAAGTCTTTAATGCCCTGCCTTGCCATAATATCTTTCACAATAATCGTATTATAGACACTTTCTAAATAATTATGCCAGGCCTGACGGTCAAACTCGCCGTTACGATATAGGTCTAACACTTGCGGAAACGATCCGTACGTAACATACTCCTCAAACTTACGGTCATAGGAATCTTCCTTGAGATCTGCAAAAGCCGACATATACTCTTTAAATGATAACGGGAGCATTTTGACTTCAATAAACCGGCCAGCAAGCAGCGTAGTTAACTTTTGGGAAAACATATACGCATTAGAGCCCGTTATATACAGGTCTATGTTTTTACGTAGCCGCAAACTGTTTACTGCTTTCTGGAACTGCGGCACCAGCTGTACTTCATCTAAAAAGACATAATTCATTTTGTCCGCAACACAATGCTCTAAAATATAGGCATGCAATGCCTGATAATCCAGCAGCGAAGCATAATCTGCCATTTCAAAATTAACGGATAGGATTTGATTATCTTCCACTCCTTGCGTTTTAAGATACTCTTGAAACAGCAAAAACAACGTGGATTTGCCGCATCGTCTAACCCCGGTAATAACTTTGATTAGCTCTTCTTTATCTTTCCAACGGATTAATGTATTTAAATATGCCGGACGATTTATTCTCATAAATTCCTCTTTAAACGGTCTTTTATATAATTATATGTATAATTTGATATAAAATCAAGCATTTTATTCAATTAACTGAACAAAATATATAATTTCATATTAATTTATTCACTTAATTATACAAAATATAAAAAAACATCTATTTTATTCACTTAACTGAATAAAATAGATGTTTTAGTGTATAAATGACCAAAATTTAATCAAAAATACGATTTTTATTGAGCTAAAGCCTGTGTGAGAGCTCTAGACAGCTGATCGGCACAAGAAGTACCCTTACCGGCACAATCATTTCCTTTAAGCAATGCGGCCACTTGCTTGGCATCTACTCCCTCCACCAGTTTACCAATCGCTACCAGATTACCGGGACAACCGCCTAAAAAGCGTACATTATGTATTTTGTTTTGTTCATCTAGCTCAAAAGAAATTTCCTGCGAACATACACCGCTGGTTTGGAATGTATAACTCTTCATTTAAACTCCTTTGCCCATTTGGTAGGCCTCTTCATAGACCGGCAGCTCTTTAATAGCACCTTTTTCATAGGCGCCTTTACCGTATAATACGCCGCATTCTTTGGAACCTTCCAAACAATCGGCAAATCCTCTAAAGCAGGCAAGCGTGGTATCCATAGTATGTTTGGCATCTTCAGCAGCCGTCATGATATAATAGAACTCTTTGTTGGCAATGCGTTCCCAACTGCGCACGCAACGGTCAATGACAGCTTTCATCTGCGCATTAATAGAATAAAAATAGACCGGACTTGCCAGTACCAATACATCGGCCACTTGGATTTTATCCACAATCTCCCCCATATCGTCCTTAATAGCACATTGGTCTTTATGGGTTTGGCAATAATAACAGGCCAAACACGGAGCAATTTTTTTACTGCTTACAAAGATTTTTTCTACGTCGTGACCGCCCTCTTGTGCTCCTTTTAAAAATTGGTCGCACAATAAATCCGAGTTGCCGCCTTTGCGCGGACTTCCTGATAAAATAAGTACTTTTTTAGCCATATGCTTCTCCTATACTATTATTATATCAGTTGGAGTTTACTCCAAAGCAAGATGTTTTTTGCCAATACGACCAACTTGATGTTTGATTGCATCTGAAACACGAAAGGATTCTCGTATCTTTTGCAGGGTTTTGCGGTAGGTTACACGGTCTAACTTGCATTGAGCAGCCTCTAAGTAATCCAGTCCCTTTTGGGGATATTTAGCAATTATGGTAGCCAATGCCCAGGCTACCCCCATTTGTGAATAATACTCATCTGTATGTAACTCGTTTAATACTTCTATAACTTGGTCAATGTATTTATCTGTCAAAAAATGGGAAAGTAACATCACGGACACAATACGACTTTCAAACTCTTTGCGGGAATGCTTATAACGCATGATAAAATCCCATACTTTTTGCGGGTACTTACGCGCGATTTTAAAATTTTGGCACAACGAATCGGTCAGTCCCCAGCTGTCGGCCTGCGGTACAAACGCCTTAAAATAACGAAGCAGCGTATCTATATCATCCTTGGCATACCCGATCACAAATGCGTGTAAGAGCTGTAACTCAAATGTATTGTTTGGATTGTTCTCTACAAAACCTTTGTAATCTTCTTTGGCTATCTGGCGGGCCAGTTTGCGAAGCTGCGGAACAGATATTCCAAAGGCAGTTTGCGGCAACTGTTTAATAGCGCGTTTAATTTCAGTGAGTTTCATATTATCTATAATTGATCCGTCAAATACTTTATTACAAATAAGAAACCAGTTCCTTGAGTTCTTTGCGCATGGTATGACGGTCCGCCGGGGCGCAATCCTCGGCTGCGTACCCGATCGGCAGTAACAGTACGGGGATTTCATGGTCTGGGATATTATATGTGCGGCTTACTGCTTGCGGGGAGAAAAAGTTCAGCCAACACGTACCTAGTCCCTGTTCACTGGCGGCTAGCATCGCATGCGTTGCTGCAATTGAGGCATCCTCTACCCCGGATACTACTTCCGGAAGTTGCGGATGATGCCACTGTTGTTGGGTATCTTTGGTAAAAATAAGTACCATGGGGGCTCCGTAATGGCACGGCGTCAGTGTACGCATTTTAGCCATCCCCTCGGCAGATTGCACTACATATACGTGAAACGCCTGCGAATTTTTAGCCGTCGGGGCCAGGTTAATGGCGTCTAAAACGGCGTTAAGTTTTTCGGACTCAACAGGTTTGTCTGAAAATTTACGCACAGAATAACGTGCTTTGGCAAGTTCAATGAAATTCATAGTTGCTCCTTAAGAAGTAGATAATTTTATTATAACACTTACGTTGTGATTTTTGGCAGGTAATTTATGCCTAATTATGTTATACTATTAGGGTAGTTAAAAAATTTATCTGTTTTTGGAATCGTATAGAAAGTGTACGAGTCCCTACGTAAGAGTAGGTTCATGCATGCCAAAGACAGTCGTTTCAGGTGCAATATAGACGGACTAATTACCCGGTTATATTGTGCTCAATGTTTACTGCGTTGCAGTAGACTACGGCTGTTGTCCTTTTTTGGGTGAATGCATGAGCTCTGGGGCGGCGGCCGTTTTATTACGTTTTTCAAGACAGCAGAGGAGAACGTTATGAGACAAACAAATAAACGAGCATTCACGCTCATTGAGCTTTTAGTAGTTGTGCTGATTATAGGTATTTTGGCGGCTGTGGCATTACCGCAATATAAAAAAGCCGTTCTTAAGAGTCGGTATGCCAAGTTAAAAAATATTGTTCAGAGCATTACCACAGCAGAAAATATCTATTATCTGGCAAACGGAGCATATACAGGAGATTTTTCCAAACTGGATATTGATCTACCAAGCGGAGGGGTTTATCGAGATGATTTAACTGATGTTAACAGATTTGATTTTGACTGGGGATGGTGTCAAATAAATAACAACACGGAAGAAGATGCAGGATACGGAATACCATACGCCCAGTTCTATTGTGTATCACAAGATCGAATGCAATATGAAGGAATATGTCAACGTCCCTCTAGCTGCGGTTATCATTGTTCGGTGAGAGACACTAACGATACTTCGGATATCAGAATACAACTATGTCAGACAGAAACTGGAAAAACAAGTCCGAGCAACCCAAGAGCCTCCCGCCATACATATACTTACTAATCAAATCCACGATTGTATTATATATGCCGTCCGGTTTCTTTGAGTAGCTCCTCAAACATCGTAAGCTGTGCGCCGTATTTCTCGCGTGCTTCCTGCGGAGTGACATCGCTACGGTAGGTCCAGTTCTCATCGCCTACCGTACCGGGCGTGTTTACACGCTCTAACGTTCCTGCAATATCCTGCCAGGCAAATAATGTCAATGCAGATGCGCTATCCAATACGCGCTTTAACATGCGGCGTTGCGTATCCAAATTAAAAGGCACATTACCATCCGTCTTTTGCGCGGAAATCATTTCCCAAATGTTACGACGCTCGTTAATATCCATGGTTTCCCACCAACCGCGCAGGGTTTCCGTATCATGCGTGGAAGTAGTAGCCAAAGAAACCACCGGGTAGTTACGCGGTTCACGGTACCAACCGTTATCCTCGCGTTCCCAACAAAGCACCTTGTATCCGGGGATTCGCAAGTCTACCAGCATCCGTCGCACATAATTAGGGATGACCCCCAAATCTTCACCGACCGGTAATTTACCTTGCGCTTCATCTAACACCATGTGCAAGAACGCATACCCGCGATCAATTTGGTTTTGTTCTCCCTCCACATCAAACGCGCCCTGCTGTGAACCCGGGGCAAATACATATGTACGGAAAAACCCGACCAAGTGATCCAGTCTGAAAATATCATACAGTTCGGTAACTCGGCGGATTTTGCGTCGCCATAAATCCAAGTTATGTTCTAATAGATATTGCCAATTATACGCAGGCAGTCCCCACCGTTGTCCGTCCTGTGAAAACTGATCTGCCGGAGCACCGATTTCATATCCGATGCGGTAGTTTTCTTTTTCGGCCCAGACTTCCCCGCTGTCTAAATTGGTGGCAAACGGGATATCCCCAAAGATGTAAACACCTTTTTCCTGAGCAAACGCTTTAGCACGGCGTAACTGTTGGTCCAGTATCCACTGCACATATTTAAAGAAGTCGACAAACTCCTTATATTGTGCTTCAAATTGCCGCACTGCCGGAGAATGAATATCCTGCATTTCAACCGGCCATTGCGTCCAGCTTTGCCATTTGTAAAAATCTTTCAGAGCCCGAAACAACGCATACCCGCGAAGCCACGGTTCCTGTGCCGAACAATATGCCTCAAACGCCTGAGCGCGCGCCGTATGAGCCGACATCTCATGGATTAAAAATGTTTGGTATCCCAACCACAGCGCATGCCACTTGGCATGTTTGACTGCCCCAAACGGTGCCTGCCTGGCCCCGTGCCAGTTCATAATATCTACGGTCAAAGAACCGATATATTCCTGCGCACGTGAGCTGTGTTCAATATCTTCCACTTCATCGATTTGCACGTAAACTGGATCTACGGCAAATGAAGTAAGTGCGCTGTAGGGACAATTGACCCCAGGAGCAGTCTCCTGCAAGGGTAAAATCTGGATAAACTTTACACCCAGCCCGGACAAAAATTCGGTCCAGACTTTCAGGGATCCAAAATCCCCCACGCCCCAATCATGGGAGGCTTTCATGGCAGCTAACGGAAGTAACACCCCGCTCGTGCGGGCAGCTAACAATTCGTCTTGAATGGTCATAAATTATTTTTTAGCAATCGCTTCAATCTGCACGACGCCGCCTTTGGGCAAAGCAGATACTTGTACGGTCGTACGAGCCGGTGGGTTTTCTTTAAAGAAAGTTTCGTACATGGCATTCATTTCGGCAAATTTGGTCAGATCCGTCATAAACACCGTGGTTTTAACTACATTTTTAAGTGTACAACCAGCTTCTTTTAAAATATTTTCCAAGTTATGCAGTACGATTTCAGTCTGCACTTGCACGTCTCCGGAAAATACTTCTCCCGTTACCGGATCAATCGGTAAGATACTGGACGTAAAAATAAAACCGCCGTCTTCTACGGCTTGGGAATACGGCCCAATGGCTCGGGGCGCGCGTGAAGAATTAATAATTTTTTTCATAAACCCTCTTAATAACAGGCATCTTAAATGCCCTGCAAATCTATATTTATATGGTAATAAAGACAGTGGGGTTGTGTCAAATAAGTGAAATTTGTTATACTGGTTTTACAATTTAATCTGTTTTTGGAACCGTTTAAGAAACGGACAACTTTTAAAATAAGAGTTTTATTCACGTCCAAAAACAGTCGTTCAAGACACACAAAGGCGGCCACCTGAGTGTGTCAAGCGTTCCCAGTTTGAAAAAACGGGGAAACACGGCTGTTACTATTGGGTGTGTGAATAAGCTCAATCGAACAGCCGTTTTATTTGTGGTTTCATAACAGAGACTTAGAACATATAAGGAGAAAATTATGAAATACTCAAAAACCCAAAAGGGGCTCACATTAATAGAACTACTTGTTGTTGTGCTGATTATAGGCATTTTAGCCGCCGTGGCACTGCCGCAATACAAAATAGCTGTAACAAAAGCCAAAATTGCAACGATGCTGAGTCTAGCAAAAGTTATTGTTGACGCACAAGAAGTGTATTATCTGTCTAATGCAGAATATTCCGGCAAATTCACGGATTTGGACATTGATATCCCCGCAGAATGCACGCATGTGGATTACTCTGTTTACGATGACGCAGGTTCTGGCGAATTTATTAAATGCGGTACCGATTTCATATTTAATAATAACGCAGATCATGGCAATGACCACGGGGCTGTACAGTTAAATTTCTGCCCCAGCAATAATACTTCATGGAACTTATGTTACAATACCAGAGATCTTCGAATTTCTTTTTACTATGCCAAAGGTACATACCCTTACAAACGCAGTTGTACCGTATTCGAGGGTTCAAAATTAGGTAGATCAATATGCTCCAATTTAGCAGGTTTCACTTGCGATAATTGTTAAAAAGCTTGTATTATGCCCACACAAATGCTATAATAAATATAGATTTAGTAACGATGTAACATTCCTAAGAAATTTCTAAAAAGATTTGCTTGCACGTACTAAAAATATTTGATATACTATATGTGTTGGGTTTAACCCGCAACTCAGATTAGACCCGTGAATTTTTTGCGCTCGTAGCTCAGTGGTAGAGCATCCGCCTTTTAAGCGGGGGGCCGTGAGTTCAAGTCTCACCGGGCGCACTTTATAGTGCCCTCTTCGTCTATCGGTTAGGACGTCGGATTTTCAATCCGAAAAGAGGAGTTC
>JAFVFN010000026.1 GCA_017475405.1 Elusimicrobiaceae bacterium
CAAGACTTTAGCGATGTGAGCTTTGGAGTAACCCTGCTTAAACAGGCGTTCGATGGTAAATCGCTCGCCACTACTTAACTGCTGGTACATACCTTTCATTATACAACCTCCGGGGTTGCACTAGCAGGTTGAACTGTGGTGATATGCAGGAGTATTGACATCAAGTTCTTCCCAATTAGAAGTATATTCCCCATTGGCTAAATAATAAACTTCTTGGGCTTGAGCAATGGCCTTGACTAAGGATTTCATGGTGGTATAACGACTTCTGATAATAGCTTTTTGATATTGCGGTACGGCCACAGCGGCTAGGATACCTATTATCAGTACAACAACCAATAATTCAATTAACGTGAAACCTTTCCAATAATTTTTATAATTCATTTTATACACCTCGCTATTTTTCTATTTTTGAGGTATAAAATGACGGCTGCTACATCAGACCTCCAGGAAGATAGCCCAACATAACAGCCGTAGTTTGTCACCTTTACAGGTAACAAACACTTGAACAAATAGACTGCGCAAGTCTATTTGTTCTCTATCGGCTATTTTTGACTTCCTGGAGTGTCGTCAAGACACATCCCGTATTCTGCATACGGCTCAAAAATAGATTAAATTTTATACTACTCTTTCATTATAACATAATTGGTAAATGATAGATTTAAAAATCGTATAATATAAATATGCGTAAGCATCTATTTTCTATTCTTTTTCTGTTAATTGCTGCTGCCATTTGGTGGGCTTCTATTTCTTCTACGGTACGTAACCCAGTTGTAGATAATGATAAACCCGTCATGGTTACATCGGGTTATGTTCCTTATACTATTATCAAACAACTGGTTGCTGATAACGTCAATGTCCTGATGCTGCTTCCTCCCAACGCAGAACCGCATGCTTTTGAGCCTACGCCGGGTGCCCTGATTATGCTAAAACATGCCAATGCCTTTATTTATATGTCTGATGAGTTGGAGCCGTGGGCCGCTGATTTATCTAAAGTAACCGATGAAAAGGCACCGGTTGTTAAATTGGCAGATATGATTCCCGATAGCACTGATCCGCATGTGTGGATGAACCCACACAACGCCAAGTTCTTGGCCGCAGCAATTGTCAAAATTTTAGTGCAGATCGATCCGGTGCATGAACCAATATACGAAGCAAATTTGGCTAAATTTGATGCTGAGATTGATGCCTTAGAACAAGCATTTTCAACTGCATTGGCTCATTGTCAGTCACGCGAAGTAGTACATGTTGGACATTTGGCTTTTAAGAATTTAACAGATACGTATAATCTGCAATTAACGGCACTAGCTGGTACCAGTCATGACGGAGAACATTCAGCTAAAAAATTAGCAGCCCTCACTAAAGAGATCAAGGATAAACAGATTACTACTATTTTTACGGAAGATACCTTATCTCCACGGCTCGCGCAGGCCGTAGCCCAGGAAACAGGTTCCCGGATTTTACCCTTATATCCGATTGAACATATTTCTAAACAAGACTTTCATAACAATATAACGTATGCGGAGCTTATGCACCGCAATTTACAAAGTTTGACAGAGGGATTACAATGCCAAGTGTCCTAAAAGCCCAAGATGTACATTTTGCGTATACCCGAGTGCCGGTACTGGAGCACGTAAGTTTTGACGTGCAGGCCGGCGATTATGTAGGGATTATCGGTCCCAACGGCGGGGGAAAAACCACGCTGCTTAAAGTCATTTTGGGACTGGAAAAAGGTAGCGGGGATATTGCTTTATTTGGTACACCTCTAGCCCAATTTAAAGACTGGCAGAAGATTGGTTATCTGGCGCAGAAAAGTCCGGTATCCCAATCGCGTTTCCCTATTTCGGCGGAAGAGGTAGTTCTGATGGGCCTTTCGCATCAATTGGGTAGCGGGGTAAGTGTAAGCGAACTTAAACAAGTGCATGAGGCCATGCAAAAAACCCGTACACGTCAGTACGCCGGAACGATTTTTCATGATTTGTCTATCGGGCAACAGCAGCGGGTATTGTTGGCCCGCGCCATTGTCAGTAACCCGGAAGTTCTTATCTTAGATGAACCCTCTACAGCATTGGATGCGCAGTCCCGAGAAATGTTTTTTGACTTATTAGGCGAACTGAACAAACAACAGGGTGTTACTATTTTATTAATTACCCATGATACGGGCGAAGTGGGCAAACATATTTCCAAATTTATGTATGTGGATAAAACGGTCGTTTTCTTTGGTACCAAACGTGAGTTTTGCCATTCTGAAGCCGTTGCCAAACAGTTAGGTCCGTTTGCCCAACATACCATTGACCATTTACATAATCATCACGGACATTGTCCGTTAGGGGAAAATTGCGCGCAGTGCGGTCATCATCACGCGTATTCTGTAGAGGGGAACCATGCTTGAGTTTTTAAGTTATGGTTTTGTGCAGCGTGGATTAATAGCGGGCAGCTTAGTAGCCGCGGCTTGTGCGCTCTTGGGGGTGTTTTTGGTCCTTAAACGACTGTCCCTTATCGGAGATGGTATGAGCCATGTGTGTTTAACAGGGGTGGCTGTAGCACTGCTGACTTCGACCAGTCCGGTATATATGTCTGTGCCAATTGTCATGGCGGCCAGCGCGGGGATTTTAAAGATTACTGAAAAATTTAAAATCTACGGGGATGCGGCGATCGGGATTGTCAGTGCGGTTGGTTTATCAGTGGGTCTTTTGATTACGGCCTTGGCCGGCGGGTTTAATACAGATTTACTCGGATACCTGTTTGGCAGTATTTTAACAGTTTCTGCTTCTGAAACCATTTTATGTGCGGTGTTGCTTTTAATTGTACTGGTTGGACTTAAACTGTTTTACCGGTATTTGGTGTCCGCTTGTTTTGACGAGCCGTTTGCCCATACACGCGCAGTACCCGTGCAAACGGTGAATTTAATTTTGGTCATGATTACCTCGGTAGCAGTAGTGTTGGCATTTAAGGTAGTGGGTATCTTTTTAATTTCTGCGATGCTTATTATCCCGCCTGTAGCGGCTTTGCTTATTTCACGAACCTTTAAGCAGGTATTATGGCTGGCGTCTTTATTCGGAGTGGTCAGTGTATGGGCGGGGATTTATTTATCGTTTGTGTTTAATATCCCGTCAGGGGCTACGATCATCCTCGTTAATTTAGCTATTTTATTAGGTGCGTTTATGTGGAGTAAATGTTATGTCCGCTAAGAAAAATGTACTGCCGTTACTGAAAGAACTTAAAAAATTGTACCCGGAACATGTTATCCCGTTGCACCACGGCAGTGCCTGGGAACTGTTATGCGCAGTCATTTTATCAGCGCAGTGTACCGATGCGCGCGTCAATACCATTACCCCGCATTTATTTAAAAAATATCCGACCGTGCAAGACTTGGCAAAGGCTAACCTCAAAGATGTAGAAAAAATTATTCACTCTGCTGGATTTTATCACAGCAAGGCTTTATCTTTAATTGAAATGTCTAAACGGATTTGCGAAGTGTATGGCGGTGAAGTGCCACAAAATATGGATGATTTACTCACGCTTCGCGGTGTAGCACGTAAAACAGCCAATGTGATGTTAGGTGACTATTTTAAGAAACCGGCCGGCATTGTGGTGGACACCCATGTAAAACGCTTGGCTTTTCGGTTGGGGCTGACAAAAAATACAGATCCTGTAAAAATAGAAAAAGATTTAACCAAAATCATTCCCTATGAATACTGGGGCTGGATAGCGATTGCACTTATTTTGCATGGGCGTAGTATCTGTCCGGCGCGCAAACCCCAATGTGAGGTCTGCACACTCGGTAAATTTTGCCCGCAATACGGGGTAAAATAGACGCTCTTTTCAATTGGCCCATTAAAACAGAGGCAAAACAATTTGTTTTGCCTCTGTTCTATTGCAACACTACTAAATACTATTTACTTAAGATAGCTAATAGTACACCGGCGGCTACCGCACTGCCGATTACACCGGCTACGTTAGGACCCATTGCATGCATTAATAGATAGTTTTGTTTATCGTATTCCAAACCTACCTTATTAGACACACGGGCAGCCATCGGCACGGCAGATACCCCTGCAGATCCGATAAGCGGATTGATTTTTTCTTTGGAGAACACGTTCATCAGTTTGGCCAGTAACACACCGGAAGCGGTAGCTACGGAGAACGCGATAATCCCCAATACCAAAATACCCAGGGTTTCAGTCACGAGGAAGTGATCGGCCTGTAATTTGGAACCTACAGATAAACCGAGCAGAATGGTGACAATGTTACAAAATTCGTTTTGCAGGGTTTTGGACAACCGGTCCGCGACGCCGGATTCTTTGACCAGGTTACCAAACGTCAAGGCACCGATTAACGGGGCAGCAGACGGTAGTAACAAAGCACACAAAATCAAGATCACCAACGGGAACAAGATTTTTTCGCGTTTAGAGACCGGGCGTAATTGTGTCATACGGATTTTGCGTTCTTCATCAGTGGTCAGGAGTTTCATGATGGGCGGTTGGATAATCGGTACCAATGCCATATAGGAATAAGCCGCTACGGCAATAGCGCCTAACAAGTCCGGAGCCAACCGGGACGTCAGGTAAATAGACGTCGGCCCATCCGCCCCGCCGATAATACCAATTGAGGCTGCTTCCTTTAAGCCAAAGGCAAACGGATGAGCATCACCAAAGGTCACATAGGACAACCCGATAGCACCGATCAATGTGGCAAAAATACCAAACTGAGCAGCACCGCCTAGCAGTGCCATTTTTGGGTTGGCAATGAGCGGCCCGAAGTCCGTCATGGCACCTACGGCCATAAAGATGAATAACGGGAATAACCCCGAGTTGATCCCGGCGTTAAATACAATCCCCAAGAATCCGTTGGGTCCGGCAATCGCTTCACCGGGCGGCATGGGAATGTTGGCGAGTAGTCCGCCAAAGGCAATCGGGATAAGCAAAAGCGGTTCAAACTGCTTTTTAATCCCCAGCCATAACAGGAAACAGCACACGGCAATCATCACACCTTGTTGCCACGTAATGGTGTAAAGGCCAGTGGTTTGCCAAATTTGCGTAAAAGCTTGTACAAAGTCCATACTGCCTCCTATTTAATTTCCGCCAAGGTGTGTCCCGTTTGTACTTGGTCGCCTTGTTTAACAGTAAAGTGGATGGTACCGGCAGCCGGAGCAGAAACCGGGGTTTCCATTTTCATGGCTTCCAGGACGATAATTTCCTGACCTTCAGAGACGCGGTCACCGTCTTTGACGCTAAAGCGCAGTACTGCACCCGGTACGGGAGCTTTAACGGTCGCGCCATTGCCGTTGGAGGCAGCTGGAGCAGCAGCTTTGGCATCCGAAGCGGCCGTGGCGATATCATAGCGTTTGCCGTTTACAGTAGCGGCGTTGTCACCGTCAAATATGACTTCATAGGCTTGCCCGTTGACGGTTACTTTGACAGCACCGGTATCAGCAGCGGCTTTTTTGGCATCGGCAGCCCAGCGAATACCGTTTACTTTGGCCTCGCCTTTGAGGTACAAAATACCTTTGTCCGCGCAGGTAGCCACGATGAATTTATTTTCATCGGTTACTGGCAGACCGGCTTCTTTGAGTTTGGCCTCGGCCACTTTTAAACCTTTCTTGGGGTCGGCGTTATTGAGTTCCAACACGGTTTTCTTGGTCGGCTCTAAACCCAGTTGTTCACTGGCAATTTTGACGACTGTCGGATCCGGTTCTACCGGGGTTTTGCCAAAATAGCCGAGTACCATTTTACCGTAACCAGGGGTAATTTTTTTCCACGGACCGGCCATCACGTTGGAATAGGCTTGTTGGAAATAGAACTGAGAAACCGGGGTTACGGAGGTACCGAAACCGCCCCGTTTTACACATTCACCCATGGCTTCGACGACTTCCGGGAATTTGTCAAACGTGCCGTTATCGCGCATCATTTGGGTGTTGGCCGTTAAGGCACCGCCGGGCAGCGGAGAGAACGGAATAATCGGGTTCACAGAGGTGGCCTCGGGCGGTAAGAAGTATTTGGACATGCAGTCTTTAAATACGTTCTCGGCTTCCTGGATTTTTTGCGGATCAATATCTAAGGTGTATTCCGTACCGCGCAAAGCATGCCACATGGTCAAAATATCGGGTTGGCAGGTCCCGCCGGATACGGGCTGCATGGAAAGATCCAAACTATCCGCACCGTTTTCAATAGCGGCTAAGCAGCAGGCAATGGCGTTGCCGGCTGTTTCGTGGGTGTGGAAAACAATCTTGGTTCCTTTGGGCAGCAGCTTGCGTGCCATGGCCATGGTTTTGCCCACGGTATGCGGAGTGGAAGTACCGGAAGCGTCTTTGAAGCAGACAGAATCAAACGGTACACCGGAGTCTAAAATCTGGCGCAGGATTTTTTCATAGAAAATCTCATTGTGGATCTGACCTGTGCTGTCCCAACCCGGAGCTAGGGACATCATGGTTACACAGACTTCATGTTTGAGGCCGGCGTCATGGATGCATTGTCCGGAATAGATTAAGTTGTTTACATCGTTTAACGCATCAAAGTTACGAATGGTGGTGGTTCCGTGTTTTTTAAATAATTGAGCGTGAGCCTTAATAACATCGGAAGATTGGCTGTCTAATCCTACCACGTTTACACCGCGGGCCAAGGTTTGCAGGTTGGCATCCGGACCGGCGGTTTTGCGGAAAGTATCCATCATATCAAAAGCGTTTTCGTTGCAGTAGAAGAACAACGCTTGAAAGCGTGCTCCGCCGCCAAATTCCATGTGGTTGATACCGGCATGTTTGGCTGCTTCTACGGCAGGCATAAAGTCTTTGGTTAATACGCGCGCTCCATAAACGGATTGAAATCCGTCACGAAACGCAGTCAACATAAAGTTAATTTTTTTCATGTAAGTCTCCTATTTTCCTTGAAATTTTCGGGCGGCGGCGATGGCCACGGCGATCAGCGCATTGTCTTGCGCGGCGGGTACGGTCTGTGGGAAATATTTTTCCATGGCTTGGACCGTAACGCCTAATAATTTCATCATAGCGATGAGAATTACTAAGAATACAAATACCACTAACATACCGATAATGGTGATATTAATGGATTGTGCAAACAAACTTTCACTCATACAATCAGGTCTCCTATTAAAATTTCCTGTGCGCCGCGCTGCGTATGCAGCAGTAAAGTACCTTCCGGCGATAAATCTTGTGCAATGCCCGTCACAGCGGCCGTACCGTTTTTAACGGCAATTTGTTTTCCCAAGAACGGGAATCGTTCTTTGTAAGCCGGGCGAATGACAGAAAACCCTTCGGCCAGTACCGCCCTGTAACTGTCAAAAAACAAGTCCAACACGGTTTGTAAAAAATCTTGTTTGTCTATATTTACGCCCAGTTCCCGTAAGGATACGGCCGGTTGGCCTACTTTAGATAAATCTTTTTGGGCAATATTTACACCGGCTCCGATAACGAGCCCGGCAATTTTATCACCCTGAGTAATGGCTTCGCTTAAAATGCCGCACAGTTTTTTGCCGGCTACCTGTACGTCATTGGGCCACTTTAAATTAGGCTGAATGGCGTACTTCTCGGCAGCTTGGCAGACACACAGGGCTAAAAGTTGTGTTAAATTGGCTAAAAAATCAGTTTTTTGGGGTTTTAATAGAATAGAAAAATATAGTCCGCCCGGTTGGGAAACCCACTGACGATCGAAACGACCGCGTCCGGCGGTTTGTTCTTCGGTTACCACGACGGTTTTATCGTTTAGTTCATTAAAGTGTTGTTTGAGGTACGTCTGCGTAGAGTCTAACGTCTCAAAATACAAAATATTACTCATAAAAAACCTATCCTTTACATTATATAAAATTAGAGGGAAATTATGTTATAATGAAAGTGTAGTAAAAATTAAAAATTTATCTGTTTTTGGAATCCTACGTAGAATAGGAAGTCACTGAATATAGTGTGCTAATCCCGTCCAAAGACAGCTGTTTTAGGCAGAGGGTATGAAAGGTAGCTCCCGTAGTATCTCCTGTCGAGTGTATCGCATTTATATGCGGTGCCACGGCTGTTTGATGACTGGGACTGGGATTAGCCCCGGTGCTTACAGCCGTTTTATTATGGGTTCATAAACAGAAAAGAAAGGAGATATTATGAAACATAATAAACGAGCGTTTACGCTCATTGAACTTTTGGTTGTAGTCTTGATTATAGGCATTTTGGCGGCAGTAGCTTTGCCACAGTATCAAAAGGCCGTAGAAAAAAGTAAGGCTATGCAAGTGCTTAGTTTATTAAAGAGTATTTGGCAAACACAAGAAATTTATTATTTAAATAATGGGACATATGCAACTAAGTTTAGTCAATTAGATAACCAAATTTCATGGACTGGTTCTTCCAAATGGAGAACAGACTCGGTAAGTGATACATTATCATCTAAAGATTGGTCATTACAAATTTATAATGACGGTACATATTCTTCTATGTCTTTAGGTCTTTTGCAAGGGCCCTATAAAGGGGCGGGTTTTGTAATATATATGCAACCTAGACCTTTAGTAGAAAAAGGGAAAATTTATTGTGTTGAGAGAGATATGAATGGAGTGGTTTTTGAGCGGCAACGAGGGGATTATTGTACTAAATTATGGAATGGCCAAGTGATTTACTCTGCCAACCCTGTTATATTTTCAATGCCTTAAAATTACTTATCTATGAGACGTACTATTTGGTTCAATCATTCTGACTCCCAGAGAAAAACAGAATGTTGGGGGCCGATTAATGGCTTTTGCATGAGTCGGGTTTTTAATTTTTATTTGCAAACAATATAGCCGATATCATGCTTTGCGGATCAGCTTTATATTGTCCGGCAATATCAAAAGCTGTGCCGTGCGCTGGGGAAACCCGTAAAAACGGCAGTCCGGCTGTAATATGCACGGCTGGTTCTTGGGAAGCCAGTTTAAGTCCTAAGAGTGCTTGATCGTGATACATACACAATAGTCCGTCATATTCTCCGTGGATATGGGCCAGCCAAGCGGCATCGGTAGGAACAGGTCCTGTTACTAAATACCCTTGTGTTTGCAGGGCACGGATAACCGGAGTGAGTACTTTGTTTTCTTCGTATCCAAACTGTCCGTTGTCACTGGCATGCGGGTTTACCGCGCACAGAGCAATGTGAGGTTTGTGAATACCTTGTTTTTGCAGGGCCTCAATAAAATGTAAAGTAGCTTGCTGCACACGTTTTTTGGTAAGCAGTTTGGGCAACTCAGCTATAGCAAAATGTTCGGTGACCAGTGCGCAGCGAATACGTCCGGACACAAACATCATAAGCCCGTCTGCGTGTGCGCGTGCGCGCAGCAGTTCGGTATGTCCGGTAAATGACACGCCTGCCAAATGCCAACTTTGCTTGTTAATAGGTGCTGTGACCAAGGGAAGTCCAGTTTTTAAGGCCAGTTTAATACCGGTTTCAACAGCCTGGAACGAAACCCTTCCTCCCAATGCGGTAGGCCGTGGTTTGCCGGACAATTTAGACGGAGTATTGATGGGGATCAGTTGGGCTAATTGCTCGGTAAAGCCGGCTTTTTCCAAAGAGTAGGGTTCCCCGATTACCACCGCATTGCATGCGCGTTGTATGCGTTTGTCCTGCAAGGCTTTGACGACGATTTCCGGTCCGATACCTAAGGGGTCTCCGGCAGTAATTAATATGGTGGGTTTGGTCATATAAAAAGGTCCCCCGCAGTAAGCGGGGGATAATTAAATTTATTTCTTGGTTTCTTTTTGGGGTTCGGCTTTAACCGTTTCCTGTTTGGCCTCTTCGGCCGCTAGGGCTTTGTCCATTTCAAACTCTTTGGTAATTTTGATATCAGCCTTATTGGCCAAGCTTTCTAAGTATTTGGCTTGGGCTTCCAAGATACGGGTTTGGGCAATGTATTGCCCCAGGTCGTTTTTAATTTCGTCAAACCCGATGTTACGTTCGGCACGTTTTTCTTTTACTTTAATGATATGGTAACCCACATCTGTTTTAATCGGATCGCTGACTTTACCTACCGCCAAGGTAAACGCTTTGGCATCAATTTCTTTGGGGGCCATTCCTTTGATTAAAATCATATCCCCGCCGGCTGCCAGAGCTTGCTTGTCTTCTGTATAGTTTTTAACTGCCGTGGAAAAATCCATACCGCCGTCGAGTTCTTTTTTAATTTGTTGGGCCAGTTGAGCTTTTTTAGCTACTTCAGCTGCAGGCATATCTTTGGTAGTAGCCAAATAAATATGACCAATGCGTACCTGTTCGGCAGAAAGCTGTTTTAATTTAGCGGCAATAGCTTGTACTTCTTGCAGGTGCTGCGGATCCTGCTTTTCCATTTCTTTGATTTTTTTGGTATTGTTTTTGAGGACCACCTGTACTTCATCAAATAAAGCCTTGGCGTCTGCTTCTTCTACCGGTTTAATGGTTTTTTGTAGTTCCTGTTCCATAAGCTTGCGAGACGCAATCTCTTTGGAGAGTTTGGCTTTATAAGTTTTAAGTGTCATGCCTTGTTTTTTAAGCGCTTCGCTAAAACGTTTTTCAGCTCCTTTTTGATCCGGCTGACCGGTTTTTTCGTCAATTACGAAACGGGATTTAATTTCATTGAGCCCTTCGTCCAGTTCAGAATCCTTGACCGTAATTTTGGCTTCTTGAGAGGCCTGGTATACAAGTTCCTTGGAAATCAGTTCTTTGAGCACTTCTTTACCCAGTACGTCTTTGGCATACGGACGGGTCAGTACCTGCGGGGCACTGGCCTGATATTGTTCTACTACGCTTTCCAAAAAAGAATCATATTCTGAAGCCAAAATAGGTTGTCCGTTAACGGTTGCTACGGAAGATTCCATGACCTTGGCCTGTACACCGGTGCTTAAGGCCACTGCAAATAGTACTGCTAAAATTTTATTCGTTTTTATCATAAATGATCACCTCATAGGTGGTTTTTAAGGTATCTAACAATTCATCTAAACGCTGTTGTTGTAATACCTGCTTAATGCGGGGGGCAGCTTGTTCTAGCGTAAGCCGCTTTTCCCCTGTCTTCATTATTATATGAAATCCTTGCGGGGTTTTAAAGAACCCTTGTACGGACCCCACGGCCGAATTGGCCGCAATCACTTCCAAAGCAGACAAATATTCTCCCGGCATAACGGTCACAGTTTGCAGCTGTTCCGGTGCCACGGAATACTGTTTGGCCATAGTATTCCAACGGCTGGGCGAAGATTTTAACGTACGCAGTACCTGATCAGCCGTTTGCGCGTTATCTACAATAATTTGCCGAATGGTCATTTCATAGGGATATTGATCGTAATAGGCCTTGATTTCTTTATCGGATGGGCCTAGTTTTTCTCCGTTCTTTTCATACCAAATCCGAACGAGTGCATCCTGGGCAAATTGTTCATAGGTACGGTCCAATTCTGCTCGCTTTTGAGCGAGAGCTTGTTGGTAATCTTCTTCCTGTTCCATGCCGGTTGTTCGGGCATCTTCCAAGATCAGTTTTTCGCGGGTTAAAACCTGCAGCAGATTCTGACGTCCTATGGGTGTATCCGCGAATTTTCGGTCTTTTTGGTCCAGTAAATCAAGGGATCGAGCAACATCTTGCTGAGTAATCACTACCGAGCCGATACGTGCCGCTGCTTCATTGGAAACAGATTTTTCTTCCTGTTTGTGGCAGGCTCCTAAACACAGACACAGTACTAACAGATAAACCGTGTATTTCATATACTTATACTATATCATTTTTGGGGTGTTAACACGCGCTCTAAAAATAAAAGTGTTTGTTGAATAAATGCCAACGGATCTTCCTGTTCCGCACAGAGCAGTCGGATCCCGTAACCGTTTTTGGACTGTAAAAACTGTACCTGCTCGGGACCATATTTAAACAGTAATTGTTCCGGCAGCTCCGCAGGTAAGGCCGTGTGCCGGGTAAACGAGAGCTCGAGCCCCGGATGGATCCAGTCTGCCTGATAGATTCCCAACGCACCGGCTCGGTTGGACAGGTCGATGATTTCTATCAGATGAGAGATTTCTGGCGGGACAGGGCCGCATTGATCGGTCAGCCGGGCGATAATGGCAGCTGTTTGGGCACGGTCCGCGCCCATAAGTTCCTTATAGGTTTTTAAACGCTCAGCCTCGTCGGGTAAATAATCGGGCGGTATAAACGCAGCAAGCGGCAGGTTAATTTTAGCCTGCAGTTTGCGTGCGGGTGCTTGTCCCTTGAGTTTACGCACCTCTGCTGCTACCAAATCACAATATAGAGAAAGCCCTACTTCATTAACATATCCGTGTTGCTTGATTCCCAAAAGCTCGCCCGCACCGCGAATTTCCATATCCCGCAACGCCAGTCGAAACCCACTGCCCAGTTCGCCAAATTCCATCAGAGCCGACAAGCGTTCCTTAGCCTCAGCAGTCGGATCTTTGGCTGGTTTGGGGTTCCAATAGACCGCTGAAAGTTCGGCGTAGGTATTGTCTTCCTGCGGAGCCTTTTTAAACAACCAATCCGGGTGGAATAAATAACAATAGGCTTTTTGGTCTCCGCGGCCGATGCGGCCGCGCAGCTGATAAAGCTGCGCCAGTCCGAAATTATGGGCGTCCTCGACAATCAGTGTATTGGCGTTGGTGATATCAATGCCCGACTCAATAATGGTAGAGGCCAGCAATACATCATATTTGCCCTGGTTAAAGTCCCACAACGTTTGCTCCAGTTCTTTTTCATCCATTTGGCCGTGTGCCATACAAATACGTGCTTGCGGAACCAGTTTGCGCAAAAAGTCTAGCCGCTCCTGCATGTCCCGCACTGAATTATATACATAATATACTTGCCCGTTTCGCGCCAGTTCCTGATTAATGGCGGCAGCTGCTAGCTCATCGTTCCAGGCTGTTACCACGGTTTTGATGGGAGTGCGTCCGCGTGGCGGCGTATCAATCAGTGAAATATCCCGCAGGGAAGAGAGCGACTGGTTCAGGGTACGCGGGATCGGTGTGGCACTTAACATAAGACAATGTACACCCGCGCTAATGGAGCGGATTTTTTCTTTTTGTTTGACGCCAAAACGGTGCTCTTCATCAATAATGACCAGTCCCAACTCTTTAAAAGCAATATCTTTGCTAAGCAACCGGTGGGTACCGATGATGATATCGCACAGCCCATTTTTAAGTTCGGCAATGACTGCTTTTTGCTGTGCTTTGGTTTGGAACCGACACAGCATTCGTACTTCTACCGGGAACCCGGCCATGCGTTTAGTAAATGTTTTGTAGTGCTGGTCTGCCAAAATAGTAGTAGGTACCAGTACCATGACTTGTTTACCGGATAAGGCTACTTTTAAGGCAGCGCGCATGGCGACTTCCGTTTTACCAAAACCCACGTCTCCCACCAGTACGCGGTCCATGGGTTTAGGCAAATCCAGATCACGAAGTGTATCGGTAATCGCCTGTTGCTGTCCGGTCGTCAGTACATATGGGAATGAATCGGCAAACTCCTGCTCCATGCGTGCGTCTCCCAAAATAACCGGCGCGCCGGCTACCTGACGCTGAGCCTCGATTTTAAGGATCTCTTTGGCCGCTTTTTGGGCTTCTTCTTTGACGCGTTGTTTGGCTTCTTTCCAGGTGGTCCCGCCCAGTACCGCCAGAGTCGGACGTTTGCCGCCCGCGGAAATATATTTTTGTACTTTTTTAAAATCGTACATCGGTACATACAGACGGCTGCCGCGGCGGTATTCAATCATCAGACAATCAGTCGGATTTTCGGACTCATTCATGACTTCCAACCCCAAATAGCGTCCGATCCCATAATCTTGGTGTACTACAAAATCACCGCCCTGCAGTTCTTTGAATCGTACCCGTTTGGCCTGCTGTACATCAAAACGCTTAAGTACCCGGGTGGCACTAAAACGACGATTTAAGATTTCGTTCGATGTAATATAGGCAAACTTTTTGTCTTCGTTTATAAAGCCCTGTGTGAGCGGGGAGATTTTAAATTCCACATGCTTAAAAACCGGGAACGTGTCTAATAGTTCGGTTAACCGGTCCAGTTCTCCGCGGTTTAAACAGGTAATGATCACATGGATCTGTTCTTGTAAGAGTCGTTGGGTTTCTCGAGCCAGTAACTCGGTATTGGCTCCAAAGGTCAAATTAGATTTTAGGTTACAATTTATAGCGTCTACTGCGGGTAAGCGCGTCATAACAGCACAGCCGGGATAGTCAGGTAACTCAAACTCGCGGTCCGGCTCGTCAAAAATATAAAATGCCTGCGGGATAAAATCAGCCAACGTGCAGGGTTTTTCTTCAAAGGCCAGGGGTAAGATTAGCACCTCGTCTACGGCACTTTGAGTATTATGGGTGTCTACATCAAAAGCACTGATAGAGTCCAGTCGGTTCCCCGAAAAATACAACCGAAGCGGTTCGGGACGGTGCAAACAAAAAATATCTACCACACTGCCGCGCGCCGCATATTGGCCGGGTGTTTCGGCATAGTCATCGCGCGTATATCCGGCGGTTTCCAGGATATCTAGAACTTCCTGACGTCGCAGTGTATCCCCGCGCCGAAAGATATGCGTGCGTGCGTGAAAATCACTCAAATCGGGAAGCGGCATATACAGGGCCTCGTAGGAAGCGCTGATTAAGACAGGTACTTGTGGACGACTGAGTAGTTGGTGTAAAAAGTGCATTTGTCCTGTATCGGTAGCCGGGAAAGTAAGTAAATGGGTATTATCCGGGGCAAACTCGTGTGCGGCATGATCAAAGTCATCCAGATCCTGCGCACTGACAAACACGGCGGGCCGGTTTTTTCCCAAAAAATGATTACATACAAAATACGCTTGGGCCGCCCCGTTGGGCAGCCCGTAATAACGCGTAAAAGAGAGAGAAGCCGTGCTCATATAAGATATCGATTAAAAACTTTGCGGTTCCGTGCCGGAAATAAAAGCTTCCAAAAGTTTGTTGCGTTCGGCCGGAGTGGCCAGTTTGCCGGTAGAGGGATTAATATAGGCAAAGGAAATCCCTTCCGGTACAGCGAAATCTTCGTTGGGCTCTTCCTTTAAAATCTGTTCCATGATGGCGGTCCACCACCGCGCCGTGGTGCTTCCCGTAAACTTGGCGGCGTTTTCATAAGAAGCGTCATCGTCATAACCCATCCACGCGGCCGCAGCCGTACGCGGGGTCATTCCCACAAACCACATATCGCGATGACTTTGGGTTGTACCTGTTTTGCCGGCAATGGAGCGGCCCAAGCGATTGACATATGCACCGCTTCCGCGCTGTACCACTCCTTTCATCATGTTAATAAGCAGGTAAGAGTTTTGCGGGGTAAACTGGGCTTGTTCTACGGGGATATGTTCTTCCAAAATACGGCCGTTGGAATCTTCCACGCGCTCAATATAATAGTTATCCGTGTGGATCCCGCCGTTGGCAAATGTGGTAAGCGCGGCCAAATGTTCATCCATTTGCAGTACGCTTACCCCTAAGGCCAAAGCTGGTACACGCGGCAAGTTGGCCGTAATGCCTGCTTTGCGTGCTACGCGGATCACATCCATAATCCCTACGGCATCAATGAGGTTGACGGCCACGAGGTTCTTGGATTTTTCCAGTCCTTTGCGAAGCGTAATCCATCCCTCGCTTTTACCGCCGTAGTTTTGTGGTACCCATACATTAAAATCTTTACTGGCAATAAAGGATTGTTTGGCCAAATCCAGGGAGTATAAATCGGAGTTTTCATCAAACGCTTTCCAGTTCTTACCGTCATAGTAAAACATCGTGGATAAATCTTTAACGAGAGTAGCCGGCGTGTATCCTTTTTGAAGGGCTGCCATCCATACATAGGGCTTGAATGAAGAGCCGGGTTGGCGTTTGGCCTGCGTAGCGCGGTTAAATTTACTTTGGTCGTATTCCCGGCCACCGATCATGACTCGCACGGCACCTGATTTGACGTCACGCACCATAAACGCTCCCTGTAAACGCGGAGCTTCCTGCGAAGGATCTTTGGGAGTCGTTTCTTCCTCATCGGTGATTTCTTTGACGGCTTCTGCCTCGGTATCGTTGGGGTCAAACTCAATACCTAAGCCCTTGGCAACCTGCTCATCAAAATCGTTAAGCCATTTGTTCATGGTTTCTTCAGCCATTTTTTGTTGCTTGATATCCAGGGTTGTGTAAATATTGAGTCCGGCTTTCCACAACACGTCCATTCCGTACTTGGGTTCCAAAATACGGCGGATATGTTCGATAAAATAACGGCCGGGTTTTTCTTCATCGGTTTGCGGCGGTTTTACTGGCATGGGCTCGGCCTTAGCGGCCTGTAGTTCTTCGTCTGTAATAAAATCTTGTTCGTGCATGACGTCAAGCACAAGGTTGCGGCGCTGGCGTGCCAAGTCCGGATTGGCAAACGGATTATAACGTCCCGGTGCCGGGATTAGTCCCACAAGAAGGGCAGCCTCACCGGTAGTAAGTTCATCAAGCTCTTTATTAAAGTATTTTTTTGTAGCCGCTTTGACCCCATAAGATCCGCTGCCCAAATAGATTTGGTTTAAATAGAGCTGCAAGATTTCACGTTTGCTGAACTGATGCTCAATCTGAATAGCTAAGATAATTTCACGGATTTTACGAATCAGTTTTTTCTCTTGGGTTAAAAATACACCGCGTGAGAGCTGCTGGGTGAGCGTGGAAGCACCCTGTTTAGCGCGCCCTGTTACCATATCGTTTAGTAACGCGCGTCCGATACCGCGTAACGAAAACCCGGGATGTGAGAAGAAGTTGCGGTCTTCCATGGCTACCACGGCGTTTTGCAGGTCCACGGGGATTTCTTCCAGAGGAACCATCATACGTTTTTCAATGGAAAACTCGTGAATCAGTTCGTTGTTGCGGTCATATACCTTGGTGGTCAAAGAGGGGGTGTATTCTTCCATCTCATACACGGGAGGTAGACCGGACAAAATATAGCGCATAAATACGGCAAAGGCCAATATAAGTACCGCCAGTGCCGCCAAGGCAGCGGTAATAAACAGGGGAGACTTATATAAGGGTGTGCGCTTACATTTTACCATATACTTTATTATATCAAATAACTAATGGAAGAGCGGACACGCTGTTGCAATTTGGAACTATTGATTTATAATGAAATAACCCGAATTAGAATTCCCTGGCCAACTTGTGGTATCAAGTTGTCCAAGACTTTGGCAAATATTTTTGGCGATAGTTGATTTGTCGGCGGCTATGCACCATTTTTTACCATTGTACTGTGGACGTGTGGTAGAATGTAAGGAATGGAACTCAAAAGTAGGCATACTCCGGTTATTAACCGTAGCAACACAGGTACGTTTTCCTCCGCAAAAAAATGAATATTTGTCTTCATATTTAGGAGGTTCCTCTTCATCTAGTATTAGGTTGGACTCTATATCTATGTCTAATTCGCTAATATCATCCGTATATTCACCATTGGCTAAGAAGTATACTTCTTGTGCATCGTTAATAGCTTTAAGCAAAGTCATAGCTTCAACAGCACGTGCTTTGTAAACTGCTTTTTGGTATTGTGGCAGTGCCACAGCTGTCAGAATACCTATTATTAGCACAACGACTAGAAGTTCAATGAGGGTAAATGCTTGAGTTGATTTCATAAGTTTCTCCTTATTTATCTATATTTTTGAAACCATGAAAAAACGGCTGTTATCATTGAGTTGCTTTCACCCTTCCCAACAATAACAGCCGTGGCTTACCGCAATGCGGTAAACGCTCGGCACAAGTAAGACTGCAGGACTCACTTGTACCTAAATCGGCTGTTTTTGGAGTGAAAGCAAACTTCTGATTTTTCAAAAGTAAGCCGTATTCTCTATACGGTTCCAAAAACAGATAAAATTTTGATTTTAACTACTCTTTCATTATAACATAATTCTTTCTGATGAGCACTCAATTTAAGTATCGTTAAGTATCTAGTCAAAACTAATTAAATTATAGTACAATAACATAATAAGAGAGGTAATCATGACGACTAAGATTATATTAGCAGATGACCATACCTTTGTACGCCACGGTGTACGGGCAATTTTGGAAGCTGCTGACGACAAATTTAAAGTAGTGGGGGAAGCCTCCAACGGGAAAGAACTCTTGGAATTGGCTCAAAAGACTCCCGCAGACATTTATATTGTAGATATTTCCATGCCGGTGTTAAATGGGATAGAAGCAACTGCCAAATTAGTCAAACAAGACCCGCAGGCCAAGGTACTTATTTTAAGTATGCATGATGACCGTGCTTCTGTGGAAAAAGCCCTCAAGGCAGGAGCCAAGGGATTTATGGTAAAAGTCTCCCGGGCTGCAGAACTCATAGAAGCTGTGCGGGAAGTATCGGCCGGTCGGTTGTTTTTAGGAGAGCATATTTCTAAGTTTTTAATGCAGGGGTTTTTGGATAAAAAAGCCTCTAAAAAAGGCAGCATGCATTTAACCGCCAAAGAAAAAGAAGTACTTCAGCTGATAGCCGAAGGGTACAGCAGCAAACAAATTGCCAAGCATTTCACGCTTTCGTTAAATACCATTCACGTGCATCGAAATAATATCATGCGCAAACTCGGCATCCATAAACAGGCCGAGTTGGTGCGCTATGCACTCAAAGAAGGGATTGCCCAATTATAAGGAGTTTTTATGCGTATTATTGCAGGTACGGCACGGGGACGTCGGATATTTTCGGTATCTAAAAATTTGCCCGTTAAACCTATTTCGGACCGGATGAAACAGTCCTTGTTTGATATCCTGCGTCCGCGTATTACCGGGTCTAAGTTTTTAGACTTATTTGCCGGCACGGGCAATGTGTCTTTAGAGGCACTAAGCCGCGGAGCACTTAAAGCTGTCATGGTAGAAAAAGAACCCGCCTGTATTAAAAATATACACCGCAACTTGGTACATTTAGGCTTTGAAGAACGTGCCAAAGTGCTGCGCGGGGATATCCTAAAACCGCTAGACTGGCTGTTAGCTTACAGCGATAATGACGGGTATGATATTATTTTTATGGGACCGCCTTACCGCGATATTAACAATAAAATGTTGGCATTTTCAGAACCGTCTTTGAAAAATGTGGCAGAGGCCCGGCTATTAGCTCCCAACGGACTACTGGTAATTCAAACCCATAAAACAGAGGTGTTTGCCATCCCGCAGGGATTAGAAGTATTTCGTACTGAAAAATACGGAGATACGTTAGTACGTTTTTTACGTTACGCGCAGGAGACGTCCCATGCTCAGTGAAGGACATGAACTGAACTATTCTAAAATCAAGACATACCAAGCGTGTCCGTTACTTTATAAATACAAGTATTTGGAAGACAAACGTGAACGGTTGACGCCCGCGTCCTCGCTTGGGGTCTCCATCCATCATACGCTAGAAGCCTACCATGCTAACAGCAACGATCCTTCCGAGCTGCTGGCCTATTATGATGACTGTTGGTTAGGTGCCGGGTACAGCAGTGCCGGGGAACAAATGGAGTGGTATCTCAAAGGTAAAAAAATGATGGAAGATTATGCCGAGGCGGAATACCAACGCAAAACCACGGTAGACAGTACCGAACGTGAATTTATTTTTGAGGAGCGGGGCTGGACGATTCGCGGCAAAATTGACCGGGTTGATAAACATCCGGACGGTTCTTGGGAGATTGTAGACTATAAAACCGGGGTGGATGTGGACCTGACTCTTCCCATCACAGAGTCTTTACAGTTGGGGATTTATTCCATCGGGGCGCGTCGTGCCTGGAACCTGCAAAAAGGGATCGTAACTTATTATTTCACCGCATTTAACCAGACTCAAAGTGCTCCGTTTGAAGCGTTTGACGAGAAGCGTATTTTAGATACCTTTGTAGAAATCGGTCAAAAAATTGAAGCAGAAGCTTTTACGCCCAATACGCAGTATTGCGCACATTGCGGATTTAAAGACTGGTGTGCATCTTCTTCCTTTAAAGAGGAAACTTTATGACGCCTGCTCAACTGATTAAAAAGGCAAAACGTATTGTATTTAAGTTTGGTACCAATGCACTAAGCACCGATTCGGGTGAACTGGCACTATCTCGTTTGTATTCGTTTATGGAAGATTTAGCCGCTCTTCGTGCCCAGGGTAAAGAAATCATTGTCGTTACTTCCGGGGCTGTAGGGATGGGCAAGCGTGTATTGGGACTCACTGAAGCAGACGGAGTGTCTATTAAACAGGCGTGCGCCGCGGTAGGTCAAATCGGTCTTATGAAGTTTTATGAACGCGGATTTAAAGAACTGGGGGTAGTTTGCGCGCAGATACTTTTGACTGAGGATGATTTTGCCCATCGGGACCGTTACCTGAGTTTACGTGATACCTTAAACCGATTATTGGAACTGGGATGTATCCCCGTGATCAACCAAAACGATACGGTTTCTACGAACGAACTGCGCGGTTATAAAGACAAGGGCATCAAAGTATGTTTTAGTGATAATGATAAACTTGCAGCATTAGTGACTGCGGGGATGGACAGTGATTTGTTATGCATTATGAGTGATGTGGACGGCCTGTACAATGCCGATCCGCGCAAAGATAAAAATGCCCAGCGCTTAGAGGTAGTCAAAGAAATTACTCCTCAAATTGAAGCACTTGGGTTTTGTGCTTCTTCCCGCGGCCGCGGCGGTATGAAAACCAAATTAGAGGCCGCTAAAATTGTAACACGTGCCGGTGCGTCCATGATCATTAGCTACGGCAAACGCACGGGAGCCATCGGCTCTTTGTGGGGACCGGATTATAAGGGAACACTCTTTTTGCCGACGGCTCATTTACCGAGCAAAAAATTATGGCTCGCTTATGCCACTAACGTATTCGGGGCCATACATATTAATGCAGGCGCTGTGAAAGCATTACGCGAAAAAGGGTCTTCGCTATTGCCTATCGGGGTAACAGGGATTGCCGGTACGTTTGAGCGAGGAGATGCTGTGCTCATAGTAGATGAGCGCGGTCTTGAAGTGGCACGCGGGCTGACGAATTATTCCAGTGAAGAGTGCAGCAAGTTAGCCGGGTGTGCTTCCGGGGAAATCGCCAAAAAAATCGGTTCTAAAAATTACGATGAAGTCGTGCACCGAGATAATATTGTTTTATTATGAATGTAACACAGTTAGCTAAACAAGCCAAAGAATCTTCTTTTTTATTAGCCGCTTTACCCAGTGAGATAAAAGACCGGTCACTACGCGCCATGGCTGCTGCCTTGCGGTCTCACACGCAAGAAATATTACAGGCCAATGCACAAGATTTGCAGACCGCGCAGACAGAAGTAGCGGCCGGTCGTATGAAACAGGCTTTGTATGAGCGGCTTAAGCTCATACCTGAGAAGTTAGAAACTACCGTACGCGGTATGGAAGAGCTTCTAAGACTGCCCGATCCGGTAGGAACTGTGTTATCTGAAACCGAACTGGACGAAGGGCTTGTGTTGCAGCAGATTTCCTGTCCGATCGGGGTATTGGGAATTATTTTTGAGGCCAGACCAGATGTGATCCCGCAGATTTGTGCCCTGGCAGTCAAATCGGGAAACTCCGCTTTACTAAAAGGCGGTAAAGAAGCCCTGCATACCAACCAAGTCTTGATGGATACTATTACGCAGGCACTGGCACAAGTGCCGGGGTATCCGCCGGATACATTTGCCCTGCTGACCTCTCGCGAAGAGTCTGCCCAAATGTTACAGGAAGACCGATTTATTGATTTGATTATCCCACGCGGCGGCAATGCGTTGCTGGCGTATGTCAAAGCTAATACGCGTATCCCGGTGCTAGGACATGCCGACGGAGTATGTCATATGTATATTTCCCGTACCGCTGATTTGGACATGGCGTGCAAACTGGCGGTAGATGCTAAGACGCAATATCCGGCTGCCTGCAATGCACTGGAGACATTACTCATAGACGCCCGTTGGTCCCAAGAGAACCAACAAAAGTTACTGACTGCACTTGTGCAACACGGGGTTACCTTATATGGGAATAACCGCGTGGCGGCTTTAGCGCCGGTAGCCGGAGAAGTAACCGATTGGCATACCGAATACGGAGAAAAGAAATTATCTGTTAAACTGGTACAGGATATGCAGGAAGCAATTTTGCATATTAACATGTACGGTTCACACCATACCGATGCCATTGTTACGGAAGATGAGCAGGCAGCAGAGCAGTTTATGCAACAGGTAGATTCTGCCGGGGTCTATCATAATGCTTCTACGCGTTTTGCAGACGGTTACCGATACGGTTTCGGGGCCGAAGTGGGAATCAGTACCGGAAAAACACATGCGCGCGGTCCGGTGGGACTAAATGGATTGACTATTTATAAATATAAGCTACGCGGCAAAGGACAAGTGGTGGCGGATTATACAGGTCCGCAGGCCCGGCCTTTTACGCATCGCAAACGCGGAGGTAACAAATGAAACTGGGATTTATCGGTGCCGGCGAAATGGGCGGTGCCATCATTCGCGGATTATTAAAAACAGGTTGGAAGCCTGAAGAAATTATGGCTTCAGTACGTACGCCGGATTCGGCAAACCGCTTGGCTAATACGTTGGGAATTGCCGCTTATACGGATAACCGCCGTGTGATTATAGAAGCAGATCGTTTGTTTTTGGCCGTAAAGCCTGCTCAAATGCCGCAGGTGCTATCGGAGATTGCCCAAACACAGGTACCGGCCAAGCCGCTTATTACCATGGCATTGGGATGGAGTGTAGAGAAAATTGAGAAAGTGCTCCCGAACTGGCCGATTATTCGTATTATGCCCAATACACCGTTAGCACTAGGAGAAGGAGTTACGCTGTTCCATTTTGCCAAGGCTACTCCGGATCGGGACCGACGCGAAGTGATGGGTATGTTTGAATCCATGGGGAAAACTTTTGAAATATCACTTTCGGTTTTTGACGCGGCTACGGCCCTGTCCGGCAGCGGGCCGGCATTTGTTTATCATTTTATAGATGCATTGGCACGCGCCGCAGAGATCCAGGGACTGGATGAAAAAATGGCTCGCGACTTAGCTGTACAAACAGTAATTGGTGCAGCTAAAATGGTACAGCAGGAAAATGTTTCACCGGCACAGCTGGCTAGACAAGTGGCCACCCCTGGTGGCTGTACAGCGGCCGGTATGGAAGTACTTATCACGAGCGATCTACAAGAGGTACTACGCGAAGCGGTAGCCGCTACTACACACCGCGCTCAAGAAGTATCCCAAAACTAAAAAGTTTTTTCATAAAACGCGTCGGCACATTTTGCTTGACGCGTTTTTTTTTTTTGATATTCTCTCTTTATAAGTAAAAAAATATATAAGGAGAGAAATATGGTTCAACAAAAACAAGCATTTACGCTTATAGAGCTTTTGGTAGTAGTGTTAATTATAGGGATTTTAGCAGCGGTAGCGGTGCCGCAGTACCAAAAAGCAGTTTACAAAGCACGTGCTGTAGAAGCGATTACTCTGCTAAAATCTATTACTGATGCGCAGGAAGTATATTTTCTGGAGAATGGGGAATATACGGATGATATCAGTGAACTAGATATAGATGTGGCTGTTAATTTAATGGGTAGTGCAAAATTCGAAGATAAATATTCATTTTTTTGCGGAGGAAAACGTACCTGTTTTGCTACGGTTAATAACCGGAGTATGCCTACTTTTGAGTTTGAACTCTTGCATGATCGTGTATTTCCAATAAATGCAGGAAAAAAATACTGTCATATCTATAATGGAAGTAAAGATAATATAGCATTGAGTATTTGTAAAAGTTTGGGGAAGAAGGATACAGATGGTGTAGTATCGACTGGTAAATATTTCATTCTTAACTAATTTTTATCGTTACAAATGTTTGGCAAATTGCTATAGTATAGGCATGAGCCATTTTTTGCTTGCCTTTATACTGAGTTTTGTGGCTGGAGCTGCCAGTGCGGTGGGGGGACTACTTTCTTTCTTCATTAAAAAAGAAAACTTATCCGCTTTAGCCATAGGACTAGGATTTTCAGCCGGAGTCATGATCTATGTTTCTTTTATGGAAATCTTACCGCATGCAAATAACGCCCTTTCAGATTTGTACGGCAGTACGCAAGGCCCGTGGTTCGCGGTAGGATTATTTTTTGTGGGAACGGCCATTGCATGGGGTGTGGACCGTTGTTTACCTCCGTTACACGTCAGAGAAGAATCACTCCAACAATCCGCTAAACTGCGCCAAACGGGTTTATTTACCGCGGTAGCTCTAACATTGCATAACTTCCCGGAAGGGCTCGCCACATTTTTCTCAGCACTAGATAGTGTCACATTGGGGTTTTCTATTGCACTTGCTGTAGCAATTCATAATATCCCGGAAGGCATAGCTGTAGCACTTCCCATATATCACTCAACGGGCAGTCGCAGTAAGGCTTTTTTGTCCAGTGTCGCCAGCGGTATGGCAGAACCCATAGGAGCAATTGTCGGTTATTTCGTGTTGCATGCTGTGTTACAAGAAGCGGTACTCGGCGTACTTTTTGCACTGGTCGCTGGGATTATGGTGTATTTAGCACTGGACGAGTTATTGCCCACGGCGCATGATTACGGGCACGGGCACCAAGTGATTAGCGGTGTAATTGGCGGTATGGCACTCATGGCCGTGGTATTATTGGTGTTTTAAACTTATTCTACTCCTACCTCGGCACATTTGCTTTTGGCATCATAAGAACGTTCTTCGTTATCTATCATAGGACCTTTCCACCATTGACAGACTACTTGGCGAGCCGATTTGTCTATAGGGACTATAGTTAAATACCATGTGGCATCGGTGCCAAACCGATCAATGGCAATATTTCCACCATTTAGCCAATTATTTCCGGAAGAACCATCACTATTATACCAGGAATGTAATTCAATACCACAATAAGATGTGCCACATCCTACATTCCAGGCACCTGCTTTCTTAAGACAATTACGGCCTACTAGGCAAGGGGTACCAGGTAAGTCAATATCTAGAGAGCCAGAGTTTGTTGTCCCGGTAAAACGCACAACTTCTTCGGGAAAACCATTAGCCAGTAAATAAGCATCAATCGCCTGCTGAGCCGATTTGGCAACAGCTCCAAATTCACTTAGCCGGGCTTTTTGTACCGCCTTAGTATATTGCGGCATAGCTACTGCCGCTAAAATTCCTATAATCAATACGACGACTAAAAGCTCAACGAGCGTAAATCCTTTTTCTGTAAGATTCATAAATTATTCCTCATAATTTGCCAAATCCGATATACAATAAAAACGGCTGTTGTATCGGATTGCCTCAAAGTAACCCCATAAACAGCCGTGGTTTACTATTCCAAGAACAGTAAACACTCGGCGCAAGGAATGGTTTTCGACGCCATTGTCTTGTGCCTAAAACGACTATTTTTGACTTTGAGGCGTATTGTACTAGACAATACACGCTGTATCTGTATACAGCCCCAAAAACAGTATTAAATTGTGTATGATGCGCTTACAGCGCGACTTCTTTCCCTCCTTACATTTGTGCCCATATAAAGGACAAAATCATTCCTAATGTGTAACTGGTTACATTAGTCATAATACTTAAAACGGCACTGTCTTTTAAAGAAATATCTTTATAATTAATTAAGCGGATCAGAACCGTTTCCAAGATCACGCATAAAATCCACCAAATGGCACTTTGCGCGACGTAATGTACTAAAATCCCCCAGGTAAGAGCCGCTGTGAATACATTGGCAATAGCTACACCATACAAGATGGTAAAACGTTTTTTAGTGTAGAGAAGCCATCCGGCCGCACAGAGCAGTTCCAATACTAAGATTAGGGATAATGCTCCCCACGCTTCCGGACGTTTCCACAGATCCTCCTGCGGCGGTGTATCTACGGGTTCCAATGTAAGTGTATCTTCATCCACATACACATTAAAAGGGTTAATCAGGTTACCGGGCATGACAAAAACAGCACTGTCACGGGTTTTACCGTCTTCAAAAGTGACAGATAATTTAGCAAAAGGTTCAAACTCATAAGCTACTGCGGTGCAGGTACCGCCTCCGCAAGTCATTTTTTGGGAACCGTATACCCCGAGCGGAGCGGCCTCTATACATAATCGGTCTTTGCACAAAATAAGTTCAGTGCTAGCCGGAGCAATGAGCGGTTTAGCTTCGGTATTATAGATAAAATGAAAATGTGCTTCCGGCAACGGAGATACTTCTGCCCGTGCGGTTGTACATAACATGAAAACAGCTATAAAAAATAAAAATTTCTTCATAAAAACCTCTTATTTTAGTATTATAACATTAAATAAGGTTTAGGGGGAAATAATTATGTTTACCAATTCACAACTTCAAAAATATGCCGATGTGCTCATTTGGGCACTACGGGCGGCCAAACGTAACGGAACCTTTAAAAAATATGACAGTGTACTCTTGCGTACGGACATGGCGGCAGCGCCGCTGGCTAAGGCTGTATATACTAAATTATTAGAACAGCATTATAATGTGCTTTTGCGTTGGAATGCTCCTGAAGATTTTACGACAGCTTTTTATCAAATAGCCGATAATAAGCAACTTTCCTATTTACCGGTGGGGGAAAAAGAAATCCAAGGCAATATTAACGGACTGATTGCCTTGCACGCGCCGCTGGATTTAACACACCTAAAAAAAGTAGATCCGTCCAAACTGGCCAAGAGTGCCGTGGCGCGCAAACCCGTTCGGGAAATCTTAGATATGCGCGAACAAAAAGGATTATTTTCTTGGACGTTATGTAATTATCCGACCGAGGAGTTGGCCAAACGGGCCGGCTTATCGGTCAAAGAATACGCCAATCAAGTCGCCCGGGCATGCTTTTTAAATGAAAAAGATCCGGTTAAAAAATGGCAGGAAGTAACCCAGCAAATTAATGAAATCGGTCAATGGCTTTCTGCAATGCCGATTAAAACGTTACATGTGAAAACTGCTCATATGGATTTTGAAGTGCTGCTAGGAGAAAAACGCCGTTTTATTGCGGGCGGCGGATGCAATATTCCTTCTTTTGAAATTTTCACTTCGCCTGACTGGCGCGGCACACGTGGTATCTATTTTGCCGATCTGTCTTCTTACCGAAGCGGTAATTATGTCAAAGGGGTAAAACTGGAGTTTAAAAACGGACGCGTGATCAAGGCTGATGCCGAACAGGGTGCGGAGTTTGTACGCAAGATGTTGGCGATGGACAAAGGGGCCAGTCAAATCGGTGAGTTTTCACTCACAGACAGACGGTTTTCCAAGATTACCAAATTCATGGCAGATATTTTGTATGATGAAAACTTTGGCGGTAAATACGGCAACTGCCATGTAGCCGTAGGAGCTAGTTATGCCGATACTTTTGCCGGTCCGCAAAGTAAATTAGATAAGAAGATGAAAGAAAAATTAGGATTTAATGATTCTTCGTTACATTGGGATCTGATTAATACGGAAGACAAAACTGTTACAGCGACCTTAAAAGACGGTTCTAAAAAAGTTATCTACGAAAAAGGACAGTTTAAATATTAAGTGTTACTGCTGAGACAGTATATCAAAAGGCCCACAGGTATGTGGGCCTTTTGACCTATGGTCTTTTTATGCAAAGTTGCCTATACTATAAATAAGAAAGCCCCACAAGGAGGGAACCTTATGAAAAAAGTACTAGTGTTGTTAGGTGTAATGTTGTTTTCTGCTTCTGCATTTGCGCTAAATGCCGAAGTGACGATGGATAAAAACTGTGCTAGCCAAAAGGCAGAGTTTGAGCAATATGTGGCCAGCCAGAAAAATACATCTTTTATCGTCCAAAATATTCTAATTAATCTCTCGGATCCGATGGAGACCATGTCGGATGATGAGGCTATGCCCAAAGCACTTTGTTATGCTACTTATCAGGTAAAGGGGCGTCCGTTGGTGGCGTTTGTACGTGCCAATGCGGAGATTTTCCCGGGGGATATCTCTAAGAAAGAGGCTAAAAAGTTATATAATTTTGCCGATCGTGTAGAAATCCTGAATGAAAAAGCAGAATTTGACCGTGTGGTAGCCATGGGCAACGATTCTTATGTGGTGCAGCATATTTTGGGCAATATGGCCGATCCGATGAAACAGATGTCTGATGAACAGGCTCGTCCCAAAGCAAAAGCCTATGCTGCTTTCAAAGTAAACGGAAAATCCTTTGTAGAATTTGTACGGGATCATTCCAATGATTATACCATGGATGTTGAAATTGACATGGAAGTTTTTGCCGATCGTGTGGAAAGATTAGCTAAATAGTTATTTAAGTTCATACAATATGTCGCCGCGGGCTTATCCCTCGCGGCGATTTTGTCAAAAAGAGTTCTAAGTTTGCCGGGTTGTTTTTGGGAAGAAAATGCTTATACTAAGAGTAAACCGCGTTAGCAGGAGAACCCTATGAAAAAATTCCTGGCCGTAATGAGTGTATTAGTACTGACCGTTTCCTTACTGGCAAAACCGACTAATCGGCCCAATCAGCTAGAAAAAAATGTAGAGGAAAAAATCGTCCAGGTTCAAACAATGCAGTCTGAAAATACGGTATCACCGGAAGCCGTATCACAGGAATTACAGGCCGCCAAGCGAATGATTCAGCAGCAGATGGAGTTCCCGGTACATGTGCAGGACAAGTCCCGGGCCGGAGTTATTTTCGGGCGGCTCATGCCGCTTATGTACAGCTACAATAAGCTTCGCAGGAAAGACAGCGTGCAGTCGCAAGAAATTGGATCGGTGATTGCTAAAGAAACATTTGTATCCAAGGATGAAAAAGAATTTAAGTTAATACCTTTTATTGAAGAGTACTTGGGAAACGTGACCATTCCCAACTTAGCACGGGAATTTGCAGAATTTAAAGAACATATTAGGCAAGATGCTGCTTTGCAATGAGGCTTAGAGCTCTTCGTGCATGACTTTAAGAGCCGCTTTTTCTTTGGCAACTGGCAAACATTCTTGTACTTTATAATTTTTGCCGTCTACCGCTTGGGAGATCGTGGCAATATCGCTATCACTTAATACTTCTTTATCGTAGGTGGTGCGGAACTGGTATTCCAGTCCGCTTTGGCGAATTAAATCCATGGATTGACGCAGGATAGTCGAATTGGCTTCCACGCCTGTAATGGCGGCGTATTTTTCCAAGGGGGCCTTTAAATCCATGGCAATAAAATCAACAAGTTTTTTATCAATCAATTCTTTGATCACTTCCGGACGGGTCCCGTTGGTATCCAGTTTGGTTTTGTAACCCAGGGCCTTAATATCCGTCATAAAGCGAACCAAATCTTCCTGCAGGGTGGGTTCTCCACCAGAAACAACAACGCCTTCCAAGGTGCCTTGGCGGCGTTTTAAAAAGGATATTACTTCCTCTTCGGGCATAGATTCCAGAAACATATGGGGGTACACCAACTCCGGGTTGTGGCAATAGCGACAACGAAAGTTACACCCCTGTGTAAAGATAATGGCTGCCGGCCGACCGGGAAAGTCGATGAGTGTGAATTTAACAAGTCCACCCAGTTTCATGGAATCTATACTCTAAAAAGGAGAAAGTTATCTGTCGCTGGCGCATTCGCAACCGCAAGAGCAGCCACCTTCGACGTTCAAGGTTTTGCGCATGGAATATTCTTCTTTTTTACCTTTGTTCCAGTTTTGTACCGGGCGCAAATAACCTACTACGCGGGAATACACTTCGCATTTAGAGCCTTGTACTTCGCTTATTTCTTTTTTAAGATCCGAGATTTTGGTTTCTACAGCTTGTCTTTCTTGTGCAGTCATGGCTTGTTCTCCTATGTATAATATGCTTAATATGAGGGGGTCCGTGAAAAACCCTTTCTTTTATTATGGCAATTTGCCAAATCGGTTTCAATTACTTTTTAGGGTTAGATGTTAACCCTAAAAAGTGTTTATTTACTATAGAGCTGTTCTTCTAACATGGCAATTTTGCGCTGCAGCTCTTGTATGCGTTCGGCTTTACATTTGGGGCATTCAAAATGTTCTCCCGCAATATAACCGCACTTGGGGCATACACTAAACGTCGGCGTGATGGAGAAATACGGCAATGTATAGCGTTCGCATACGGTTTTGATAAAGCGCTTCATGGCTTCCAAATCTTTAATACGTTCACCGGTAAAGATGTGTTGTACGGTTCCGCCGGTGTATTGAGATTGGATGGTACTTTGTAAGTCTAACATCTCAAATACATCATCGGTATAGTTGACCGGTAATTGTGAAGAGTTGGTGTAAAAAGGCTGATGTCCTTCTTTGTACAACGTTTCGTTGGCACAGATGATTTCCGGATAACGTTCTTTGTCCAGCTTAGCCAAACGGTAAGAGGTACCTTCCGCCGGGGTAGCTTCTAAGTTATAGTTATTACCGGTTTCTTCTTGGAATTTAACCAATGTTTCGCGCATAAAAGTAAGTACTTTTTCGGCAAACGCTTTGCCTTTTTCGGTACCGATGTCTTCTCCGATCAGGTTGACGGCGGCTTCGTTTAAACCTACCAGTCCGATGGTGGAGAAGTGGTTCTTCCAGAACTCACCAAAGCGTTGTCGGATGGAACGCAGGTAAAAACTCATATACGGATAGAGGTTCCCTTTGGTAAAGCGTTCAATGACTTTACGTTTGATTTCCAAACTGGTTTTGGCTACTTCCATGCGGTCTTTTAAGTTGGCAAAAAATTCATCTTCGTCCTTGGATAAGTACCCCAAGCGTGGCAAGTTAATGGTAACTACGCCGATGGAACCAGTCAACGGGGCCGATCCGAATAATCCGCCGCCTCGTTTGCGCAGTTCGCGGTTATCAATACGTAAACGGCAACACATGGAACGTGCGTCTTCCGGGTTCATATCCGAATTAATGAAGTTGGCAAAGTACGGGATCCCGTATTTGGCAGTCATTTCCCACAGGGGTTCCAGTTTGGGGTTGGACCAGTCAAATTCTTTGGTGATATTGTATGTAGGGATCGGGAACGTAAACACGCGGCCTTTGGCGTCACCGGCCAGCATGACTTCGCAGAACGCACGGTTCAACATATCCATTTCGTTTTGGAACTCACCGTAGGTTTTGTCTTGCAGTTTACCGCCGATGATTACGGGCTGGTCCTTGTAATAAGAAGGAACCGTTAAGTCCATGGTCAGGTTGGTAAACGGGGTCTGGAAACCCACACGGGTCGGTACGTTGACGTTAAATAAAAATTCTTGTAAGGCTTGTTTGACTTCCTCGTAAGTCAGTTTATCATAATAGATAAACGGGGCAAGCAATGTATCAAAATTGCTAAAGGCCTGTGCGCCAGCACTTTCGCCCTGCAGTGTATAGAAAAAGTTGACTACCTGCCCTAAAGCGGTACGGAAGTGTTTGGCTGGTTTGGATTCGGCTTTACCGACTACTCCCGTAAAACCGCTGAGCAGCAAATCCTGTAAATCCCAGCCTACACAGTAGGCTCCCAATAATCCCAAATCGTGCAGATGGAAATCCCCTTCGCTGTGCATGCGGCGTACGTTTTCGGGGTAAATTTTGTTGAGCCAGTATACTTTGCTGATTTCCGAAGAAATATAGTTGTTTAACCCCTGCAACGAGTAACCCATGTTACTGTTTTCATTGACCTGCCAGTCAATTTTTTGCAGGTATTGGTCTACCAAATCTACGTTAAATTTGGAAGAAATCTCACGCATACGGGCATGCTGATCGCGATATAAAATATAGGCTTTGGCCGTTTTATGGTAATTGGAAGTTAACAGCACATCTTCCACAATATCCTGTACGTTTTCCACGTTGGGAATGGTATCGGAGTATAATTGTTGGATAATATTAATGGCGCGGATGGTTAGTTTTTTAGCGGTATTGTCATCAAATTCCCCGGTCGCTTCGGCAGCCTTGGTAATAGCATTGCTAATTTTTTTGGATTCAAAGCGTTGGGTAGTTCCGTCGCGCTTAACAATGTGCGTGATAACTTCTGCGTTTTCCATAAATCAAGTTCCTAAGTAAAAAATTGCCGCGTACATGCGGTGAAAAATTAAAACAAAAACAAACTAAAATTGCAGATTCCCTCGTAAGCGCGGCACTACTCATGCACTAAAACAGTTGGTATTACGTCTTAAAATGAACTGCTTGGCTTTCTAAGAAAACAGCGTTCGTAGCCTGTTAATAATAATTATTACTAATAAGCGCGTTTGTGTCAAATTTTTTGAGGACCTATAATTTTTTATATAAAAAATAAGGAAAACGAAAAAATGATCTAGGCCCTCAAACGGTTTGCGTCTTACCAAAAAACGATTTTTACCGTCTAATATCAGTTTTACCCTTGACGTAAAGGACAAAACTAATTACAATGTAAGCAAGCCTAAATAAAGGGGGAGTTATGTTAGATTTTTATCAGATATGTGCTTTAATAGCAGTACTTGCATTTGTTGTGCTCGTCGTATTTGTGGTACGTGCCGTCCTGCAAATAACTAAAACGGCTGAAGCCGTAGAGTATTTGGCATTAACCACGGCCGAAAAGGTTGATAAAACACAAAGTACCTTTGATTTATTAGATAAGGCTTCTAATTTTGTAGACAATGGTGTATATCGTACGGTAGCGATGGGAATTGACCTGTTTAAACGCTTTAGAAAATAACGTCTAGAGATATTGAGCTAGCAGGGTAATAACTTTAGGTTATTACCCTGCTATTTTTTGGAAAAAAAGTACTTCGGTTATGTTATAATGTAAATACAATTTAAAACTATTTTTGGGCCGTATTACAGGATACGGGAATGCTTCTTATGAAGCACTCGCAGAAGTCAAAAATAGCCGATATTAGGTATGATTGGGGTCAGCTGCCTCAATAATACCGAAGGTTTCCCGCTTGTCAAGCGGGAGACTACGGCTGTTGTATTGGATTTCTTCTGCGAGGTCCGGTATGACAGCCGTTTTGTAATACGCTCCCAAGAATAAGCGGGAGTAGCTATGATACCAAAGATAAGGAGTATATGTCGTAATATTGCCAAAGATCCTAAAAAAATTATTTCATACAGTTTGCTGGTTGTTGGTCCGGTGTTACCGGATAAATTATATTTACAAGTCAAATGGTGGTCGGTTACCGGCCGGACCTTAAATCTCCGTTCCCCGCAGGGATTTAATGAGAAAATACAGTGGCTCAAGCTGTATAACCGTCGTAGCGAATATACAGCGTTAGCCGATAAATATGAGGTAAGAAAATACGTTAAAAAGACGATCGGAGAGGAATATTTGCTCCCGTTGCTTGGCGTGTGGGAAAGGGCCGAAGATATTGATTTTAAGCAATTACCTGATCAGTTTGTCCTTAAATGTACGCATAATTCGGGCGGGGGAATGTGTTTATGTAAAGATAAAAAACAATTGAATATTCCCCGCGTGGTTCAAGCATTGAATACAGCTCTTAAAAAGAATTTTTACCGACAGTTTCGGGAATGGGTCTATAAGGACATTCCCCCGCGGATTATTGCAGAACCGTTTTTAATAGACCGGGATTCGTCCAATAAACTGGGTACCCTGATAGATTATAAGTTTTATTGTTTTAACGGAGAGCCCAAGTTCTTATATGTGGGAGCAGACGATGTTTCTCAAGGCAAAAAAGGAGAGTTGGCATTATCTGTATTGGACCTGGACTGGAAACCGGCTCCGTTCGGACGCGCCGATCATCAACCGTTGGCGCAAGCGGTTGATAAACCTAAACAGTTTGAACAAATGGTAATGCTGGCTCGCAAGCTTTCCCGGGGGATTCCGTTTGTCCGGGTAGATTTATATTGGGTAAACGGGCAAATTTTATTTTCCGAAATGACATTTTATCCGGGTGCCGGATACGGGTTGTTTTCTCCCCTGGAATGGGAACATAAAATCGGGAAATGGCTTGCTCTTCCAACAGGGACTAACCATGAGAGGTAAAACTGATTGAGAGTCAATATGTTAGCATCACGTATGTTCTGTTGGGGGTAAAATATTTTATCTACTATTATAAAATCAGGATCCCCGCGTGCCATACCACGCGGGGTGTTGTCTCCATAATCCTACCCTTTCCCCCTTATGCTCAGGTTAATTGAGCATCATAAATCCGGCTGTCAGGTACGTGGCAAATAATAGCCACAACCAATAGGGCCACAACAGTGCTGCTGCCAATCTGCTATGTTTGGCAAATGCCCGGTGCATAAAGAACCCGGTTAAGAGCATCAGTGCTACAACTGCTAAAGCAAGCGGCAGGTTATGCATTCCGAAAAATACCGGTGTCCAACAGGCATTTAAAATAAGTTGTATTCCGAGCAGCCAGGCCGCAAAGTGCTTTTTCTCATCCACTCCCCGGCAAAAGATCCAGGCAGCCGAGATACCCAGCAACAGATACAACATCCCCCACATTAGACCAAATACCGAGTCCGGTGGTGTGAGGGGCGGAGATACCAAAGTGTGGTACCATGACATATTGGGTTGCACGAAAGGCATGCTGACCACGGCAGGCAGCTGACACATTAGCAACCATAAGACTATTCTGAGTAAGTAGTTTATTGTTTTCATACACCCTTAGTTTGGCAAATCTGCAAATCACTGCCAAGAGGCAAAAATTGATTAGTTGGGTTTGTGTGTTTTGTGCCAAAAATGCTAAAATAATAACAAGTATTTTTTTAGTCGCATGAGGAATTTATGGATACCAAATTAATTTCCGAAGTTACCAATTGGATGAAGACGACCGATTTAGCCGAATTTTGTTACGAAAAAGACGGCAACTGTATTGAAATCAAAACTCAAGAAGCACTGCCCGAACCGGCGCAGTTTACCTGCTCACTAACCGCAGTTACTGCTCCTGCCGTAGGTATTTATCATTTGGCTGCCAAAGGCAAAAATTTAACTTTGGCTGAAGGTCAAACGGTGCAGGAAGGGGATGCTTTGGGTCTTGTGGAAACCGTTTCCAAAAAACATGCGGTTACGGCTCCCGTGAGCGGCAAGCTTCGTAAAATCACGGCCCAGGAAGGGGCTGTGGTAGAGTTTGGGTTACCGTTATTTTTTATTGAGAAATAAGTATGGCTGCCACGATCAAAATTACCCCTTTTAAAAAAGTACTCATCGCCAACCGCGGTGAGATTGCCTTGCGTGTAATTCGCACACTCAAAGAAATGAATATCCGCAGCGTGGCTGTTTATTCCGAGGCGGACCGCAACAGTTTACACGTACGTATGGCCGATGAAGCCGTTTGTATCGGTGCCGCGCCGTCTTCTATGAGCTATTTGAATATAGACGCCTTGGTAACGGCTGCCAAAGTGACAGGTGCCGATGCCGTGCATCCGGGATATGGATTTTTATCTGAAAATGCCGATTTTGCCAATGCAGTCACCAAAGCAGGGATGACATTCATCGGACCGACGGCACACGCGATTGAAATGTTGGGTGTAAAGTCTACGGCCCGTGAAATCGCCATTAAAGCCGGAGTGCCGATTACTCCCGGTTCTGACGGAATTGTCGGTAAAAACTATCATGCTGTAGCCAAAAAGATTGGGTTCCCGATTATGATTAAGGCAACCCTGGGCGGCGGCGGAAAAGGGATGCGCGCGTGCTTAAAAGAAGAAGATTTGGATTTGATGATGAAAACCGCGCAAGGCGAAGCGCGTGCCAACTTTGGTGATGACCGCGTGTATTTTGAAAAACTCGTTTTAAATCCGCGTCATATTGAAGTGCAGGTAGCGGCCGATAATTACGGTAACGTAGTAGCATTTGCCGAGCGTGACTGCAGTATGCAGCGGCGCCACCAAAAACTGGTAGAAGAATCCCCTTCTCCGTTTGTGGATCCTAAAACACGTCAAAAACTTCAAGAAGCTGCTGCCAAGCTCATTAAAGCGGCTAATTACCGTGGTGTCGGTACGGTAGAGTTTTTAATGGCTCCTACCAAAGAGTTTTATTTCATGGAAGTTAATACGCGCCTGCAGGTAGAACATCCAGTAACAGAGGCCGTATGCGGACAGGATTTAGTGAAAATGCAAATCCAGATTGCACAGGGAGAACCGTTACATATTACGCAGACCGAAGCCGGCAAAGTACGCTGTCATGCCATTGAGCATCGTATTAACGCCGAAGACAGTGAACACAACTTTATGCCGTGTCCCGGTATCTTAACGGAATGGATCCCGGCCGGCGGATTGGGGGTGCGTGTAGATAGCCACATGTATAACGGTTATACAATTCCCAGTTATTATGACAGTTTGATTGCCAAGTTAATCGTAACGGCACCGGACCGCGAGAGACTGCTTAAGCGTAGCGAGCGATGTTTAACGGAATTTGCCATTGGCGGTGTCAAAACCACGATTCCGTTCCATCAGAAGATTTTAGCCAATAATGATTTTAGACAGGGCAATATGGATACGGGGCTTATTGAACGGATGATGAAAGATGATGAAGGCCAAAAATAAGATTGTAAGCCAGCGCACCTTAAAAGCCAAGCTTGCAGCGGCGCGCAAAGCGGGTCAAAAAATCGTATTTACCAACGGTTGTTTTGACATTTTGCATGCCGGACATGTAAGCGTGTTGGAGTTTTCCCGGTCCAAGGGCGATGTGTTGGTGGTAGGTTTGAACAGTGATGAGTCTGTTAAACGTTTAAAAGGGCCTGCTCGTCCGGTAAATAAACAGCAGGACCGCGCGCTTGTATTAGCGGCGTTGGAAAGCGTGTCGTATGTATGCATTTTTAATGAAGATACCCCGTACAATCTAATTAAAGCCGTTATGCCCGACGTATTGGTAAAAGGTGGGGATTATAAACCCAGTGAGATCGTGGGACGTGAATTTGCCGGTAAAGTGGTACGTTTTGCTCTTTTGAAAGGACGAAGCACTACCGGAATTATTAAAAAAGTAAGTAAAACGCGTTAAACGCAGATTAGTACCCGAGGAAAATATGTCTGATATTTTTGAGAAGTGTAGAAACTACAAAGATGCCAAAATAGCCATGCGTATGGGTATTTATGGCTATTTCCAACCGATTGAGACGGCTCAAGGTCCGGAAGTCAAAATAGACGGTAAAACCTATATCATGGCCGGTTCCAATAACTATTTGGGTTTGGCCAACGATCCGGAAATGAAAAAAGCCGCCTTAGAGGCTGTAGAAAAATACGGGACCGGGGTAGCCGGCAGCCGCTTATTAAACGGCAACACCAAACTGGCCGATGAGCTGGAGCAAAAGATTGCCAAGTTTAAAGGTAAACAAGCCGGGTTACTGTTTGCCACGGGATATCAGATGAATTTAGGTGTAGTGTCTTCTTTGATTAAAAAAGGAGACTATGCCATTGTTGATAAATTGGACCATGCTAGTATTTTAGATGGAGTACGACTGTCTGACGGGGAAATGGCGCGTTTTAAACACAACGATCCGGCAGATTTGGAACGCGTAATGGCCAAATTACCGGCCGAAGCTGGTAAGCTGATTATTGTAGACGGTGTATTTAGTATGGAAGGGGATATTTGTCCGCTTCCGGAAATCGTCAAAATCGGCAAAAAATACGGCGCCCGCATTATGGTAGATGATGCCCATGCCACGGGGATTATCGGTAAAACAGGCCGCGGTACCTGTGAATACTTCGGACTGGAAAACGGTGAAGTGGACCTGATTGTAGGGACCTGCTCCAAAACATTTGCCACGGTAGGCGGATTTGTCGTGGGGGATGAAGATATTATCCACTATATGCGCCACAATGCCCGCAGCCAGATTTTCTCGGCCTCTATGCCGCCTTCTTGTATTGCATCTATTTCCAAGGCCGTGGATATTATTTCCAAAGATACGTCTCGTAGAGATAACCTGTTCCGTTTAACGGCTATGCTTAAAAAAGGGCTGGAGGATTTGGGCTTTGATTTAGGGACCAGCACCACGCCTATCTTACCAGTACATGTAGGCAGCAACGAAAACTGTTTTAAAATGTGGCGTGCCCTGCATGAGATGGGTATTTTTGCCAATCCGGTTATCAGCCCGGCGGTGCCGCCAGGACGCTCGCTCATGCGCCTGACGCTGATGGCTACGCATACTGAAGCCCATGTGCAAAAGATTATTGACAGTTTTGCTACAGCGGGCCGTGCGATTGGTCTTATTTAATAGGTTTTCAAGGCCCCGCCGTGCGCGGGGCTTTTTGTTAGGAGGGTATGATGGTAGAAATCCGAGAAGTAACCGATAAGGACCTCAACGCTTTTATTAATTTTCCGTTTGAACTCTATAAACAGGACCCCTACTGGGTGGGGGAACTCAAAATGGATACGCGTGCTCTTTTAAGAGAAAATAACGCATTTTGGAAACACGGGGTTCGTAAATTGTTTATGGCCTATCAAGACGGTAAGGCTGTCGGTCGTATTTGCGCGCTGGTCAATCACCGTTTTAACGAGTATCATCTCGAGAATATCGGATTTTTCGGGTTTTTTGACTGCGTTAACAACGAAGAAGTATCGGCTGCGCTGTTTAAAGCGGCTGAGGATTACCTGCGTGGTCAGGGCGTAACGGCTGTGCGTGGACCGGCGAATCCGTCCAGTAATCATATATACGGCTTACTGGTAGAAGGATTTGATTCCATGCCGGCTATTATGATGCCCTATAATTATCCGTATTATGCAGAGTTAATTGAAAGGGCCGGGTTTACCAAGGCTAAAGATTTACTGGCCTTTGAGCGCAGTAAAGAGGACCAGTTCTCGGAGCGGTTTTTAAAGGTATGTGCGCGCTGTGAGAAAAAAGGCGGCATTACGCTAAGACGTTTGGATTTGCATCAACTGACCAAAGAGGCAGAAGTAATTCGAGAGATTTACAACAAAGCTTGGGCAGAAAACTGGGGGTTTGTACCCTTGGACCCGCAGGAGATGAAAGATATTGTCAGTGAACTCAAATCCATTGTACGTGTGGAAGGTACCTGTATTTTAGAAGAAAACGGGGTACCGGCCGGCTTTTATATTTGTATCCCCAATATGAACCATGTACTTAAAATCCTGCGCGGTTCCCTATATAACCCGTGGCGGTTAATAAAGGCCGTTATTGCTTGGAAGAAAATCAAAGATGCGCGCTTGATTATGTTAGGAGTACTTCCCGAATTTAGGAAACGCGGGATTGATCTGATTTTAATTAAGCATATTATTACGCATGGGGTAGCCGTATGGGACAGTGCGGAGCTTTCCTGGGTACTGGAAGATAACGCGGGGATGCTGCGCGGCATAGAAGAATGCGGTTGTCATCCCAGTAAGCGCTATCGCGTATATCAGAAATCACTATAATAAAATAGTTTGAAATAGGTCGCATACAAAAGACTGGTCAAAAGCCAGTCTTTTGTGCTATACTGTAAGTACAATTTATCTGTTTTTGGAACCGTTTAAGAAACGGAGATCTTTTAAGGTAATAAAAGAGCTTTGCTCTCCAAAAACAGTCGTTTTAAGGTGCAAAATTTATCAAGTAGCTCTTAGTAGATTTTGTACCGAGTGTTTCCCGTATTATTACGGGAGGCCACGGCTGTTGTTTTTGGGTTCTGAGCAAAGCATCCAAAATAAGACAGCCGTTTTATTTGGTTTCATCAACAGAATATACAAGGAGAATGTTTATGAAATACCAAAACACCCGGCGGGGTTTCACGTTAATAGAATTACTGGTTGTTGTGTTAATAATAGGTATTTTAGCCGCAGTGGCACTACCGCAGTATCGCATTGCAGTAGAAAAAAGTCGTATAACACAGTTACTTGTTCGTATGGATGCTCTGTATAAAGCAGGAGCAGCATATTATTTGGCGAATGGAGAATATCCGACTGATGTACAAGAGTTAGATATTGATATTGCTTCAAATGCGAAAGAAATTAGACAAATTACAGAGATAACGTCAGCTCCCCATACCGGGGTAGTTTATGCTGATAATTCAAAGTGTGCTATTGTTCATAAAACAGATGGAAACGTAGGTTGCCTAACCAATAATATTTGGTTATTATGGCGACGCCCTGAAAACCGTCGAACGTGCAGAGGTATGTCAACATTAGGTCAGAAAGTTTGTAAAACCCTTAGTACTGGTGAATATATTGAGGATGATGGGTATCTAATGTAAAAAATATATGTGATACCAAGATTCAGGTGTTTATAAATTAGTCTTTCAGTGTCGTAACTCGTTCCCATGCCGTCTGGAAATCTTCCGGTACTGGGGCCTCAAACTTAAGAGCCTTACCCGTTAAGGGATGCTTGAACTCAATGCGCCGGGCGTGCAGCATCAAACGCTCGGCCGTAGCCCCTTTGTACAGCCAGTCGCCCAATACAGGGTATCCCAGCCAATTGAGGTGCACGCGCAGTTGGTTGGTGCGTCCGGTACGCGGATATAGTTCAATATAGGTAAATCCGTTTTTGCGTTCCAGTACTTTATAATCAGTGATGGCTTCGCGTCCGATTTCAGAGGCCTTGATTTTACCACCTGCCACGCGTCCGATGGGCACATCAATCGTTCCCTTATCGTCAGGTACTTCACCGCAGGCAATGGAGTGATACGTTTTATGTACTTCGCGGTTGGCAAATAAAGCTACCATTTCACTTTGGAACTCGGGTGTTTTGGCCACGATCATTACTCCGCTAGTTTCCCGGTCTAGACGGTGTACGAGTCCTGCACGCGGAGTTTGTGGGTCGAATCCTTTGGGCGGGTTAGCCAAAATAATGGATACCAAGGTTTCATCCGAAGAAAACACCGTTTCCGGATGTTCTTCCCAAATAGGACTTTGCGGGTGCACTAAGAGCCCGGCAGGCTTGATAACTACAAAAAAATCTTTGGCATTATGCAGAAGCAGTTGTTTAAGAGGCGTTTGGGCACGGGCTTGCGGCAGGGTAATTTCCACAACCTCGCCGCGAGTTAGCGGCCAAGAGGGTTTGACGTGTTTGCCGTTAACGGTAATATGTCCTTCTTTAATCATCTTTTGTACGAGTGCGCGTGACAAGTCCGGCAGCTCATCAGCGGCAAATACGTCTAGTCGGCGTGTGTATCCGTCAAAAGTAATGGTTTTTTTATCAGCCATGTTGTGGTCCTCTTAAAAATTTTACCCAAATATATAAAGCGATTGCGGCAATGCCCAGAGAAATCACCTGAGAGGGGGATAATCCCAGTAAAAATCCACCGCGAAAATCTCCGCGGAAAAACTCAACCACAAAGCGCATCAGCGCATAGCACCAGATATATTCCACTAAAATTTTACCGTTTTTATGCGGTTTTTTGGAAGCATAGTGCAGCAGCAAAAACAACACCAAATTAAACGCCGCTTCGTAGAGTTGGGTCGGGTGCAAGGGTACGCCGAGCAGTTGCGGTGCGACCAGGGAATGCGTATCTGTAAAGCGCACCCCCCACGGCAGTGTGGTCGGTTTGCCGTAGCAGCAGCCTGCCAAAAAACAGCCGATACGTCCCAAAGCGTGTCCCAAGGGTAGTCCGACAATTAAAAAATCAGAGGTTTTCAAAAGCGGTAAGTGGTGACGTCGCATATACCACACGGCAGCAGTCACGGACACCAATAGACCGCCAAAAAATACAAACCCGTAGCGCAGTTCATGCACAATATTGGTCAGTTTGTCGGCCAACGTAGCTCCTAGCTGCGGCCAGGATACGATGATAAAGAGCAGTTTGCCTCCGATTAGGGCACCTAAAAATACAATAAATAGTATATTCCAAAACAGGTCTTGCGTCAGTCCCTTAATGTCACTATTTTTAAGACGCGGTGCCAAATATCCGGCAGCCGCTACGTAGCCCAATGCCGTCATCAGACCGTAGCTAGCCAGTTCAAAATTACCGATGTGAAAGAGCACGGGATGCATCAGCGGTTCTCCCAACGCAGGGCGTTACGCATAAACGGGTTGTGCAGTTTTTCGTCAGCCACTGTAGAACTGCACCGTCCGCCGTAACTGTGTCCGGCAAAAATACGGATATCCTCCGGCAGCGCGGCAATACGACGAAGACTGGCCAACATGGCACGCGGATCTGAAGAGGGCAAATCAACCCGTCCGCAGGCACCGGGGAACAGCGTGTCTCCCGTAAACAATGCGTCTTCTATTTGGATGCACACGCATCCGGCCGTATGTCCGGGCGTGGTTAAAATCTTAATATCAAACGGTCCCAGTTTAAACTGTTGGTCCCCGCAATAGGTATGTAAAAAACCGACCGGTAAGCCGGCTAATGCTACATCATGGGCTTCCAGATAGGCAGGTGCTTTGTAATGTTCCAATAAGGTTTGCGCATATTTAACATGATCAAAGTGTCCGTGTGTAAACAGTACGCCGTGAAGCGTTAGTTTTTTGGTTTCTAGGGTATGGATAATAAAGTTCATGTCCCAGGCCGGGTCAATTAACAGTGCATCCGTACCTTTAGTAACCAAGTAGGTACAGTTATCCATGGGACCCAAGTTAAGGACTTCAATATTAATCATGCGGTTTAAACCTAAATTCAATTTCGCCGGGTTTGACCATATGGTAGCGCGTTCGCGCCAGCAGCTCCATATATTTACGGTCTTTGTCTTCCAAGAGTTTTTTTTCTTCTAACAGTTTTTGGTATTGTACGTCCAGTTGTGCACTCTTCTTGGTTAAGCGGCGCAGCTCCAGTTTGTTGTGCACCAGGTTAAAAATGCTGCCTCCCAAAAAGATCCCGATGGCTGCTACAGTCACAGCAGCCATAATGATCAGTTTTTGTTTGGCAGACAAATTTTGCACCATAGTTATTTACGAAATACTTTATCCTGTGCGTAGACGGCTTTGGATCCCAACTCTGCTTCAATTTGTAAAAGCCGGTTATATTTGGCCGTGCGTTCCGTGCGTGCCGGAGCACCGGTTTTAATGGCACCGGCATTAGTAGCTACCGCCAAATCGGCAATGAAAGTATCTTCCGTTTCACCGGAACGGTGCGAAACGATACTGACGTAACCGTGTTTTTTGGCTAAGTTCATCACATCAATCGTTTCGGTAACAGTACCGATTTGGTTTACCTTAATTAAAATAGCATTAGCTGCGTGTTTTTCAATCCCCATTCGCAAGCGTTTGGGGTTGGTTACGAACAAATCATCCCCTACCAAGCGGATTTTACTGCCTAGCTGCCGGGTAATATGTTCCCAACCGCTCCAATCGTCTTCCTGTAACGGATCTTCAATAGATACAATCGGATATTTCGTGCACCAATCAGCGTATACAGCGGAGATTTCATCGGAGGTTAAATTACGACCCTCAAAACGGTATTGCCCGTCTTTAAAAAACTCACTGGCCGCGCAGTCCATGGCAAGCGATATAGTATCGTGTCCGGCGTTTTTAGCTGCCGTCAGGATCGTTTTAAGTACGTCTTCGTGCTTGGAAATCTTTGGCGCAAATCCGCCCTCATCACCGACTGCAATAACCATGCCCTGACTTTTTAAAAGAGAGCGCAGGGAGTGATAGGTTTCACTGGCCTGACGTAAGGCCTCTTTAAAAGTAGCGGGCGCCGTGGGAACAATCATAAATTCCTGTACGTCTAGCCCGGAATCTGCATGCTTTCCGCCGTTAATAATGTTAAGCATCGGAGCAGGCAGGATATACATGTCTTTGCCCAGCCCATAGACGTTGCGGATATGTTCGTATAACGGAGTTTTGGCACTTAAACTACCTGCTCGCAAAGCAGCCATGGATACGGCCAATGTTGCATTGGCGCCCAAATTCGTTTTATTTTCCGTGCCGTCTGCTTCTAGCATTTTTTGATCAATGTCGCGTACGTTGTGTATATCCATTCCCTTAAGTAAAGGAGTCAATCTTTCTACGTTTGCAACGGCTTTTAATACACCTTTTCCGTTGTAGCGTTCCCCGCCATCACGCAGTTCCAGTGCCTCATGTGAACCCGTAGAAGCACCGCTGGGTATAGCGGCTGAGCCGACAGTTCCGTCACTTAAGTATACGTCTGCCGATACGGTTGGATAACCGCGGGAATCTAGAATTTCACGGGCAGTAATTTGGGTAATTTGTGCCATAAGTACTCCTATAACAGGCTGTCTATGATCTTTTTACCTTCTTTAATCAGAACGGCCGGTAGTTTTTCATCGGCAGCTTCGGCATATAAGCGGATTAAGCGCTCGGTACTGGACGGTCGAATGGCCAGCCAACTGCCACCTTTTAGGATAAACTTAAAGCCGTCCGTGGAATCAATACGCCATACAGAGGTCTTATTAATGGAAAGCGGCGGTTTAATATCCAGACGCTCCATAATACGATTGATCTCGGTTTCCGTTTTGGCAATACTGACTTTTTGATCAAAGAGTTGATTATACCGTTTGTAAAACTCTTTTTTAAGTTGTTTAAATGTTTTCTTTTCCGTGGCCAGCATGTCAATAACCAACAGACAGGCGAGTATTCCGTCTTTGTCGGGGATATGGTTGGCAATGGAGATACCGCCGGATTCTTCCATACCCATGACATATTGTCCGGTAATCATTAAGTCCGTAATATATTTAAATCCCACAGGTGTATCACGCAGCATCAGACCGTGTGCCTTGGCTACCTGGTCTACCAAATTAGATGTAATTACGCTGCGACACACACGTCCTTTTTGTTTTTTATTGCGTACCAAATGGTCTAAGAGCATGGGGGCGATTTCGTTAGCAGAAATCCAGTTCCCCTCGGCATCCACCAGTCCGAATTTATCACAGTCTGGGTTGCAGGCCAGTCCCACAGCCAATTTTTTGCTGACGACGAGTTTTTTGAGTTCTTGCAAACTGACCGGTCCGGCATTGGGAGTTTTCCCGCTGAAAAGTACGTCCTCTTCTTCGTGGATCCCTTCTACGGTAATACCGAATTTTTCTAGAAAAGCGCGTAAGTAGTTGAGGGCAGCCCCGTGTAGCGGATCTACGGCTACTTTTAATTTGGCCGCTTTTAACGCTTTTGTATTGATGAGTTTTTCCATGCGTGCCAAATAGGCCTTGCGAAAATCTCGGGTTATTACCACGGCATCATTTAGCTCACCAAACTCTGTGGAAGAAGCTTTTAAAATTTGTGCATTGGGGGCAGGGATACGCCGGGCAATATCTTCCATGATTTCGTTATTGGCGATCCCGCCGTAATAGGAAATCCATTTGACCCCGTTTACGTAGTATTCCCCTTCGCTGCCTGTAATAACCAAGGCACCGATCGCGCATTCATTAATAACGGACCATTCCGCTACTGGGGTGGGCAACGGAAGTTCATCAATTTTAACGGCAATTCCGTTTTGAACAAATGCATTGGCAGCTACATAGGCCAGTTGTTTGGATAAAAAGCGGGTATCATAACCGACCAATACTAACGGTTTTTTGACTTTTTTACCTTGGGTTTGGCAATGTCGTTTATAACCCTCCCCTTCAAAACCATAGAAAGGATGTTCCAAAATATGCTCGGAAATCCCGTAAGCTAAACGCTGTACATTTTGGGCGGTTAAACCGCCTGCGGTAACGGCGCGGAACCCGGCCGTGCTAAATTTAATATCTTCACTCATCGTGCCGATATTATACTAAAAATAACTAAATTTTGCGAATTTTACAGCGTCTATTCTACCAATTTAGCATGTTACAAACCATTTGGCCTAACGTATCGTATGGAACGCAGAGTTTTTCCCACTTCTGTGTTGGATAACGTCTGAAATATAAGTAGTAATGAGAACCTATATCGCTTGCATCTGATTTCAAAAAGCGTTTTGCACGAACTGTACATATCGTAGAAGTGCAGTATGCGTCATAAGCAAAATATTTTGATAAACACATACCTGGACTAGTGGTGCAATCAAAATTAGGATGTGTCACCTCCAATGCATCTATGAACGGATTATTGCCGGAGTTTCCAATAAACTCTATGGTTTGAGTTGGAAAACCATTTTCTAATAAATAGACTTCTAAGGCTTTTTGAATGCTACTATTAAAACTTAGTGGCTCTGCTAAACGTGATTTTTCTACGGCTTTTTGGTATTGCGGCAAAGCGACTGCTGCTAAAATGCCTATTATCAGAACAACCACTAAAAGTTCAATCAGTGTAAATGCTTTTTTATTTGTTTGCATATAATTCTCCTTACAATTTTCTGTTTGGAGTATATGTAAAACGGCTGCTTATATAGGAGCACATAACGAGGAGCTCCATCAAAACAGCCGTGGCTTACTGCAAAGCAGTAAACACTTGACACGCAGTAACAAGCTCATGACTTCCTATTACCTTGTGTCTAAACCGACTGTTTTTGGCTCGTTATGTTGTCCCTATTTGACTAAGAACATCCCTGTATTCCGTATACAGTTCCAAAAACAGAAGAAATTGTAAAGTTATTATAGCATAAAATGATAAAATATATATAATAAAGGTATAACTATGAATTTTGAAACCGTAAAAGAATACATTAAACAGGCCGGATTGCCTAACTTTCGTATTAAACAGGTGCAGGAAGCTCTGTTTAAAAAAGGGATTTCTTCGTGGGATGAAGCCACGAACCTGCCGGCTGATTTGCGTGAAAATCTTAAAAAGGATTGTCCGATTTTAAGTTTTAAAGTCTCTAAGATTGTAGTTTCACAAAAAGACAAAGTGGCCAAGGCGCTACTGACGTTAAATGACGGTCTTCAGATTGAAACGGTGCTTTTAAAACCGCAGGATAGCTGGAGCGTATGTGTGTCCAGTCAAGTGGGATGTTCGCTTCATTGTTCGTTTTGCTCGACGGGCAAGATGGGATTTAAGCGTGATTTAACGCAGGAAGAAATTACCGATCAGGTACTCATGTGGTTTGAGTATCTGCGTAAAGAAAAACTCGGTGACCGGATTTCCAGTGTCGTATTTATGGGGATGGGAGAACCACTCTTAAATTACTTAAATGTTATTAAGGCTGCCCGGGAGCTTTCTAGCGAAAACCATTTAAATATCGGAGCGCGGCATATTTCGATTTCCACCTCCGGGATTGCCGATAAACTGCATAAACTGGCTGTGGATTTACCGCAGGCCAATTTAGCGGTTTCCCTGCATAATGCCGATAATAAAGAACGCTCTAAAATAATGCCCGTGAACCGAAAATTTGATTTGGATGATCTTAAAAAGGCTCTAGAAGAATATATCGCCATGACGGGTCGGCAGGTATTTTTGGAGTATTCCGTATTGGAAAATGTGAACAGTCGCCCGGAACATATTCGTAAACTGGCGGATTGGATTTACAGCATTAAAGATAATTATTTACTGCATGTGAATTTAATTGCATGTAACTTGGGACGGGGGGAAAAGACCGATGATCGTATTGTACGGGATTTTGCCGCCGGACTAAAAGGGATGGGGATTGGCGTTACGATCCGCAAAAGTATGGGCAACGACATTTTGGCTGCCTGCGGACAGTTAGCCTCCCAAAAAAGATAGGAGAACGTATGAAAAAATTCGCTGCTTTTGCCGCACTTGCATTATTAGTCGGATGTGCCACGTTGGATACCAGTTCGTTAGACTGGATCCCGGTGGGACCGGAGTTTTCACCCACCAAGGCGCAAAATATAGAAATTGTAGCCAGTGCCAAAGAAATTAAACATGCTTATGGCAATATCGGGCTATTGCGTATTAAAAATTTAAAACCGGACCGCGAAGTATTAAAAATGGGTGTGGAGCGTGGTAAGAAGTTTGCTGCCAGCAAAGGTGCTGATGCGATTTTACTCGGACAATATAACAGTGCTTCCGACGGAGCACAGGATCCGCGCGTAACGCTTATTATTTATGCAATTAAGTACATGGATACTCTTAATGAAGATGACATTAAAGCCATGGAAGAGTTTGAAGTTCTCGGTATTTTAAACGAACGGACGGAAGATTAATGAAAGTAGCCGAACCCTTTACCCTGCAGAAGCATCCTAAATCCCGTAAAAAAGCACTCGTGCTTTTTTCGGGAGGCCTGGATTCTACAACGTGTCTGTATTGGGCTTTAGCACAAGGGTATGAATGTGACACCTTAACTGTCACTTACGGACAACGTCATGCCCGGGAAATCAGGTCTGCTCAACAAATTGCCGAGAAAGTTGGTGTTAAAACTCATTTTTTGGATATACAATTGCCCTGGTTGGGCAGTTGTTCATTAACTAATCCGACGCAGGAGTTGCCGGACATCCCTGTCGAAAAAATCCCCGAGGGAAATATCCCCTCTACCTATGTACCAGGGCGCAATTTATTGTTTTTGTCGTTAGCCGGTTCGTTGTTAGACACCATAGATGCCGATACGATTATTGCGGGTCCCAATGCCGTGGATTTTTCTGGATACCCAGATTGCACGCCTGATTTTTATAAAGCCGCCGCCGAGGCCTTAAACCGCGGTACCAAAAAAGGGGTTACCGAAGGGATTGAAGTGTTGGCACCGTTAATGTACTTGTCTAAGACGGATATTGTACGATTGGCCGATCAACTGCATGTTCCATTTGAATTAACCTGGAGCTGTTATGCCGGTGGTGATAAGCCCTGCGGGAAATGTGATTCCTGTAAACTGCGTGCGCGTGGATTTGCCGAGGCAGGCGTAAAAGATACTTCGATTGGTTAGGAGATATTATGAAAAAATTCCTTGTTTTTATTTTGTTCTTGGGAGCACTGACCCCCGTAGTATGGGCTGGTGATAAGTCGGGCAAGTCAGATGCAAAAGTTGTTTCTGCGGCTGCGGAGAAAGCGCAATTTAAAGCTCGACGCAAGTTGGTTAAACAACTGATTAAGAAATACAAAAAAGCACCCGAAAGCGAGAAACCGGCTATTAAGGCCGAGCTCATGCAAGTAGTCGGTCGACATGTAGATGCGCAGCTTGCGTATATGAAAAACCGTATTGCGGCCGAGCGTGTCAATTTGGATAATTGGGAAAAGAAAATAGCGGCCGACGAAAAAGATTTAGATGCCGTAAAAGCCAAACGTGTGGAAGATCTGCTATCCGGGGAAGCGGCCAAAAAACAAAAAGCCGCCCGTAAAGCGTGGCGTCAACAAATGCGTCAAGTAAAGAAATAATATGTCCAAAGTTTGCATTATGAAATTTGGTGGCAATACGCTGGCCAACAAACAAAAACTTTTAATGGCAGCTCAACTGATTAAATCGCGTTGGGACCAAGGTCTTGTACCCGTGGTGGTAGCCTCTGCCAATGGTAATTTAACCGATGTACTTTTAGACCACGCTTTCAGCATTGCGTCCAGTCCCGATAAGCGTGAGCTGGATATGCTCATTACGACCGGCGAGCGTGTGAGTGTAGCACTTCTGTCCATTGCGCTTCGCGCACAGGGAGTGCCGTCTGTGTCTTTAACGGGTTCCCAAATCGGGTTAGTGACCACAGCTACGCATAACGGAGCTGATATTTTGACCCTAAAGGGAGACCGTTTGTCCAAAGAAATTGACAACGGACATGTCCCCATAGTAGCCGGGTTCCAGGGAATTGGCGAAAATAAAGAAATTACCACTTTAAAGCGCGGCGGATCTGATGTATCTGCGGTATTTTTGGCACATAAGTTGGGCGCCGATCATGTGGAGATGGTAAAGGATGTGGACGGTGTGTATTCGGATGACCCGAATAAAAACCAAAAAGCCCAGCGCTACGAAGTATTGGATTTTGATGAGATGTACAAGCTTGCCTTGAACGGAGCCAGCGTCTTACACCCGGATGCCGTACGTTTGGCCAAAGAAAAAGGCGTGGAAATCCGTATTGTGTATTATCAAACGGGACAAACAGGGACGGTTATCAAATGAAACTGGAATTTAAATTTACTTTAGTCAATTTTATTGCGTTTTTAGCTATGGGCGGACTGTTTTATTGGCTCTGTCCCCTGCCGGCTTCTCCTGTGGGACGTGCAGTTGTATGCGGACTTGTGGGACTGGTTTTGTTTGGCATGTGTTTTGTAGTGGTCAGTCATCGTTCATTTATTCGGCCAGGTGCCAAAGATACAAGTACCACTAATCGGCAGCGATAAACATGAATTTATTCAAGGTAGTTTTTTATCTTCCAATTTTAAATATTCCCTTTGCTCCAGGAGGAAAAATTGTTATACGAGGAGCTTCCTATAACGGTTTGGGCTTTTTATGCGGGGTTATAATTGTTGTGGGAGTGTTCGGATGGTCTTATTTTAGGATGTGGTATATTCAACATCCCATTCTAGGCAAACTGATTTTATTGGTTGTGGCTTGGTGGGTACTATGTCAAATAGTGCGATTTTTTCAAGTACTTTGTGATGACCCGTATACACGGCGTACTCCCTATCGAAATATTGAACCGGTAGAAATCTCGTCAAAACAGGTAGATTTATTAGAAGAGAATAAGATATCCGAAAGTGAGAAAGATAAAACGCATGCTTAAAAATATGGTAATATAAGACTATGGAAAATATCATTATTTGGCAAATTGTAGGATTTGTAGTTTGTTTTATTTTATTGTTTGTCTTTATCGCGAAATATCATGCGGCGTTAGAGACCGAGCAGGATTTGGAAGAAGTGGAAGGGTTAGAAGAAACCACTACCGCTACCGTTCAGGAACCGGTATTTCAATCGCGTGCGGCGTTGTTGCAAAACGCCCAAGCCCCTGCCGCTTTGGAAATCGCAGATTTAAAAGAACAAGTTAAAACATTGTATTACCACTTAGAAGAATTAAAAGTAGCTACCCAAAAGCATGAGGACGATATGGCTAGCCAAATTGCTCGTTTGGAAGCGCGGTTGGGTACTTTTGAGCAGGAATATGTAAATAAATTGCAGCCTACACTCTTGCGTGTCATTGAAGAGTTGGAACACATCAAAGGTGGCGAGACTCCAGCTGAAGAAGCCCCTGATGAGGCAACTGTGGGATCTCCTTCTAAATCTCCCGTACCAGAGTTAACGGAAGAAGAGCTTAAATTCTAAATAGTTGCGCTTCAATTTTGATCGCCCCTCTTTTGTAGAGGGGCGATTGATTTTAGTTAAGCCAATATGTATTGGTATCTTTTGTATCTTGTATTCCTCCGAATGCTTTACAAATTTTAGTACCGAAATTGGCCGTGCATTCAGATGCAGCCGGATGTACATAACAAAATATCCGACCGGCATTTGTTTCTGCATGGGCAAGTAGCATGTCATAGTTATTGCAGGCGGTTTTTATATTTGTACCTATTACATGGGCATATGAGTTAATTCGTATATAATTATCATGTGGTAGTTTAAAAGCGGGAGTACCCCAAGGTAAAGTGGCCTCAGTAGCACCGGGCAGAGAAATATCCAATTCGTCTAGTGTGTCAGCATATTGTCCATTAGCCAAATAATATACTTCTTGGGCATCTTTGATTGCTTTAACGGCAGTCATGAGTTCTGTGTAATGTGCTTTGGCTACGGCTATTCTATATTGTGGTAATGCTACGGCTGCTAAAATTCCTATAATTAATACCACTACTAAGAGTTCAATTAGCGTGAACCCCGGTGGGATACATCTTTGTTTCATAACATTCTCCATAAGTCAGATTCAAATTATCTGTTTTGGGAGAAAAAACGGCCGCTGTCAATGAGCCGAAATCAGGTCGTCCAATAAACAACAGCCGTGGTCTGCCGCTTACGCGGTAAACACTGGGCACAATATAAATGGGTAATTAGTCCATTATATATTGCACCTAAAACGACTATTTTTGGCCTGATTTCGGGTATTGTTTGCTTAGTTTGCAAACAAACCGACTGTATTCTTCATACATCCAAAAACAGATAAATTGTAACTACATTATAGCATATGAAAGCAAAAATGAGGTCAAATTTGCAAAATAAAAAATTTAAAAGCAAAGCTCGTTTGGTGTATTTTAAGATCAAAATCGGCTTGAATTTTGTATTTTCTTATTATGTTCGTATTCTGAATTTCGACGAGAAACGCAAAAACACTGCCTGATTTGCAAAAAAATCTAATAAAGCAAATCAAATTTTGTCAAGAATTTTGATGCAAATTTAAAAGGGTCTTTTGCCAAATTTAATAAAATATATACATAGAACTGTGGGACAAAGGGTCCCGCATTAGGAGACACAATGACAAATAAAAACCTAGAACCGATTGCTGTAGTAGGTATCGGTGCTATCATGCCCGGAGCTTTAAACAAAGATGAGTTCTGGAACAACATTCAGACTGGTAAATACTGCATTACAGAGATCCCTGCGTCTTACTGGGACTATAAGCTTTTCTATAGCCCAGACCATAAAGCAGAAGATAAACTTTATTCCAAAATCGGCGGTTTTATCCCGCAAGAGTTCAAATTTAATTCCTTAAAATACCGCATTCCTCCTCAAATTGCCAAACAGATGGATACGGTGCAGCACTTAGCCATTGAAACTACCCGCATGGCGTTGGAAGACAGCGGCTATGATAAAAAAGCGTTTGATCATAACCGCACCGCGGTCATTATTGGCAACTCCATGGGCGGTATGAAAAACGAGATGTCCAATACACGTTTAAATCGTCCTTTTATTTATGAAATCTTAAAAAATACCACTGCTTATAAATCACTCGCTCCGCAAGATGCCCAAAAAATGATGGATGAAATGGATGCGGGCGTACGTGAAAAATTTACCCCGATTAATGAAGATTCCATGCCGGGGGAACTCGCTAACGTGATCCCGGGTCGTGTGGCCAACGTGTTTGACCTGCACGGCACAAACTTTGCCGTAGACGCGGCCTGTGCGACATCTTTGGCTGCGATTGACCAGGCTGTAAACGGACTTCGCATGGGTAATTTTGACATGGCCATTGCCGGCGGTGTAGATCAGATGATGTCTCCCTCTGCCTACATCAAGTTCTGCAAAATCGGTGCCTTGTCTGAAACAGGTTCTTATCCTTTTGATGCACGTGCCAACGGCTTTGTAATGGCCGAAGGTGCGGGTATGGTTATCTTAAAACGTCTGTCCGATGCCGTCAAAGACGGAGACCGTGTCTATGCGGTGATCCGTGCCGTAGGTGCTTCTTCTGACGGTAAAGGAAAAGGTATTACCGCTCCGAACCCCAAAGGCCAAAAATTGGCCGTTGAAAAAGCTTTTGAACAGGTAGAATATACACCTGCCGACGTGGGACTTATTGAAGCGCATGGTACCGGTACACGGGTAGGCGATGCGGTGGAACTTTCCGCGTTAACCGAAACTTTCGGTCCGTATGCCAAACCGGGTTCCGTGGGACTAGGAAGTGTCAAAAGCCAAATCGGACATGCCAAAGCGGCAGCCGGTATTGCGGCATTAATTAAAACCACCTTGGCCTTATATAATAAGGTATTGCCGCCCTCTGTGAATTTTGAAACCCCGAACCCGAATGTGGATTGGACGACTTGTCCGTTCCGTGTGATTACCAAAGCAGAAGCTTGGCCGGATGGCAAAATCCGCCGTGCTAACGTGTCTGCTTTCGGGTTTGGCGGCACGAACTTCCACGTGGCTATGGAAGAAATGAACGATACTTTGTTGCAACAAAAAACCACAACGACTGCACAAGCTGCGGTACCGGTAACGGTGTCTGCCGCTGCGCAAACACCCGCGTACACATTGCATGTACCGGGTGAAAAAATCCAAAGCGATGTATTGACGTTCTCCGCGGCAACCAAAGAAGAGTTGTATCAGGTATTAGACCGGGCTGCCTTGGCTGCGGTACTGGATCCGACTTATTTGCCGAGCATTTCGTACCACAATCACATTGCTAAACCGGGTGCTTTTGCTGTAACCATTAACGTGGAAAGCCCCGAAAAACTAAAAGAAAAAATTGAATTTTTTAAGAAAATTGCCGCTAAACAGGATGTATGGACGACGGAGTCTTTGCACTTGCGCATGAAATCCATCTATCCGTTTACGCCCAGTGAAATTAAACCCAAAGTCTGTTTTATGTTCCCGGGACAAGGGTCTCAGTATGTGGACATGATGAAAGATTTGGCTTCTAAATATAAGGTAGTACAGGATACCTTTGATGAAGCGGATCGCCTATTACTCGGGATTATTGGGCAAACCTTAACGGAAACTTTATGGAGCAAACCCGGCGAGACCAAAGAACAGATTGCCGTACGGGAAGCGGCCATTAAGAAAACCGAAATGACCCAGCCTGCGGTACTTACGGCCGATATCGCCATGATGCGCTTGTTGTCCTCGTTTGGTATTAAACCGGACGTAGTCATGGGGCACAGTTTGGGTGAATACGCCGCTGCCGTGGCAGCCGGTATTTTTGATTTTGAAAACGGTCTTAAAGCCGTATGTACCCGCGGGAAAGTGATGAGTGAAATTCGCGTGGAAGACAACGGGAAGATGGCCTCTATCGCGGCGCCGGTTGAAAAAGTAGAACCGGAACTGTCTCGTATTTCGGGATACGTGGCTGTAGCCAATAAAAACTGCCCTACTCAAACGGTTATTGCGGGGGCCAGTAAATCCATTGACGATGCCATTGCCATGTTTACAGCCATGGGGATCCAGGCTGTGCAAATCCCGGTATCTCATGCATTCCACTCGGCGATTGTACGTCCGGCCATGCCGCAGTACCGTGCGTTCTTGGATACCTTAAAATTTAACGCGCCTATTATGCCGATTACCACTAACGTAACGGCTGAGTTTTATCCCAGCGATCCGGAAAAAATCAAGGATTTAATGGTAACGCAGATTTCTCATTCCGTGGAATGGATTAAACAACTGCAAACTACCTATGATTCCGGAGTGCGCTTATTTGTAGAGTGCGGACCCAAACGAGTACTTTCCGCACTGGCCACGAGTACGCTTGCGGATAAAAAAGATATTAAGGTAGTAGCTTCCAACCATCCCAAGAAAGGCGGGATTGTGGAATTTAACGATTTGTTTGCCAACTTTATTTCTTCGGGTATCCACGTAGACTGGAAAGGAACCGATATGTATGGCGACAACAGCACTTTCAACCCGGCTTTTGTAAACTGGGTAACTTCCAATGCGCCGCAGGCCGTACAGGCTGCGGGTAAAACTTCTGCCGCATGTGCGTGCAATGAAACAGAGGACGAAGAATCTATGAAACAAAAATCTATTGTAATTAGCGGTATTGCTGCCGGCGGTCCCGGTAGCTGGGATAAAATTTTCCGCGAAGGAGTACTTGACGAAATTTTATCGGGCCGCAATATGATTGAGCCGGTCAGCAGTGAAATCCAACAAAAACAAATTGATAAACATGTAGAATTTGTCATCAAATCCAAAGACGGGAACCACCGCTTTGAACGCTTAACCTCGCCCACGCAGGCCATTAAACTTGCCGCACGCGGCGGTGGTTTTGATTTGGAAAAAGAGTTTGGTTTGCCTGCTAAATGGGTCAAATCCATGGATCGTTCGTTCCAGTTAGCCATTGCAGCCGGTATGCTTGCTTTGAAAGATGCGGGTATCCCGTTGGTGCTTTACTATAAACCGACTTCCACGGGTGGTTATTTGCCGGACCGTTGGGGTTTGCCGGCTGATATGATTGATGAAACCGGTGTCATTTTTACTTCTGCGTTCCCGGTAGCCAACAGCATGATGGGTGATCTGACCAAACGCGTGGAAGGGTTATTAAATAACAAGACGGCCAAAGAGGTGCGTGCGTTCTGCGATAAGTTTATTGCCCAAATTGCAGATCCGGCACTCAAAGCCGAAATGGAAACCTGGTATCAGCAAAACTTCAAAGAAAAAGAAATCGAACCCCAGGCTTTTACCTCGGAATTTATCTTAAAAACCATTATTATTGCGCATTCTCATTTCTGCCAATGGATCCGTGCGCGCGGACCGGCTACGGCCATGAGCGCGGCCTGTGCATCTACCGCACAAGCGATCTCCATTGCACAGGACTGGATTAAACTGGGCCGCTGTAAACGCGTAATCGTCATCAGTGCTGATGATATTACCAACGATAATGTCAGCGAATGGATTTTAACGGCGTTCTTAGCCAGCGGCGCCGCTACCACCGAAGCCGATGTAACTAAAGCGGCGTTGCCGTTTGACCGCCGCCGTAACGGTATGATTGTTGGTATGGGCGCGGTATCGTTGATTGTTGAAGAAGAAACCGAAGTCGCCAAACGCGGTATGAAACCGCTTGCCAAACTCTTGGAAACGGAAATCGCCAACAGTGGTTTCCACGTAACCCGCTTGGATGTGGGACACGTAGCCAAGGTAATGAACCGTTTGGTCTGCGCTGCTGAAAAAGATTATGGTTTAAACCGCAGTGATATTGCCAAGCAGTTGGTGTTTATTTCCCATGAAACCTATACGCCTGCCCGCGGCGGTTCTGCCAGTGCCGAGGCGTATGCGTTGAAATCCACCTTTGGAGCAGACGTAAGCAGTGTTATTGTCAGTAACACTAAAGGGTTTACCGGACACTCTATGGGAGCCGGCTTGGAAGACGCTATTGCCGTACGCTGTTTGAACACCGGACTGGTGCCGCCGATCGCCAACTTTAAGGAAGCCGATCCGGAACTGGAAGGGATTACCTTAAGTAAAGGCGGACATTATAATTTTAAATATGCCCTGCGCTTAGCCGCCGGGTTTGGAAGTCAATTAGGTATGACACTCTTGGAAAAAGTCTGGCAAGAAGGGGAGCCTCGTATTGCCGATACGGCCAAACACGACGCATGGCTCAAGGAAATCTCCGGCCAAAGCGCTCCTGTGTTGGAAGTCGTACAAAATACGCTGCGCATTAAAGACAACTACCAGCACGGCGTAAAACCGGCACTGGTCATGGAAGGTTCTCAAGCCTTTGTCGATAAGGTCAATGCCATCCCGACCGTGCAATCTGCCACGCAGACCGTGACCACGCCTGCGGCGCAGCCTGCACCGGCCCCGGTGGCTGCTGCTCCGACAAAAGTATTGGACGAAGCCACGGTAACCAAAGAAGTAGTACAGATGGTATCTGAAAAAACGGGTTATCCGGAAGACATGTTGGAACTGGATCTGGACATGGAAGCTGACTTGGGTATTGATACGGTGAAACAAGCCGAATTGTTTGCCGGGATGCGCGAGCATTACGGGATTGCCCAACAAGACGGTATCCAGCTCAAAGATTATCCGACCATTCGCCATTGCATTAACTTTGTATTAGCCAATGCCGGTAAACCGACTGCTGCGAGTGCTCAATCGGCACCTGTAACTCCGACCGTTGCACCTGCTCCTGCAGTAACTCCTGCACCCCAACCGGTACAGGCCGCTTCGGTAAAAGCTGCAGCGTTAGATGAGGCCACGGTCACGAAAGAAGTGGTAACCATGGTCGCAGAAAAAACGGGTTATCCGGAAGACATGTTGGAATTAGATTTGGACATGGAAGCCGACTTGGGTATTGATACGGTGAAACAAGCCGAATTGTTTGCCGGGATGCGTGAGCATTACGGGATTGCCCAACAAGACGGTATCCAGCTCAAAGATTATCCGACCATTCGCCATTGCATTAACTTTGTATTAGCCAATGCCGGCGGGAATGCTGCGGCAAGCAGTGCACCTGCAATGCAAGCTGTACAGGCTGCTCCCGCGACGCCGGTCGCAGAAACTCCGGCTCCAACGGTAACTCCTGTAGCTCAACCGACGTCTGTAGTAACCCCAGTCATTGAATCGACTCAACCGGCAGCGGTAAAAGAAGAAACTGCGGTATTTGAACCCAGTCACGCTTTACCGGAACATAAACTAGTGCATCAACCGGAACATATTGTAGCCGAACATATTGATGCGCCCAAAGCCGATGCATTGATTACCAATCCGACGGCTCCGATTGAAAAACGAGAATCGTTAGCGGAACGCCCGGAACGGGAAGGTTATCAGGGGGAACATTGCCATGAGAAAAAACTGCGCTATGTGACCACGATTGCCGATGCACCGCTTACGCAGCGCGATAACCGCCGTTTGTCCAAGGATCGTACGGTACTCATTTTTGCTGACAACTCGCAACTTATTAAAGCCTATCAGGAAGAATGTAAAGAGTTGGGTGTTCCTTATCACGTGTTTACCACGCTTAAAACGCGCAGCAAAAACACGACCATTATGAACTGGGAATCCTACGAAGAAACCGAAGCTGCTTTAAAAGCGTATGCACAGGAAGACCCCAACATCCAAGGTGTTGTCTACCTCTTGGGTGCTACGGTGAAAAAGTTTGATAAAAAGCTCAGTCCGCACAATGAACTGACCAAATATGTCATGCCGTTGTTTATCGCGCTTCGCGTATTTGAAAAAGGCTTGGCTAACCGCACGGACAGTGATACGTTCTTTGCCGTGAATACGAAAATCGATGGTAACTTCGGTTACTATACCAAAGAAGAGTTTAACCCGATTGTGGGTGCGTTAACTGGTGGTACGACGTGTTTCCGCAAAGATGTCTATGAACGTACGGGTGCAATTTCCAAACTCATGGACTTTGAACCTACTGCCACGCCCGATGAAATGGCCCAAAAAACCATGGATGAAGTCCTTCACGGAGATATGCGCTTGATGATCGGTACCCGCGACGGTGTACGTTCTACCATCTTGGGATTACCGACCCGGTTGGACCGCCGTGTCAAACACTTTGATTTAGCGGGAAAGACCATTATCTTTACCGGATCCGGACGCGGTATCGGAGCCATGCTTTCTCAGAAGATTGCCGCCCAGTACCACAGCAAAATCATCGTCTTGGATATTATCGAAATCCAGGAGAAGACACCGCTGTGGGCTTCCATGAACGAAGCCGAACTGGCTGCTTTGAAGAAACAAATCTGGGAAGACCTCAAAGCCGATCCGACCCAAAAGGCCACGCCGGTTCTGTTGGAACGTGCGTTTGGACGTGTGAAAGATTCCATTACGCTCTACAATAACTTACAGAAATTACGTGATTTGGGCAGCGAAGTAGAATACTATCATTGCGACGTAATGAATGCCGCCATGATGAAAGAAGTCTGCACCAAGATCAAAGCGAAAAACGGTCGTGTGGACGGACTGATCCACTTCGCCGGTTTGGAACGCTCCAAACTCATTTACGACAAAGACCCGGCCGAATACTACCGCATCTTTGATGTAAAAGCTACCAGTTTCGGTACGTTCCTGGCTAACAATATTGTACGTGATGACGGCTTCTTCGCCTTTGCTTCTTCCATTGCCGGTAAATACGGTAACTTAGGACAAAGCGATTACGCCAGTGCCAACGATTATTTAGCCAAGTCTGCCCTGTCCTTGACTAACCAGGGTTATCGCGCAGTCAGCATTGCCATGAGTGCTTACAAGAATGTAGGTATGGGTGTGCGTGCTGGTGTGGAAACGTTCCTGCGTTCCAACGGAGTGGACTTCGTGGATCCCGAAGACGGTATGCAGATCTTCTTGGATGAAATCGTATACGGACAAGTACCGGAAATCGTACTGACAGGTTCCCTGGGTCGTTTGGACTGGGACCATCAGTTGAAATTTGACTGGGACGAAATCGGCTCTGCCGCCGATTTCGCTTCCACGGATAACGGTAACGATACCCCCAAAGGCGGTGCAGCAGCACCCGCCACAACAGTGAAACCGGCTACCGTCAAACCGGCCGCACGGGCCGAAGTCAAAGGGCCGGATGCTTCCAAAGCCACGCATTTTTTGGGGGAAGTAAAGTCCCTGGAAAAGGGGGCCGAAATCCACGTAGAAAAAGAGTTTAATTTGAACTCTGATCCGTATTTGGCTGATCACGCCATTGAAGGTACTCCGTATGTGCCGGGTGTGATGGGGATTGAAACGTTTTTTGAAACCTCTACGGCATTAACGGGTCGTGTGACCAAGGCACTTCAGGATGTACATTTTTACTTGCCTATTAAGCTGCTTCGCAACCGCCCGCAGGCTGTGCGCGTAATTGGTAAGGCGGTCGGTAATGACGTGGATATGGAAATCGAGTCTGATTTTATTAACAGTAAAGGCGTCAAAATGGGAAATACCCGTCGTCACTTTACGGCTAAGACCCTGGAAGAATTTACTTCTACCTGGGAACAGGTCAAAGCTGATGCCATGACGGGACTGGAAAGCCCGCTGCAGGTAACTCCGGCAGAGATTTACCAGAAATATTTCCACGGTCCGTCTTTCCAGGTATTGGGTGGTATCGTGCGTGTAAATGAAAAAGAATCCTTAGCCATTTACAACACAACTCCGCGTCCGCAATGGTCTGACGCACCGCGCACGTTACTCGCAAACCCGATGCTTATTGAAGCAGCTTTTCAATGCTGCGGGTTCCAGGATATGTCTGTAGCCCATAAGATGACCTTACCGGACGGTATTGCCGAAGTAGCGGTACTTAATAACCAATTGCCTCCGGCCCGGTTATACCTCTATGGGGTAAACAAGGGTGCAACCGTTGACGGAAAAACCTTGCATGATGCTTATGTGTTTGACGCGCAGGGCAACGTGTGGGTGGAAATCCACGGTTATCAAGCCATCGGACAATAATGGCTTATCAGTTAGAAGTAGTTGATTTACACAGTCTGCCCCCGGCCGGCACGGTACTGGGCGAACGGGAAACAGCGTTTTATCATACGCTAAAACTTCCCAAGCGCCAAACCGAATGGTTTGGGGGCAGACTGGCATTAAAGAGACTGCTTACTAAACATCGAGGCTGTCAACTTCAAGAAATCGAAATTTTAGCTCCCGGAGGTCAGGGAAAACCGGTCGTGACTGTGGGGGAAAACCCGATCAATATCCCGTTTAGTATTACGCACAGTCAGGGGTTTGCCGTGGCAGCCATTGCGCCAAACAGCAAGTATGTAGGCATTGACTTAGAGAAAATTGAACACCGTATCAGCGCCTGGAAAGAAGATTTTTTCCGTCCCGATGAATTAACAGATGATACGGACTCGTTTTTAACCATGTTGTGGACGCAAAAAGAGGCACTGGTTAAGATGTTGGGTACCGGACTGACTGTGAATAGCCGAGAGGTGCGTATTGTTGACGGTGTGCCGCAGTTTTCGGGTCGGGCCTTGGAAATGTATAACTCCTTAGGGAGTCCGCAAATTACCCTGGAAACGAAGCCTTTGTTAAAAGATTTTCAATTTAGTATAGCTCTAGGGAAATAACATATATTTTGAGGTTCAACGTCGCGCAAGCAAAATAACGCTTGACGCGTTTTTTTTTTTTGATATTCTCTCTTTATAAGTAAAAAAATATATAAGGAGAGAATGATGTTGCAACATAAACAAGCATTTACGCTTATAGAGCTTTTGGTAGTAGTGTTAATTATAGGAATACTGGCCGCGGTGGCTTTGCCTCAGTATCGTAAGGCCGTTAATAAATCTCGTGCTGTACAAGCTGTAACAATGCTTAGAGCAATTGTAAATGCTCAGGAAGTATACTATTTGGCTAATGGAGACTATACGAATGATTTAAGTGAATTAGAAGTTCTTCCACCAGAGAATTTACAACGAACTTCAGATGAGAATGCACCGGAAGATCAACCTAATCAATATGTATTTAAATGTAACTTGAAACAGAGTTGTATGGCCATAGCAACCAATTTAGATTTACCTGTTTTTGAGTTTCGACTTCAACATCAGGGAAATGTGGATTTTAGAGGGAGGTATTGGTGCAGGGCAGTAAGCCCCAGAACAGAGCAGGCTCTATCTATTTGCAAAAGTATGGGACAAGTCGAAAGTATAGTAGGTAATGGGGAATATTATTTAATTAACTGATTGTTATCAGAAGAGAAAGCAATATTCCGCAAAGTCCCTCCATATTTAGTAAAATATAATTATACATTGGAGGGACTTATGATTGAACTGTTTGAAGATCCCCGGTTAGATAAACCGTCTAACGAGCCTGCTCCGGCGAGTCTCGTAAAATTCCGCCAAATTTCTCAGGACGCGCAAAAAGGCGCCGGCGAAGAGCGCATTAAAGCCCAACACGATAAGGGCAAGATGACCGCGCGTGAACGTATTTCTTATTTATTAGACAAAGACAGCTTTATTGAACTTAAGAGCTTGATGGAAAGCTCCTGCAGTGACTTTGGTATCAAAGATAAACATATTAAAGGTGACGGCGTTATTACGGGTTTTGGCCGTATTAACGGACGGGAAGTAGCCTTATATGCCCAAGATTTTACTCAGTTGGGCGGCTCATTGGGATTAGCTCATGCCCAAAAAATCGCGGCCCTTATGGACCGTGCACTCGATGCCAAAATCCCCGTAATCGGGCTGTTGGATTCTGGCGGGGCACGTATCCAGGAAGGGGTAGACAGTTTAAATGGATTTGGTGAGATTTTCTACCGCAACGTTAAAGCGTCCGGTATCATTCCTCAGATTTCCATTATCTTAGGTCCTTGTGCGGGCGGTGCAGCGTATTCCCCGGCGTTAACAGATTTTATCTTTATGGTAGAAGGTATCAGCCACATGTTTATTACCGGCCCGGGTGCCGTAAAAGCTGCTACTGGTGAAGAAGTTGATTTTGATACCTTGGGTGGCAGCCAGCCGCACAGTGAAAAAAGCGGGGTATGTCAGTTTGTGGCCAAATCGGAACAGGATTGTTTCCGTCAAGTACGTGAGCTCTTGTCATTCTTACCGCAAAACTGCGAAGAAAACCCGCCTTTGCAAACTACCAGTGATTTAGTCAGCCGTCAGGTTCCTGTCTTGGAACGCGTGTGTGAAATGGATCCCAAGAAAGCGTTTCGTATCCATCATGTCATTTGGCGTTTGGCCGATGATTTTGGCTTTTTTGAAATCCACCAGAACTTTGCCAAAAACGTGGTAACGGGCTTCATTCGTTTGGGCGGTCAGGTGGTGGGCGTAGTTGCTAATAACCCGGCCGTTATGGGCGGTGCACTGGATTGTGATGCCAGTGATAAGGCTGCGCGATTTATCCGCTTTTTAAATGCATTTAATATTCCACTGTTAACCTTGGTAGATACAGGGGGATATTTACCCGGTGTAGCCCAGGAACATGGCGGTATTATCCGCCACGGAGCCAAACTGTTATATGCGTATTCAGAGGCATCCATCCCCAAAGTAACGTTGGTGCTTCGCAAAGCGTACGGCGGTGCGTATATTGCCATGGGGTCTAAGTATTTGCGCGGAGACTTTAACTTTGCGTTCCCGTCTGCGGAGATTGCCGTGATGGGACCGCGCGGTGCTGTGGAAATTTTGTACTCGCGTGACTTGAAAAAAGAAACTGATGAGTCCAAAAAAGAAGCACTCAAGCAAAAAATGACTCAGGAGTATTCTGACAAATTCGCCTCACCGTACCAAGCAGCAACGAATGGATCTATTGACGAGGTCATTGAACCGGCTGCTGCACGCCAGAAAATTATCCGTGCCTTCGAAGTGCTCAAAAAGAAACGCGATCCACGCCGCAATCCGCACAAAGGGAATATCCCGTTGTAGTTTGTGGTCCTTTGCAATATGATTATAACCCGCCTTAGAATAGGCGGGTTTTTCGCGGTATTCGGACACATGGTAAGGTCAGCTCAGTCGCGTCAAAAATAACACTTGACGCGTTTTTTTTTTTTGATATTCTCTCTTTATAAGTAAAAAATATATAAGGAGAGAAATATGGTTCAACAGAAACATGCATTTACGCTCATAGAGCTACTCGTTGTTGTGCTGATTATAGGTATCTTGGCTGCAATAGCACTGCCTCAGTATAAAATTGCTGTAACGAAGAGTAAATACGCTACACTCAAGAATTTGGTTAAGAGTATTGCTTTGGCTCAAGAAAATTATTACTTGGCTAATGGCAAATATTCAACTGATTTTGAGAGTCTTGATCTCAGTTTACCGGCTGATAAAGAAAGTTCGAGTACGACAAAAAAATATGATTATTCTTGGGGGTACTGTCATTTAAATGATGCATCTCTGATTGCATGTGGAAATTCTAAAATAAAAATGCAGTTTCAGAATAGGTATACTCATATATCTTTATTTCCTAATCAGCAAACTTGTATTGCTTTATCAGAAAATCTTTCGGATGTAAATAATAAAGTCTGTCAAATAGAAACAGGCCGGAATATCCCTTCTGGAGGAGGTACAGGATTTTCATCATACAGATATAGTACTGATTGAGCATACGCAAAGATTTGAGAATAATAAAAAGTTCCCCACTATTATGTCATAGTGGGAAACAATGAAAACACATCAATTTTTATCGACCGCTCGTATTAATCATTTCTTTGAGCTTATCGTTAAACGCAGTAGCTTCTGTCAAGGTTTCCAACGTCATTGGCATACGGTAGCGCCAATAATGTCTGGGGTTAGCCGGGATGTTAATGCGTTCTTCATCCGGATTAGCACCGCGCAGGGTTTCATCCATGGCGGTTAAGTCTTGCAACCCAATGAGTGCTAACATAGACGGACTGAAGTAATGCAAGCGGATAATCTGTGTGCAGATTTCTATGTCGGCTTCCTCAGGCGCCTTGCCTTGTTTGCCCAATACCGTGTTATAGAACTTCTGCGTACGAGCCGGCTCTTCTTTCCACCAACCGCGCAAGACTGACATATCATGTGTAGACGGTGTAGCTACAGAGAGGTACGGATATTTTTTAATATCGTCAAACTGCGCACCTAACTGCTTGGGCATACGCTGGATTTCCAGAGAAAGAAGTTGCAGCTTTTCCATGACGGGTTTTACGCACGCCGGGATCATACCGAGGTCTTCGGCGCAGGCTAACATACGGGTTGCTTGTGTAAGTCCTGGCAATTTTTTAAGGGCTTCTTCTCCCCAAAATTCGTTATGGCGATGGAAGAAATAATCGTTGTATAACGACGTGAAAGCCTTTTGGTCTGCTTCAGACAATGTCTTAAAATAACCGTCTTTTAAAGCAGCAATCCGCGGGTGATATTTGGACGGATCCTGCGCATCCGGTACAAACAATACGTTTGAAATCAGTGCGTATAATCCTTCTTTAAGACGCAGGGATTCTTCATCCATGTCTCCCTCAAAATAGCTTTCTACTTGTCGCTGCGTGGCAAATTCTTCACGCAATTGATATGTACCGTTCTCTGCCTCTTCCAAAAATTTCTTTTTGGCTTTTTTAACCAAATCTCCGAGTTTTTCTGTCAGGTATTCTTCGGTGATTAATGGGCGTACAAATTCCGGTTTGAAGGTCAGTCCGTACTTGGCAATTTCCGTTTCTGTAAATGGTAATGCCGGCGAAAACTGGCCTAATAGCCCCTGTACGCTGTGCGTGGGGATCTGCCAAATGCGGAAGAACCCTAAGATATGGTCGATGCGGTATGCATCAAAATACGCAGACATATGAGTAAAACGACGCATCCACCAACGATATCCGTCTTTGGCCATTTCATCCCAGTTATAGGTGGGGAATCCCCAGTTTTGACCTGTGGCGGAAAAATCATCGGGCGGCGCACCGGCTTGGGCATTTAAGTGAAACAGTTTGGGTTCGGTCCACGCTTCGACACTGTTTGGAGAAATACCTATCGGGATGTCCCCTTTGAGGATCACGCCGTGTTCGCGGGCATATTGAGCTGCCTCTACAAGCTGGGTATGCAGCACGAATTGCACATAGTACCAGAAACAAACCTGTGTGTAATCATCTGAAGTGGGAGAGCAGAACTGTACCAAATCTTCGTATGAAAATTGGGCATATTTCGGCCAGTCCTGAAAATGAGCCGTATCAAATTTATCGCGCAGCACACAGAACATGGCATACGTCGGCAGCCAGTGTACATTAGCCGTGAAAAACCGGCGAAATGCGGTCGTGGCTAGGGCATCTTTGCCTTCTTTGTTAAACGCGTGTTGCAGGCAGTTTAGTTTGAGTTTTAAGACAGCTTCATAGTCCAGTTGCGCCGTTGCATTTAGTTTTTCACGCTCTTTTTCAAAGGCTTTTGCTTCTCTTTTATCCGCCGGCGGCAAGGCGTCTGCATTGACGTAAATCGGGTGCAACGCATACACGGATACTGCATTATACGGGTAAGAATCCTGCCAAGTGTGTGTCAAATTGGTATCATTAACGGGAAGTAATTGGATCACTTTTTGATCTGTTTTGACGGCCCAGTTAGTTAAGGCTTTGAGGTCTCCAAAGTCACCCGCGCCCCAACCGTGTTCCCGGCGCAGTGAAAATACCGGGATGACCACGCCGGCAAGACGCAGCAGCTCAGCCTCTTTAAAATGCGGTCGCAGTCCCTCCAGTACATACACATCGTTGTCCTGTAATTGCGGTACTGCTAATGTGCGGTTGGGACCTTCTTCCCACAGTACTTTTTCAGAGTTTTTATTCTGAATGAAAAATTTGTATTCTAGACGGTTGGGTAATTTAGCCGCATCAAAGGATACCACCCACTCATTGGGTTCGGTCTCCGTAAAGGGGATGGCGGCCTGCGGGTTCCAGTTGCCCAGTTCCGGTGAGCTGCCGCAAATATAAAGGCTTTGTTGGGACGTTAATTGGGCGGCCTGTACGCGCATAACCAGAGTGCGGTTAAACAGTGTAAATGTTTTGCCGGGTTTACGGGTACGTTTGCGAAACACGTCTGTTGCAGCAGAGGAATATAACCATGATTCACGCGGTAAGTCGCGCCATGTATCTTGCAATATGTAATTTTGTGCTTTGGGGTCCACCGGTAAAATGCGGGGGACTAATTGCCATTCCCGACGAACAGTTTGTCCGTTATTGCGTACCTCGTAATGGTACGCCATAGCAATCGGTTGGTTAAATTCTAGTAAGATATGCCCTTTCCAGGTTTGTCCGTCTTGCGTGGAGAGGGGAATATTAATTTTATTTTCGTTAGCCGCGGCATGTGCGCGGTATAAAACGGCATGAAGCGTTTCGCCCCATACCGTTTTATAGTTAATTTGAAAAGACAGTTTCATTGCTTCTTACCCTTGTTGTACTGCGTGATGTTCTTTTACCCACATAGTAAAAGCGGCGGCGACAAATAAGCTCAGTCCGCCTACTCCCACGGCTGCAATGGCACTGCCGCCCAGTACATGTTTCATAAACGGACCGAAGAACAGGTTTACACAGATTTGCGGGATAACGATAAAGAAGTTAAACACGCCCATGTAAAATCCCATTTTGTCCGCCGGCAATGCGTTGGAAAGCATGGCATACGGCATTGATAAAATGCTGCTCCAGGCAATCCCGATACATACCATGGGGATGACTAAACTCATTTTACTAAATTGTACGCCAAAAAGGGTAAGTCCCAAGCTGGCTAGTCCCAGTCCACCGATAGTTAAACAAATAATGTGGATCTTTTTGGCGGAAAATTTCGTGGTCAGCCACAAGAGCGCAAACGCAAACACAAAGGCCACTCCGTTATAAATACCGAAACAGGAACTGCCCCAGTTGGCAGCGGTTTCGTATTCAGGAGTACCGGGTGTTGCGTGAAATACACCGCTGGCAATGCCGGGTGTAAAATACACCCACATAACCATAAAAGCAGCCCAGGTAAAGAACTGTACTACAGCCAGGCGGCGCATGGTTTGCGGCATGGTAACGATAGCCTGCCACATTTCTTTTAAGGAATGCAGCGGGCTGACTGATTTTTTCTGCAGGGCTCTAAACTCTTCCATATTGGCCGGCGGGTATTCGGGCGTAGTGACCACGGTAGCCAAAATCGCTATCAGTAATACGACTGCTCCAATATAAAAAGAATATCGTACCGTAGCCGGGATGTGTCCGATGGGGGCGTCCGTGCTTACTCCGAAGTAAGTTAAAATTTGTGGCAGGAAAGAGGCGATAACCGCACCGGCTCCGATCATGACGCTTTGCATAGCGTAACCGGTTTTACGCTGCTCTTCGGGTAAGATATCTCCTACAAAGGCACGGAACGGTTCCATGCTTACGTTTACGGAGGTATCTAAGACCCACAAGGCAATCACAGCCATCCAAATCGCGGTGGCCTGCGGCATTAAAAACAGGGCAATCATGGAAAAAATTGCACCGCCCAAAAAGTAGGGGCGACGTCTGCCCAGACGGTTCCAGGTACGGTCACTAAAGTACCCGACAAGCGGTTGCACTAATAATCCCGTAACGGGAGCTGCTAACCATAACAACGGGATTTGGTCTTCCCGCGCACCCAAGCGCGAATAGATGGCACTCATATTGCCCATCTGTAAGGCCCAGCCGAACTGAATACCGAAAAAGCCCAAGCACATATACATGATCTGCATAAAAGACTTAGGCGGACGTTGTGTATTTACCATAGAACCCCTCCTTTTAAAAAGTATGTAATTCCATTATAACAAGAATTTTATATTTTTGTAGCAAAAAAATTAATTAGAAAAATTTTTTGGTGCGGAAAAGGTAAATTTGCTATGATACTTATATGGAAAATGAACTGGATAGTGTAACTGAATACTTTAAACATCTCGGCAAAATTACCAAAGATATTGACCGTGAAGAAATGGCACGGTTGTGGAAATTGGTCAAAAAGGGTGACGAGGATGCCAAAAACCGTATTATGGAAATGAACCTGCGGCTAGTTGTGCCGACGGCAAAACGTTTCCAGCGTCCGGGGATGGAACTCATGGACCTGATTGAAGAAGGAAACTTGGGACTTATGCAGGCCATTGAAAAATTTGAGCCGCAAAAAGGGTACCGTTTTTCTACGTATGCCGTGTATTGGATTGAGCAGTATATCCGTAAATTTATTGAAGAACAATCCGGTTCTATTAAAATCCCATCCCATGCGTGGGGTAATTTGAAACGTTGGTTTAAAGCTTGGAATGAGCTCAAGGAGACCAACGGCCGTGATCCGTCGTTACGGGAGATGGCCGAGGAACTGGACTTAACAGCGCGTCAGGTTAAATCCATTATGGATACGTTAAGCGCAGCCAAAGGAGTCGATTCCCTGACTTCTCTGGTGCGGGAAGAAGACGAGATGACCCTGGAAGAGATCATCAGTGATGATGGCAAAGGCAACCCGCACGACGTCTTTGTGGCCAACGAAGATCAAACCAATTTAAAACAAAGTCTAGATGATTTGCAGGACCGCGATCGCCAGGTAGTTATTATGCGTTATGGTCTGGATGATAATAACCCCAAAACCCTGGGTGAAGTCGCCGAAATTTTAGGTCTTTCCCGGGAGCGTGTACGCCAGATTGAAGAGCGTGCTATCCGTACGCTTCGTCATGCCGCGCGTAAAGCCGGTATTTTGGAAGCTACGGAGGATAATTTCCGCACGACCAAGTTACATGCGGCTATGCGTCCGCGTGTCAAAACCAATATTTTAGGCGAAGAACTGGACGACAGCCCGCTTGCTAAATTGATTCGTCATAAAGTAGCGCAGGCCAAAAAACAGATGGCCCAAAAGCAGGCTTCTGTCAAAAAAGAAACTAAGAAAATTTCCACAAAAGCGGCAGTGAAAAAATCAACACCTGCGAAGAGTGTAAAAAAAGGGTCCTCAAAGAAAACCTCAAGTAAACCAGCTAAAAAGACTATTAAAAAAACCGATAAAAAAGCCTCTAAAAAACGTTAGTCTTTTACGTGTACCTGCCACAATTTGCAATACGCCCCCGTAGCTCAATTGGATAGAGCGATTCCGTCCTAAGGAAGAGGTTGCGAGTTCAACTCCCGCCGGGGGTAAATTTTTTGAACGGATTATTAAATTGAATACTTTAATAAGTTGTATAAGTATACGAACAATATCCTCCGTTTGAAGGGATACATGTGCTAGAAGATCCAGTAATTGTTTTGCAAATATTTGCGCCAGTAGATGAATAGGCTCGACAAGTTGCTTTATTAGTTTTATAGTCTAGAATAAAGTACATAGCCGGATTTTGGATATAACATCGGATTTCGTGATAAGTTCGATTATAACTACAGACCATTTTATTGGCAAATATATAACGTTGTCGACTATCGTCAAAAGTAGCATCTGCAGGGAATTGTGTATCTAATTCAGTTAGATCTTGAGGATATGTTCCGTTGGCCAATAAATACACTTGCATATCACGGTAAATTGTGCGTCCCCATAATTCTGCTTCTATATATCTACTTCTTGTAACTGCTTTTTTATATTGGGGCAACGCTACGGCTGTCAAAATGCCTATGATTAATACTACCACTAAAAGTTCGATGAGTGTAAACGCGTAATTATTTTGTCTGAACATAATTTATTTCCTTTACTGATATTCGGCCCGGACAAATAAAACGGCTGATTTTGTCTGAGCACCAATCAAAGCCCTCACACAAAACAGCCGTGGCCTACCGTTATACGGTAAGCACTTGACACAAAACAATGGGTTTCGAAGGTCCATGGCTTTGTGTCTAAAACAGCTGTTTTTGGCTTGATTGGTGTCTTTTAGATATCTAAAAGCGCTGTCGTCCTGGTATACGACTCCAAAAACAGATTAAATTTTAACTGCTTAAAATATCCTCCTAATAAATGGATAAATTTATTATATCACATTCTAATTAATTTTTTAGTGTTGACGCAAGGTATTAAAAATTTTATCCTAGTAGCATAAGCAGTTAAAAGGGGGAAAAATATGAAACATGCCTTTTTAGATTTAATTCAAGAGCGCCGCACACGCTATGATCTGACCAATAAAAGCACGCTATCCAAAGAAGGGCTCATGGAACTTGTACAGACTGCCGTTAAACATACACCCAGTGCGTTTAATTCTCAAAGTGCCCGTGCATTAGTACTGTGTGGAGATAAACACCGACAATTTTGGCAAATTGCGCGTCATGAACTTGCGCAAATCGTTCCTGCGGATAAATTCGGTCCGACAGAAGAAAAACTTGCTGCTTTTTCAGCGGCCTATGGTACGATTTTATTTTTTGAGGATTGGAGCATTATCGAGGGATTACAACATCAATTTCCTACGTATAAGGATCATTTCCCGTTTTGGGCTTATCAGGGAAATGCTATGGCAGAGTTTGCTGTATGGAGCGCACTAGCTGAAAATGGGATGGGAGCCAGTTTGCAGCATTATAATCCGCTTGTAGACTTAGAGGTACATCAACAGTTTCACGTGCCGCTTAACTGGAAACTGATTGCGCAGATGCCGTTTGGCGTGCCGCTGCATAAAGAAGCACCCGATAAAACATTTGTACCGATTGAGGAACGCGTGAAAATGGCGTGTCATTAAGCAGTTATTAAGATTATATTTGGATTAAGAAGGGAGACGAACGTCTCCCTTTCTGCTGAACAAATACCGAAGTATTTAGGATAGCAATTCAACTTGGCCTGTATGATGATTAAAATGACATTTGGCGATATAGAGTTGATCTTTTTGAACGGCTTTCTGGATAATGTCAGAGTGTTCCAATAAATATTTTTCCACCCACAGGGTATGTTTGCGGGCAAACTCATTGTTGCAGTCAAATTTACCCTTTTTATCAATAACGGGATAAACACATTTTAAAATAGACTGAAAATGTTCCGGCAGTTCGGGATACTGTTCACTCGCGTATTTCATGACACCGCAGTCATCGTGTCCGAGTAGTATCAAAAGAGGTACATGCAACTTTTTGACAGCATACTCAATACTTTCTTTCACGTTGGGACCGACCGCAATACCGGCTACGCGGACCACAAAAAGCTCTCCAATGCCGCAGTCAAAAATAATTTCCGGAACCACTCGCGAATCTGAACAACTTAGTACACACGCATACGGTTCCTGATAGAGTGCCAGACTTTGCAGAGTTTCCAGACACATATTTTTGGCAGTGGGTTTGCCGGAGATAAAATTTTTATTTCCTTCTAACAGTTTGGTTAATTCTTTTTGTGCGTTTGCGGAAATCATATTTCCTCTCTGTGGTATTATTCCAATAAAAAAGAGCCCCTAAGGACTCTTTTGAAATGGTTTCCGGACTAGGACTCGAACCTAGAATGACTGGACCAAAACCAGTAGTGATACCATTTCACCATCCGGAAGTAAATTTGTATTAGTTTTCTCTATAAAAAGATACCGAAAATGCACTTACGTTGCTTCCGCTCAACGAACTGACTATTTGGTCAGCCCGTTCTTTGGTAGGAGCTAATGCAAACACCGTTGAACCAGAACCGGACATACGACTTGTTTGTTTGCTTAGCTGTGCTAGTCGTTCCAGCGCCTGCTTAACGGCCGGTACGAAAGGAAGTACATATTCTTCTAATCTATTAAAGAGCAACGGTCCCCAGTCTGTAGCGGAACCGACATTTCTTACGACATCTATTAGTTTATCTAATTTAGAAAGATTTGTCAATCTTTCTTCCTGCGTGGGCAAGTGCATGCGAGCAAAAACGTCCTTGGTAGATACTCCGGTATTGGGGTATACCAGTACCACATAGGGAAGATTGGATGTGCAAGGAATCGGGGTTAAGAGTTCGCCGATGCCTTCTCCTTTGAGGAACGTATCCGGGTATAAGAACAACGGTACATCGGCGCCCAGCCGGGCTGCCGTTTCAACGAGGTCTAACGAATTTTTATGAAACATCTCACAAAGGGCCCGTAAAACACCGGCTGCATCCGAAGATCCTCCTCCGAGGCCGGCTCCGATAGGTACCTGTTTATCCAAGGTCAAATCAATCTGTGCCTGCAGGCCGTAATAGTCTAAAAATTGCTGGGCGGCCCGCCATACCAAATTGTTGGGCGAGGCCGGGATAAATTTAACTCGGGGACCTGTAATTTTCAGGGAAATCTCTGTCTTGGCCGCAGGGGTGGCTTCTACGGTCAGGGTATCACCTAAACTGATTTTGGCAAATAAGGTTGACAGTTCATGGTAACCGTTAGGCCGTTTGCCTACTACTTCTAAAAATAAATTTACTTTAGCCGGACAAAAGCGAGTGATTTTCATGCGGGACGGTACTCCGTATTATGCACAATATTACCCCAGTGGTATTCTTCGCTGGCAATCAGATCGCCGGTTTCATCGTAGGTATTGCGTTGCCCGTTGAGCATGCCATCTGAGTAGATTTCGGTTAAGCGTGTTTTCCCGTTGGCAAAGTACTCAGTGCGGTCTCCGTCCAAGCGGCCATTGAGGTAATGTTCTTCATACCACAACTGCCCTGTTGGGAAAAACAGTTTTCGTGTTCCCTGTAATTTTCCATCGCTAAATGTTTCTTCGGTTTCCAAGGTTGCGTTTGCATAATAAGTATGACGAGCGCCATTTAAACGACCTTTGGTATAAGTCGCTTTTTCACGTATGGTGCCGTCTGCTTGAGAGAGTGTGAAAGCGCCGTCTAACAGCGCATTTTTATAATTGCACTGCGTTTTAAAAGTTGCCTGACGGGTATAAGAAAGGTATTCTGCCGGTCCTTTTAAGATACCTTGGTCGTAGGTTTCTTTGGAAAGCACTTGCCCGTTATCGTCATAACGAATAAGCAGCCCGTGTAATTTGTTATTTTGATATACGGCCTCAGTTTTTAATTTGCCGTTTTCGGTAAATTCTTTGACGGGACCGTCCGGGATGGTACCTAAGAGTTCCAGGGTAGCGCCGTTGGCAGATAAAGTTTCTTCGGCAATTTGTTTGCCCTCTACGTAGAATGCACGTACATCTTTACCGGTTTTAAGTACTGTACCGGGATAAATCGGGGTGGCTTTTTCAGTGGTATTACTAGGGGATTGCATTAAGTTCGGAGAAGTATGATCTGTTACATGTATGAGCTGTCCGTATTCATACTCTTCACTAAATGTGATACTGTTGTCAGCTAAATTAATTACCTCTAGTTTACCATGCAACTTACCGTTTTCAAAATGTTTGACTGTTGCCGATGTGGCAGCTATTTCGGTTACTTCTGCCTCGGGAAGGGTTCCTGTAGTATTGACAATATTATTGTCCTTGTCTAAAAATTCTTTGGCAACGCATTGTGCCTTGTAGTACGTACGAGATTGCGGGGTGGAAACGCATAAAAATATTTCTTTCATAACGGACTCCGTGTGCGAATATTTTACAATACTTTGCCCGATTGGAACAATGCTATTTGTGTTGCTGTGAGTTTTTGTCCGTCGCAACTTCGTTTTTGGCTTGACTTGTTTTTTTTTTTTGATAGCTTGTAATAGTTGAGTGATAGAGGGGGGACACATCCACCACAGGGGGGGAGCCTCCGGAGTAGATTTAGAGAGATTAATAAAAGAGCTCTTCTTTCTGTTCCTCCTCAAACACAACAGAAAGACAGGGGATAGCAGGCGAAAGCCTGCTTTCCCCCGGATAAACAAAAAGGAATAAAGCAAAGGAGGAACGAGGTAATGAAGAAGAAAGGATTTACGCTG
>JAFVFN010000003.1 GCA_017475405.1 Elusimicrobiaceae bacterium
CATGAAAACCTACGCGAACACATGAGTGAGGCCGAACTGCTTTTTACGGCGTTGGCCGAGTTATCCACCCGTCAAATTGCGGAAAAAGACCAAGCCGAAGGCGTACAAGAAAATAAAGCAGCCGGACGCAAAGGCGGCAAGCTCGCCAAACAAGCGCGTTTACAATTTGAAGAAGCCACCGGAACCAAGGTGGTTACATCTAAGAGTTCCCTGCCGGACTTTACACCCAAAAAACAGATTGGGAAGAAATAGGAAAGCTACGCAAAACATGCGTAGAATATCTTCCCTGTGGTTATCTTTATTTTCCCTGTTATTTTCCCTGTTACCCAGCGTAGGGAATTTGACACAATTTAGCAGTTATTTCTCTGAAGAGAAGCTATATAGATACGAATCCGGGGAACCGGCAAAAGCGGACCAAAATTCCCTAGTTTTGCCTGTTAATTGCCTGATAAACAGGGAAACACCACCTGCGCAAACGGGCGGTCTAAGATGAAAGCACAGTCACTTCGCGCTGACCGACCATTTAACAAGGCACTTGCACGCAAGTGCCTTTTTTATGGACTGTTTTTCCCATTCTTCGTCAGTGCTTTGTACGTATTTTTATCTGCCCAAGTCTTAGAGAAATTTATAAGGGAAGCGAAAAAGGCCCGAAACGGACCTTTTTCTCTAACTGCCAAATTTGCAGAAGCCATTTTAACCTTTCCAATTTTTCTGCTCCTCAAAATTCACATGGCTCTCAGCCAAGTTCATAAGCTCGCGTAACGTTAAATTACGTATATTTCTAGGATTAATTTTGATAATAATTTCCACTGCTCTCTTCATACTGCCAACCCAATGCTTTACAAACGGATTGCCCACGTGTTGTGCGTGCATAGCAAAATTTTCGCCCGGGCCATGTTTGTACGTGGCTAGATACTACTTCATATGTATTATCTTTCGTGTTACCTACCATCCGACTATTTATCCATACATACTCTATGCCCTTATTTCCATATCTAATTTGCGTATGCGTTTCATTCATTGTTCCGCCAACAGGCACATCTACATCCAGTTCATCAAATGTAGTTGCATAAGAATCATTAGCCAAATAATAAACCTCTTGCGCTTGCGCTAGGGCATTAACTACAGGTATTAACTCACTATATCTTGCCTTGGCAACGGCTTTCTGATATGATGGCACTGCTATCGCTGCCAAAATCCCTATAATAAGCACAACTACTAAAAGCTCTATGAGCGTAAATGCTTTTTTATTTTTCTGCATAATTATCTCCTTAATATCCGGTGTTCTATAAGGACAGAATATCAAAAAAAAAAAACGCGTCAAGCTATCAATGCAAAAAATAGCTCCGCCCCAACTGTATATTGCCCCAATAAGACGGAATATTATCGTTCCGAGACTGAGAGTTTGAGGAATGCCATAGAACGAGCGCAAAATCGGGGCAGGAAGCGAGTTTGTGGCGGACTTTGAGTACATAACATAGACTCCCTGATGGCCTATTACAAAAGAATAGCCAAAGCGGCAGGAGTGGATAGTTTCCTTCATAAATTACGCCATACCTTTGCCAGCCAACTCGTGCAAAATGGGGTGGAGCTCTATACAGTTTCTAAATTATTGGGCCATAGTAGCATCCAAATGACCGAGATTGATGCGCATTTAACCCCGCGCACACTACACAAAGCGGTCATGAACCTACCCAAGCGCGGAATGACATTAGTAGGAGTAGAAGAAAAAGCGGCCATACGAACCAAAAAAAGCTTGTAAGCAAATCAGCCTGGATTTTAGGGATTTGATGAAGAAATAGAGAATTATTTATGGTAAAATAAAAATAGGTAATCTTATGGAACAAAACAAAATCGACGAAGCGAGTTTGGCAAACGCCCGCCGCTTATATGAATCAGGCGAAATTAAAAATATGGAAGTAGGCACAACTAAAGGCCTACAGCAGATCCACGCCTATTTGTTCCAAGGGTTATATCCTTACGCGGGTCAAATCCGAGAGAAGAACATCTCTAAAGGCGGGCTCCGTTTTGCCAATAGTCTTTATCTAAAAGACGTGCTCAAAGCCATTGATACAATGCCGGAAAGCACATTTGCTCAAATTATCGCCAAGTATGTGGAAATGAACATCGCCCATCCGTTTATGGAAGGAAATGGTCGCTCTACCCGCATTTGGCTCGATTTAATCCTCAAAAAGAACTTGGGCAAAGTGGTCAATTGGCAAAACGTGGATAAAGACCTCTACTTACAGGCCATGGAGCGCAGTCCGGTCAATGATTTGGAATTACGCTCCCTTTTAGAGCCGAATTTGACCGATAAAACCGAAGACCGCGAAGTTATCTTCAAAGGCATTGACCAGTCCTACTATTACGAAGGCTACGGTCAAGGCAAATAATCTTGTCACTAAAAAATAGAAAGCCCCGCGTTTGCGGGGCCTTTTCTGTGTAAAAAACGGTTTAGAATGGGTTTTTATCCGTAAACGACCCATCCGGCAGTTGCCATACATGCTTGCCGTTAATCACATATACATTGGGTATCCCGTTTTTGCGGTTTTCTTCTTGGGCCTTACGTACGGCTCTGCTAGCAATACGGGTTAATTTAGCTGTTAAATCAGTCATAGATCCCTCTCAAATACAGTATAAAGGTTTTCAGCTAAGATTTCAACTTGTTTTCCTTTATCTTGTTGCGCAACTAATACAATATCATCTCCACCGTTATAATACAATACCCAGTGGTCCGCTAGATCCTTATAGGTGTTCAAAAAGTTTTGTTTACTGCGACCAAAACGCCGCACAACGTCTTCTTCCGGTACAGGATGGCCACCATTCTTAACGCGGGTTTGGATGCGTACAATACACGAATCCGGGCCATCTACAAACGTGTAAAGAATTATTACTTTGTAACCCAGTTTATGGGCGGTTTCAATGGTCTTGATATGCCCAACACCGGACAATGTGCTTTCCAAAGCGAACGATTTGCATTCCCCAAACAGTTTATCAATCCGAGCGTGGAGCTCTTTACCCGCCTGGATGCGAACTGATTGCATGTTTTCCGGACACAGTTCCTTAGCGATATCGTCAGCATTTACATAAACGATATTTTCTTCAGGCAACAGTTCCTTAGCAATTGTGCTTTTGCCACTACCGTTGGCTCCGGCTAGAATATACAAAGTCTTCATAATTCTATTATACCAATTTGGGAAATAGGCCTACACTTCTAGCCCACGAGTATGGCATACTGTTCACATGGAAAGAATAAAATTAAACCGAATCAGACGTAAGTTATGTGGAGATGTTATTGCCTCCACCCACGTGCATGATTTTAAATTCTGCAAGTGCGGTGGTGGGTTCGATGGTGCAATACACCGTGCCGCAGGGACAGAACTCTTAAAAGAATGCCGCACCCTAGGTAGTTGCCGGTCTGGGGATGCCAAGATAACCTCGGCCTATAATTTGCCTTGTAAATATGTAATTCATACGGTTGGGCCTGTTTGGTACGATGGAGAGCATAACGAGATGAAGGACCTGTTTAACTGGTATACCAATTCCCTTAAATTAGCAGAACTTTGCAACTGTGAGAGCGTGGCATTTCCCTGTATCTCTACTGGAGTGTATCGCTTTCCCAAAGAGCAAGCAGCCCAAGTGCCATAACTGCTGTAAAAGAAATAACTTTTGTGTGCTTTTCTGAGGAAGATAAAAAATTTACGAGAAGTTACTAAATGTCTATTAAACCCTAGCGGCGCTCTAGGAGCGCCGCACTACCGACGAGTGCGTGTCCATTATAGTGTACCATTCTTTTATTATTAGTTTTTGCACTTTCTCTTATCATTCTTGCATTTTGGTTAGTTCAAATTTTACCAAGGATTAGCGACTATTGGCAATTCTGCCTCACGTGCTAAGAATATTCCGCATGAGAGGGAAATCGGCATAAGGTCTTAAAACCCGCTTGTAAGCCAATTTTGGGGATTGTCTAACGGATTTTTCTCTTCTGTTCCACCTTATGTGCCAATACCAAGTTATGTACAAAAGTTGACGAAAGAACGCTTAATTGCTACACTCTAATGAGAAAAAGTGTAGCAAACTACAAAAAAAGTAGTTATGAGGATAAAATGATTAAAAGAGCTAGATATTTAAATTTATTAATTAAAAGTAAAGATAACGGGTTTCCCAAAGTTATAACAGGTATTAGAAGATGTGGTAAATCTTACTTATTAAAAGAGATTTATCGCAACTATTTAATTAATTCCGGTGTTGATGAAAAGGAGATTCTTTTGATAGAACTTGATGATGAAAAAAACAGCCGGTTGAGAGATCCGCTTGAACTCGGTGAGTATGTTCGCAAGCATTGTTCTCCCTTCAAAAAATGCTATGTATTTCTTGATGAGATACAACGGGTATATACGATAGTAAACCCGAATTTGACAGCTGGCAATCATGTTTTAGCCGGTAAGGGAGATACCGAGGTTATTTCGTTTGTAGATGTAATACTTGGATTATCACATGAAAAGAATATTGACCTCTATGTTACGGGTTCTAATTCCAAAATGCTGTCGTCCGATATAATTACCGAATTTAGAGATAAGGCGACCAATATAAATCTTAATCCACTTTCTTTTGAAGAATTTTATGGATATAGAGGCGGCTCTAAAAACGATGCCATTTATGAATATATGCAATACGGCGGAATGCCGCTTGCTGTTGTAAAAGATGAAACGGAAAAGAGAAAATATTTAAAGGATTTATTTGAGACGACCTATTTTAAGGATATTATTGAACATAATAACCTGAGACGCTCAGAATCGCTAGAGGAACTTTGTAATATTTTAAGCGGTTCAGTTGGAAATCTAATAAATTCTGACAAAATTGCCAATACTTATCAAAGCATAAAGAAGGAAAAAATCGAAAAAAACTTAGTAGACAAATACATATCGCATTTTGTCGATGCCTTTATTATACGAGAAGCAAGAAGGTTTGACCTGAAGGGTAGAAAGGAAATAGGCGCGCTTCGCAAATACTATTTTACAGATACTGGCCTGAGAAATGCTAGACTTAATTTTGCGTTTCCGGATGAGGGGCATCTGCTTGAAAATGTGGTTTATAATGAGCTCATATATAATGACTATGTGGTCAATGTCGGGTCGTTTGATTCAATAGAAAGAAATGCTGTTGGAGTGTCTGTCAGAAAGACAAATGAAATCGATTTTTATGCGACAAGAAACACCAAAAAATATTATATTCAGGTTTCTGATAATATATCTGATGCTAAGACAAAAGCGAGAGAAGAGCGACCGTTTAAATTATTGAGAGATGCTATACAACGAATAATTGTTATCAATAGGCCCATGAATGAAACGGTTGATGAAAATGGTGTTGTGATAATTGGCGTTGCTGATTTCTTGTTGAGGTATATTAAATAAAAACCGCTCAAGAGATACAGTGCTAGAGTGTAATCTACCTATTTGGTCCGACTGTTTTTCACACTAGTTATCTATAAGTTTCTTTTTTAGATGATAAAATCAAGAATAGTCTCACGAGCAGAAGAACAACCCACCTGTGAGAAAACCATGGATTTCGGCTCTAAAACCCGTTTGTGGGGCAATTTTGGGGCTTGTTTAACGGTTTTTCCTCTTATTTACTGTCACCAATACCAAGGATTATTCAACAATCTGATGGCAACTTGTCTGAATTTCCGACAGGTTCACATATCAAAACACATGTCATTTGCCTAGTTAGCAGGTATTTTTGCTAGATTTACCTGCTAACTCGCCATTTTTCTGCTATTTTAGGGGCCGTTATAGTGTACCATAGTTTTTATACTCGGGTTTAGTAGCTCGCATTATCATTGGTGGGTTTTGGCTAGTTCGAGTTTCACAAGTGCGTAGCAAGGATTAGCGACTTTTATGTCAATTGTGTGCTAAATTATGATAACATAAATAAAAGGACTTTTTTAAGATTTAACTATGCCTAAAGATACCGACATTATCATTTATCAAACCGAAGATGGAAAAACTAAGATAGAAGTTACCTTGGCCGATGGAACTGTATGGCTGACCCAAGCTCAACTGGTAGAGTTATTCCAGTCAAGCAAAGCTAATATTAGTGAGCACATTAAGCATATCTTTGAAGAGGGAGAGTCGGATGAAACGGCAACTGTTCGGAAATTCCGAACAGTTCAAAAAGAGGGTACTAGACAAATCAAGCGCGAAGTTACTTATTACAATTTAGATGTAATTCTAGCCGTAGGCTATAGAGTGCGATCCGGACGAGGTACACAATTTCGTATATGGGCTACCCAAGTGTTACGGGAATATCTTGTTAAAGGGTTCACATTAAACGATGATTATCTGAAAAATATGGGCGGTGGGAAATATTGGCAAGAGCTTTTGGCCCGTATCCGTGACATCCGCACATCAGAGAAAATTTTCTACCGTCAAATCCTAGATATTTATGCTACTAGTGTAGATTACGACCCACACTCTGCGTTGACTCAAGAATTTTTCCGCGTAGTTCAAAATAAAATGCATTTTGCGGCTCACGGGCATACTGCTGCAGAGATTGAATATCTGCGTGCCGATTCCGAAAAAGATTTTATGGGTCTAACATCCTTTCAGGGTGGAAAACCACGCCAAGACGAAGTGTTAGTGGCTAAAAATTATCTAACAGCTGACGAATTAAATGTTTTAAATCGTATAACAACTGCTTATTTAGAGTTTGCTGAATTGCAAGCCTTGCGACATCACCGCATGTATATGAAGGACTGGATAGCGAAACTGGATGATTTTATTAAAATGTCTGGTAGTGAATTATTGCAAAATCCTGGTAAAGTAAGCAAGTTGGAAGCAGATAATAAAGCATTAGCGGAGTATGCCAAGTATAGAGAACGCACGAAAACACACTTATCCGCTGTAGAAAAAGCTTTCTTGGAAAACTTGAGTAAAATCCAAAAGAAGGTAGAACAAAAGAAAAAGAAATAGTTGTTTGGCAGTATAACGCGGTATCCCTTAACCCGAAACGGCTCCGGATGGAGTAGCAAGCTAAGGATACTTAGATAGGGTTAAGGGATTACTTTTTCTAAAAATTTTTCGCATACATTATCCCAAATTCGTGCCACAAGAATGCCTACAAAGACGAGGTTATACCCCAAAATTGCTCCAATGTACGTTTTAGGCATTCTCATGGCACTATTTTATACCCTGTGTCCCATCATTTTGTGGCTCCATTTTCGGCATTAGACACGCTATTCGTCTCCAGCATCTTTCTAGGGGTCATGCACATAGCCGCCTGTTGTAAGTTGGCAGGAACCAGGTGTGCGTAGATTTCTGTCATTTGGATACTGCTGTGTCCTAGCAATTTGGATACTTGGTACAGGTTAACCCCTTTCTGCACCAATTGGGAGGCATAAGTGTGGCGCAGTTTATGCAAAAAGCTCTTAATTCCGGCGGCTTTATCTATTCTTGGGTAGTAAGATGTAAGGAAATCTTTGCTGTTTCGGCTAGATGCCCTGCCTACATCCACCACATACTCGCTTTTTGCGCCATTTTCGGCCTTTGTGAGGGCTTCACACAAGGTGGGGCATTGGGCATATCTGTAGTTTTCCGTTTTGTCAGGGGCAATGTAGAGCTGATTGTTCTTAAAATCCACATCTTGCCACCGCAAATGCGCTATTTCGCCTCTTCTAAGCCCTGCATCGGCCCCTAACAGGACTACAAGCCGCCAACCCAGGGACGGACACGCCACTAATAGTTTATCAATTTCCTCATCCGTATGAAATACCATACGCCCCTTTGGGGTTTTTAGCTTACCAATGGCTTTCCATTTCTGTTCTACTGCTAAATCCCATTTTTCCGCGAGTCGCATAGCAGCTTTGATAGCTTGTATACAGCGATTAACATTGTATTTACTGAATCCTTCGTTAAGCATAAACTCCTTTGTGCCTTGCAGAAGGCTGGGGGTTACATCTCTTAACATGCGTGGGGCATTAAAATCTTCCATATGCTGAATAGCCCGCTTAGTCCATCCAATCGTACTTTTGGCCCGTTCTGCGGACATAAAGCGGAATAATCTGTCTTTAAAGGCATCCCATTCCATATCCACAATAATGTTTTCCTTGGCTTTTTTACGTCTGCTTACTAACTCCGCGTATCTATCTTTGGCCACTCTTAAGTTAGTGGTCTGTAGGGATATTCTCGAACGTTTCCCGTTTGGTACTCTAAAATCGGCGTAGTAAACACCGAATCTTTTGATTAATGCCATGTTTTTGTTCTCCTTATTACGCAAAATCGAACTTTGCGTCGTAGGAACATAGTAACTCTTCTTTCGGAAGAATAGTTGCTATTTGTAAGGGTTTTCTATGAAATTCAGTAGTCATCGTCGGTGGTGGTTTCAAAAAAGCCGCAAATATCTTTGAATTTTCTAAAATATAATTATGCTTAAGGTTATACTAGGGGATATTACAAAGCTCGAGGTGGATGCTATCGTAAATGCCGCCAACCATACGCTCCTAGACGGTAAGGGGGTAGATGGTGCGATACACCGTGCCGCAGGGCCGGAACTTCTCAGAGAGTGCCGCACACTACGTGGTTGCCGGACTGGAGAGGCCAAGATAACCTCGGCTTATAATTTGCCTTGTAAATATGTCATCCATACGGTGGGGCCTGTTTGGTACGGTGGAGATCATAACGAGATGAAGGATCTGTTTAACTGCTATACGAATTCCCTTAAATTAGCAGAATTGTATTCTTGCGAGAGCGTGGCTTTTCCCTGTATCTCTACAGGCGTATACCATTTTCCCAAAGAACAAGCGGCATAAATTGCCATAACCGCCGTAAAACAAATATCTCCCTCGCTAAAAGCAGTAAAGGAAATAACCTTGGTATGCTTTTCCGAGGAAGATAAAAAAATCTGCGAGAGATTGCTAAATAACCGTGAGGTGTGAATACAATGAAACACAAATTATTCGTGGTTGCTTTGTTATTCTTCTGCTCCTTTGCATGGGCAGAGGAATTCCCTATCTGTATGTATGGAGTCAATAAACCGGAGGATATTCCTTTGATTAAACAAGCGGGTTTTACTTGTATTCGTACATACAGTAAAGATTCTGAAAAATTAACCGCAATTGCACAAACTGCCAAAGACAATAATATACAACTCGTTATTTATTCTAATCAAGCGGTTGATACACCCTGTCAGGAAATGGCGAAAGATTGGCCTATGTTGGCGTGGTATTTAGCAGATGAGCCCGATGTACATAAATTATCGCGTGAACGTGTGACGGAAATTCATAAAAAGTCCAAAGAAATCTTTCCAAATCATCAGACTGCATTAGTCATCGGACAAGGAAAAACAGTTGTTCCCTATTATGATTTATCTGATATTTTAATGGTGGATTGGTATCCGGTACCTCATCTGCCCTTAACTTCTTTTGGAGACAATGTGCGTTTGGCTAAAGAAGGACAAGAGTCTGCCGGAGTCGGCAATCGGCCATTATGGGGCGTAGTGCAGGCTTTTGATTGGAAAGAATATCAACAATATCGACCTGATAATGACCGTATTGGTCGTTTCCCAACAGAGGCAGAAATTCGATTCATGTCCTATGACGGAATTCTAAATGGTGCTACTGGACTTTTTTATTACACATTCGGTACAAAAGACGGCACATTAGCCTCCGCGCATCCAGATTGGTGGACTCGAGTAGTTTCTGTATCACAGGAGTTAAATAAACTGTTACCTGTGTTAGAAAATGGGAAGATTGTAGAGAATCCCTTTACGGTAGCTGGACCTTTGACAGCTCAGACTCGCTTGTATAAAAAATACAAGTACATTATTTTGCTTAACCGTTCTGATAAACCCGTAAATGTACCGAAAACCCTTCTAAAACGAAACTATCAATTACTTGTCGGCAGCGAAAAATTCCCACAAATGCCCGCCTATGGCGCATGGGTTATTAAAAAAAGAAATAGTATCTTTTAAGTACAATTAACTAAATATTTCATAAATAATTTACTCCTTTAAAATTTGTAATTATAACTTGCTATTTTTAAATCTGTGTAGTGAGGACTGAAACTGTCTCAGAGGATTTTTTCCAAACATAACTAGAGTACATACACAAAAAACGCTGTAAATACCCGCTCCCATTCCACACTGTAATGCTAAATTAACCAAAATGGGAAGTTTATTAAATTGCACATTGGATATGAGAAGATACATAACCATTCCAGACAATATAAACGGGAGTGACCATGTGATATATTTTCCGAGAGATTTTTCCCTCCATGCCATTACTACTTGTAATACACAAACCGTAATTTCTGCACATAAAGTGCCAATTGCTGCGCCAATTGCTCCTAGCGATGGAATTAAGAGAAGATTGAACAGTACATTTACTATCGCCCCAGCAATAATAGAACTAACATATTCTTTATCCCGTTCAAGTGGAATAAGATGCTGAGTGCGAATCACATTGGCAAACGCTAAAAACATACTGCTGGGAAGTAGAATATGAAATAATGTAATACATATCGTAAAATCTGGTCCATAAAACCACGGCACAAAAGTTTTGGAAACTGCCATCAAGCCAAATCCCATAGAAGTAGCCAAAAACATGGCAAAATAAATAGATTTTTCAAATACTTCTGTCACGCGCTTTGTATCATCAGTAGCATATAAGTTGGCCATGTGTGGTAGCATCACAGTCCCCAAAGAGGTAATAAGGGCTAACGGAATGACGAGTACGCGCTCACTACTTTCATAAAATCCTACTTGAGTCATATCTGTCATATAACCCAGCATAATTTTATCCATCATTTTGTAGATGCTGACAGCCAACAAAGGAATAAACAAAATAAAAAGAGGTTTTAAATGCTTAAATAACATTTTAATTCGAATAGGAGTGCATTTAATATATTTGGACAGAAATGGCCATAATAACAACTGGGAAAAAAACATTCCGAAGCTCATAACACACGCATATTTGGTAATATCTTCCGATGATTTTACCCATAGAAAAATGGCGATCGTTGTTAAGATTTTTACTAAGGTACTACGTCCAATAATCGTCTTAAAATCTTCCATTCCACTAAAACACCAAGTAATATCTAATGCCCCAGAAAAAATATAGGGTAACAATAACAAACTCATCATACGGTTAGATGATAACGCTAAACTGTACCATCCATATATTATCACCGCCAACACCGAAAATATTCCCTGTACTGTTACCAATTCCCAAAAAATGCGAGAACGTTCCTCTATTTTATGTTGGTATTTTGCAATTTCACGAGTACCATAGTTTTTAATACCCAATTGCATAAATAACACAAAGTAATATGCAATAGCATATGCGTAAGAATACTCGCCCAACCCATCAGGTCCTAGTACGCGTGCCAAGTAAGGAGTGGTAGCTAATGGAACAACAATCGACAGTAACTCATAGAGCACATTATAAATGAAATTAACTTTTACGCTAGCCTGTTTCATAGCCCCTTAAATATGATTCCATAAATAAGAAATTATTTTTTTTATATTACTGCTTACAAAAACAGGAATATGATATGACTTATATAACTGATAGATATTCCAAATCTGATTTAGAGAATATCTGCCTCTAATAAATGTCCATAAATCAGCTAATGGGGCATTGCACACATAACAAGTTTTAAACACATCCGCCGAAAGATTAGTTTGCAGAAATTTATAGGTTCGGCAGATGACTTCACTGCGGATATACTGTGCATCAAAATTTTTATTCTTGGTTAACGAGTTGGCTCGCTCTTGTAAACAGTATATTGGATGTTTATTCGCGGCAATTTTTTGTGCAAGAAGACCGCATTTCGTGGAAAACATAACATCATTAGCGTACAAAGTTTCATCAAATGTAATGTTTCTTTCTTCCACCAAAGAACGCCTAATAAGTTTTGACCAAGGTGGAAAAAATTGGAAACGCAAGCGATTTTCTGCTCCGGATTTATGCTGGAAATAATCTATTACCAAACGCACATAGGGGATTTGTCTACCTCCCCTTCCTGTTGGTGGAAAATAAACAATATCCGAAGAGGAATTAATATAATCTTTAACAACTAAATACCAATTTTCAATAAATATATCATCAGCATCTGCAAATAACAACCATTTCCCTTTTGCCCGATGTAAACCAATATTTCGGCTGACTCCTGCTCCTTTCTTATGTGTTGTATTCATGAGAAAAATGAAATTATTTGAAGAATATTTTTGTCTGCAAGAGTCTAATTCTTTTAATTCTTTCGTCGAATTGTCATCTACAATAATCGTTTCAACATCGGCATGTTTCCCAATACTTTGGAGTAATTTCTCTAAAGAATCGATAGAATTGAAGTGTGGGATAATAATACTTATATTAATATTAGTATTCATAGTATTTTATTTCCTATTTTAATTCGAACACAACAGAGCCATAATGAGAGGATGACAAACAAAGCTTTGACCCCAAAGAATCTATAATACATAACCGTTAATAGGAGTCCAACTGCTATATAGATATAAAGCACATTGAAAAATGTAGAAGTTTCCTTTGCTTTGTTATACACATAACTAATCAGCCCACCCATTACCCACGCACCAATTAAGGATCCTAGTCGACCAAAATCATAATAGAGGAAATAAAGGATAGATGTATTGTTATTAAAATATAGTGGATTCCCATTTATGGCAATATTATAGAACGGTTGACAATGAATATTAAAATACCAACTAGGGGTTTTGGCCAAAGTTAGTCCTAATTGCTTTAAAATAAGTATTACTGGTTCTGTTATGACACTAAATGTCATATATCCGTATAGCCTATTATCTATTTCAAACAAATCCGGTCGTGAGAAAATATAATCTAAGAACGATAAACTACCTGAGGAATAAATAATTAATTCATTAAAAACGGAACCGGATCGCGCCTGTATCGTTATAATAATTCCTGGGACAAGTAATAATAGAGCAAGACCAATCACCCATCTTTTATATTTTTTTATCCATATTCTTGTCTTTTTCGTCATTTCTCCACCGTTATTGATGAATGTCATAATTACAACCAATACGAAAAATAGAATTTCATATCTACCGCCACTTACTAGTACCACACATAGGACATTGCAACAGGCCAATAACAAATATTTGAGTTTTTGTTGAATAAAAGCACTATAGGTATAAAAAATTATTAATCCTTCCATTATTGCCAAAGGAAGTTGTCTGCAAAACAAGTTAAATAAATGTTGATCGGCGTACTCAATTGAATAAAATGATGCGCGTAGAACAGCGAAATCCCCAGTACTCAATAACACCTTCACCGCCTGCAATAGCAATACTGATGACAAACTGATGGCGAGAAATTGTAAGGTCAGCACTTTTAGATTTAGCGTACGATCAATAGAAGGACTCTGGATATCCTGTTGTTTGTTAACTTTCATTGATAATAACATGACTATATTAACATTAATCGTAAATATTAGAATTTGACAATGTACAAAAAAAGAAGGTTGTCTTAAACCGAACATGTCCAGACATGCCAAACAGGATACTACTGTCCAAGAGAATGTAAAGATGCTTACGATATTAAATATCGTTCCAAATTTTTTCTTTGACAAAAACAAAAAAACTAATGAAACAAAAATATATACACTAATCATCATTTTCCTGACTTATAAACTTATTTTTCCAATACCAATACAATAAAATTCCACCTAAATAAGTAAGATAAAAGATTATTTTATTGGAACAGTATTCCTTTAATTGTCTAAATGTATATCCGGCAAATTTACCGTAACAGGTGTATAAAATACCGTATTTTAGCCGTTTTTTAAGTGAATTTTTAGGCGTTAATTCAGTATTTGCCACATACATGCCACCGCGCGGATTTTTTATCCGCATGCTTATACCCGCCTGGGTGAGCCCGTCACATAAATACTTACAAATGTATATAATCTTATTAATGTACACACATTGATAATCTTGGCTCAAACGATTCCACAACGCACTCTCACTCACAAATTTTTCGCCAGGGAACTCTGGGAAGGAAAATTGTTTAAATAAATCGGTACGAATGACTTCACAACAATCTCGGCCCAATATGTGAGTGCGTTTGCATGTTATAAAGTCCACAGGTCGGTTATATTGTGTTACGATACAAAATGGTGTTAACTTATTATCGCCTCGCAAGAAAATAAGCATTCCAATTTTTGTGTTATGTTGATACTTTTTCCATTCTATTTTAATAGATCCTACGGCATGTGCTGTTAAACTGTCATCACTATCTAGAATCAGGACATACTTTCCATGAATATATTGGTGAGCATAATTTAATGCGGTATGTTTGCCTCCATTAGGTTTGTTTAAAACCTGAATATTAAAGCTATCTGTCTTAAAACCTTGAGCCACCGCTAAGGAATTATCCGTACTCCCATCATTTATAATAATCCATTCAAAATCCATATCAGTTTGCTTTTGCAAACAAGCAAATACTTGGGGTAATAAATTAGCCCGGTTATATATAGGAGTTAAAATAGTCAAAGTAGGTTTCATGCTTTATTCTTCCCCTTGATACATTTCCAAATTAGCTCCATATAACGGGCAAAAGTAGGCTTTAAATCTTTATGGTACCACAACGCAAAACTCTGAGTATTGCATCTATCTTTATTCCACTGCAGGAAGGACAATTTGCCAAATACAACGTACCGAAAGTCGGTTGCCTCGTTCATCGAAAACCCTTCTTTAGTGTTGAGTAGTGGTTCATCTGTTGGTAAATGGTTATTCGTGAGGGAACAATAGTAAAAATATGCGGAATGTACCCCGTCGTATAGACTAACAAAGTTTCGTCCACTGCTGCGCCAATTAATTTCATTTAAATAAAATTGTCCGTTTGCATCTTTAAAAAATTCCATGTCTATAGGTCCCTGATAACCGAAATTCAATAAAGATTCTAAAGCAGTTTGAGAATATTGCAAGACTTCTTTTTCTATACAAAACCGAGAAAAGCTACCTGACCCTCTTCCCATGGGCCATTGCCGGATGTGTTGCACAATCGTAAAAGACATTTGATTTTTGAATAATGCCCCGGTTAATACATATTCGGTAAAATCAGATAAATAGACTTGTGCGAGGGCCTGCTGATATCCGTTTTGGGCGTAAAACTGCAAAGATTCTTGTAACTCTTGTAATGTTAAGCAAATCCGAATATCTGCTTTTTTGCCCTGAGCACTCACAATGGGTTTTATGATTAAAGGCAAAGGCAAAGTAATGCGGGGATGAGCAATATCTACCGTTTCACAGGCCAATGTCTGTAAACCTAACTGCTTAGCCAATTTAGTTTGTTCCAATTTATCCATTAGACGCGCGATTTCGCCTTGTTTACCACCAATAGAAGGACATAGATAGCGTTTGCTTAACTCATTTAAGTTGAGGTCTATCATTTGGGCTGCACCGTCTGAATAAGGAATTAAAACAGGTTTATCTGTATATTTCTGTTTAAGTAAAATGTTCAAGGCCTCTTGTTCGTCAGTGGCAAACCAAAGTTTATCCCAGTATTTAGAGTGGCGCAAAAACCCCTTTGAGGCATTTTTTCCCACAATAATACCTTCAGGTTTAATGCTGTGCATCCAAAAACTACGAACCAACCCTAATCCGTTATGATGATCTGCCCCCACTAAGATGACTTTAGCCATGATGTCTCCAGTAATACAGTTTCATCAAGAGTTTATCGTACAAGGATAAACGGCGTTCGGTAGTAATTAATCGAAAATCTGAAACTGTGTGAGTTTTAATAAAATTTTCCAATTTATCAAAATCCGTCGATTGCATAGTGTTGGGATGATAACAAAACGTAACTACTTTGAAAGGTAGTGAGCGTACGGCCCCGGCCTGTTGCGGGATGAACGTAAAACCGTTTCGTACATATACGTCATTGGTTGGCGTATCGGATATAAACCGTATACTTGTTTCGGACTGAAGTGCTTTTAATGTATTATCATCAAAGGTATGTGCCGGCGCAAAAAAGATTTGAGGATTAATTCCATATTGTTTTAACAGCGCATATCCGTGACGGATTTTCCGGGCTTGTTCATTATACGGTAGCCCCGCAAATTCCGAGCGTTTATTGACGGGGTTAATACCGCCTTCTTGGGTAAAATAACAATGTTCAAAACCATGTAAGGCGAGTGTCCACCCTTTGGCTTGCCAAGCAGATACGCGGGGGCTCCAAAATGCCTTATCTTCCGGATAATGTTCCATTTGTGGATCTTCACAAGATGGGATAATGCCTACCAACGGTTTAATGTGGTATTTATCTAACAAAATTTCCATTTGATCCCATTTTCGTATATCGCGTTTTGGACAGGCGTCATCTAAGCGGATAAAATAAGTGGTCATACAGACTCCTGTGTATAAAAACCGGTCAGCCAACGGTTCGTTTTGGTTATATCAAACCCTTTGGCAATAGCGGTTTCTTGCCGGGATATGCGCGATTTATCTATTTGGGCTAGTATTTTCTCTGCCCAACATTGGGGATTTTCTTTTAAATCCATACGGGCAATCAACCCACATTGTAAATCAATTTCCGGTGGTAAATGTTTGGAAACTATACAAGGTAATCCCGCCGTTTGTGCTTCTATTATTGCAATTCCCAACCCCTCATACAAGGACGGGAATACAAATACATCCATGGCTTGATAATAACGGTCTGCCATCTGATTACCGCAAAATAACACGGCCTGACTAATATGTAATTGTCCTACTTGTTCAATCAGTTTTTGTTTTAGCGGGCCATCGCCAACCAACAAAAGTCGGGCTGAAGGTTTTTTCTTATAAATTGTTGCAAAAATTTGTAATAAAAAAGTATGATTTTTGGGAATATCTAACCGCCCTACATGTCCTACTACGAAATTATTTTCTAAGTTTAATTGACGGCGCAGTTCTTGTCGGATGCTGGGATTATAAGCAAATTTAGCCGTATCAATGGCATTCGGAACGACAAAGAAATTTGATTGTTTGGTAATTTTCTTACCAAAAAGCCATTCCCCTGCTGCCAAAGAACAGGCAAAGAAGTAATCCGCTATCAAACGAATTGGAAATTGCAAAATCGCTTTTACAAAGGATGAGAGACCTCGTGTGTTGCGTGTGGAATGGCTGTGAGAAATGGTCTTGCGGCCACAATTTTTAGCAATTTTTAAATAAATAGCGGCGGTGCTGCGTACATGACCGTGTACAATTCTATATTCCGGATGTTCTTGAAAAAAAGTTCTCCACCATTTTACGTAGGAAAAATGATTATAACCTTTGTATTTAGGACAAGAATAAATTTTGCCACCCAATGCGTGTATCTTATCTTCTAATAAATACGTCTTTCCTTCCCGTACCACAAAATCAAACTGAATCTTGCTCCGATCTATATTGTTATATACATTCAAAACAAACATCTGGGAACCGCCCATATCCAAACTACCTATTACGTGAAGAATGCGTATCATTTTGCATGCTCCCATGTGCGGATTTCAGTTTCCCTGCGTTGTACAACAATGGAATTTTTAGGAATATCTTTTGTAATTATGGATCCTGCGGCAATAATACAATCATCTGCGATATTAACTCCGCGCAAAATAATGGTATTAGCTCCAATCCAACAGTTTTTGCCAATACGAATATCTCCTTCTTTAAACAGTTGTTTCTTCAAACCACTTTTGTAATCATGGTCATGATCATAGATATAGACAGACGGGCCAAATTCGGTTCCTTCTCCAATGGAAATATGTTTGCGGCACACAATAATACAGTTATAATTTAAATGCACATCGTCCCCTATTTCTAAAACCGCCCCTTTACGCGTTTTGATTTTACAGCCACTATGAGCGCGAACACATTTGCCAAGTGTTACTTTGGCTCCCTTTTCCATTTCCAACACTACATTGGGGGAGAAACGCTCTACCAGTTGGACTTGCAGTTTTCTACCATGAAATAATTTCATAACGCACAGTCTGATGAAAGAATAGAGAACGCTAATGATGTTATTTACTTGTCGGCGCATACTACCCCCTGTAAGGCAGGACTAGAATGAGCGGATGTGGAGAGAACTTTTAATTCCTTTACATATGCATCTACTACCAACTGACGATCAAATTCTTTCTCCACTTTGGTGCGAGCATTTAATCCCATTTGCTTGCGTTCTTCCCTAGGAAGATCCAAAAATTTTTCTACTGCTTGTAAAAATGCCTGTTCATCTTGCACAGGCACAATAAAGCCCGTTTTACCGTCTTCCACTACTTCCCGGCATCCAGCCCGGTTGGTGGTAATAGCAGGACGCGCACTTGCCGCTGTTTCTAATAAAACGTTGCTCATCCCTTCCGGATACCAAGACGGATGTAATAAACACGCGCATTGTTCAAAAAAGGGCTTCATATCCTTTTGTTGCCCATGATAAAGCACAAAACCGTCCTTAACCGCTTGTTCCACCTTGGTCTGATAGTCCGACGAATCAAACGGCCCGCAAATATGGAATTTTACCTTTGGGCCGCTAAATTTTTTCGCCGCAGTTAAATACATGTCTATCCCTTTTTCTTTCAAAATGCGGGCTACGAAGAGAAAGTGCGTCTCTTGGGCATTAGGATACGGCATGGGAAGATGTTTTGTTAAATTCACACCGGAGCCGGGAAGTAAAACGGCTTTCGTGCTTTTCCGCAGTATTCCACGTTCTTCAAAAAAGGCCCGATTAGCAGTATTTTGGAAGAAAATAGTATGCGCCTTACGCATCCCCAATTTATAGAGTAACACCGTTATTTTCTGCAACATACCGGGATATTCCACGGCGGTACCTAGTCCTGTAATGTTAGGCATGTAGGTCAGTCCTAATAGTTGGCACGCCATCCCACCGTATACATTAGGTTTGATGTTATATGTCAATACAACATCCGGTTTAGACGCTTTTAGCAGTTTGTAGTAGGTATAGAGCACTTTTAAGTCATTTAATGGGTTCTTTTGATGTCGATTGACAATCAGAAGCGTAACAGTGCAACCTAAAGAAATAAATTCTTGTGAAAAATGTTCTTCTTGGGTGATTATTTCTATCTGATATCCCGTTTCTACCAATCCGCGTATGACTTCAAAACGGTGATTATATAAGCTAGTGGTATCGTTTATTAAAATCGCAATTTTCATATGTCTTTCTTTTTAAGCCTGTATGTCATAGAGATGAAATTTCCGACGGAACCAATTCGGTATAATCAGATATTTGATAAATGCCATACACACTAGGCGATAGTACGTAAAAGAGCCGATCATTCCCATTTGGCGCATCGTGCTAAAAAGTTCTCTTTTCATTTGAAAGTGCGGCAAAGCAAGTACCATATGTTCATATGCGTCAATAGAATGGATGTTGGCAATAACGCTTGTCAGGTTAGCGGTCTTATATCCTTTTCCTATTACACGCACCCACAAATACTCATCTTCTAAATTGGGAAAGTCCTTGTAGTTTCCCGCATCTAAAATGGCCTGTTTCTTGAACATAACGGTCCGATAGATAAAAGGAGAATGATTTTTTAAGAAAGTTTTAATCTCTTGTTCAGATTCAGGAACCTCTCGGATGGCGGTGGATAATGCTTCGTTATTGCGATCCATTTTTTGGGCATACCCACCCAATACAGCTGTTTCGGGATTCTCGGTAAAATAGGCCAGTTGTTTCTCAAAACGATTCGGCAGAGAAATACTATCTGCTCCTTGTATGGCAATTAGGTCATATTTGCACTGTTTAATAGCAAAAGCAAGTGCGGCCGCCCTCAACATGGGAACGGGATGCGATAGAACACGTACTGTTTCGTTTTTAGCGGCTTCATCTATGACGGCTTGCAGATCTTCATTCACTGGGCCGTCAACCATAATTACCACTTCAGCGGGTTTAACGGTATTGGAAAAAACACTATCCAATGCCTGCTTGACCCAAGTGGGAAAATCTTTTTGCCAAACATAAAGTACAACAGAAAACTTTTGTTCCATAAAACTTTTTTAAGCTTTAAATTTACGGTTGTTAATTCGTGCGCACCTAAAGCTGCACGAACTAACAACCTGAGCTACCTGCCACAAGGGCAATAAGCTCAAATCTAAACGCACAAGCTCATGACTTCTCGCACGTTTAGACTTTCGGCTTTCAGCGCCTAAAATTACCATCTCACATAACAACAGGGTCACACTCTCACGCTTGCCAATGATTATCCAGTGTCGGATATAATCCGCTGACATTCGTAGTTACACAAGTTCCTTTGAACTTATGAACATTCAGCTAAAAAAACACTCAGCCCAGGACTTCCTAGTATTTTTGCCTAAATCTATTCCAGTAATGCATATCGGCTACCCATGTCACCGGTGCAACCGACCTGCACTACTAAGATGGTTTCTATTAGTTACTCCAGCCAACGGTATAACTAATAACAAATATTTTCTCGTATGGAGAACAAAAATAGGATCCCAATTTCTTGGAATCCTAGAGTAAAGAGTAAATTATGAAGATGGACTGACAAAAAAAAAAAACGACTGCTCGTCAGTTATTCCGCTCTGAGGTATAACCAACAGCAGTCGTAGCCGCAAAATTCTCAGAATAGAAGATTCTTCTAAACAAGATAGTGCGAGCATTCGGCAGAAAATATTGGACTCATGACTTCCCAAAAATTTTCCACCTAAATGACCGCTTCTGGATCAGAGCGGATATTGAGTTTTCCTCAATAACCTTCCTATTTCTTCAATAGGATTCCAAAAACGAATAAAACTACAATTGTAAGTTGCCCAATCTAGGGCTGTGCTAATTTAACACTCCATTCGACAAATTTCCTTATATATTTTAGCAAAAATGCAAATAGTTCACAAATTTTATTAAATCCGCCGGAATACCCCGGGCTTTGAACTGAACCCCGAAAGTTGGACAAAAAGTCCAAGTGGAGGGGTGCAGTTCACAAAGCCGGGGGATTATTATTTATCATGTAGGCTCCTCTTCAATTTGTTACAATAAAATAAATATTTGTTTGCGAGGTTTTATGTCTCTTACTAAAAAAACGGAAACCTGGGTGGGTCAACATATCATTACGCGTGAGCAGCAGCAACAGATTTTAGCGTTTGAGCGATCTCATACTAACCGTACTTTTTGGATTACGGCCTTTGTGATTGCCGGAATCCTAATCGGCCTGGGCATCTGCTTGCTGATTGCTGCCAACTGGCAGGTGTTGCCTGAGCTTGTTAAACTTGTTGGTGATTTTGCATTACTAGGAGTTCTTACCTATGCTACTTATTGGAGCATGCAAACGCGCAAAACAGGTTTGCGAGAATTATTCTCCATCTTATCTTTTTTGGCGATTGGTGCCACCATCGGGCTGATTGCGCAAATCTTTCACCTCTCCGGCGGTTGGACTAACTTTGCCGGTGCGTGGGCTCTACTAGGACTCCCCTTTATCTGGCTTAGCCGAAGCACCTGGATCAACCTAACCTGGTGGTGTTTAGTACTCACTACCTGTCCTTGGAAGCATGTAGAAAAATTCTTTTCCTATGTTTGGGATGAATTTACCTGTCTGACGGTATTGTTTGTGATAGGCTTATACATACTCTATAACCTGCTAAAATATCTGGTCAAGCGCTTTGATCCGTACACCAGACTCCCCCGCGCGGCCGCATTGCTGCTCTTAGCTAGTTGCTATCTTTCCATTGCCGCCCTAGCCGCTTTATGGGGACTGTGGCAAACCCAATTTCCAACGGTACTGGGCGTCCATGCAACGGTATTTGGGTTTTTGGCCCTTCGACTCTACACAGCGGTCAAAGAACAACAAATCACTTCTTTTAAACGCAACGCCGTGCTAACTGAGATTTATATCTTCTTGATTTTCATGTTCCACACAAGCAGTCTATGGCTCTCCGGCTTAGGATTTATCGGCGGTGGACTGCTTATTTTGATTCTTATATATTGTCTGCGCCAAACGACCCGCTATATTAAGCAAATGGAGATTTTCAAATGATCAGCAAACGTTTACAGACTCTGATGCTTTTCTTACCGTGGATGTGTTTACTGGGATGGACGCTACTGCTCTTTTGCACCCGTGCCAACGGCACGGATGTTACTGTAGCCATTACTGGTTATGACCCGCGCGATTTATTATCCGGACATTATATAGCCTACCAGCCGGATTGGACGCATACTGATTGTCAACAGTTCCCCGACGGCAATTGTCCGAAAGAATTATTTTGTAAAGAGGCCCGTTGGGGAGAACAATGTCGTTTTTATATCCCGCAAACCGATGCGAACGCGCTGGACCAACTTTTTCGAAGCTCCCCTCACAACCTTCAATTTGAGGTAATCTATTCCTATCTTCCCGGTCAAACACCGCTGGCAAAGCAACTGCTTATTAATCAAATTCCCTGGCAGCAGTATTTACGGGAGAACCCATAAGCAGTTAGTTGGGATACCTAGCAGCTTGTTTATCCATATATAATTACGAGGTATTCTACCATGGATTACACGTTTCATTATAAGTCCCCCTTAGGAGATATTACACTCGCCGGAACCGAAACACACTTGACCGGTTTATGGTTTGACGGACAAAAATATTTTGCCGATACTTTGGCACCCGAACACCAAGAAAAATCATTACCTATCTTTAAGCAAACATGCCATTGGTTAGATATCTATTTTAGCGGCCGGGCACCCGATTTTACACCGCCGCTTTTGATGAGAACTACGCCGTTTCGTCAAGCCGTATGGGAAATCATGCTTCAAATCCCTTTCGGTCACACCCTGACTTACGGCGAAATTGCCACCCGGATTGCAAAAAAGCAAAATCGTCCGCATATGTCTGCCCAAGCAATCGGAGGTGCGGTGGGACATAACTCGATTTCACTGATTATCCCCTGCCACCGTGTCGTAGGCACGAGCGGGGATTTGACTGGTTACGCAGGCGGAATGGATAAAAAAACATGGCTTTTGAGATTAGAAAATGTAATATCATAAATCTCTCTTTTTATATTTCTAATTTTCTTCAACTGTGCAAATGCAGTATACCCATAAAATCATTCTATTTATCGACTAATAGTATCCAACCTCAAATACCTATTGAGTCCCTCTTGAATTTCTAACGGATTACTTTCTAAAAAAAGGACTGGTAATTCCAGTCCTTTTTTTCTATACTATGAGTACAATTTATTCTGTTTTTGGAACCGTATACAGAATACGGGAAACCGCAAAGCGGTTCCTTTGAGCGCCAAAAACAGCTGTTTTAGGTACAAGATAATAGGCTTTATAACCCTAATATCGTGTGCCAAGTGTTTATCGTCCTTGTTGTACAAGGTCGATAGACCACGGCTGTTATATGTGGATTCGCTCAAAGGGTTCATATATGACGGCCGTTTTTCTATGGTTTCATAGCAGGGAATTAAACAAAAAATATAGGAGAATGTTTATGAAACACACCAATATTAAGCCAGGTTTCACGCTCATAGAATTACTGGTTGTGATCCTGATAATAGGTATGTTGACCGCGGTAGCGGTACCCCAATATCAAAGAGCTGTACAAAAGGCGCAGTTTGCTAAACTGCGTGTACTGGCAGATTCAATTGGAAAAACAGTTCAAGCCTATTACTTAGGCAATGGAAATTGGCCCCAATCCTTTGATGAATTAGATGTAGCTCTGCCGGCGGATATGTCTACAATAAAACGTCCTCTTAGCTATGCTGTCTGTGCTAACAATGAAAAAATGTATTGTTGTATCATTCAACCATGTAAAAATAGCAATTATGGAATTATAAAATGTGGAATCGCAGATTATTCATTAACATCTTCTTATTATTTTGCCAATGATAACGGCGTACCTCAAGTAAGACATGCTTGTATTGAATTAATAACCGATTCGTTGTGCAAGACGTTACCAGGAGCTACTAAAACGAACACAAAGACCGCGCTAACTCCCGAAGGTTGGATTAGCAATCCCAAACAAGTTGTATACTATATCAAGTGAATCTCCGCGCGTTCAGATTGGGTTGTGTTCTCTTGACTTAAAGTCTACTCCAACTGTTATAATAAAAGAGTAGACTTAGGAGGGTTGTATGAAAAAAGCAAGTCTTATCTTTACATTGCTAGCCGTATCCGGTATACTGGCTGCATTTACACATCGTACCCCCAAACAGGAGAATAAGCCCATGACTAAAAAAATTGTACAAACTGCGGGACGTGATCGTTTAGGAGAGTTTGCTCCTGAATTTGCCCACTATAATGATGACGTATTATTTGGTGAAAACTGGAATAATACCGACTTAGATCTCAAAACACGTTCTCTTTTAACTGTTACGGCCTTGATGGCGCAGGGTATTACGGATTCTTCGTTAAAGCACCATCTACAAAATGCTAAAAACAATGGAGTTACCAAACCCGAAATCGCCGCGGCTATTACGCACACCGCCTTCTATGCGGGGTGGCCCAAAGCCTGGGCTACGTTTACCCTGGCGCAAACAATCTGGACCGATAAAGATAAACCGCTTTCTGCCAAAGAAAAATACCAACAAAGTATTTTCTTCCCCATCGGCAGTCCCAACAATGCTTTTGCCCAATATTTTGTCGGCCAAAGCTATTTGGCGCCGATTTCCACAGAACAGGTCAAATTCTTTAACGTAACCTTCGAACCCGGCTGCCGCAACAACTGGCATATCCATCACGCCACCAAGGGCGGCGGCCAAATGTTGGTAGCCGTAGGCGGCCGCGGATATTACCAAGAATGGGGAAAAGCTCCCGTGGAAATGAACCCCGGTGATGTCATTCACATACCGGCCAACACCAAGCATTGGCACGGGGCTGCACCGGACAGCTGGTTTTCTCATTTGGCCTTTGAAATTGACGGTGAAAACACTTCCAATGAGTGGCTAGAACCCGTCAGTGACGAAGAATATTCTAAATTAAAATAGATTCCATGAAAAATACTCAACCCTAAGCCTCCAAAGAGGGGCTTAGGGTTATTTATCAACCAAAAAAGTATTCCACTGTTGGGCATTTTCCACATACGAAGAGTAGGCCCGTTCCCCCCAATGCTTATATACCGTATGATACGGTTTGGCAAACAACCGCTGATATTTCTCAAAAACAACTTTAAGACGACCACAGGTTTCTTCATCGGCCGAACACGCAAACATATAATCCGACACATCCCGAATACTCTTCTTACCGATATACGCATAATGTTGCGCGGGATTGTTAGGATCATATACAAAAAATAAAACACGGTCGCTTCCCACGACAATCGGCTTATATACCAAATTATATCCCTCCGGTAACCGGGCAAAGAAATACAACAATGTATTATCATGCGCCAATACCCGTGCAATATGTGTTCCGGACGAATCGGGACCTACTTCTAATACGGCTCCAGATGTATACGGAATTTCTGTATATGAAGCTCCTGGACGTTTTTCCCACTGTACCAACGAATTCAAAACAGATTCACAATCTTTCTCCGGTCTCAACAACGTAACCAACTGATTAATATGATCCGCACGCAGTTCTGCTACGCTTTTAATGGTACCGTCTTGGCAATACGTATAGATAGTACGGCTTCCCTGTTCCGATAACTCCCTTCCGTCTACAATATAAACGGATCGGTTCAGTTGGCGTGCATTTTTAAACTGTTTTTCGTTGGCACACAAAGAGTCAAACCGAAGTTCCGGTTGGTTCGGGTTTTGTCGCACGAGTGATCTGTAAACAGCATTGATAAGCCCGTCTGCATCATCGCAGGTAAGCGTTTTACTTTCATTCATAATGGAATCTTGTACACCGGTACCGTATTCACCCTGTTCAGAAGATAATCCCATACTATACAAATCGCCCTGCCGCAAGGAATGTCCGATCTCGTGAATAAAAGTAGTTTTGGAAGCCGTAGGAGGAATATAAATAACATTGTTTTGGTAACACCCTGCCGTATAACGCCCGCAATGTTTTAACATGTTATTAGTAAATAAAAACGTGATAATTCCCTGCTCTTGTGGTTGATAAGAAGAAGGAGCCGCTCCATGCTGCAAAATCGGCCAAATAAATTCTAGCTGACGACGCTGGTCTTCAGTTTTAGCACGGGAAAGCACATTCTCAAACCAAGCCGTATAGAATGGAACAATATCCGGCCCGGGCTGTACCCCTGGATCGGTTATAAATGTATATGTAAGCGGACGCAACTGTACCAAGGTATCAAGGGCCTTATATGATATAATATTCGGCCGGTCATCATCTAAAATTACATGCTGGATCTTTGCTTGTAAACTACCCGTATACAAACATATCACTAATAAAAGGATTAATTTCTTCATATTTATAGTATAACCTATTTTAAGGTTTTGACAAGGGACCAACAGTTTGATTTTAATGTAAGGATTATCTCAATCTAAGCATAAACTAATTAATTTTTTCGCTTGCGCAGTGTTCCCATAACTTTCTAATTTATCTATAATATAGGTAATACTCAGTATAAGGGGGAGTTATGGAAATCTCTACGATTAATCAACAAGTACAACAAGAAAGTATTTTTCTGCAAGATTTAAAACGCGAAATTTCTAAAGTTATTGTCGGTCAGGAAGCCCTTTTGGAAAAAATGTTAGTAGCCCTGCTTGCCGACGGGCATGTACTTATTGAAGGGGTCCCCGGTCTGGCTAAGACCCTGGCCGTAAAAACCCTGGCCCGCGCCGTACACGCCCAGTTTAATCGTATCCAATTTACACCCGACTTATTACCGGCAGACATTACCGGTACGCTCATTTTCAGTCCCAAAGAGGGCTCTTTCTTCCCCAAACGCGGTCCCGTATTTGCCAACTTCGTGCTCGCAGACGAAATTAACCGCTCTCCGGCCAAGGTACAAAGCGCTTTACTGGAAGCCATGCAGGAGCGGCAGATCACCATCGGAGATCAAACATATGCACTCCCCGCTCCGTTTATGGTACTGGCCACTCAAAACCCTGTGGAACAGGAAGGAACCTATCCGCTCCCCGAAGCGCAGGTAGACCGTTTCATGCTAAAAGTACTTGTTACCTATCCTACCAAAGAAGAAGAAAAACAAATTTTAGAGCGAATGTCTAATCATCAGGAACTAAACGTAAATACGTCTGTTACCCCGGAAATGATCTTAAAAGCACGCGGTGTTGTAGACAGCATTTACGTAGATGAAAAAATTAAAAACTATATTGTAAACCTGGTATTTGCCACGCGAGATCCCAAGGCCTACGGGCTGGACAAATTAGCTTCGTTTATTGCTTACGGGGCCAGTCCACGTGCCACGATTTTCTTAACGCAGGCCGCCAAGGCGTATGCATTTTTAAACGGACGCGGCTACGTAACTCCCGAAGACATCAAAGCGATCGGGCTGGACGTACTTCGCCACCGTGTTCTGCTTTCTTATGAAGCCGAAGCAGAAAATATCTCGGCCGATGAAATTGTGAAACAGATTTTTGATGCTGTAGATGTACCGTAGTCAGGAGGGAAGGGATGGATACCGCGGAAATCTTAAAAAAAGTCCGCCAAATCGAGATCCAAACGGACCGGTTGGTCAGTGAAACATTTGCCGGTGAATATTTAAGCACATTTAAAGGGCAGGGTATTGAATTTGCCGAAGTGCGTGAATACATCCCGGGAGATGATGTTCGCTCCATTGACTGGAACGTGACTGCCCGCACCGGTGTTCCTTATATTAAAAAATTCAACGAAACCCGCGAACTGACCGTATTTATCGCCTGCGACGTCTCGGCCTCCCAACAATTTGGTTCGCTGCGTAAATTTAAGCAGCAGGCCGCCGCTGAACTGGCTGCCTTGTTTGCATTCTCGGCTCTGCAAAACAGCGATAAAGTAGGACTTTTGTTGTTTTCCGATCAGGTGGAACTCTTTGTTCCTCCCAAAAAAGGCAAAAAACATATTTTACGTCTTATTCGTGAACTTATTGCGTTTGAGCCCAAACACACCAAAACCAATATTGCGCTGTGTTTGGAAACTCTGCTCAAGGTACTTAAACACCAGGGAATTGTCGTATTGATTTCAGATTTTCTGGCTCCCGTACCCGATTTTGAGCGTCCCTTTAAATTAGCGGCCAAAAAGTTTGATTTGATTCCCGTAATGGTCCAGGATCCGTTGGAGCACACATTGCCCCGAATTCCCGTATGCGTGGGGGTAACCGATCCAGAAACTGGCAGTACGGACGAAATCTGTTTGTCTTCCGGGGAACTAAACCAGCGTTTAAAAGACTACTGGGACTGGCAACTCCGTACGCTGAAACAATTATTTACCCCTTTTAAGATTGAACCCATCGTGGCGGATACCACGCGTCCGCTTGCTGATCCGGTCATTGCGTTTTTTAAACGCCGGGCTAAAAAGATAAGGAAGTAATAATGAAAAAACTATTGTTTATCTTATTAAGTGCAGCTCTTAGCCTCGTCAGTCAGGCGCAAGACTTACGCGTTGTCAAAACCAGTGCTCCGCAAACCGTTAAATTTGCTGAACCCTTTACGGCTGCGGTGTTACTGACACACCCGCAGGGACAAACGCTTACGTTAGATCCCGAGTCTGTCGGTAAAGAATTTTCCGTTACCAAATTACAACTCTTGCCCGATACGCCGCAAAGCACGCAGGCACAATTTACCCTCATGCCCTTTGGCATTGACAAATCTACGTTTACGGCTTCGTTTTCACTGGCGGAACATCCGGACGTAACCGTGCCGGTTGAAATCCCAATCACGATTACTCCTGTCAAATTATTTGACGACGAAGAGCTCAAAGAAATCCGCCCACCGCACCGGCCGTTTGACTGGGCATTTTGGCTGTGTATGCTGCTGGCACTGGTGGCCCTGGTTTGTCTGCTGATTTGGTGGATCCGAAGAATCAAACACGACGCTTCACTCTTGTCCACACCGAAAGATAACCGCCCGGCCCATGTAATTGCACTTAGTCAGATTGACGCACTCGTGGACAGTGGTCTTTGGGAAAACAAACAATACAAAGTGTTTTACATTACCCTAAGTGACATTTTACGCATGTATCTGGAGCGCGCTTTTAACCTAGACGTCTCTGCTCAAACCTCTGCCGAGCTGCTGCGCCATTTAAAAACAGTGTCTCATTTAAACCAATTTATCCAACAGCTGCGCAGCTTTTTAGCCTCGGGTGACCTTGTCAAATTCGCCAAAGTCGTACCCACCCAGGACGCCCGTAATAAAGATATCACTATTTTGCGTGACTTTATTACCCAAACGGCTCCAAAGCCCGCGCCTACAACGGCTATTCCCTCACACGTGGAGGTGAAACTATGAACGCATGGGTACATTCAATCCTAGGAGACGGACTGGCTTTTAAACACCCGTGGGCACTGGGGTTGCTTCTCCTGCCGCTTGGAATTTTACTGGTCAAGTTACTCCGGCAAGGCTCGTCCGAACGACGTATCTTTTACCCCTTGGTGCATATCAAACTGGAACAAACCTCGCTGCGAATACTACTGACCCGGTGGTTACCCACCTTGTTATATACCTTGACCATGGCACTGCTTATTATTGCTCTGGCAAGACCCGTTCATTTGGACCGTACGCAACTCCCCCCTACCGAAGGGTTGGATATTATCCTTTTAATGGACGCCTCGGCCTCCATGCAGCAAAAAGATTTTGAACCGAACCGATTTGTGGCATCTCAGTTAACGGCCAAACGTTTTGTGGAAAAACGTCCCTCGGACCGAATCGGACTGGTGGTATTTGCCAAACAGGCCATGCTGCAGGCCCCGCTTACGTTGGACCATGAGTCGCTGCTGGCATATATTTCTTCGATGTACTTAGGGATGATTGAGGCCAATTATACTGCTATCGGTGATGCCCTGGGCGTAGCTGCCAACCACTTAAAAGACAGTAAGGCCAAAAGTAAAATTATTATCCTACTCACAGACGGCGACTCCAACTATGGCACGATTGAACCGGTTCTGGCAGCCAAAGCTGCTGCTGCATACGGCATCCGCGTTTATACCATCGGAGCCGCCAGTGCACCGGGACAGACGGCTTATTCCAACCAGCAGGATGAAATTAACGAAGGGCTCTTACTACAAATCGCTCAAACCACGGGCGGACAGTTCTACCGCGCCCAAAATGCCCACCAATTGGCACAAATTTACGATACCATTAATGAGTTAGAAAAAACCACTTTTACCCCGCCCTCTGTGATTTACGCGCAAGACCGTTTTGCGCCGTGGATATGGGCGGCTTTGGCGGCAGTGCTGCTGGCCATCGTACTGGAAAAACTGATACTGATAAGGATACCGTAATATGGGATTATTTGCTAAACCGATTTTCCTCTTCTATGCACTCATCGCCCTTGTTGGATTGTGGGGGGTTTTGTGGTTGGGTACCCGATTAACCCGCCGTTACACACGTCAACTCTTTGGCGCAGAAGCGTTTGCCCAATTAACTGCTCATCTGCACAAAGTATCCCGCTGGAAAAACACGCTTCTGATACTAAGCGTACTGAGCCTCTTTGTGGCGCTCGCGGGGCCGCAATGGGGGATTGAAATTCAGGAAGCACAGGGTAATTTTGCACAAACCGTTATTGCCGTGGACGTCTCTGCCAGCATGCGTGCCCAAGACGTAAAACCCAGCCGTTTGGCCAATGCAAAACGCATGCTGCAAATGCTAGTTACGCATCTGAAAGAAGAGCGCATCGGGATCATTGCGTTTACCTCCAAGGCATTCATTCAGTGTCCGATTACAACCGACACAGACGCACTTAACTATTTTATTAATTCACTGCAGCCCGATATGCTGCCCGTAGCCGGCACTTCTTTGGCAGCCCCGGTGCAGCTAGCGGCACATATGCTAGCCACCTATCCCGGTCAAAAGGCTCTTATTCTGCTAACGGACGGGGAAGACCATACCCCCGAAGAGCTTAAACAAGCACAGTCACTGGCCCAACAAAATGCAATCCGTATTATTGCCATCGGAATCGGCAGTACGCAAGGTTCTCTAATCCCGGCTTATATTGATGTCAACGGAAACGTTTTAGAATACAAAAAAGATAAATCCGGTAAAACCGTAGTCTCTAAACTTGATGAAACCTCGCTTGCCCAACTGGCGCAGGCCACCGGCGGAGTATATATTGCCTACACTACGCCTGCCCAGGTTGCCCAACAGATCAACCAGGCGCTGGCGGGACTGGATAAGTCTACCGCTTCTACGGGCAAACACGTTTTGTACAAGAACCGCTACGCCGCGGCTGTGGGACTGGCACTACTTTGTTTGACGGCTTACATGTGTTGGCCGGCCGGACGCAAAAAGAAGTTTAAAAAAGGTAAAATAAAATGATGAAACGAGTCACTTGGTTACTGATGTTCGCTCTGTCCGCTCCGCTTTACGCCGGGGTAAACGGAGACGTGCGCCAGGCCGGTAAACTTTTTGCGCACGAAAAATATGGCGAAGCACTCACTCGTTACGAGCGTGCACTCTCCCAAGACCCGCAAAACGAACAAGCCAACTTCGGGGCCGGTGCGGCTGCTTATTACCTCAAAGAATACGATCAAGCTGCTAAATCTTTTGAAACTGCTGCCCAAGGCTCAGATACCCTGCGTCAGGATGCTCTGTTTAATTTGGGTAATACCTATTATCGATCGCAACACAAAGAGCAGGCCATCGCCGCCTACAAAGAGGCCATCTTGCAAAACCCGCAGGATAAAGAGGCTATCCACAATTTACAGTTGCTGCTTAAAGAACAACAAAATCAGAAGAACAAAAACAACCAAAATAATGAGAACCAGGATAAAAGTTCCAAAAACCAAGATCAGCAGGACCAACAAAACAACAAGGGACAGGCTCCCCAGCAAAACGAGTCACAACCCGATCAACAGCCCCAGCAGCCGGACCAGCCACAGCAGGGCATGAATAAACAAGACGCCAACCGCGTCATGCAGTTGGCCCGCGATAATGAACTAAAACGTCCCACCCAACCCGGACCTGCGGGCGGTGACGATCGTGTGGAGAAGGATTGGTAATGAAACGCATTTTACTGTTACTTACTTTATGTATAACCGCAACCGCCCTGTGGGCACAAGTACAATTATCGGCGACGGCCGATAAGACCGACTTAGCCCTGGATGACGAACTGACTTTAACGGTACAGGTGTCCGGAGTAAGCGGCACCATGGTCATGCCTCAGTTACCCAGCCTGCCAGCTTTTAATGTATATTCCCGAGAAGCTGCTCAAACGACTGTCAACGGCAAAACAACCCTACTTTTTAAATACACCATGATGCCGCGTTTTGTGGGCAGCACCTCCATCGGACCTGTAACGTTTAAGTACGGCGGTAAAATCTATCAAACTAGTCCCATTGCTGTGCGTATTTACCGAAATACCCCGCCGACTACTGCCAAACAAAATGCCGCTTCTTCCCGGTCCTCTGCCACGGTCTCGGCGTCTGCACAAGCTGCCAACGATGTAGCCAAGCTGCCTCCTCTTGAGCGGGAACTGGCCACGCGTGCGTATGCGCACACCAACGAGCCTTATTTTATTGTGGCGGCTGTCAGTAATAAAACCCCATATATTAATGAACCGTTTATCCTGGCAGTGCGGTTTTATTATTCCAAAGCATTCTATGATGCCCCATACCAAAATCCGACCGTCTCCAACCTGTTTATGGAAGAGGCGGGCGAGGCACAAGGCCAACAAACCATCCACAACACCATTTACCGCTACGAAGAAAAACGCTACCGTCTCTCCGGCGTTAGCGCAGGTGACGCTTCCATCGGTGCGGCCAGTGTCAGTTTCCGGCCGGGATCTTCCCCGCTCTCCGTGTTTGACCGCTTCTTTGGCGGCGCGGCTGTAGAACCGGAACAAACGGTTTCATCTAAACCCATGAAACTGGCTATTAGACCATTGCCCACGGCCGGCAAACCGACTTCGTTCTACGGAGCGGTTGGAACCGGTTATGCTTTTTCTGCCAAACTTGACCGCGAACAAACCGAAGCCGGTGACGCTGTTACCTGGTCTGCCACCGTGCAAGGACCCGGCAACTTAAAAACCACCGCTGACCTAACGTTCCCAACTGTGGATGCTGCCTCTTCGTATCCGGCAGCCCCGCAAGCCGGTTACCTGCCCAACACCCAAAACCGCAGCTACAAAATCTTTAAAACCGAACTGGTTCCGACCTCTTCGGGAACATATACATTGCCTGCATTGCAATGGTCGTATTTTGATCCGCTGACCCATACCTATAAAACCCTGACCTCCCGACCGCTCACACTGACGGTAACTCCTTCCACTCGTACCGAGAAACAAGTAAATTTTACCGGCACGGACACAACCGGTCTTGGGATCCAGACATTCGGACAGGATATTCGCTATGTGCTGCCTGCCGAGGACCTCCCCCCCTCTGCACTCAGCCGGTTACCCGCTTGGAAGGGACTACACGCCTTAGTATTTTTGTGGCTCGCCGGTTGTCTGTTTACAGCATGCTTTGGCAAACGGGTCTCTGCCAGAAAACAAGCATTCCACACAGCTAAAGCACAACTTAAAAAAGTAACCACCTATGAGAATATCTCAGATGCACTGGCGGCATATTTACTGGCTAAATTTCAGATTTCTACGGCCAGTTTACCGCTTAAAGACATTACCGCCGCGCTAGCCCGCAGACAAGTACCGACCACGCAGGTAGAAACCTTTGCCGCTCTGTGGAAAGAACTGGAGTCAGCTCGCTTTGCTCCCCTGCAGGGTCAAACCAATACTCTGTCCCATCTTACCGCGCGCGCTGAAGAACTGCTTGGGCAGTTGGAGGGATCCAAATGAAAAAACTGATTTTAGTATTCAGCCTCTGGTTCACTTGTATGACAGTATCTGCTGCGCAGGATTTAGCTACGCAGGCCGAGTCCTTTTACCGGGCCGGTCAATATGCCCAGGCCCTATCAGCCTACGAACAAGAGTTAAAAAAACACCCAAACAGCCCTTATCTTTACTACAATATAGGTAACTGTTATTTTAAAATGGGCAGCAAAGGCTTAGCCGCTGCGAATTATTTCCGTGCGTTTAAATTGCGTCCGCAGGATAGCGACATTCGACACAATTTATCTCTCGCCTTAGCCGGCGGCGGAGAGCCACTCGTACCGGCCGGTATGCCGGTAGCGTTGCATAAAGCGTTTTTTATTCTGCCGATCGCTGAGCTAAAAGGGTTAGTATGCGCCCTGGGGTGGCTCGTGTGTATACTCTTGGGACTTTGGTTGCTTACACGCCGCGGCGGTAAACTGACCATAGTACTGGGAGTCCTGCTGCTTACCTGTAGTGCCTGGCTGTATATGCGTCATAGTTGGGAAACCCAACCGCTTGCAGTTGTGGCGGCCCCGCTGGCTGAAGTGCGCAGCGGACCGGGCCCCAATTTCCCGACAAGTGCCTCTGTGCAGCAAGGACATTTGGTAGAAGTATTAGACAGTAAAGACAATTGGCAACAAATTATAGTCCGTTCCCAGGGACTTAAAGGCTGGGTCGAAAACACCGCCTTAGAGCGTATTTGAGAGGAAATTATGTTTGTACAAGAACAAGCCGATGAGCTGATCAAGGCTGTAACATACGTCAAAGAAAATTTAGCATCGCAGGTAGAAGAACTGGCCGCACAGGTCATTAAGGCCTTTAAAAACGGCAATAAAGTTATTTTAATGGGTAACGGTGGCAGCGCGGGCGATGCGCAACACATTGCTGCCGAATTTGTCGGCCGCTTTAAAAAAGAACGTCCCTCCTTACCGGCCCTGGCCCTTAATACCAATACCTCCACATTAACCGCCATCGGCAACGATTATTCTTACGATGTGGTGTTTTCCCGACAAGTAGACGGGTTTGCCAAAGAAGGAGATGTGGTCATCGGGATTTCAACGTCCGGTAACAGCAAAAACGTATATTTGGCCCTGGGACTGGCCAAACGCAAAGGCTGTTTTACAGCTGCGTTCTTGGGGAAAGACGGCGGCACGATTAAAGAGATTTGTGATTTACCCTTAGTAGTTAAATCGAATAATACCCCGCATATTCAGGCCTGTCACATCTTTATGGGACACTGCATGTGCGAGCTAGTTGACCAGGCCTATTAATGAAAATAGCAATCGGATGTGACCACGCGGGCTTTGCCCTTAAAAACACCATACTGCAGGTACTGCAAAAACAGCAGCATACCGTCATTGACTGCGGAACAGGTTCCTGCGAACGGGTAGACTATCCGGATTTTGCCTTGAAAGCAGCCCAGCAGGTAGCTGATAAAACCGCAGACCGTGCGATTTTGATTTGCGGGTCGGGCATAGGCATGTGTATTGCCGCCAACAAGGTCAAAGGGGTTCGTGCCAGCGTATGTCACGACACATATTCGGCCCGTCAGGCCGTAGAGCATGATAACCTCAATGTGTTGTGTTTGGGAGCCCGTATTATCGGGCCGGCACTGGCAGAAGAACTCGTAAAACAATTTGTAGAGGCTTCTTTCAAGACAGGTACTCGTCATGAAGAACGCCTCCAAAAAATAACTGCGTTTGAGAACGCACATTTGAAATAAACTTAGTAAGAAGGAAGGAAACAACTATGAAGACACAAGCAAACTCCTTAGCCCAGGGCATCATCCGCGAAGGGGAAATTAAACTGGAGACGCTGGATTTTAATACCAAATTTTGGGCCAAGGATCCGACTCTTTGGAAACAAGATAAGGAACACAAAGAGTTTATTGTACAGTTTTTAGGCTGGCAAAAAGTCTATGATTGGACCTTGGAACGCATCGAAGATGTACTTAAATTTGCTCAGGAAGCCAAACAGACATTTAAACATTGTGTCGTCATGGGGATGGGTGGCTCTTCGTTAGCCCCGGAAGTATTTCGTACAGTATTTGGCAAACAGGAGGGATGGCCGGAACTTATCGTATTAGATACCACCAACCCCGATTGGGTCGGTGCAGCGCGCGCCCGCATCAACCCGGCTGAAACGTTATTTATCTTTGCCAGCAAATCCGGCGGAACGGTAGAACCTTCTTCCCAATTTGCCTATTTTTACGATGAAGTCAAAAAGGCCGGTGTCAAAGTGCCCGGACAGAACTTCATGGCTATTACCGACCCGGGAACCGGACTTGAAAAACTGGCCAAAGAGAAAAAATTTCGCAAAGTGTTCTTGAATCCGGCTGATATCGGAGGTCGTTTTTCGGCACTGTCTATGTTCGGTATCGTACCCGCCGCCATTATGGGCGTAGATGTCAAGAAACTCTTGGAAATAGCCAAAGAACAGGCCGCAACGTTTGATGCACAAGCTCCCGTCAAAGAAAACGCTGCCGTGGATCTGGGCGCTTACATGGGTGCCTGCGCTGTAAACCAAACCCGCGACAAATTAACACTTTTAACGCCGTCCGAGTTTTCCACGTTTGGCTTATGGGCCGAACAACTCGTAGCAGAATCCACCGGTAAAGAAGGTAAGGGAATCGTGCCGGTAGCCGGCGAAACACTGGTGCCGAATTTTACGTACCGCGATGATCGGTTCTTTGTACACTTGTCTACAGGCAGTGAAGATGACAAACGGGTTACCGCTTATACCAAACAGCTCACGGATAACGGGATGCCGGTGTTGACCATTTACATGAACGATAAATACCAGTTGGGTGCCATGTTCCTGTTATGGGAAATCGCAACGGCTGCAGCCGGTGCCATTCTGGCCATTGATCCGTTTGATCAACCCAACGTACAGGCCGCCAAAACTATGACCAAGGAAATTTTAGCCAAACTGGCCAAAGGCAATGTACCGGCCGAAGTGGCAGCTCCGATTCTGGCTTCTGCCGAACTGGAAGTCAAATTGGAAACTCTGGGACAGGATGTATATTCTTTACTGGAAAGCAACGACTATTTAGCGATTTTACCGTACGTGTATCCAGACGCCCAAACCGAAAAAGCATTGCTCGCACTTCGCGATAAAGTTATGAACAAAACCAAACGCGCAGTGCTCTTTGGCTATGGTCCGCGCTATTTGCACTCCACGGGACAGTTGCATAAAGGCGACGGCAATAACGGGGTATTTTTAATCCTGTCTGCCGAACCCGCAAGTGACATTAAAATCCCGGGTCAAGCCTATACGTTCGGCCAACTCTGTAACGCACAGGCATTAGGTGACTACCAAGCCCTGCAGGAAAAAGGACGCCGGGTGATTAAGTTACACCTTACACAACCCGTGGCCGAACAAATTAAAAAAATTACTGACTTATTTTAATCACACATAAGGGCGGCCTATAAAGCCGCCCTTACCAACTATTATGACTCTGAAAGTATTTATCCAAACCTACGGTTGTCAAATGAACGAAGCAGACTCGGAAGAGATGTTTTTACATCTCTCGGCCCGCGGTGCCGTGCGTACGGATAATTTGGATGAGGCGGACGCTGTACTGATTAATACATGTACGGTACGAGATCATGCCGAACACAGGGCACTCTCTTTTTTGGGTCGTTTATGTAAATGGAAACGTCAAAACCCACAGCGTATTATCATTTTTGCCGGCTGCGCAGCCGAACGGTTGGGTAAGTCCGTGCAAAAGCGTTACCCGCACCTCAATATTACGGCCGGTGCCAAGGGGATTGAACATTTTTCGGATACTTTAGACAAAAGTGCTCTCTTCCCAAAAGCCGGGCAAACAGCGCAGGCTTCCAGCGGCTTATCGGCCTATGTGACCATCATGCGCGGTTGTAATTTTAATTGCACCTATTGCATCGTGCCCAGTGTGCGCGGACCGGTCAAATGTTTGCCGGCGGCAGATATTTTAGCAGAAGCTAAGCGAAAAGCCCAGTCCGGTGCCAAAGAGATTACGCTACTGGGTCAAACAGTCAATGCTTACCAAGAGGGGACCGTATCTTTTGCAGATCTGTTAAACCGCGTAAGCGAAATCCCCGGTGTGGAGCGAGTGCGTTTTACCAGCCCGCATCCGATTTATTTTACACCGGACTTTTTAAAGGGTGTTAAGGATAACCCAAAAATTGCCCGGCATGTACACTTACCGGTGCAAAGCGGTTCTACCCGGGTACTGCAAGATATGAAACGCGGTTACACGCGGGAAATTTTTCTGGAAAAAGTACATGCCCTGCAAACATGCGGGTTTGAGATTTCCACGGACATCATTGTGGGATTTCCAACGGAAACCGAACAGGATTTTCAGGATACGCTCACGCTAGTAGACCAAGCCCGGTTTATGGCTGCCTACTGTTTTAAATACTCCCCCCGCCAGGGTACACCGGCCGCTCAAATGCAACTTTTACCCCAAAATATACTTGAAGAAAGGCTTGATATGTTGTTAAATAAAGTAAGAGGCTTAGCAGAAGCCGCTTACCAACGACAAGTGGGAACCACCCAACAAGTCCTTATGGAAACACCCGCCAAGGGGCGCTCATCAAGTAACTTTTGGGTCCAAATGCCCATTGCCTATGAAGTAGGCAGTGTGGTAAGCTGTAAGATAGATAAAGCTGAAGAAACACTTTTATTTGCGAGGAATGAACATGACTAAAAAATATTCTGAAAAACGCCGTCACCCGCGTATGCCGGTGATCAGCAACTTAATTGAACCCGTCAATCTGCATTACAAGACCGAAGACGGTAAAGAAACCTCTTTAGTAGCTATTTTGGCAGATTTGTCTGCTTCCGGTATGCGCATGATCAGTTTTTTGGGTGCGCCGTTAGCCGATAAGTTTTCTATTAGTTTACAACTGCCCGGCACGGACAAAATGGAAGTAGGTGCCAAACTCGCCTGGGTCAAACAACGTGAAAACGTATATACCATTGGTATTGAGTTTGTGCACATGGCTGAAAAAGATGCCAAACTCATTAGCGAGATGGCTGATGATTTTAACGACTGCGATACACGCATTTTACTTAAACTGCCCGACGTGTGCAGTCCCAAATGCAAATGTCACCGTATTTGCAATAAGATCCAAAAAGACGAAAATCTATTTGAGTAAGAAGAAAAAGAATTCATTCTTTGCAAAGTTATTCCCCATACAATATGGGGAATAACTTTTTGTGGGGTGTAATTCTAACTACTAGTAACGATATATGTTAGCAGTAGCTGTCGTACTGGTAGGAACAGATAGTCCCGATATTTGCTTACAAACACCATTTGTCACAGAATCAGTTTTGCCATATGCCTGACAGAGTTGTCCATCCGCATATAAGATAGAATGTTTCAACACTCGTGAATATCCCAAATATGGATTTTTTATTCCCAAAGAATCATAAGTGCAATACACATTTGATGTATTATTTGATTCATTAATATTTAAGTAACAAGTTCCCCAGTCATATTCAAGCGAGTGTCCGACAATCTTGTTGCCCTTCGCACTATAGTCCAATTTATTCCAATCCGTTGTATATTCCCCATTGGATAAATAATATACCTCTTCTGCCGCCGCTGCTGCATTTGCCACTATTTGTAGTTGTACAAACCGACTTTTCCAAACGGCCACTTGATACTTTGGTACAACTATCGCTGCCAAGATGCCTATTATCAGCACAACTACAAGTAATTCGATAAGGGTAAAACCCTGTTCCTGAGTTTTCATAATTTTCTCCTATGTTATTTTAATATTTGTCTCAACACAACCATAAACAACGGCTGCCCAGTTGAGACTCAGGAACGGGACCCAATAGACAGCCGTGGCCTCCCATTTGCATGGGAAACACTCGGCACAATAGGATGTACGGTCCTATTGCACCTAAAACAGCTGCCTTTGGCGTTCCTGATACCAATTTGTACCCTGTATTCTGCATACAGTTCCAAAAACAGACAAATTGTATTTATAGTATAATTAAAAAAGAAGGATTTGTACAGTCTTTTTTGAATATCTTTTATTATGAAACCCATTGTGATTTGCGGTCCGACCGCCTCCGGTAAAACCGATCTTGCTTTAGAACTTGCCCGGCAACTAAACGGGGTCATTGTGTCCGCTGATTCACGGCAAGTGTATAAACAGTTAACGATTGGTACTGCCAAACCGCAAGGCACCTATCAAAACGGTTGTTATACGGTAGACGGGATACCCTATTTATTAGTGGATTTTGTAGAAGTCACTGATACCTTTAATGCCGGTTCCTTTTGTACCCGCGTGCGAGATATCCAAAAGGCCTATCCAGGTAAATCGCTGATATTTGCAGGGGGTACGGGTATGTATTTGCATGCGTATTTTGTAGGAATGGACCAGCTTCCCCCTTCCACCCCACAAACCCGAGAACAGCTCAATACGCTTTTACAGCAGCACCGCAAAGAAGGGCTGCATGAACTGCTTGCACAAAAAGATCCCCTCTCTGCTAAGCAGATCCCCGTAGGCAATGTACAACGCACCATGCGTGCTTTAGAGTTGTACCTGTTAACCGGTAAACCAGCCAGTGAACTCAAAAGCGGTGCGTTCTTTCAATTACCCGATCCTGGCAAATCCCATTGGGTATACTTAGACTGGGATAAAGAGCAACTCAACACTCGCATTGCACAGCGTACCGAACAAATTTTTGACGGCATGGCTCAGGAAGCCAAACAACTACTTGCTCAAGGGTTTACCCCTGACACTCCCGCTCTAAAAACCCTGGGATACCCTCAGGCAATTTCCTACCTCAATGGGACCCTACCTCGCACACAAGCCGTAGAAGAAGTAGCTTTAAAAACCCGTCAATACGCCAAAAGACAGCGTACATGGTTTAACCGTTATACACAAGCACAACATCTTACACTGACTCGTTATTCTGATTTTGACACAAAAAAACTCACACAGAAAATCCTATCCTGTGTAAGATAATCATTTCATAACGCGTAGTACAAAGTAGATTTGAATTTCTTATTAAATCAGAGACCCATTCGTCTCTTAAATTAAATTTGCTACAATACACATATCTTCTTACCAGTGAGGACGTCTCATATGACAAAACTAACATCTAACACGAACCCGTTTGAGGGAATCAAATTTGTTGATGAACACAACGCAGAACGCTGGTCTGCTCGTGATTTGGCTGTCTTATTAGGCTATGAAGAGTGGCGCAATTTTGAAAATGCCATTAAAAAGGCAAAGCTGGCTTGCTATGCCTCCAATGCCGACGAAAATTATCATTTTGTTGAAACCAACAAAATGATACGGCTTCCCAAAAATGCCATCCGGGAAGTACGGGATTATGCGCTTTCTCGCTATGCTTGTTACTTAATCATTCAAAATGCAGACCCAGCTAAACCGATGGTAGCAGCCGGACAAACCTATTTTGCGATCCAAACCCGCCGGCAAGAACTTACAGACCAACATCCACAACTTAAAGAAGATAAAAAACGAGTACTGTTACGTAATGAAATGAAAATCCACAACAAACAACTGGCAGCTACAGCCCGCCGAGTCGGGGTAGAAAGCACCTTAGATTACGCTATCTTCCAAGATTACGGTTATAAAGGACTGTATGGCGGACTAGGAATGAAAGACATTAAGGCCCGCAAAGGTCTAAAAAAGAGTCAAAACATCCTAGACCATATGGGAAGTACAGAACTGGCCGCCAATCTGTTTCGCGCCACACAAACTGAGGAGAAAATCCGTCGCGAAAACATCCAGGGCAAAACCCAAGCGAACCAGGCACACCAAGAGGTCGGGCGTAAAGTCCGACAAGCTATCAAAGATATTGGCGGGACCATGCCGGAAAATCTACCCACACCTAAGGACAGCGTCAAAAAAGTAGTCCGTAAAATTAAAAAAATTGAACGGAAAAACTAACCTTCAGGAAGTTTTGTTACAGAAAAAACCCTAGAGACTACCTGCATTCCCAATCAACATCTATTTATAATGCGGGTTGCACCGTGGGTTCTACCCGTTTAAGTCTTCTGACACGCGGGCGGTCCCCATAACGTTGCATTGTTTTTTCAATAAACTTCAGTGTCGTTTGTGGCGCAAACCCGTTAAAGATAAAAAACTCATAGGCCTGCCCAAACTGCGGGAACGCCTGGCGTACTTCCGTCGGTAATTGGTTATCCATCTTAGCCGTGGAAATCCCGATAACCCCGCCGTCATCCAGGACAACGGCTCCTCCGGAGTTACCATGGTCTACGCCAAACCCGTCCGCCGCCCAAATGGATTTTTTCTCCCCAAAATAGAGTACTGTTTGCGGGTTGGAAAAACTTTGCATCTGTCCGAAATTCCACCGAGGCACAATAATATTTTGCTTGAGTGTCATCAGCGTATCCCCGCCGTAACTATACAACACCGGGATAGACGGATTAAGCGCTCCTTTCCATTGGGCACGCAGGCTGCGTGAGCCTTGAACGGCCTGATTAAACTCTTCCGAAGTCGCATTGCCTCCCTCGGCAAACTCATAATGGTATTCTTGCGGTTGGAAACGGATCAAGGCAACGTCCCAGTTTTTATGCGTGCTGACCCGTTTTTGTGCATCAACCGTGCGGTATTGTTTGGGCACAAAAATGTCTCGTTTGTCCACTCTGACTGAGGCACTGACCGCCCCTTGTGCCAGCAGAATACGGATATCACAGGTCCCGCCAAACACACAACTGTCTACACAATGAGCCGCCGTGGCAAACCAATTGGCATGGATACGGAATGCCTGACAAGTACTGTTCCCATTAATAATGAGCTGCTTTTGAAACACATAATCATCGGCAAACACCGTTGCCGCCTCTGCGGCTGCCGTTATCATAAATACTAAACAAAAAGATAAAAATAGTTTTTTCATATTTTAAGTATATATAAAAAGTCTTAAAAAAACCACTATTTTCTGCGGTTTCTTTTTAGTATAATAAATGATATGAACATAACTATCGTTTTACTTATTTTATTTAGCTACCTGATCGGTTCCATTCCGACCGGGTACTTAATTGCCAAACAAGTCATGCATATTGATATCCGTCAGCACGGATCGGGCAACCCGGGAGCCGCCAATGTATACCGTATCGTCGGCAAATGGGCTGGTATTTCTACATTTTTAGTAGACGCTATTAAAGGGTTTGTCCCGGTACTGTTGGCACGCCACTTTTGCCCCGACATCTATGTCATCGCCATTGTGTGCGGCGTGGTTGCTATTTTAGGACATATGTGGACTATATATTTGAAATTTCGCGGCGGAAAGGGCGTGGCCACCTCAGCCGGTGTATTTTTTGCCCTGGCTCCAATCCCAACTGCTTTGGCATTCGCCGTATTTGTGATTTTAGTAGCGATTTGGGGACGCATTTCCATCGGCTCTATCTTTGCCTGCGTGGTACTGCCAGTAGCCAGCTGGTGTATGTCGTATCCAATTTCCGAAAAAATCATGGCCACCGCCATAGGTGCGTTAGTGATTTACAAGCATATCCCCAATATTAAACGCCTCTTACAACAAAAAGAACTTAAATTTGAAGACGGTGCTAAAAAGCGCAAAGACCATGAAAATAAATAATATTACCGTATTCGGTGCGGGTATATGGGGCAGCGTTATTGCCCAACATTTGGCTCAAAAAGGCTATCAGGTGCGTTTATGGGAATACAATGAACAACTTCTAAACGTACTTAAAACCATGGGCCGCCACCCGAATATTCCTAATTTTAAATTACACGATAACCTACGTTTAACAGGGAACGTAACCGAAGCAGTACAGGATACCGATTTAATTATTTTTGTAATTTCTTCCAAAGCGATTCGATCCTTTTGCCGCGAGCAGCTTAAACCCCTGCTTAACGGCCGTGTGGTACCTGTTATCAGTGCTTCTAAAGGCATTGAAGACAAAACATTTAAAACCATTTGCGAAATTATTGAAGAAGAACTCCCGCAGCTTAAAGAAAAAGTCTTGGCCTTTTCCGGTCCGAGCTTTGCCTTAGAAGTAGCCCAAAAAGTACCGACCAAAATTATGTTAGCCGGTACAGATACGCAGCTGACAGCCGAACTGGCCCGGGTACTTAACGGAGATCCGATTATTGTGGTACCGGCAACGGACCGCCGCGGTGTTGAATACGGAGGAGGCATCAAAAACGTATTGGCCATCGGATGCGGTGTCATTGACGGTATCGGAGACGGCGCCAATACAAAAGCAGCACTGATTACCCAGGCCCTTGAAGAAATGAATGACATCATTGTTAGTCAGGGTGGACAAACGGGTACTGTGTATAGTTTAGCTGGATTTGGCGATGCCATTTTAACCGGTATGTCAGCGATTTCCCGCAACCGCCGCTTGGGAGAGAAACTGGGAGCAGGGCTTTCTTTAGAAGAAGCAAAAAAAGAAGTGGGCACGATTGCCGAAGGTGTAAACTCCGTGCAAAGCGTATATGACATTGCCCGCCAAAACAATTTACATACACCCATTATTGACGCTATTTGGCAACTCGTATGCCAGGGTCAAAAGCCGCATGTTTTATTACATGCCATGGGATTTATAAACAGAGGTAATAAATAATTTTATGAATAAAGATGATGTGATCCGCCACCTTACGCGCACAATGTTAGACAAAAAACAAGCCAAGTCCGCCGTAGATAAAGTGTTTGAAATCATTAAACACGGTTTGAAACGCGACGGCAAAGTTGTAATCAGCAATTTCGGTTCTTTCCACTTAAAAATGGCACGCCCCGTCCAACGCCATAACCCCAAAACTGGTGAAAAAGTACAGGTACCTGCCAAGCAGAAAGTACGGTTTAAGCCGTCTGAAAACATCTTAAAGAAATAAGAAATAGTAATCCATAGAAAAACACACAACAGCCAATGTTGTGTGTTTTGTCGTTTATCTTAGAGTATAGAGCGGCAATTAATTATTGATACCACCATATAGAATAACCGGTTTCTTTGATATCAGGGTCCGTTTTCCCGGTCTCTTGTTGACAGACTCTATTTGCAATAGCTGTTGACTTGAAGTCTTCATGTACACCACATAATCGTAGACCTGCGGATTCCCCGCCTGACATATTCGTATTCACTTGATAATACAGCTTGGTTTGATCATTTTCACAATACATGAGTGTTGGGAATATTCTACAAAATCCCCATTTATAAGTATATTGATTACTGGTACTCCACTTAAGTTGATCTGTGGGCATAGCAACATCTAAATCTTCAAAGCTATTTGAATATTTCCCATTTGCTAAATAATATACTTCCTGTGCACTAATAATACTCTTAACAATATTTTTAAGTGTAGAATATTTACTTTTTGCCATCGCCACTTGATATTGGGGAAGTGCAATTGCCGCCAAGATGCCTATTATCAACACAACCACTAAGAGCTCTATGAGCGTAAATGCTTGTTTGTTCTTTTGCATATTTCTCTCCTTATGTCCGTTGCTTTATAAAGAATAGAATATCAAAAAAAAAAAACGCGTCAAGCGTTATTTTACGAATTAACGTTGCAAATGCAACAAGGCAAAGAAAAGGGCCCACCCCATTAAAAGTGGACCCTCTACAATTGATTATATTTAAGGTAACACGGGTTGATTATTATTTTTACGAGAATAAATCTTATCTACAATAACGGCAATAGAACCATCGCCAGTTACGTTACAAGCCGTTCCAAACGAATCCATGGCAATATACAGGGCAATCATCAATGCCAGTTCCGCCTGACCAAAACCCAGCATGCTTTCCAGCACACCCAATGCCGCCATAATAGCTCCGCCCGGTACTCCGGGGGCTGCTACCATGGTAACTCCGAGCATACAAATAAATCCGGCAAATTGTTCCAAACTTACGGGTTGTCCGCTCATAATGACAATCGCCAAAGCACAGGCTACGATTTTCATGGTGCTTCCTGACAAATGGATGGTCGCACATAGCGGTACTACAAACCCGGCAATTTCTTCGCGTACCCCTATTTTAATCGTTTGGCGCAGTGTTACGGGGATTGTGGCTGCAGAAGACTGCGTTCCAAGTGCTGTGGCATAAGCAACCAACATATGTTTTAACATCGTAATCGGATTTTTCTGACCAATCATCCCGGCTACAATAAATTGCATGAGAAGCATCGCTGCAGTAATGGCAAAAATAATTACAATAATCTGGGCAAACACACCTAGCACTTTAACTGCCTGCCCACTGACCGTCATGTTCATAAAAATGCCAAAAATATAGAACGGCAATAACGGGATAATGATTTTAACAATGACCTTATCAATGATGTCACGTAAATCCACCATAACGCCTTTCAAACGACTTCCCTGAATAACAGCCATTCCTAGTCCCAAGGTAAATGCCAACACAAGGGCACTCATTACACCAAACACAGGAGGCATGGCAATAACAAAATACGGTTTAAGCTCAGCCACCTGTCCAAAAGACGTAACCCCCATATGCGGATCTAACAGATGTGGGAATGTTGCCGCCGAAACGGCATAGCTAAAAAAACCACTGGCCAATGTAAACCCATACGCCAGGGCAGCAGTAATAAATAACAGTTTGCCCGCATTACGCCCCAATTCGGCAATCCCGGGAGCTACTAACCCTACAATCAAGAGCGGAATAATAAATCCCAAAAAATTACCAAACAAATCATTAAATGTCAGTACAATGCGTACAAACCAATTTGGCACAAACAGGCCGCATACAATACCCGCGGCAATTGCTAAAATGACCCGGGGGAGAAGCCCCCATTTTAATTTTAAATGCAGTTTACGTCTTCTTAATTTCAACATACTTTCATTATACCTAAATTTACGTATCGTGACGCATAAATTTTCATTTTGCTATAATAATAGCATGAAAGTAAAAATTAATATTGATGGAGGCTCTCGCGGCAATCCCGGTCCCGGAGCTTCGGCCTACGTCATTTATGACATGTCTGACACGATTATCAGCCAAGAGGGATATTTTATCCCCCACTGTACCAACAACCAAGCCGAGTACACAGCTTTAAAATTGGCCCTGATCAAATGTCAGGAACTCGGCGCTACCGAACTGTTTATTGAGGGAGATTCTCAGCTACTGGTCAAACAGTTTACCGGAGAATACAAAATCAAAAACCCGGACTTACAGGCCCGTATGCAGGTTATTCGTCATTTGGCCAAAAAATTTACCATCCATATTAAACACGTCCTTCGGGAGTTCAATAAAGCCCCCGATTCTCTGGCCAACGAAGCCATGGACTTAAAAGAATCCGTCGGTTTTAATCCCATTAAATACCTGCCAGAAGATGACGAGATCCTTTCCACCCCCGTTAAACCCGCTCAGGATACACTTGTAAACGGAGTTAAAGTAACTCCGGTAAAACGCGACAAACCTGCCAAGAAAACACCCCCAAAAGAACCCCTGCAACCCAGTCTCTTTGATTTTTAGTATGGGACCTTTGCAGCACAATGTAGTTGGAATAAATGACTAATAAGGACATAGAACCGCCCCGTACAGTGTTATCTGTATAAGGGGCGGTATCATGCTGTAAGGAATTATGGTTAGTAATATTTTATGTATAGTGTATATCTGAATCTGTAAAAGGACCTTCCTCACTCCAACGATTAAATACTTTTGTAAAAGTTTGACCATTAAAAGTATAGGTTACCGTCAGAGTATCGATATAGTATCTCCAAATATAATCTCGCTTCTTAGTTTGTTTAAAGGAAACCTGCATAATCACAAAACTATTATTCCGGTTATACATACTTCTAGCCCAAGGACCACATGTTTCCCAATTTTCACAAGCTACTTTAACCTCCTCATCCACATAATAACTAGGTTTTTTACTAACAGAGGACTTTGGCTTTGTTGTACTACTATTTCCGCCCCCATTAGACCGAGAAGAGTTGGTTTGAGGTTGAGATTGGGGTTTAACCTGTGAAGTCGTTCGTGCCTGTACTAAGGCCTGTGTCAAACGCTCTACCTCTTCCCGCAATACACGGTTTTCTATTTCTAACCGTAGGATTTTTTCTTGCGGGGTTTCTTTCTTCGTTTGTGCAAAACTGGTAGTTGCTGTTAAACTTAACATACCAGTAAGTACTGCTATCATTAGTTTTTTCATACGTTCTCCTTGTTTTCGGTTTATTGTAAAGGATATAATGTTTTCGTATTAGTCGCGTCTTGAGCGCCTAACAGTTTACAAATCTGTAAGTCTGCAACGGTATAAGCATAACAATACGGGATATTATTCTTACCATACATTCCAATTAGATACCGAGACGCAACGGGTAGACGGCTTGCTACTGCTACTATGCCAGCAATATCTTTGGCATAAGGACCATAAACAAATAGGGCAGTTTCTTTTCTTTTCATATCATTAACTATAACCTCTTGCCCGGGAATATCAATGTCCAATTCGTCAAGAGACGTAGCATACTCCCCATTAGCCAGAAAATATGCTTCTTGGGCTTGTGCAATAATCTTTACTAAAGAAAGGGCCTCTGTAGCACGTGCTTTTTCAACTGCGTTTTGATATTGCGGTAGGGCTACCGCCGCCAATATGCCTATTATGAGGACTACAACTAAAAGCTCTATGAGCGTAAAGCCCCGTCGGGTGTTTTGGTATTTCATAAACATTCTCCTTATGTTTCTCTGTTTTATGAACCCAACAAAACGGCTATGTATTGCTCAGGTAATCGACACGCTAAGTAATACACAGCCGCGGTCTGCCACTTGGTATAGTGGCAAACACTCAGCACACACAGGTGGCCGCCTTTGTGTGCTTAAATCGGCTATTTTTGGGTCGATTACACTGTTCTCAACAGTCGTACCGTTCAAATACGGTTCCAAAAACAGATAAATTGTACTTATAGTATAGTAAATAGAACCGGGTTTTACCAGTCTTTTTTATTATATTTCCCTGTACTTATGAATATGATAAAACTTAGTCCTACCGTTTAAAAGCTATCTGCCACCAACTTCTGTCAATGATTAAAGGTGGATTTTTGTACACTACTTGGCGAATTTAGTCAAAATATCCATTTTTCGGAGTTCTACCATCACAGAGGCAGTGCTAAATTCGTGCAATAAGTCAATTCAAAATAAGCGGTAAAGATTATACATCCTTAAAATAATAGGTTTTTTAACATTACACTTCCACCATCGGTAATCAAGTGCTTTTATACTCCGCTACGAACCCACTATAACTATGTCAATTTTCCTCATTATTTTCTATAATACTAGTGGCAGCCTAGGTAACCGCTCCCGGCCAATTTCGGCGCAGGGGGAGGAACTTCCGGACTCCATAGGGCAGTGTGCCATCTGAAAAGATGGACTGACACATCGTGTCGGATGGAAAGTACCACAGAAAATAAACCGCCCGCAAGGGTAAGGGTGAAAAGGTGCGGTAAGAGCGCACCGCGCGTAAGGCAACGAACGCGGCACGGCAAACCCCACACGGAGCAAGACCAAACCGATCCACAGGTGCCCGCCTTCGTGATCAAGTAGGTCGCTTAGAGTAATGGTTACCCCCAGTTTTACTAATCGGCTGGGACAGAATCCGGGGTATCGGGCTGCTAAAATTTTAAGAACTGCAATAGTGTACACAACTATTGCAGTTCTTTGCTATAATGTAATTACAATTTACTCTGTTTTTGGAACCGTTTAAGAAACGGAGCACTTTTGAGATTTCAAAAGACTAGTACACTCCAAAAATAGCCGATTGGGCACAAAGCAAAGGACTTTCGAAACCCGTTGTTTTGTGTCAAGTGTTTCCCGCATTCTTGTGGGGATCCACGGCTGTTTTGGATGGGTGCTGTGTACTAGTCCCTGAAAAAGCAGCCGTTTTATTGGTTTCGTAACAGAGATATTAAAATATATAAGGAGAATGTTATGGAATCAAACAGTCAGGCCTTTTCGTTAATTGAATTACTTGTAGTTGTGTTAATAATAGGTATTTTGGCGGCAGTGGCAACACCTCAATATCAGGTAGCCGTGGCAAAATCTCGCGTTAGTACCATATTAGCAATCGCCAAAGCAGTCGCAGAGGCCCAAGAAGTATACTACTTATCCAATGGAGAATATGCACACAGTATAACTGCTTTAGATATTACACTTCCTGCCGCATGTACTCAACTTGAACGCGAGGGAGAGGAAATGTTTAGATGTAACAACTATTTCTTACTCGACAATTCCGTTAATTCAACAGACGCTTCGATCCGTACTAATTACTGCCCCAATAATAATGCTACTTGGGAATCCTGTCGCGATAATAGAGATTTCCTGATCGTCTATTTTCTCCAACACTATCCAGGAGAGTCTTCTTACTCTTCTACGCGTCGTTGCTTTTGGGCTAATAATTCTAAATTAGGAAAGACAATCTGCACCAATTTCGCCGGATTCAATTAAAAAGAAAAGCCTCCTAAATGGAGGCCTTTTCCTAGGAAAATACAAATTATATTACAGCACTTGCTCCAATACTATATTCGCTTTGGTCCTTGCCATTTTCTGCGCACTGTGCGTATTGGTCTTTTGATCAAGTCCAAATACATTAACGCGGTAGCGCACTTTGAGGTTTTCCCCCTCAGGAACGATTTCTACAATCTCAAAAACCTTATCCGGCAAATTACTGGCAGACTCCAACACTAAGACTTCTTCTTTGGCAAAGTCTGCAGTCGGGTAACTGCCGCGGGCCACGCGTTTAAATTCCTTATACTGATCCAACGTTTGGATACGTTTTACCTGCACAGGAGCCTCAATCATGGTAATGCTAGTTCCATCCGCTGCACGCTGCGCGGGGCGCTGGGCATTTACCACAACGGTATTTTGTCCGTCAGACAATACAACTCCCGCCGGTTTTTGCGCAATCGGAAGAGTTGTTTCGCCGCCGAGTACTACATCTTCCGGCAAATCACTGCGTACAAGCTGAGAGGGGAGTTCAGCTGACGTCTTCATGGTGTTTTCTTCTTGTGTTTCTTTAAGTCCGTCCGGCAATCCGGCTTCTTCTAACTGCGCCAATAATAGCTCCGTACCTGGGTCCCGTACCACACAACGGGTAACCGGCGCATGGGTATTGTACCACAAAGTCACTATTCCACCGCCACAGACCAATCCGGCTGCAAAGGTCAGTACCCACAATGCAATCAAATTACTTTTTTTCATAAGTTGCCACAATCACCGATTTTAAGCCACCGCGCGGTGTAAAGTTCCCCGTAACCGTTGCTTTTTTAGGTTTGCAGGCCTTGACCACATCGTCTAAAATTTTATTGGCAATATTTTCCATAAAAATACCCATATCGCGGTATTCCAATAAATAGTATTTGAGGGATTTTAGTTCCAAACACAACGTATCGGGGATATATTCAATCACAATCGTGCCAAAATCCGGAAGCCCCGTTTTCGGGCAAACGGACGTAAACTCCGGTAGTTCAATACGCACAGTATAATCGCGCTTATATTGGTTTTCCCAACATTGAATTTCCGGTAACACCGCCTCAGCATTTTTACGAGCATGCGCGGAAGTATATCCAAAGTCTATATCTTTTGTCATTTTATGTGTAGCATCCTTGTTGAATTTAGCCATACAATCACCACCGCGCCCAACGCTCCTAATACCGGCCACTGCCAACCGGCAGCCCCTTGCGTGCTCTGCCATACAAACCACGCGGCAAGGGCTCCGTTTAACAATACCGATAATATCACATTTTGGCGAATGGTACTATATAACTTTTTATGAATCGCAAATAAATAGGGAACAGCTTTCAAATCACGCCGTTTGACAATCACGTCTACCCAGTTATTATAAACATTTTTGCCGGAAGAAAACACCACCCCGGCATCTGCTTTTAGTAAGGCAATAATATCATTAAATCCGTCTCCTACCATAACCACCTGCTGTCCCAATCCCTGCAGGTTGCCGACGATTTCGGCCTTGGTTTTGGGCAATACAAAGAAATTAAATTTTTCAATACCGGCCTGTTGTGCAATTGCTGACACGGAAGACTCATTATCCCCGGATACCAAAATCAGCTCTTTTTGGCGCGTTTTTAAGAACGAAACCATGTCCTGAGCACCGGGACGCAGCTCATCAGCCAGCGTCAAATACCCCAAATACGTACCGTTTACCGCCACACAAATAACAGCCTCGCATTGTTGGGTAATCTGTTGACTGATGTTAATGCCCTGTTCAGTAAGCCACGGGATGGATCCGGCTAGGATTTCATTGCCGCGACTTTTGGCCTGTACCCCCAACCCGGGCAGCACATCAAAGGCCAGTACTTTTTTAGGTTTTATTTTATGTTCCTTGGCATACGTATTTACGGCATCGGCAAACGGACCGTCTACCAATTGTTCTGCCGTAATAACTGCATCTAAAAGCGGTTTACGAGCGGTATCTGATACAGGATAGACACCGGATACACGCAGTTCCCCGTACGTAAGTGTCCCTGTTTTGTCAAAGAAAAACGTATCGGCGTGCACTAATTTATCTAATGCATACAGATTTTGGATTTTAAGTTGTAAGCGTTTGGCACCGCTGCGTGCAAAAAACCACGGGAATATCACAGCAAAGGCAAACGCCGCCGGACAAAACAGAGCCGCCACAAATAAAAATACACCCAAATAAGCTTGCCATTGCGCCGCGCCGTGACGGTACAAAAGTCCTGCGTAAATAAGTACGGCACATCCAGCAATAACAGGAAGTATCCAGGCTGCATAACTATCTAATAAACTGCGTTGTCCGGCTCGCTGGCGCTCACTGTTTTTAATGGCATCAACGATCCCCATAATGGCAGAAGAAGGCAGCGTCTCAGTTACTTCCACATAAATATGATCCGATTTATTTAAGGTGCCAGCGTACACACGGTTCTCCAAGCGTTTGGCCGTGGGCATCATATTACCGGTAATCAGCTGCTCGTCAATAGAGGTTTTTCCCTTGCGAATAATCCCGTCACACGGCAGGCGTTCCCCCACTTTAACCAGTACCAAGTCTCCCTTTTTAAGTTCCCCGGCAAACACTTTGCGAAACTGTCTGCCCACGCACAAACGGGCAGCCTTGGGCAAAAAATCGTCCAATTTTTTAATAAAAATATGTGTTTTTTCCTTTTCACGGCTTAGGCGTCTCTCTACCCATAACACAAGCGTAATTAGAAGCATGGTATAGACATATAAATCGGTTACGGGTCCGTGCCAACTTACCAGATGGAAACTATTTAATACCGAATATACAAATCCGCATAAGGCACATACGGACACCAACACAGACAAACTAAAACGTCCCTGTAATAAATCCTGCATGCCGCAGCGAAGCAACACATCTGCGCAAAATATCAAGTCCATCAGCGCCAGCACAAACACCCCCATTTCGGAGTGTCCCAATGCCAGTGAACTGAGTACCAAAAGTAACAAACAAGCCGATAAAAAGAACCGGTATGTAAATGCCCGCGACGGCACCGTCAAGGCAGCCGGCAAATGAGCGGGGAGAATAGACGCAGATTGGGTCATATAAGAAATCCTTATCGGCGACGCGTAGTGACGCGTCCTACATTGCGAGTGGTTGCGGTTTGGGCACCGGTCGGCACTGGACGAGCTACAAAACGTTGTCCCTGCGCGTTATAGGCCCGTCCCTGCGGGAAAAACCGCGTTGTTGTAATACGATAACGTCCTTCCGCAGTCTTCATCATCTCAATTTTACGGCGGTATTTAGCCGCATTCTGCGGGTCTAACTTAACAGCCACTAAATAGTTCGCTGTTGCGGCTACTGGGTCTTCCGCAGCCAGCATATCGCCCATCAGATCATACGCGGGCACATATTTGGGAGCCAACTCCTTGGCTTTGACCAAAGCGCCCAAGGCAAAATCTTTGTCTCCGTTGCGGTACATTAAATCGCCCAAATAGTAGTAGCTCAGTGCTTCCTGAGGTTTTAAAGCAATGGCCTGCGTCAAATCATCATATGCTTCGGCCGGATATCCCGCTTTCATAAATACGCGCGCACGTTCAATATACAACCGAGTGTTTTGGGGCTGTACGGCAATAGCATGTGACAAATCATCAATGGCCTGTTCGTATTTATTTGCATCAAAATACGCCAGTGCCCGGTTAAATAACAAAGCTGGATCATGCGGTCGCTGTTGCGCTGCGGTTGCAAAATCCTGCAACGCTTGTGTTAAATCACCCACTTTGGAATATGCTGTCGCCCGGTTGACTAGTGCCCGAAAATAACTCGGGCTGCGTTCAATCGCTTCTGAAAAATATTGAATGGCATCACCGTTGCGGTTCTGTTCCATATATAAAGCGCCCAAATTGTTATACGTTTCGGGTTGGTTGGGATTTGCGTCCAACGAACGCAAATAATCGGCTTCGGCAAATTGACGGTTTTTGTTCTTTTCGGCCTGTGTTTTGGCGGGCATCATTTCCCACAAAAGACCGCGGTTGGTCAAAGCGGCCGCGTGTTGTGGATTATGCTTAATGAGTTGGTTATACAGCGACAGCGCTTTTTGATAATTTCCTTTGGACGTAGCTAATTTGGCTTGTTGGAACAAGCGTGTATCCGATCCGCAAGCTGTCACGAATAAGGCTGCCAGTCCTACTAATATATATTTTTTCATATCTTCTCCTGTGAGGAATGCGTGTACTTAAGTAAACTGATTGCCAGTAACAAAGCCCCCACTGTAATAAAAGAATCTGCCGCATTAAATACGGGCCATATTCTAAAATCTATAAAATCTACCACAAACCCTAATGTTATCCGGTCGTACAGATTCCCCAGTGCACCAGACAAGATAAGCACCGCTCCCCATTGGGCCCACTTACCATATTGGGCAATCTCACGCCAACTGTAGATAATGTATCCAATGACAAGCAGCATCACAATCTCCAATACGGCATTACCATTTTGGAACAGTCCAAACGCCATACCGGTATTTTCCACATAGTTCAGCCACAGATACTTACCCACTACAATCGGCCTGTCAACAAGACTGGTTAACGCCCACACTTTGGTTGCGCGGTCTACCAATAATAGCAATGCCGCGACGATCAACATTCCCCGGTACGCGCGTATCCACGCGCTCATGCGGGACCAATTAGGCATTTACCTGCTCCGGTTCTTCTACGGTCAAATGTTCTTTTTCCAGTACGTCTGCACATCGCGCACAAATATCATGATGCGGAGCTAACGTACCGACCTCGTCTTTCCATTGCCAGCAACGGGCACACTTGTGTCCGGTTGCGTGAACTACTTCCACAAACAACGGATCCGTGCCGTCTTTGACTTCTACCTGTGACACAATGGCAATCTCCGGCCACAAAGATTTGGTTTCTTCTAAAAACGCACGGGTAGAGGGATCGTTGGTGCTGAAAATAACTTTAGCTTCCAAGGAAGAGCCAATGATTTTCTTTTCACGAGCTTCTTCCAAAAATTTCTGCACGCCCTCGCGGATGCGACGAATTTCATTCCATTTTTCTTCAAGTCGCACATCCGGAATAAACGAAGCATTGCGAGGCATATTGCTCAGGAAAATACTTTGTGCAAAATCTCGCCCCAACGCCGTTTGACGAAGCGTCTTCCATGCTTCTTCTGCCGTAAATGACAAGACTGGCGCGATTAATTGTAACAAGGTGGTCACAATCTCTGCCAGCACGGTTTGTGCGCTGCGTCGGCTGGGAGCGTTAACTCCGATCGTATACAAACGGTCTTTAGAGGCATCCAGCATAAAGGAGGACAAATCTAAAATACAAAAATCCGTAATAGCGCGCATCGCCCGGCGGAAATTAAACTCTTCATATCCGGTGTGTACTTCCTGAATGAGTGCGTCCAACCGTCCTAGCATATATTGATCCATCTCAGCCAGTTCTTTGGCAGGCACTTTATGGACAGCCGGGTCATAATCGGATAGCGTACCCAACGCGTAACGCACTGTATTGCGGATTTTGCGGTAGGTATCAATGGGACCCTGTAAGATTTCATCGGAAATACGTACATCCCCCTGATAATCGCTAAATGACACCCACAAACGTAAAATATCAGCCCCGTACTTGTTAATGACGTCTTCAGGGTCCACCGCGTTACCGGCCGACTTATGCATCGGACGCCCTTGGCCGTCTAATACCATACCGTGTGTCAAGATCGTTTTAAAAGGAGCAGTATTTTCCAAGGTATAAGAAGGGATATAGGAGCTTTGGAACCAACCGCGATGCTGGTCAGACCCTTCAGAATACACGTCTGCCGGGAAATCCAGTCCGCGGTCTTTCAAGACAGCCGCCCAAGATACCCCAGAATCCAACCATACATCCAAGATATCGGTTTCCTTACGAAACTCACTGCATCCGCAGACACATTTATAGCCTTGCGGTATGAGTTTTTCTACCGGGTCGATGAACCAAAAATCCGAACCCTCTTTGAGGGCACGTGCCTTGATAAACTCAAACAATTCATGATTAATTTGCGGTTTACCGCATTCTTTACAATACAAAATAGTTACCGGGCTTCCCCAAAAACGCTGACGAGATAAACACCAATCCGGGCGCAGTCCGATCATTGATCGCATACGCTCCTTACCGGCCGTCGGATAAAATGACACGTTATCTAAATTCTTCATGAGTTTCTCGCGCAGACCGTCTTTGTCAATGGACATAAACCATTGTTCCGTGGCCCGGAAAATAATCGGATTGTGGCAGCGCCAACAATGCGGATAGCTATGCGTGATTTCCTGCTCTTTGATAAGAGCGCCCAACTCGTCCAACTTTTTAACCATGAGCGGGTTAGCCTCAAATACATGCATTCCCGGGAATACACCGGCATCCTTGGTATAACATCCTTTTTCGTCTACCGGGCAGAATGTATCCAAATTCCACTGCTTACCGGCCTGGGCGTCTTCTTCCCCGTGACCGGGTGCAATGTGTACGACGCCGACCCCGGCATCCATAGTTACAAAGTCTGTCCAAATAACGGGATTTTCCCGCTGGGTCAGCGGATGATAATATTTAAGACCTACTAAATCTTTACCAGCTACCATACCCACTTGCGTGCAGCTTCGGCCCGTGTTTTTGATAAATTCCTGAGCCAGTTTTTCGGCTACGATGTAATATTCGGCCGTTTGCTCGTCTTTTAAAATGGCATAATCTTCCGTATTGGATACAGCCGCGGCCTGGTTGGCCGGGATCGTCCATGGCGTAGTGGTCCACACCGCCAAACTGACCGATTTAGTAAAATCCAAATCGCCGAAAGTTTCTTTAGCAGGGTTTACGAGTTTAAAACGCAAGTAAATAGAGGAAGATGCGATGTCCTTGTATTCGGTTTCAGCATCAGCCAGGGCAGTTTCACAATGAGCACACCATGTAATGGTTTTTTGTCCCTTATAAACGTAGCCTTTTTCAATTAAATCTAAAAATACACCGATCGTAATGCCTTCATACCGCTCGGACATAGTCAAATAAGGGTTATCCCAATCCCCTTGTACACCCAAGCGTTTAAATCCCTGACGCTGCAGGTCAATAAACTTAGCAGCAAAGGCACGTGCTTTTTTACGAAACGCCGGCACATCGGTAATATGTTTTTTTTCTTGTTTAAGTTCTTTTAAGAGTGCCTGCTCAATCGGCAGTCCATGGCAGTCCCATCCCGGCACATAAGGCGTATAGCGGCCCGTCATGGCACGAGATTTTAAAATAATATCCTTAATCGTTTTATCTAAAGCGTGTCCAATATGGATTTTCCCGTTGGCATAGGGCGGCCCGTCATGAAGCACAAAGTGTTTACCCTGCTCGTTCTTTTTGAGCATAGCTTCATAGAGATTAATAGACTTCCAAAATTCTAAAATAGTGGGCTCTTTTTGCGCCAGTCCAGCGCGCATCGGAAAATCCGTTTTAGGCAATAAAACGGTATGGGAATATTTATTTTTTGCCATAATACAAAACACTCCAAAGATTAAGGATAATTATATTATAGAAAATTATTCCTCCTTACGCATACGAAGTATGCTAATTTTACAAAACAGGTACCGCGCAAAGCAGCAATTATGTTAAAATAGAAAGGTAGGAAAAATCAAAATTTAATCTGTTTTTGGAACCGTATGCAGAATACGGAGTGCTTTTGTAAATAAAAGTTCTTATCTAGTCCAAAAACAGCCGATTTAGGTACGGTTGGGTCTCGAGCCCCGACTGTACCGAGTGTTTGTTGCTAATGCAACAAGCCACGGCTGTTATGGCTAGGACTCTAGATAAGACCTTGCTGTAGCAGCCGTTCTTTGCATATGTTCCAAACAGATTTTAAAAAGGAGAAAATGTATGCAAAAAAATCAAGCATTTACGCTCATAGAGCTTTTAGTAGTGATACTGATTATAGGTATTTTGGCAGCTGTCGCGTTACCGCAATACAAAATAGCGGTAGCTAAAAGTCGGGTTGCAACTATGCTTCCTATTGCGAAAAGTATCGCTGAAGCTCAAGAAGTATATTATTTAGCAAATGGAGAATATGCCGGGCTACTCAATCGGTTAGATATAGACATTCCATCAGACTGTATTCATATAGAATATACCGGTTATAATGACACAGAAGGTGGCGAAATGTTCAAATGTGGAAACTATTTCCTTCTTGATAACGATGCAGAAGAGAAAATCGTAAATATAAACTACTGTCCAGAACACAATATATCATTTGATGATTGTGTTGCAGTTCGAGATCTACAAATAACCTTTCGTTTAAATCATTTCTCCCTCATCCCGCAACAAAAAGGCCAAGTTTATTGCCTGAAATATAATAAATCCTCCCAATTAGGGACATCTGTTTGTGCCAGTTTAGGCATAAAAACGAATTAAACATATTTAGGAGAGGTTGCTATATTTTTACATAGCAACCTCTTCTAAATAAACGAATTATTCAATAATTTACACCAGTCCTTGGTCTATCATACTGTCTGCCACTTTCAAAAATCCGGCGATATTGGCTCCTGCCACATAATCGCCTTGGGTGGCAAACTGCGAGGCATAGGTCAAACAGCTTTCATGGATACTGCTCATAATACGCTTTAAATAAGCGTCCACTTCTTCAGCAGTCCAATATACCCGCATACTGTTTTGCGTCATTTCAAGGCCACTAACCGCTACACCGCCCGCGTTGGAAGCTTTCCCCGGTGAATATAAAATCCCTGCTTGATGGAACGCTTCTACCGCATCTGGTGTACTGGGCATATTAGATCCCTCACACACCAGAGTGCAACCGTTTTTCAAAAGCAGTTTAGCATCCGTTCCGGTCAGTTCATTTTCACAGGCAGTCGGGAACGCACAATCACACGGAATATCCCATGTTTTTTGGCCCGGTCTGAACTGTGCTTGCGGGAATTTTGCTGCATACTCTTTGACAGACCCACGACGTTTAAAAACGAGTTCTTTTAAGAACGCTAATTTTTCTTCGTTAATGCCATCCTTGTCATAAATACTGCCGTCATAATCCATAAACCCAACCACTTTGGCACCGAGCTCAGTCAGTTTTTCCATGGTGTAAATACCCACATTGCCCGCCCCGGAAACCACACACACTTTACCTTTTAAATCATCTTCCTTGGTAGTCAACATATTTTGGGCAAAGTATGCTACCCCGTAACCGGTGGCCTGCGGTCTTAATAAACTGCCGCCCCAGTTCGGCTTTTTACCGGTAAATGCTCCCGTAAAATCGTTGGTTAATTTTTTGTACTGTCCAAACATATAACCAATTTCCCGGGAACCGCAACCTAAGTCTCCGGCCGGGATATCTGTATGATACCCGATATGATGATACAACTCATCAATAAATGCATGGCAAAATCGCATAACCTCAGTATCGCTCTTACCGCGCGTATCAAAATCACTACCGCCTTTACCGCCTCCCAAGGGCAGCGTGGTTAAACTATTTTTGAATGTTTGCTCAAAAGCTAAAAATTTCAGGGAATCTGCTGTTACGGAACTATGGAAACGAATCCCGCCCTTATACGGTCCCAAAGCACTGTTAAATTGTACACGAAAGCCGCGATTGACGTGGATTTCTCCTTTATCATCCCGCCACGGCACCCGAAATGCAATAATACGCTCCGGTTCTACGATGCGCTCTAAAATTTTTTCTTTAATATAGGTAGGATTTTGATCTAACACTGGACTTAATGTCCTCACTACTTCTTCCACGGCCTGTAAAAATACTTTTTGAGCCGCATTGCGCTCATGCAACTCCGTAAGAAAATTATTCAAATACGTTTGTGTGTTCATGTAAAATCTCCTGATACTTTAATGTAACACTCTTAGGGAAAAAATTCAAGTACATTTTTTAGCTAAAATATGTTACACTACACCTAGAGGGACCCATGAAACTAACCGCCAATATGGAAGATTATTTAGAAGCTGTCTCGTTCTGTGCCGATGAAAACGGCATGGCACGTGTCAGTGATATCCGTGATATGCTAGGAGTAAAAACCCCTAGTGTAACCGGAGCCATGAAAGCCTTGGCACAAGAGGGTTATGTAATTCACGCTCCCTACAGTGGTATTACACTTACGGCCAAAGGACGCCGAGCAGCAGAAGACGTCAAAAAACGTCATGCCATTTTCAAACGTTTTTTGGAACAAGTATTAGGCGTAAACCCCAAAACGGCCGAAGAAGATGCATGCAAAATGGAACATACGGTCAGTAAAGAAACCATGAACAAATTGCATGCATATTTACACAAAATCGCCGGCGAAAAATAAGAAGACTAATTATAATCTTTTCGTACTTCCAGCCCCAAATTAGGACATACTGCCGTAGCGATTCTTCGTTCGTGTTTTACAAAAATCACACAATATCTTTTACCGACTTCATTCTTATTGGAATAATGCTGCAAACGAAATGAGATCTGAAGATCTCTTAAATCGCCACTTGTATTATCCTTATCATAATAACTGGTCCAAACATGTTGTCCTAAACCAACAATAAAATGTTTTCCGCATGCAAAATTCGTAGAATTCTCTATTTGTGTACAATCGGCAGGAATATCCACATCTAAATCTTCAATCTTTGAAGTATATGTACCATTTTGCAAAAAATAGACTTCTTCTGCTTCTGCTAAAGTTTGTAAGACAGGTAAGATTCTGCCGATTCTACTTTTGGCCACTGCTATTCGATATTGAGGTAATGCCACTGCGGCTAAAATACCTATTATTAATACAACTACTAAGAGCTCTATTAATGTAAATGCCTGTTTATATTGCTTCATAATCTCTCCTTATATTATTTACTTTATAAGAAGAGAATATCAAAAAAAAAAAACAATGCAAGTACAATTTTGGGCGCGAGTAATAAATAGCGTGTATATGTATACCAAATTACCGATAATTCAAATTAGAAAACCATTAACAATAATTCAAAATTTAATTCATAAGTGTCTTACATACTCTCTTACCCATATTACTCTTACCTATGCACGTTCTCTTTCCCGGATTTGTAGAATGATCTAAATATACATTGTACTCGTATTCTTTTCCTGTGTTATAACAAGTTGTATATGAATCGTTTGCATTGGGACAATAAATAAATTGTAGCAAAGCCGCTTCCGGAGCATCCGTATCTTGATTGCCACTTAACGGATCAATCATAATATGTTTTCCGCAGGCTAGCACATCCGAAGTAGCGGACGACTTTTGACATCCTTCCACATCAAGTTTGGCTATATCTACTGTATAAATACCGTTGGCAAGATAATAAGCCTCTTCGGCTTTCTTTAAGGCATTAAGCATAATTATTCCCTCGCTCATGCGTGTTTTCATAATTGCCAGTTCATATTGAGGTAACGCTACGGCAGCTAGGATCCCTATTATAAGTACAACTACTAAAAGCTCGATAAGCGTAAATGCGTGTTTACTTGTTTGCATCTTGTTCTCCTTATATATTTGACCATGCAGTCCATTTTTTCTATAAAAACAGAATATCAAAAAAAAAAAACGCGTCAAGCGATAAATCAAATCGCAAGACGCATTAAGATATATGTGTAATAAAATTATATAAGACTAAGCAGTAAGCGGAATGGTAAACCAAAATGTTGACCCCTGTCCCAGTCCCGCGCTTTCTACCCCGATTTCACCGCCGTGTGCCTGAATAATCTCTTGTGCAATGGAGAGTCCCAATCCCCAGCCTTGTTTTTTGGCCGTGCGGTCCACATCGGACTGGTGGAATTTCTGAAAGATTTTATCTTTTTCGCTATGCAGTACGCCGGGACCGTTGTCTGTAAGCTTAAACGTCAACCAACCATCCTGTACATAAAACCGGGCTTCAATACGGCCGCCCTGCGGCGAAAATTTAATCGCATTACCCATGAGGTTATTGACCACCTGGGAAATCCGAAACCGGTCCGCCACTACCATAACATCGATGGGGTATTCACACTTCTGCAGGAAAATCCCTTTTTTTTGTGCACTGACGTTTTGTAAGGCTACAACATCATTCATAAGTGCATTAAAATTAAAAGGTTGTTTATCCATACTAAACTGCCCGGACTCAATGCGGGAAATGTCAATTAGGTCGGCCATAAGCATATTCATATTATCCGTAGCCTTTAAAATATTATTCAGTGCTACCTGGTCACCATTGCCACCAGCTGCGTTATTAGTCGTATTACGATCCATCATAAGGACTGATGTAAACCCCTGAATGGCAGAGAGTGGTTGGCGTAAATCATGTGCGGCAATTGACATAAATTTAGCACGAATGTCGTTTAAACGGTTTAACTCCTGATTGGAGAGTCGCAGTTTTTCCACCATACTTTCCAGCATATTAACCTTACCGGAAAGCTGCATCTGCAAATTGGCAATCTGTTGTTGGTAATTATGCTCGGCCTTCATAATGGTACGGTTCATTTTGCGCAGCACAAATTTACGCGTAATCCAGTAAGTTACCAGCGCAATCACCGCTACAATAAGCAGTGAACAAGACAATAAAATTTGAGATGTGGTCATAAATACTCCTATAAAATGGGTGCCCCCAGTAAACGACTCAAATCTTCTTTGGACACACTCCCCTCCCGCAGCAATCGGGTCGGTTCTCCCGTGACGTCCAATACCGTAGAGGCCGTCGGGCTTAAGATACCGTCTGTTAAAATATAATCCACCCGTCCTTCAAAAGTATCAATAACGGTTGTTTCATCTGTTAAAACCGACTGCCCGTGCAAATTAGCACTCGTAGAAGTAAGCGGCATATCCATGCGCGCTAAGACTTGGCACAGCGGTACATACTTGGGTATACGCAGTCCCAGTCCAACAGCCCCGCGAAGCAGCGGTTTGCCTGCTTCACTAGCCGGTAAAATAAGCGTCAGCCCTCCCGGCCAATAAACTTTTGCAACACGTAAAATGGGCTCGGTTAGTACGACAATCTGCTGCGCCTGTTTTAAATCTGCCACCAACAGTTGCAGCGGTTGGGTAAGCGGACGATTTTTAAGAGCATAAATTTTTTGTACGGAAGACTCACACAAGGCTCCCGTCCCGATCCCGTACACCGTGTCTGTGGCAAATACTGCTACGGCCCCGTTAGAGAGATCACCTGCTAACTGCTTAATTTGTCCGTCCGTCAGTTCACGGCATTTCAAAATCTGAGTCTTCATCTAATGATTCCTGTGGGGCAGACGTGTCAAAACAATCTATAATCAGTACAAACTCGCCCTGCACTTTATTTTTCTGCTTAAATCTACCCGTGAGTTCGCGCGCACTGCCACGTATATATTCTTCATATACTTTAGAAAGTTCCCGGGCGGCTATAACCGGGATATTCTCTCCTAAGGTCTTGGCAATAAGGTCTAACATTTTAACTACCCGGTAGGGGGACTCATACACAACGACCGGGTGTTTTAAAGAGGCTGCCTGCATCAGCAGCTTAGCCGCTTTGCCGGGTTTGCGCGGTAAAAACCCTAAAAATGTAAAGGCACCGCCTGTCAGTCCCGCTCCAGCCAGTGCACACGCCACGGCACTGGGTCCGGGCAAAGAAGTAACCGGAATACCGACAGCTACCGCTGCTTTGACCAGTCTCCACCCCGGATCGGAAATACACGGTGTACCGCAATCACTTACAAGTGCACAATTTTTACCCGACTTTAGCGCTTCCAAACAACGCATCACACTGCGCTCATCGTTTTCATTATAGCGGTAGAGCGGTTTGTGGATATTAAAGTGGGTAAGCAGGGTTTGAGTACGACGGGTATCTTCACACAATACAGCATCACAAGCCTGCAATACATCCAGTGCACGCAAGGTAATATCCCGTAAATTGCCGATCGGTGTGGGTACAATTTGTAGCATATATAATAAGTATATCAAATTCAAAACTATAAAATTATATGGCGAAGTAGCGTTTCCGCCAAAAGTCAATTCGCGGGAAATTTAGTATTACCATCAATCAGTTATAAAGCCTGTTTAGCAAAATGGTTAATTTGGGCTTTTAGCCGCATAGCCGCTTGACTCATAATAATACCTCCATATAGGGAGTTAATTGATTAAAGACACGGAGTTGTCTGGCATATTGAACTAGCAAATTAAGATCCTTGTTCGGATGTGCCGCAAAGTTTTTTAAAGCCGCTAATACGGTTTCACTATCACAACGACTTTGGCTCCGTAAAAGATCACAAATGGTGCGTTCACTATTATAGCAAGAGACTATGTGACCAAAAGTTGTCTTCCTATAGGTTAAACCCAGTTTATGTAACTCAGGTCTTATATAGTAACATTTACACTGTTTTAATGTTTCCTTGGAAAGTCTGGAATTACTCGGTATAGTAACAGAATGCCGAAACGGGGTTCTTTCTGACAAGTTATTTAGGAACAAGGCCGTTTCATGTGAAAAAATAATTTTACGTGATCTAAGAGATAAGGTATACAAATCGTCTTCTATAGAAGTAGGTAACATGTAAACTCCTTGTTTAACTCTTACCAATAGCTCCTGTTTTGCATAAAAAGGCAATAAGGCCCTAGACAAACCTAAATCTAAGACTTGCCCTATTGATATAGTGCGATCCTTTTGCAGGATCTTTAAAATAGATTTGTTTATTTTTGACATTCGTATCAATATTATACTCAGAATTGTAACAAATGTCAAAAAATTTGTTAGAGTTCAGACAGAAGTTAGCAAAAAGACATTCAAACCCAAATAAATTGTAAATAGATTAACTCACAGGTAAATCAAAGCAAACCCGTCCACCCTTGCAAACTTTCTATTTCATAAAAAGTGTAAACTTACAGGAAATATGAAATAGGACAAAATAGGCCTAATGGACAATTTTGTTGGTAAGACCGTCGCAGAAATAATTTGTTATTTTTTGCTTTATCTATTTAGAAAGAAATACGGCCGTTATGAACACAAACCCTTGTCCCGCGTTCAACCGGCAAGTGCAACGATTAGTGAATAGGATGAAGGGACTTAGGATGGAATAAAAAGTCCCGTAGGTCTATTATACTAAGTTTTTTATTAAATTGGACTTCCGCCGGGGAGAGGTAGCCCAGACACTTAA
>JAFVFN010000027.1 GCA_017475405.1 Elusimicrobiaceae bacterium
CAGCTCTTCCGCTTCTGTCGTCTTTCGCGTCTCTATCACCTTAATAAACTTCGGTAATACAACCGCACTCAGTACCCCGATGATTACCACTACTACCAGTAATTCACTCAGCGTAAATCCTTTCTTCTTCATTACCTCGTTCCTCCTTTGCTTTATTCCTTTTTATTTATCCTGGGGAAAGCAGGCTTTCGCCTGCTATCCCCTGTCTTTCTGTTGTGTTTGAGGAGGAACAGAAAGAAGAGCTCTTTGTATTAATCTCTCTAAATCTACTCTGGAGGCTCCCCCCTGTGGTGGATATGTCCCCCCTCTATCACTCAACTATTACAAACTATCAAAAAAAAAAAACATGTCAAGCCAAAAAAAAGCCACGCAACACAGGAACTAATAAATTAGGATTTTATTTGACAAGTCCCCCTTGCAAACAATAAAATATAGTAGCGGATTGTTTAATCCGCTACATATTATTTTGTAACGAGACAAAAATGAATAAAAAATTATTACTTATGGGTTTATGTGTGGTGGGCCTGCTTAGTGCAACTCCCACATTACAAGCACAAACCGGCTTTGACTCCGGTGATATCAGTGCCATTTTGGAAGATAATTCTTTACGCGATGCCTATACACGCTTTAGTTCCGTATTAACATTTTTCTTCCCGGAAGAAGCAACCCGTTTGGGATTTACCGCAGGCAATAATCTCCTAAATGACCGTTCTGCTGAAACAGATAATCAGGCATTACAGGCCTTTAAAGCCGTACAAAGTGCTTTAGAACAAATTAACCAGTCCTCTTTGTCTGCCAGTAAACAAGCCGAATATACCCTTTTATCCGACATGCTCAAACGCCAAATTTGGCAGTTGGAACAAAACCGTATTACCCACAATCCGCTTTATTATGCCCAAGCCTTAGACTCGGTATACGATTTATTGGTTCTCCCCTCCAGTGATACCCGTAAACAACGTACCGATTTATTGGGCCGTGTTACGGCATTACCCACAGTAGCGACGCAGGCACAGGAGAATTTATCCAATGTTCCCCCGCAACTGGCTCGTTTGGCTATGGAAAAAGCCTATTTTGCCTACCTGGCTTTTGATGAAGTGGCTCAACGTATTACACAAGGCGCTGCGCTTTCCAACGATGTCAGAGACGTCATGATGGCAGAAAATACGGTGCAAAAAGCCAAAACTGCAGTACGTCAGCTATTTGATTTATTTAAGGAACTTTCCCAACAAGGTGCCAGCACCACGGGAGACGTACGTTTGGGCAGTGAAACTTATACGAATCTGCTACGTGATTACTACCAGATTACCGACAAATCCCAAAATTTAACTGCCCAATTAAATCAGGCGTTGGATCAGGCGCAGCATAACCTTTTTGAGGCGCTGTTACCGTTCCAATTGTCTGCCGATGATGAAGAGGTTACGGTAGTAGACGGTCTTAATGAAATTCCCCAAACCAAACTGACCAAAAAGGCCGATAAAAAACCGGTCAAACCCGCTTATACAATCCCCACGGCAAACCAGTTTTATGCCATTGCCAATCAATTGGAATCTCCTTTTGAACCGGATCAGGTATTGCAGGATTTTACCAAACAGGCCGCGGCATTTTCCGGGCAGTTAATCAAAAACCAGGCCATCGCCTCTTCCGTTCCCTTAACGATTCGCCCGTTAGACCGTTACTTTGCCTATCAACAACCGTATATGACCCTGTTGGCCTCTTCCGTATTTTGGTTACGCTTACCCGAAGGCAACCAACTGACCAAAGAGGAGCTGGTCAAGCGCGATTACAATGAACCGGCCTATAAGCTGCTGATCAGTCAGGAAGTAATCCCCGGCCGCTATTATCAAAACCAAATGATTAAAAATAATATACGCCGTTTATTCGGTTCCCCGACCCTGGCAAACGGCTGGACGCTGTATGCTTTGGATATGGCCGATAAAGCAGGATATTTTATTACAGATGAAGAACATTTGTTCTTAGTTTGGCAACATTACTTACGTGCTTTGGCTGCAGTCATAGACCAACGACTTCATACCCGCGAATATACTTATGAAGAAGCGCTGGCGTTCCTGACCAATGATAACGGTTTTACACAAGACGATGCTGCTGTATTACTCAATACAGTGCTCACACGGCCGGGACAGGCAGTCAGTTACGTATGGGGTGCCCGCGCTTTAGAAAAAGCAACCGCAGCGTATGCCAAGAAATCCAAGAACCCCGGTTACGCGACCGAATTATTACTTAAAATCGGTAATGTATCTCCGACTGACTTAGCCCAGGAATTAAAACGCGTGGCTAAAAAGTAATCTCCGCATAAATTCTTAACTCCCGTACTGACTAACTGTACGGGAGTTATCTTTTGGGCAGTTTAAATTGCATGGATCAGCAGGCAGGATCCTAAATTTGCTTTGTAATCCATATATAAGCAGAAAAATAATTAAGGGGTAAAAACGCACAACATTTCATGAACCAACCAGACACAGGTTACCCATTAAATCTCTTAAAACCGCCTAAAAGTAACGAGTAATGTCCAAATAAGATGCCCATTGTATCACCAAGTAAAAGTCTTTAGGAGCCTATTGTGACGCCGCCGCAGAAGTCACAAAATAAAATGTCTTTCTGCAAAGATATTCGCACTAATTTGTTCAATGGCCCCTTATGTTTACATATAAATCGATTAATTCAGTCCATATAACAAGCGGAGTCTGTAAAACCAGACTCCGCTTATTATTAATATTTAAGCCACTGTGCTATGCACAACTGCCATCCGCTTTTTCTAGTAGAATTCTAGTCTTTCCATCTACTTCCTTCGTGCCACAATCGCATTTGCACGTATTGGAATTCCAACCAGACCCATTCCCTTTGGTACTGTTACAATTATCTACGCGTGAACCCCAGATGGGATTTCCAGACACACAGCGATTTTCACAGCTTTTATTGCCTGACGTATTTTTATAAATAGCATAGTCTCCACAATCGCAGGTACAATTTGAATCATTCCATGTGGCACCACTTACACTGCTTTCGCATGTACTAGGTCGATTATCGTTATAATCCACATAACATTGATGGGTACAACCATATGTACCAGAGCTGATAAACTCACTGCTGGTGGCCTTACAGTTACAGGAGCAGGTATTGTAATTCCATTGAGCTCCGATAGATTCCCCCTTCCACGTACTATTTTCGCAAGCATCTACATTTCCGGCCTTATAATTAGAATAACATTTTTCCTGGCAATAATCATACGGATCGCTGGAAGCTACGCCCGATGTTCTACGAACACCACCGGTTACTACCTGGCCAGCTCCATGGTGTTTGCTGGCTGTATATACAACCGAGCTACAATCACAATAGCAAGATCCGTCTGCAAATCCGCCGGAATCCACCCAACTTCCGGCAACTTTAGATCCATTATGGGTTACCTGTCCTTCCAGAAGGGACGCATTTTCCCCTTTGCAAGTAGCGATGGAAGTATCAAATCCCAGACAAGACTGCCTGCAGGCGTCATTGCTAGCCGTGGTAGCGGTACTTTGGTCACAACATACTAAATACTTTGCAGTGGAACCCGATTGGAAAGTAAGTTCCTGCCAGGCTAAACCCTGCTCAGAACATCCGGACGGAAACTGATTATCAAAAAACTTGAGTTTTCCGGACGAAGAAGTATTAGCAAAATTGGAGGTGTGTAACTCATTAATTGAGCCGGTAGTACCGGAACCGGCAGCGTTAACGGCCTCAACAAACAAATTGGCAAACTGCAAGGTAGCGGTCCCTTTGACAGAGTCATTTCCAACAACTGCCTCGTCTGTCCGGAAATCTTGTCCAATTTGTAATATTGACGCATCTGTTATATTGCGTAAGTTAACATTATTGGCTTTAAACGACTCATTTTTCGCCCCCGCATTCGCATTACTGGTACCTACCTGCAACTCAAATTCCCGGGCTTCCGTACCTATATCCAATTTATCGGTTACATAAATATTATTATACCGGGCATACGGTACCGGGAAATACGTTACCATACGAACAGCATTATTATCCGTGTCGTCGGCGTAAGCGGGCAACGGCATTACGGCCCACACAATCAGTCCCCCCCACAAACAACACAGACCCTTGTATATTAATTTCTGCATAAATTGACTCCTATATATTAAGAACATAAATTAGTGGCCGAATTTTTAGTTAACCCGTATGCTTCACACAAGTCATCACTGCTGGTACAGGCAAATACGGTATCTCCGCCATCCTGACGTAACCCGTAATAAATAAACGTCGCACCCTTATACTCATTATTACCGATACGCTTTGCGGAAATCCCATTCAAACAACCGGTCGGTGCAATAGAATATTCAAAATCTTTCGTTTGAAAAGACGTCCCTGTAGCAGATTTGCCCGTTTGGTTATCAACCAGGGCCATATTCAAATGCTGCAACTGCGGACATTTGGTATCACTCGTACTATAGCTGTTACACCCCATATTATCCATGGCGTAGAGCTTGGCTGCCTGCAACCGGTTCATAATCGTACGCGCTTCTGCCATGCGGGAACGTTCTACGGTTTTTTCATACAAGGGCATGGCCATGACCGTTAAAATGGCTACAATAATCACAGCCGTTAAAATTTCAACCAATGTGAACCCAGATTTATTGTTCATATGTTTCATACGTAATCTTCCTCAACATTCTCCGGTTGCAATATTATATAAGTCACAAGCCGCATTCGTTTCGTTGGCTTCCTTACAGCGTATTTCCGGCAAATCGCCCCGATACAAACAAATTTTTGTACCCTTATACGGAGTATTAAGTTTGGTAGCCGTGATATACGATTTATCTTTATTTAAATCATATTGAAAATGCTCACATACCATGGAGCTGCCCGAACTGATATCGCATTTGATGGTATCTTTATCAAACATATCCATGCGATTAAAAGTAAGCTTATCGTTATCGTCAGAAGAAGCCATATCGCTAAAAGTTCGATAACCGAACTCAGCCACCAGTCGTTCCCCCGAATCGTGAATGACCCGTAACATAGAAATAACCTCGGACGCTTCGGCTTTTTGGATAGCCCGGCGATATTGAGGCAATACTACCGCCGTCAAAATACCGATAATCAGAACAACCGTTAACATTTCTATTAAGGTAAATCCGGCACGTGCTTTACAAAATAGAGATTGATTATGTGTCATCGTATATTCCCCTTAAATACAGCCCTTATATTCCAGAGCAGTTCCTTTTTCTTTTGCGCGAATTACATTTAAAATATCACAACCCTTATGATTGGTATCCGTATCGCTGCAGGTAAATTTATCGCCCCGGTACCAAATAGTGGCTCCGGTAATACCCCGGCTACCGCCCCATTCCGGTTTGGCACTGACGCACGCCTGTGCGACCGATCCTTTAGCTACCAGATTATAAGTAAAATTTTTTGTTTTAATCGTCGAGCCATCTATGGTTCCCTTGCTTTCAATATCTAACAGCTTGGGAGTCCACTTCGACAAATTTACCGACGACGGACAATTCATCTCCCCGTTACTCCAGATACATTCGTTTTCAATCATCCAACGTTCCCGTGCCTCAAACAGTGCCGGCAACATCTGCATGGCCTCGGCTGCTTTGGAACGGTCCATGGAACGACGATACTGCGGCATTGCAATGGATGTAAGTACGCCCATAATGATAACTACTACTAATAATTCTACTAAGGTAAAACCCGTTTGTTTCATACAAACCTCTTACTTGAAAGTATAATACTTTTTCGTCAAAATACAATATCATTATAGCTAAAAAATAGAAACTTTGCATATAATTTTCCCTAAAATTTGCTAAGATATACAAGGTTTGGGTTTGCAGTTGTCTGCAAATGACCCAACCGGAGGACTTATGCGAATTCATGATGATATTCAATTAGATTACTGTGATGTACTTTTACGTCCCAAACGCTCGGCGTTGGCTTCCCGTTCGGCCGTCAATATCCTGCGAGAATACAATTTTAAATGGTGCAACCGTTCGCTGCAGGCTACCGGTATTGTAGCAGCTAACATGTATACCACAGGTACTTTTGAAATTGCACGCGAAATGCAAAAACAAAACCTGTTGTGCGCGCTGCACAAGCATTACACCGCTCAGGAAATCATTGACTTTCTAAAAGACAACAAGACTACCCACGGCTCCAATGATCTGATTTTTGTCAGCTCCGGAGTCAGTGACAATGATTTTGAAAAATTGACTACCGTCATGGACACCAAACTCATCCAAAATATTTGTATTGATGTGGCCAACGGGTATTCTCCGTACCTGATGGACTTTGTACGCAAGGTTCGCAATACCTGGCCGCATGCTTTAATCATGGCCGGTAACGTAGTCACGGGTGATATGTGCGAAGACTTGATTTTAAACGGAGCCGATATTGTCAAAGTAGGCATCGGCCCGGGATCGGTATGCACGACCCGCAAATTAACCGGTGTCGGACGTCCGCAATTTTCCACTGTTATTGAATGCGCCGATGCCGCACACGGTGTAGGCGGAATGATTTGCGCAGACGGTGGTTGCACGGTACCGGGCGATGTGTGCAAAAGCTTATGCGCCGGAGCAGACTTTGTCATGTTGGGCGGGATGCTGGCCGGACACGCCGAAAGTGGCGGTGAAATGAGCACCAAGATTTTCCAACCCGGCGAAGTGAATATGGTCGATAACGAACACTGCGCTCTGGCTTTGGTAGAAAAACAATACAAAAAATTCTACGGCATGAGTTCCGCCTACGCTCAGGAACAACATTACGGCGGTCTGAAAAAATACCGTGCCAGCGAGGGTAAAGTCGTGGAACTTCCTTTCAGAGGTCCGATTGAACCCACCCTGCTGGCCATTTTAGGCGGTCTGAGAAGCTGTATGACCTACATTGGAGCCAAGCGTTTAAAAGATATGCCCAAATGCGCTTCGTTCTACCGAGTCAACAGACAACTAAATACCATTTTTGGTAACGAATAATATGTTACAATAAACTATTCCCCGAAATGAAGGAGAAAATATGATTAAAGAAGGATCAAAAGTAAAATTTGACTATACACTTACAGTTGACGGCAAAGTAGAAGACACCTCTGCCGGACGCGCCCCCTTGGAATACACCCACGGAGCAGGTCATATCATTAAGGGCCTTGAAAAAGAAATGACCGGTCTAAAAGTCGGTGACAAAAAGACTGTAACCGTATCACCGGAAGAGGGCTATGGACTGGTACAGGCAGAAGCCATTCGCCGCGTCCCCAAAACGGCTATCGGCGGTGCCGAAAACTTAAAGGTAGGCGATATGGTAGGTGCCAGTAATGCGGGCCATACCTTCCGCGCCGTCGTCAAAGAAATTACCGACACAGAAGTAGTATTGGATTTTAATCATCCGTTGGCCGGTAAAACGCTCAACTTTGACATTGAGATTAAAGAAATCAATTAGTTTGTAACTCTATACCCAAAAAGCTCCCCGTTCGGGGAGCTTTTTAAGATGTCCGAAAATATCCCTAAAACATAATACCGGCTCGAATACCGTATTCATGAGTTGTATTAAACGGTTCCCATAAATCCAGCCCAGGATTCGACGGATCCCTGTCATAATAAAAGGTTTCAACAGAAGAGTTTTGGATATGCCAATACCGCCAAAACGGTTCCATAAACACGCCTATTTTCCCCAAATCTACAGATGCTTTCGCACTGGCTCTAATGCCATATCCCTGACTCTGCCGGTTGGAAGCATCATCCATAAACATCTCCAAGTCCGTCATACGACTGTATTGGTTCCCGTGTAGCAAAATATCAAACTGCCCGTTTACACTCAATGTGACCCGGTCATTAAGAGTGTATTTGAGATCAGTTCCTATCGGCAAATAAATATATGTGGAAGTGCGTTGATACCCGCCTTCTCCCATATCTTCCAAATGATTGCGCAGTTGCCTCCATCCAATCCCCAAATAGGGCCACAATCCAAACGACTGCGAAAGTTGATACACACGCCCCAGTTTAAGAGCCGCCTCAAAATAATAATCTTTCAAACCACCGGCTGAAGCGGGTTCTACGGTTCCGTCCGAATATGACATCCACCCCTTATACGTAACATCTCTCCCCATATACCGACCTTCCAACGAGGCAAAAGAAGGATCCTCTTCATTGTAACCGCTGGATAAAACACTGCGCATCGTGTAAATAATACTGACTCCGTTTTTATGCCCGTAATCCTTTATAGGATAAGCCATATGGGGTTCCTTATAGGTATACTTGGAATGTTCATAGGCAAGTTCTAAATTGTGTTTTTTAGCTTGCATAGCAGACGCGGGCAAACCCAAACCGCCTAAATACATGACTGTCCCCAACAGGCCCAAAACAACCCGTTGAGTCATTGTGTGAAATATCATAGTTGTTCTCCTTATATTGTTTGTACACTATAAGAAAAAAATATCAAAAAAAAAAAACAAGTCAAGCTGACGTCGGCACACACAGGTGACCCCATAACTAAAAAGACTCACTCAGGGGAGTCTTTTCAATACTTAATCTTCCAAACAAGTTATAGGAATGACTAATACACCGTCCTCTCTTTTGTAACCATATTTCGCTGCAGTTAATACGATTTTCAGAGTAGGAAAACTCATCGGTGTTTGCGAATGGGATTGATTATGCTGCACAATGAGAGATTCCAGTTTTAATAAATGCCGGGTAGCCATATTCACGGTAGATTCACCCAGTTTAATCTCAACCAAGGCATATCTTCCGTCTGCCAGATGCAATACCGCATCCGCTTCCAACCCATATCGGTCATGATAATAGGATACCTCTCCTCTTAGGGCCGATGAATAGATTTTCAAATCACGAATACATAAAGATTCAAATAAAAAACCCAAGGTTTTAAAAACAGTATTAAAATATGTCGGACTTAATCCCAAAGCTGCTACTGCAATAGATATTTGGTGATATTTGCTTCAATCTCTGCCATTTGAAACAGACTTTCAATCACACATTGCCAATTCTCCATAAATTCTATATTGAAAAAAGCACTCAAATTCATTATAATAATGAAGTAGTAAATTCTAAAATTTAATCTGTTTTTGGATCTGCACATCTTGTCTGCAGTTCTTCACTGAAACATATCAGTGAGTTATTCAACTCCAAAAGCAGTCGTTTAGGTACTATATATTTCAGCTGATCCCTGAATTATATGGTGCTTAATGTTTGTCGCTATTGCGGCAAACTACGGCTGTTATTTATGGGTGAGTTGAATAACCCTGCGGTAACAGCCGTTTTTTGTGCTTGCTCCAACCAGACTCCAAGGAGAAATAATATATGCAAAACATAAAATCCGGCTTTACGCTCATTGAGCTTTTAGTCGTCATGTTAATTATAGGTATTTTGGCTTCCGTAGCATTGCCGCAGTATCAAAAAGCCGTCAATAAATCTCGCGCGTCTACGGCACTGGCCATGTTGAGAGCCATCCATCAAGCACAAGAAGTATACCGATTAGAAAACGGGGAATATGCTTCAGATTTGTCTGAATTATCTCTCAGTATTCCCTCGGATGTGTCGTCATCTGGGTGGACTTCACCAGATCAGAATCATCCTAATAAATATATGTTTTCATGTAATGGCACCGGAAGCAATTGCAATGCTTCGGCTGCAAGCCCCAAACTGCCTTCTTTTGAATATCATGGGAATGATGGGAAATTATATTGTCTATGCTCAATGAACCACAAAGATGCATCCGTTGAAAGCATTTGCCAGAGTTTTGGGGGCGTTTATTCACATACTTATACAAACAAAGATCACAACATCGAGGCCAAATACTATCAAATGCCATAAAATACTCCTCTGCCATGCCAATGCATAGACAGAGGAGCATTTTTGTTAGAGCGGTTTTATTTCAGCAAGTTGCTAAGACTAAACGTCTTTACTTCTTCTTGCATGATTTTAATGGCCTCATCCACTGCTAACGGTTGCGTGTTGGTTCCGTCTTTTAAACGGACAGTTAACGTGCCGTTGGCAGCCTCATTTTTACCGATAATGGCCGTATAGGGGATGCGCTGCATATGCGCTTCGCGGATCTTGAGACCGAGTTTTTCCGGGCGGATATCCAACTCCACACGCAATCCCGCCTCCTTCATTTTGGCAGCCACTTCTTGGGCAAACGGGATTTGATCATCCGTCAAGGTTAATAACTTCATCTGCACCGGAGCCAACCACAACGGGAACCAGCCCGCAAAGTGTTCAATCAGTACCCCCGTAAAACGTTCAATGCTGCCGAACATCGCGCGGTGTACCATAATGGGACGTTTGCGTCCTTCGGGAGCCACGTATTCCAAGTCAAAACGCTCGGGTAAATTGAAGTCAAACTGGATGGTAGACAACTGCCACAAACGACCGATGGCATCCATGACCTTAATATCAATTTTCGGGCCGTAGAAAGCAGCTTCGCCTGCGTGGGTGGTATACGGGATATTGTTTTCTTCCAGCACTTTTTTCAGTGCACCCTCGGCACGTTCCCATTCGGCCGGATCACCCGTAAAATGTTCCGGGTGCTGCGGGTCACGCGTAGAAAGTTCCACGGCATATTTTTCAAAACCAAACGTTTTGAAAATATGCATGGCATATTCAAAAGCCTGTTTGACTTCTCCCTCTACCTGCTCGGGTGTACAGAAAATATGGGCATCGTCCTGGGTAAATCCGCGTACCCGAAGCATCCCGTGCAATGCACCGGACCGTTCGTAGCGGTATACGGTACCCAGTTCACTAAAGCGCAGCGGTAAATCCCGGTAAGAACGCAGATGGGTCTTGTAAATTTCCACGTGGAACGGACAGTTCATGGGTTTGATTTGGTATTTTTCTTCGTCTACTTCCATGGGGTGAAACATACTGTCGCTATAAAATCCTGCATGTCCGCTGATTTCAAATAAATGATAGCGGGCAATATGAGGACTGACTACCAAATCATAACCGCGTTTAAGGTTTTGATCCTTGATCCAATCTTCTAAGATTTTGCGCAGCATCCCGCCCTTGGGATGCATCAAAATCAGGCCGGGACCAATGTTGTCATTGATGCTGAATAAATCCAGTTCGGGACCCAATTTACGGTGATCGCGTTTGGCAGCTTCTTCCTGCTGTTTGACATAGGCATTGAGTTCATCCTTGTTGTCAAAGCATAAGCCGTAAATACGTTGGAGCATCGGGCGTTTTTCATCGCCGCGCCAATAAGCACCGGCAATGGTGGTAAGTTTAAAGCTGTTTACCAGTCCCGTATGTTCTACGTGCGGGCCGCGACACAAATCGGCATAATCGCCGTTGACATATACGGTAATCGTTCCGTCTTCCAATTCTTCCAAAAGTTCCAATTTATAAGTTTCACCGCGCTTGGTAAAAAATTCTTTAGCCTCGGCCTTACTCATTTCTTTGCGTTCAAATTTTTGACGTGCTTTGATGATTTCTTTCATCTTGGTTTCAATGGCTTTTAAATCTTCGGGTGTGAACTGTTTGGGACAGTCAAAATCGTAATAAAAGCCGTTTTCAATGGCCGGACCGATACCAAGCTTCGTACCGGGGAATAACTGCTGCACAGCCTGCGCCATAATATGTGCACAGGAATGGCGTTTGGTTTGTAAGTCTAGTTTTTCTGACATAATATTTCCGCTTGAGGCTGTCAGCCACGATGACCGAGCCAGCCGGCAAGGGCCTCTTTATAAGATATTATCATTATATAAAATTTACGGTCCTGACTGGACCGAATGTTTAGGTCATACAAATTTAGGAAAATCAATATGTAAAGACTACAACCACTAACTTAAACAACAAATAAACACAAGCATCCTAGCCAAATTAATTCACAGGAGATTACACCAATATAGAGAATTTTGTGTAAGATCCTGTGAAGAATTTTATTCTTAAAAATATCTCTCTATCCAATTTCTTAGCGAATATTTCTTGGCCCCTTTTGGTAACTAGAAAAAAATCCTATAATATAATATATGCGATTTTTGACGTTACTGGCAAAACCCTTTGCAAACGCGTGGCAACTCTTGGCCGTATTATCTGTACCGGCCGTACTGTTGGGTGCATTCGGCTTAAACCAACTCGGACTGCTCACACCAGACGTGGCCATACCTGCAGAAATTGCCAAGTTTTTATGTGAGTTTTTATTTTTAGGGATTTTACTCTCTTTACTGCAACTAGTCGGCCTGAAAAACAAATGGCTGACCGGCATACTGTGTTTTATCTATTACCTGACCATGACAGCCGATTTGGTACTGTTGTGGTATTTTAAAGAACGCTTCGGTGCCAAATATTTAGACACCTTAGAAGGCGGAGATTATAATTTTTTAACGGACTGGAGAGTCATATCGTATTTAGTGTTACTGGCTGTGTTTTCATTTACATCAGTACGATTATTTCTCCGAGAATCTCCGCGCAAAACAGCTTTTTACCGTTTACTGGTATGCAGCACGGCAACAGCGCTGCTTTACGCATTTAATCCGCTGTGGTTGCTTCCCTCCCCGGCCGATTTTTACAGCGTGTATATGATGCCCCCTTCTGTCGTTTATACAACCCGGGCGGTATTTGCTTCGCAACCCACAGCTCGTCTCATAGAAAATATCACACCCGATATCCAAAACACTGCCAAAAATTACAATGTATTTTCAGCCAAGCAAACTCCTGTAGGCAAGAACTATATGCGGGTCATCCTGATTGCTTCAGAATCCTTGTCTAACAAATATTTACATCACTTTAATATGAATATCCCCCCGCAGGCCAGCGCTCCTCTGGACAAACTCTACGAAAACAATCCGTCAGTATCTTTGAAGCATGTGACATTATCTACCTTATATGGACTTTCCGTAATTTTTACTTCTCATCCGTATGTACGTTTGGCCTATGAAAACCAATATCCGTTTTCCATGGTTAAAGAACTTAAAAAGAACGGCTTTCATACGGCGTTTTTGAGAGGTGCCGACGAAACATATATGGATGAAAATATACTGTTTAAACAGGCTGGTTTTGATGAGGTTATCGGGGCCACCTATTTTGAAAAACGCGCCGATTATAAGGACTATATTGACTGGTGGGGTCTGTTAGACCGCAAACTCTTTGATTATGCTTTGGAATATCTGCGTATCCATAAAAACGAGCCTACCTTTATTACGGTACTGACCGTAGATACACACGTGCCGCTGGGGCGCTTGGATTATTTGGGTGAGAAGTATCAGGAAATAGATGACACTTTCTATAATACCTCCACCATGCCACGCGCGTTTGCTAGGTTCGGACAAGATGTGCAACGCTTTTTAAACGGACTGACACGACAGGGACTTCTGGATGATGATACTCTGATCTTAATCATGCCGGATCATCCGTCTTATTCCAATACACCGACCAATTCCTTGTTTAAACCGTATCAGCCGGAGTTTGACAACCTGCCGTTTATCATTGTGACCAAAGACAAAATCACAGCTCCCGTAGCGCAAAGTGAGCTGCTCTCACAATTGGATATCGCTCCTACCATCTTGGATCTTTTAAATATGGATATCCCGCGCGGCATGTTCGGACACAGCATATTTGACACTCATGCCCGCCGGACGATCTTTGATATCAAAGAAGATTACGCAGTAATTACGACCGCCTTTGACAAAAAGGTAGTACCGCTTAATTCCAAGAGACCTCAAGATAAAGAACTGCTTAAGTTAATGACGACTTTTGTACAGAAGTAACATATCAGAATAAATACTCTATATAATCACCCTCTGTAAATTTTTGAACAGGCCGCCCGGTAATACTGGCACACACTTGATTATACACTTCCTTACGAGAAAGCACTCTACAAAACTTCTTTTCGCTCCAAGATTCATGTCCGGATTGCATGCGTAAATAGGAAACATATCCAAATGCACCATTGTACACGCTAATTGCAGCAGCATAGGAGGATCCCGTTGTTAGACCAGAGGTAGAAATAGACACAAATGATTATTTTCATTCACAGTTATATCCAATTCATCCAATGTGCCATAACGTCCGTTTGTCAAATAAAATATTTCTTCGGCGCGCTCCAAGGCTTTGCCTATTGTTAATAATTCCATATAACGCGATTTTACTACGGCCTTTTGATATTGCGGCACAACTACCGCGGCCAGAATACCTATAATGAGCACAACGACTAAGAGCTCTATGAGCGTAAACGCTTGTTTCTGTTGAACCATAATTCTCTCCTTAATACGATTTTTCTATAAGGACAGAATATCAAAAGAAAAAAATGCAAGTGCTACCTGTTAACGGTGTATTTCTCCCTGATGAAAGGATAATCAATTCGCTATAATAAAATTTACAAGTTAAGGCGGTAATATACTTGGGGGTTAGTTGCATCAGTGGCACCTAAAATCTTGCAAGTTGAAAGATATTCCATATTATCACTCTTACAATAGATGCCCTCTTGATCTGACCGCATACTTAGAGAATATGTGTTTCCATAGGGAAGTCTTATAGCTATGGCTATAGATTTAGAACTGGCACCGTCTTTTACTCCATAACGGAAATATTTACTGTCCTTTCTTACTGAAGAACCTTCTGGTCCATCAGCATCCAAACCAGGTATTCCTACATCCAAATCTTCCAGTTTTGATGCATATTCCCCATTGGCTATATAATAGAGTCGATTGGCTTTTGCAATGGCCTGAAGTATAGTCATTGCTTCAACGGCTTTTGTTTTCTCTACAACTTTCTGATACTGTGGCACAGCCACTGCTGCTAGGATACCTATAATCAGGACTACAACCAATAATTCGATGAGGGTGAACCCGAAATTTCTTTTTCTCATATATATACGCTCCTTTATTTATTTTTTGGAACGCATAAAAAATACGGCTGCCAGTGTCAATTCCCTTCCAAGGTACTGATACTAACAGCCGTGGTTTACCGATCCTGCAGATAGCAGAAATGGTAAACACTCGGCACAAGACTCCAGGTTTCGAAGCTGTCTTCTTGCGCCTAAAACAGCTGTTCTTGGATTGGAAGGGAGCTTTTGAAGCACCCCGTATACTTTCTATACGGTTCCAAAAACAGATAAATTTTTATTCTACTACACTTTTATTATAGCATAAATTCTGTGACGCCCTTAATATAATTTTTCAGTTTTTAAAAGTCCCAAGGAAAACAACGGTTTCTTATCCGCCTGGTTGGTTTCTATAGAATCTGCCAAAATAATTTTTTTCTCTACTGTCAAACCTTTAAACTGGCTACGGCCTTTTCCCTTCCCGCCGATTTCAAATACAGCGCTTTCTTCATCTGATACGACATAATCCGCTGTTTTAGTTCCACGAGTTGATTTCAAATAATGAACCGGAAGTCCTTCTAACGTACAGGAAAAAACAAAAAACTCTTCTCGTAAAGCCCCTATACTTTCCTCAAAGGCCCGATACAAGAGTCGATACGGAAGCGCCAATAACACTTTGGGCTCTCGCATGACATTACTCCCCTTTGGAAATACCCGTTGCACCACAAAGGCACGTTCCAGTAATGACAAGTACTGCTCGGCCTTATATTTAGTTATTTTCAAATTATTAGACAGGGTGGAATAATTAATACCATCCACACTGGATAATGCTATAAATTTAACAAGTTGCTCTATAATCTTAAGTTCTTCTGTGGTTAAAGTCTCAATGCCTGGAATGTCTTTATATATAATGGTTTCTAATATGTTTTTTAGTAAAGGTAATATTTCCTGCTCTTGCAAAGAAAACGGCATGAGTCCTCCTTTCAGATAGGAGTAGAAATATTCACTGTAGCGCATTTGATGTGCCGACAATGGCTGGGTTAATAAATCTTTCCAAGACAGTAATTCTGCCCTAATGCCATGTTTAAAATATAAATATTCCGAAAAAGAGAACGGGTATAATTTTTTCAACAACAGACGTCTAGACAAATCAAACTTAGAACGCTCCATTCCAAGCGCGGTAGAACTTGTCAGTACAATACGCAATTGTTTATTCTCAAACACATCATATATTTTTTTGATTTCTTTATTAAAATCTTTATAAGTATGAACCTCATCTAGGAAAAAATTCTTCACTTGCATGACATCATGCAAGTGTTTGACCGTATCAAACAAATTTCCCTCAAAAGTATCCATAGATATATAAAAGGAATTTGGATAGTAGTTGGCTAATTGTTTCAAAAGGATGGTTTTCCCAACCCCGCGAGGACCAATAATACCCAAAAAATGCTTTCCTGTATTTTGTACTAATTCTTCGAACAGCTTACGCTGATGCGGATACATATGCCCATTTTCTTTGGCAATGCGATCTAATTCAATTAAATGTGTTAAATCCATAAATTCTCCAAACATACATTTTGTCAAATCATTTTACAATTTGATATGCATTTTGTCAAATGATTTGACAAAATGATAGTATGTCCAAAAAGTGGTTTGAAAAAATGTAATTTTTTACAAAAAGTCGTACGTAAAAATGTAAAAATCTACATAAAGTCGTTTGACTTTTTGTAATTTGGGGGGACTTCATTCACAATTTTTTTCAAAATTACAACTGCTCTATCCGTCGCTAATATGCTATAATAAAAAGGTATTTAATACTTTATTTGGAGGATGTTATGCAAACAGCAGCCCAAGGCTCTGCCGCTTGGATTTGGTGGATTATGCTTGCGTTTGCGTTTGTGGTAATTTTCTTACCCGCACGCAGTCAAAAAAAACGTGAGCAGGAACTCAAAGCCAAAGTGGACGCCCTACAAAAGGGAGACCAAATCATTTTGGCAAACGGCATTATAGGTACCGTTGTCGGGTTTAAAGACGAAGCACTGGAAGTCAAGGTGTCTGAATCTGTCAAACTGACTGTACTCAAAACAGCCGTTGTCGGATTTTTAAACGACCGCGTGCAAAATGCGGCTCAAGGAGGCACGAAGTAATGTCAAACAAATTAGCCGTAAAATGGGGACTGATTATCGTCATTTTACTGGGGGCTCTTTACCTGATTTACCCCAATTATAAATGGTATTCTAAACCGCTTGCAGAACGCGAAAAATTAGATACCCTGGGCGAACGCCCCAAACGCATGCTCAACTTAGGGCTAGATTTACGCGGCGGGTCCAGCTTACTCTTAGAATTAGACGTATCCAAATTACCGGGCAACGAACCGTTACACGAAGCGATGTCCCGTGCCATTGAAATTATCCGCAACCGCATTGACCAATACGGTGTAGCCGAAACCTCCATTACCAAACAGGGTGATAAATGGATTATGGTACAACTGCCGGGGGTATCCAATCCGCAACGTGCTGAAGAACTCATCGGCAAAACCGCCATGTTGGAGTTTCGCATCGTAAAGAATGATCAATCCATTGCCCAGCAGGCTTTTGCCAAATTGGAAGCCACGGATACTCCGTTTGACGATGACGGCAACCTGGCCCCGGAAATTGCCGCTTTGGTACCGGAAGGCTACCAAATCATGCGCAGCAAAGAAGGCGGTCCGATGCTTGTGGAATCCGCCGTTGAAGTAACCGGTGCCGATTTGGAAGATGCCCGCGTGGTCATGATGGGTGAAAACGGATATTCCGAAGTCTCTTTCCGCTTTAACGCCGAAGGCAGCCAAAAATTCGGTAAACTGACCGGTTCTCACTTACAGCAAAACCTGGCCATTGTACTGGACAATACCGTACAATCTGCGCCGACCATCCAATCGCGTATTTCTCGGGAAGGACGTATTACCGGTCGTTTTACGCCCGAAGAAGCGCGCTCTTTGGCCATTGTCTTAAAAGCAGGTGCCTTACCCGCTCCGGTAAAAGTCATTGAGAAAAAAACCATTGGTCCGACTTTGGGTGAAGACTCCATTAAATCGGGGTTGTCTGCCTCGGCTCTGGCTTTTGTGGTTATCTTGCTGTTTATGTTGGTTTACTACAAAGCGGCCGGCTTTATTGCCGATATTGCGCTCTTATTAAACTTCCTCTTAACAGTGGCGGTGATGAGTTATTTCTCGGCCACGTTAACACTGCCCGGTATTGCGGGTATGATTTTGGCTTTGGCCATGGCCATTGATGCTAACGTACTGATTATTGAACGTATGCGCGAAGAAAAACGCGCCGGTAAGCCCGTTTACGAAATCATCAGTTTGGGATATGATAAGGCCTGGAGCGCGATTTTTGACTCCAACATTACCACCATTATCGTAGGCGCCTGTTTACTGCAGTTTGGTACGGGCCCTGTGAAGGGATTTGCGGTAACCTTAATTGTAGGGTTACTGGTCAGCTTGTTTACCGCCGTGTTTGTTACACGTGCGATTTATGAGTTGATTTTAACTTCCAACACCAAGGAGATCAGCTTATGATGTCAATTTTCCCTAAAACCAATATTGATTTCCTTAAATATAGAAAAGTATATTTTACGCTGTTCGGGCTACTGCTCATCGGCGGAATAATCTGCTTTTTTACAAAAGGATTTAACATGGGTATTGATTTTACCGGCGGTACCATGGTACAGGTCAAATTCAATGCTCCCGTCGAAATGGAACAAATCCGCAGTGTTCTGAGCACCACGGGTGCCAATTCCGAGTTGCAATCATTTGGTGATAACTCGTATGCTATCAGCGAGAAAAGTACCTCTGATGAAGTGGGCGTAGTCCAGGGACGTATTACCCAGGCATTAGATACGTTAAACGTACCATACACGGTACTTCAGACCAACTCTGTAGGACCGGCAGTCGGTTCCGATATGACCGAACGAGCACTGTGGTCCATCTTGCTATCCATGGTATTTATCATCATCTACGTGGCGTTTCGCTTTAGCAACATCTTGTGGGGTATTTCCGGCGTAGTAGCCTTATTCCATGATTTGTTCTTAATGGCCGTAGCGTTCTCCATTACACAGCGTGAAATTGACTTAGTCGTTGTGGCGGCTTTCCTCACGGTAGCCGGGTTCTCCATCAACGATACCATCGTTATTTTTGACCGCATGCGTGAAAACGTACGTTTGCATCCGAAAATTTCGTTTGGAGAGTTAATCAACTTATCCATCAACGAAACGCTCTCTCGTACGATTATCACAACTCTGACCGTACTCTTTGCACTCGTCATCCTGTATTTCTTTGGCGGCGAAGTAATTAATTCCTTTGCATTTGCCATGCTCATCGGATGTATCTCCGGTGTATACAGTACGATTGCCCTGACAACTCCGCTTGTCTATACCTGGAGCCACGGTCAATATCACGACGGCAGTGAAAAACCTGCTGCCCGTGCAAATACCGAAAAAGCAACCGCTGTACCTGCTGCTAAACGCGCACCGCGTCGTGCTTCTCAAAATACACGCCGCCCGCGCAAAAAACGCAGTTAATTTTTTCCGCATTAACGAAGGCCCGCTTCAACACGGGTCTTCGTTAAACGGTTTATAAAGGGGGCTCTAAAAAAACGGGGCCCGGTTTATAAGCTGTTTAACAGGAAACCGTATGCGTAAAATAAAACGCTTCAAAATTACTTCCCGGGAACGTGAAATTTTAAACCGTTTAATGCGGGAACTGCCGCTGCTTCGTCGGGCCGGATTTAAGAGCCAGCCGGAAGTATCTGCCTTTATTTCGGATATTTTTAAACAAATTGATCCCGGCGTGGTGTATGAGTTTAATCAGGACGCCCACTGGGAACTCGATGATCAGAGCATTATTCACAAGGAAATGTTCTCGGCCTGCGCAGTAACATTGGGAGATCAATTAACATCGTATTTGGCAAACCTGCCCAATGAAGATAAACGCACGGCGGCCATCACCGTCGTATTGGAGTTTTTAAAAACGGCTGTCAACTTTGTGGCTGACCTTATTAAAGAACAGGCTCAAAAGGAAGAGTGTGAAACGTTGGAACTGCAATTCGTCTATCTTCCTCCCTTCGGTGCAGCGGGAGCACCCAAAATGCTGCGCGAAGCGGTGCGTCTGGAAAAAACGGTAGCCGACAAAGCACTTCCGATTATTTTGCCCCATTTAAATGCCCAAAAAATTGATGTTTCACTGGCACAGGACGCCAGTTTGCTGCCGCCATACACCGCTGTATTTTTTGTACCGTGGCAAAAAGCCAAAAAGAAAGGAAAAAAATAATGCATCCCGAAGAACAAACACCTGTTTCCTGGAAACATATCATCGGATCCACCCTGGCCTGGTGGTATACCGTATTTTTGGGTTGGACCACCCGTATTTATTGGTTTAAAACGCAGGAAGCCCAGGCTTTGGAAAACAACGGGCAAGGCCTTATTTACGCAGCCTGGCATAACCAACAACTCTTTTTATTATATCCCTATAAAAACCAACAGATTGCCCCCCTCATCAGTCAATCCTCCGATGGAGAATATATCGCCCGCGTCCTTCCACACTTTGGGATGATTGCCGTACGCGGATCCACAACTCGCGGAGGTGCCCGGGCTCTTATTAAACTCTTACAGGCCGCCCGCAAAGGTTACCGTCCCATGCTCACTCCGGACGGACCGCGCGGACCCATTTACACGGTACAGCCGGGGATTTTGTTTTTGGCTAAAAAGTTAGGATGGCCGATTATCCCGGTGGGGACAGCGCTTAGTCATAAATTTAAAGTGGGATCCTGGGATAAAATGCGGGTACCGCTGCCTTTTGGTAAAACCGCCCTTACCTACGGTAAAGCCATTTGGGTCAAGAGCGAAGAGGATTTCCCGCGCGCTGCCCAGGAATTACAGGCCGAACTCAATCGTTGCAGTGATGCCAGTGAAATGTTTTGTAATCAAAAACATTTTGACAGTACTCAAGGCTAAACCAAATCATACAGTCTATGGACTTCACAGCCTTAATTATAAAATAGATTTCTTGTATTTTGAAACACTAAAAATGTTCGGGGCTTATAACACGTTATCAACATCCTAAAGAGCACATCCAACCCAATCACCGATCGGAGTATAAGTAGGATCTTTCTGGCGACACCAATCTACCACTGCCTGACCATTATGATTCATATTTCCACGAATAGAACCTTCAGACGTTATCCACCGGACAGCTCCGAAATAAATCTCCGCAAAGAACGGTCTGGCAGCATAGTCATTAATATATAATACAGCAGCACCATCATTAGTTATCCCCCAATAATATTTGTTCCCATCCGCGGTCGTGATAGAACTTTCCGATGCATCTAGACACTTTCCACTACCATTATTAGTGCACAATAACCCGGCTACTTCATTTTGAAAACAAGAAATGGATTTCTGACAATTTAACCATATATCTCGTAAATCACTCGCAGCAAAAGAGATGAAATCCTCAACTTTCCAATTTTGTATATTGGAAGTGTCCAACTTACCTACAGTTGTCGGGAATGTTCCATTTCCCATTCCTGCAAGCCTGTATGCCAACCATTCACCGTTTTCTCCCACATACTCGCCACCTATACTTTCACAGAGTTTCTTGGACCGTTCGCTTTCATTCTTCGCCTCACAATGTATATTACCCCCAAAGTTCTCACTATGGACCTGGTATGCAACATACCGATTATGTACATCGTCTCTTGACCCTATCACCGCATTATAACCCTCTTCATCCAAAATACTCACTATGACCCCATCTGAACTTGTCACACTCACTCCCGAACTGTCCATCGTTCCTGCTATATCTATGTCTAATCTGTTTAATTCGCTTGCATATTTCCCGTTACTCAAATAGTAATGTTCCTGCGCCTCTTGTACCTTCTTACTTACCGGTTGCAGACTGCTAAACCGACTCTTATCTACGGCCAGCTGATACTGCGGCACTGCTACCGCCGTTAATATCCCTATAATTATGATCACAACCAGTAATTCTATGAGCGTAAATGCTTGTTTATTTCTCGACATATGTCTCTCCTATATTGTTTCTATCCCTATATAGACAAAGTATCAAAAAAAAAAAACATGTCAAGCTGTCGTCATAGCCCAAATTAAAGTTGCAAGTCCTGCAGTCAACTTAAATAAAAACCATAGACAACTCCCTGCGAAATTTACTATCTTTATTATATGGAAGAAACTTCGAACTCCCGTCTTAAAGCGTTATTTAAGTTATTGGAAACCGAATCCGATCAATACGGCCCGCTGTTAAAGCAGGCTCTTTCCAGTGCCATTAAGGCCAATCCGGATGAAGTACAACGCACGCTGCAAGAAGAGTTCGCCACGTCCGCTCCGCGCAACGTAATGAAGATGTTGGAAGAAATCTGCTGGGATGATTTGGCCCGGGCCCTGGCAGCCTTTAATGCTAAAATTAATCCGGATTTAGAAGAAGGGCTCATGCTGCTTGCCAAATTCACTTCCCCCACCACGGCCCGTGGTGACTTAAACATTCCGCTTGATGAAATGGCCCGTGAGTTGCGTCCTGCGTTGGTAAACGCCACTGATTATCCGGAAATCATTAGTACCTTGGGACATTTTATTTTTAAGTTAAAATCGTTTAGTACGGCCGCCGCCCTAAGTGATATTCGGGATTTATCGTTCCCTCGGTTCTTAACCAAAAAACAGGGTTCGTGTTTAACGGTGTCCTGTCTGTATTTATGCTTGGGACAACGCTTTGGCTTAGAAATGGATTTAGTAGACCTGGCAGGTCGGTTACTTATTCACATGCGAGACAATTCCAATCAGATTTCTTATTTAATTGACCCGTTGGACAACGGCAAGATGCTTAACGAAGAAGACTGTCGTCAATATATTCGCGCCCGCGGGTTAGAAGACTCCAAAGACTTATTTCAACCGCTTTCATCAAGACTCATTGTACGACGGTTCATCGCAAACATGATCTATATCCTCAACAAACTGCATGATGAGCGGCGCTTAACATATCTGCGCAACTATTTGGAAATACTCAAAAATTAGGAGGGATATGAACTTCTATATTTATTTAATTATTGCCCTGGGATGTTTTGTGGGTGAGTTGTTCACGATGGAGTTCTCACTCACATGCGTGGGCATCGGACTGCTGGGAGCCGCGCTGGCTTCTTGGTTAGGTACTTCGCTGGAAATCCAAATCATCAGTTTTGCCCTGATAGCCGTCGTGTGCTGGCTGGGGGTACGTCCGCTGGCCTTAAAGCACCTCTACAGCAAAAACAAAGAGATGAAAACGCCGGCGGAAGATGTGATCGGAAAACCGGCCATTGTAGAAATAGATATTGATCCCGTACAGGAAACGGGACGTGTGCTGGTCAACGGAGAAAGCTGGAAAGCGACCGGTGATAAACCGCTTCTCAAAGGGACCCCGTGCATCGTCAAAAAATTGCAGGGCGTCACACTTTTTGTAACACCAAAATAAAAGGAGAACTTACATGGAAGAAATGGCAGGTGTAGGGTTGATGTTTTTAGGAGTATTTGCCTTATTTATCATTGTGATGATTTTTAAGGGCATTATGATTGTACGACAGGGAACATGTGTCATCATTGAACGCTTTGGTAAGCTGCATCAAATTTTGACCCCGGGTATTAACTGGATTATCCCGATTATGGATAAACCGCACCGCATGGAATGGCGCAGCAGCCGTGAATACATTGACGGTACCGGACGCAGCCGCTCGATCCCGTATACCGAGTACAGAGACGTCGTAGACATGCGTGAAACTGTCTATGATTTCCCGCGGCAAAACGTAATTACGCGCGATAACGTAGGTATTCAAATTAACGCATTATTATATTTCCAAATCACTAATCCGCAGGACGCGGCCTATAAAGTGGAATCTTTACCGACCGCCATTGAAAAACTGACGCAGACCACCCTGCGTAACTTAATCGGGGAAATGACCTGGACCAGACCCTAACCTCTCGTGAAACGATTAATACGCGTCTGCGCGATATTTTGGATACGGCCACGGACAAATGGGGTGTCAAAGTGACGCGCGTGGAACTTCAGGATATCACGCCGCCCGCTGCCATTCAGGAAGCCATGGAAAAACAAATGAAAGCCGAGCGTGATCGTCGTGCGATGGTAACCGAGGCCGAAGGTACCAAAAAAGCGCAAATTTTAAAAGCCGAGGCCATCCGCGAATCCGAAATCAAAAAAGCCGAAGGTATGAAACAGGCTGCTATTTTAGAAGCCGAAGGACAGGCCGAAGCAAAAATCAAAGTAGCGCAGGCTGAGGCGGAAGCTGTCAAAATCGTAGCTACGACCGTGGCTCAGTCTTCCAATCCGGCCAGCTATATGATTTCCATGAAGTATATTGAAGCCCTGGAAAAAATGACGGAAGGAAAAGATAATAAAATCATCTATATGCCCTACGAAGCTTCCAATGTACTGGGCGCAGTCGCTTCGATCAAAGAATTAACCGGCGGTGCCCCCGTCTCTAAATAGTTTTACAGAGCTGCTAAAACGCCCTAAGCATAATTGACTTAGGGCGTTTTTAGGTGGAGTTAAAACCGTTTGTTTATTACGTATTTGATTCTCTGTATAAGCCCAAAGACTCACACACGGCAATACTTTTTGTGTTACCCTCCGGTGCATCGCACTGCAAAGCCAATGCTTTGCCGGAAGTACCGCGCGTATACGGGTTCCAAATCCAATAGTTATAACTTCCTCCGTGAATACGCGTGGCCAATACGCCCATACACGCTCCTCCCGTGCCGGGAATAGGATCGGCCGCACCGCCCAATGCAAATTTAAAATTCTTCGTGCACGCCAGTGTCTTATCAGTCGCGGGACATTCCGTATCCGTTCCGCTCGGCAAAGTAGCGACCAATTGGCTTAAGCGCTCCGGGCATGCTTCTTTATCCTGGAAATACGCATACGTAGCATCATTGAGAGATTTAATGGTAGCCATAGCCTCTGTCGCACGGGCACGCTCAATAGAGCGCATATACATGGGCATGGCAATTGAAGCTAGCACCCCAATAATCAGTACCGTTGTCAACACTTCTACTAATGTAAAACCTTGTTTATTCATAACATCCTCCGTGAACATATTGTAGCAAATTACAGCTTCAGGCGCGCAATACGCTGTGCAGCCTGCTTTGTGAGTTCGGGCGTATTAAATGCTGTCAGTCTGAAAAACCCTTCCCCGCACAGTCCAAACCCCACACCGGGGGTACCCACTACCTGTGCTTGCTGCAAGAGTAACTCAAAAAAATCCCATGAGGGCATTCCTGCCGGTGTTTTGAGCCAAATGTAAGGCGCATTTTGGCCGCCAAACGCAGTCATACCGGCCTGGGTCAGAGCCTGCAAAATAATCTGTGCATTTTGATGATATAACGCAATAACCTTACGAATTTGTGTCTGTCCCTGCTCGCAGTAAACAGCCTGCGCGGCGCGTTGGATGACATACGGTACCCCGTTAAACTTCGTAGTTTGTCGTCGCAGCCATAAATCACAAAGCATATGGGCATGGCCGGACTGGTCATAGACTTGAACGGTTTTGGGAACTACCGTATAGGCACAGCGGGTTCCCGTAAAACCGGCCGTTTTGGAAAACGACCGAAACTCCACGGCTACCTCACGTGCGCCGGGAATTTCATAAATCGAATGCGGCAGATCGGGATCTGTAATATAGGCTTCATAAGCCGAGTCAAATAAAATAAGACTTTTATGTGTCCGCGCATAATCCACCCACATTTGTAGTTGCGATTTAGTCAGCGCCGCACCGGTGGGATTATTGGGGGAGCACAAATAAATAATATCCGCATGTCCTTTCGGCAATTGCGGTACAAACCCGTGCTCCTGCGTACACGGCAAATAGATAATACGTCCATAACGACCGTTCTCAAACACGCCGGTGCGTCCGGCCATGACATTGGTATCTAAATAAACCGGGTATACCGGATCCTGCAGGGCCACCGTACTGTTTAGGTCAAACAGTTCCTGGAAATTGGCCACATCGCTTTTGGCACCGTCACTGATAAAAATTTCATCTGCCTGGATATCCAGGTTACGTGCCTGATAATCATGCTTGGCAACCGCCTCTCGTAAAAAAGCATATCCCTGCTCGGGGCCATATCCGCGAAACGTTTCGGCGTGGCCCATCTCCCGGCAGGCCTCTTCCAAGGCGTTGACTACCGCAGGTACCAGCGGCTGACTCACGTCCCCGATACCCAAACTAATTACCTGCGCATCGCCGTGCGCTTCTTTATACGCACGCACCCGTTGGGCAATCGTGGCAAACAAATAACTGCCCTGCAATTTTAAATAGTGCGGATTTAACAGTGTCATAACAAAATGTCTCCTTCAAAAACACGGTGCGCAGGTCCCGTCATAAAAATAGACTTCCGGTCGGGCCACTCAATGAGCAACTCACCGCCGTCGAGTTTGACCTGTACGCGAGGTCCCGTCCATTGATTTAAAATGCACGCCACGGCCGTGGCACAAGCGCCCGTACCGCAAGCCTGCGTAATCCCGGCGCCGCGTTCCCATACCCGCATGCGCACGGTATTTGAGTCCAATACCTGTACAAATTCCACGTTCGTTTTTTGCGGAAACGCCGCACTGGTTTCAATAAGAGGCCCCAGCTCGGCTACCGGAGCGGTCTGAGCATTTTCTACCCGCAGTACAAAATGCGGGTTCCCCATAGACACACCGGTTCCGACATGTTCCGTAGAGCCGATACGGACTGCTACATTGACAGTTGCAGCCTGCGGATCGCCCGTCATGGGGATTTTCCCCCGTACAGTCTGCGGAACGCCCATATCCACACGTACCCATCCTTTGGCAATGTCCAATACTTCCGTGCGAATGGGCCCGGCCAAAGTTTCAATCACAATGTTTTTCTTTTGCGTAAGTCCATGACTTAGTAAATGAAGCGGCACACACCGAGAAGCGTTACCGCACATCTCGGCCTCGCTGCCGTCACTGTTGATAATACGCATTTGAATATCTGCCGTTTGACTGGGCAGCAGTAAAATCAGACCGTCCGCCCCGATCCCGGTGCGACGGTTACAAAGACGAACAGCCAGGGCTGCCGGATCTTTCACAGCCAATGCCTCGGCTCCGTCCAAAAAAATAAAATCGTTTCCAAGTCCGTTATATTTAGTAAAGTGCATATATTTATTTTATAATAATTTGCTACACTATTTTTAACTTACTTTTTAGGAGAAACCTATGGATGTCAAAACCGCCATTGAAACCAGACACAGTGTACGCAGATTTTCGGATAAACCCGTAACGCGGGAACAACTAAACGAGTGCTTGGAAGCCGCCCGGTTGGCGCCGTCAGCGTGTAATTCCCAGCCGTGGCATTATATCGTTGTTGATGACCCGAATGTCAAAGAAAATTTCTGTAAGGAAGCCTTTAGCGGCGTATATAACATGACCGTCTGGGCAGCCAAGGCACCCGTCTTGGTAGCCGTGGTATCAGACCGCGGGAATTTTACCAGTCGTATTGGAAATTTTTTCAGAGACACGGAGTTCTTCCTGGTGGACCAGGGAATTTCAGGTGAGCATTTTGTACTGCGCGCCTGGGAACTGGGACTGGGTACCTGTTGGATCGGTTGGTTTAATTCAGATAAGGCGGCCAAGTTCTTTCACTTACCCAAGGGTAAGAAGATTGAGCATCTGTTTGCCGTTGGATACCCGGCCGAAGGAGAAAAGCCCTCTATATTGCACGGACGTAAAAAGTTAGAAGAAATTGTAAGCTATAATACATATAAGTAATATTTAAAGCGAAACTTACATCTGCCCTAAAAAGACCGGTCAAATCCGGTCTTTTTATTTTAATTTCAAACCAGTTTTTAACGATATTGCCAAGATATCCAACCATTTTCTGTACTTTCTAGAGAGGGTTCATCCCGTTGATTGTCTCCTTGACAGATTTGACTTTGCAGGTCATGTTTATCAGAGACAAATGCAATACAAACGCGCGTATCAGACACGCTGTTAGAGTGTGCAAAATATTGTTGGATATTCCATACCGATATCAAAATCTTTACAAGCCGCTTGTGAAACGTAGCTCATCTGAAAATAACAATATCCCCAATCATAATATGCCGAACCATTGCTGTTTTCTCCTTTACCACCTGGCATATCAATATCTAACTCTTCAAATTTATTGGCATATTCTCCATTAGCTAAATAATATATTTCCTGCGCTATAACAATACTTTTAACGAGGTTTTTGAGTTTGGCGTAGTGGCTTTTATATACTGCTTTCTTATATTGTGGCAAGGCCACGGATGATAGTATGCCAATAATTAACACGACAACTAAAAGTTCTATAAGCGTAAATGCTCTTATATGTTTCTGCATAATTCTCTCCTCCTTATTGATTCTTCTTGATAGAGAGAGAATATCAAAAAAAAAAATGCAAGTATATTTTTGGTTAAGGTTTTACGACACTGAAAATAAGATAAAAAAGAATTGGTAAAATTTAATAATATATGGTATATTATAGGTACAATTTGTCTGTTTTTGGAACCGTTTAGGAAACGGACCTTTGTTATAAAACAATCGTTTTCCCGCCGAAGACAGCACGTTATCAGGTATAAAACAATGGAACTTATAATCCCAGTGTTTTGTACCGAATGTTTATCGTTTCTGTTTACAGATATGGTAAACTACGGCTGTTATGAGTTGAGGGTGGGAAAACGCTCAATAGGTAACAGCCGTTTTAGTACGGTTTCATAACAGAAAACAAAAAAGGAGAATAGTTATGAAATCAAATACGCAGGCCTTCACACTCATAGAATTACTCGTTGTCATATTAATCATCGGGATATTAGCAACAGTAGCATTACCACAATACCGTATTGCCGTAGAAAAATCTCATGCTACAGAAGCTATTACTGCTGTACGTGCTTTAGTAGATGCAGAACACGCATATTATCTAGCAAATGGAGAATATACGACCAATTTAGAAGATTTAGATATAGTTTTAGGCAATATTAGATCCGCAGACACGACCTACAGCGATACAAGTAATTGGTTTATAACGACACGTTTCGCTAACAACAAAAACAATCCTAGAATTTATGCTGGAAGACAAGGACAAAGTCAACAAAAAAACAATGGCCGCTGGTACATAAACTATATATTAAATTCCGATCAACTGTATTGCACTTCTATGACAGCAGATATACAATCTCGAAAACTCTGCAAAACATTTGGACATGAAGAACAAGATTGTCCTTTTGCTGCAGATGAAAAGTGCGTTGCCATTCAATAACTTTTTGAGCTCTACAAGCAATCCATACATTTTGTATTCTAGCGTTAAAACACCTAGCGGTAGAAGCTGTTATTTGATTGCTATTTTAAGCAAATATCGCGAGAACAAAACGTTCTCGCGATGATTCAAAATAGAACAAATAAATTACCGTCCTAAGCGAGACGTACGAGAAGAGGTTTGCGCAGCATTACACTTAGCCAGTAGGGAAACCGGGCTGTAGGCTTGGGTGGACAGTCCTTCTTTGGCACCGACAGACACCAAATAAGCATATATTTCTTTATTACAATTACGAGCCGCCCACCCCAGCGGGGTCAGGGCAGGCACGCCACGAGCCGGACTGACGTTGTATTCCAACATCAGGGCCAACTGTCCGTTTTGACGTGCTTTTTGAACCAAAAACTTAAGCATATCCAAATTCTTTTTAGTAACGGCAATATGCATGGCGTTACCTTGGGGTGAAGACTCAAACAATATAGCCCCCTGTCCCAGTAAATAATCAACCAATGCTTTTTGATTATTTTCAACAGCTACCAATAAGACTGTTAAACCGGCTTTGTTTTTATCTTTAAGTAACAACCGGTCTTGGAGCATCAGTTCTTCCACACGCTCTTTATTGCCTTTGGCAGCGGCTGTAAAAATATCATCGCCTTTCTTGGTTTCGGCTTCGGCTTGGCGTTTGGCTAAAATCTGCGCGTTATCCTGCTCAATAACAGCATTTTCAACTTCCCGAATATCTTTGTTAAACCAGGGAAGTACCTGCCCGCGTCCGTTTTTGCGGGCCACTGCATACGGTACCAGACCGTTATTTGCGGCAATCGTCGGATCGGCACCGGCCGCCAGCAAGCGTTTGACAACTTCCACGTTGCCTTTGGCAGCCCCCCAATACAGGGCAGTTTCACCGGCCTTATTTTGGGCATTGACATCCAGCGGGGTTTGCATGGTTTGCGGCAATAAAAGCATTTTGATAACTTCCGGATGATTATAACGTGCCGCGTAAATAAGTGCGGTATTGCCGTCTTTATTGGCCGCATTCAAGTCTGCCCGGTATGCCAGTAAATCCTGCAGACTGGGCAAGTCTCCCAGCGAAGCCGAAATAATCAGCGGTGTATTACCCTTTTCATTAGCAATATTGGGACTGATGCCGCCTTTTAACATGGCAATCACACCCGTTTCATTCTTGGTTGAAACAGACCGAAATAAATAAGAAGCAGATAAGCCCTCTTTGACCCCACTGGTTAAAAACAAATCAATCATGGGCACGTTTTGTTTTTCAAGGGCTACATAGAGCGGAGCATGTTTATAATTATTGACCGCATTAATGTCTGCCCCAGAATACACCAGTCGTTGGGCGATTTCTGTATAATTATTGTACAGACTGCGAAGCAAAGCGGTATCTTTGGTGAATGCGTTTGGTTTATTCACATCTACACCTGACAAAATCAACTCTTCCACAGCCGTGTAATTACCCAGCGTAGCTGCTACAACAATGAGCGGATCACCTTTGGTGTTGACGATATTCGGATCTGAAATCTGACTGGTCAGCATCGCCAAAAATCCCTGTGTGTCTTTTTTTTGTAATAGAGCGGTCGCTTCATCGGCCAGTTCTGCCGGGGATTTTGTGACTACGATTTTTGCCGGACTTCTTTTAGAGGGTTTAAACGGTACCCAACTGCTTTTAAAGGTAAATGCCAACAAGAGCACCACCGGGATTGCCGCCACAATCCCCAGGGCCATCCACGGGTTTTGCTTGGCGGTTTCTACCGCCTTGGCTACTTTTCCTTCCGGCGGTACCGTAATTTTAGGCAAGGTATGTTTCTTTTTGGGTGCTGGCATAATTAAGATTTGAGTTTTTCAAGCGCACTGTGAGCAGCAGCCTGCTCGGCCTGCTTGCGGTTATGCCCTTTGCCAGTGCCTAATTCGTTACCGTTTAAACTTACACGCACGGTAAACGTCTTATCATGTTCCGGCCCCACGGTTTGAATAATCTCATATTCAGGAACAGCAGGACCGCGCTGTTGTAAAAATTCCTGCAGGGCACTTTTATAATCCTGGGCATCCTGCGTCAGACGTTGGGTCTGAACCCACGGTAACACTACCCGGCGTACCGCTTCGTATCCGCCGTCTAAGTATACAGCGCCCAAAACAGCTTCTACCGCATTGGAAATAATGCTGTCTCGTTCACGACCGCCGGTGGCAAGTTCCCCCCGTCCCAGTGCCATAAAATGACCCAGGTTAAGTTGCTTGCCCCAAAGATATAAGTTGCGCCGTGAAACTAAGTTAGCCTTAATTTTGGAAAGCACTCCCTCTTCATCATGCGGGCACTCGTTATAGATGTAGTCTGCAACGATAGCACCTAAGATGCTGTCCCCCAGGAACTCCAAGCGTTCGTTATGTTTGACGCCCCGGTGTTCTCCGGCAAAGGACTTATGAGTGAGTGCTTCCTTTAAAACGGCTTTATTCTTGAAGCTATATCCTAAGATACGTTCAATATCCGTTGGCACAGTTATTTCTTAGCGTTCTCTTCAATATAAGATACGGCTTCGCCGACGGTTTTAATTTTTTCGGCTTTTTCATCCGGAATTTCAATATCAAATTCTTCTTCCAAAGCCATAATGAGTTCCACCGTGTCCAAGGAATCGGCACCCAAATCGTTTACAAATTGGGCTTCCGGCTTAACCTGGTCAGCTTCTACGCCTAATTGTTCCACGATGATATTTTTTACTCTTTCTTGTACGTTTTCTACAGACATGTTAGTCCTCCAATTAAAAAAAGGTTTCCCTTATACTTCTATTATACAAAATTATATATACAATCCGCCGTTTACCGAGAGCACATGCCCCGTAATATAGGCGGCATCTTCACTGGCCAAAAACAACACAGCCTTGGCAATGTCCGAAACATCGGCAAAGCGTTTGAGCGCAACGGCTTCCAACGCTTTTTCTTTTACCTCCGGTGACAACTGCTCTGTCATCGCCGTTTGTACAAACCCCGGTGCCACAGCATTGACACGCACGTTGCGTGAGCCGAACTCTTTGGCAAACGTTTTGGTAAGTCCGATTACACCGGCTTTGCTGGCTACATAATTAGCCTGTCCCGGGTTGCCCATTTCTCCTACGACAGAAGAAATATTTACAATATTACCGCTGCGTTTTTTAAACATCACTTTTAACGCAGCCTTAGACATTAAAAAAGTACCTTTTAAATTAACCTCAATCACGCGGTCAAAATCTTCTTCGCTCATGCGCACGGTTAAATTATCTTTGGTAATCCCCGCATTATTGACCAGTACATCAATCTGTCCGAACACTTTTAATGCGTTGGCTACAAAACTTTCACAATTCTCGGCATTGGCGATATTCACTGTCTGGGTATATACCCTGGCCCCCAAAGCGGTCAATTGTTCAGCAGTTTGTGCAAGAGCAGTTTCATGACTAGCACAAATAGCCAGATTAGCTCCCTCTTGGGCAAAAGCCTGCGCAATCGCCAGTCCGATGCCGCGTGTGGCACCCGTAACTAATACAGTTTTACCGGTAAAACGAGCCATTAGTGGTTCTCCTGATGAATTTCCTGCTCGAGTTGGTCAAAGGTGGGTTTTAGGTTTGCCATCTTAGTAGCTATATCATCAATAAAATTTTTATCTACCAAACGAGCCGCTGTTTTCAGCGCGTTAAAAATTGCAAAATCATTGGATTTTCCGTGGGAAATAATCGCGACACCGTTTACCCCTACTAACGGGGCTCCCCCGTAACAATCCGGATTGGTATGATCTTTGACCGCCCGAAACGCACCTTTGGAAAGCAGTGCGCCCAAAATGGCCAGCGGACGTTTTTTAACTTCCCGCTTAATCATGGCGATCATGGTTTTGGCGAGTCCCTCGGCCATTTTTAGTACGATGTTTCCGACAAATCCGTCACAAACAATTACATCGGTGTCTCCGGTATTTACGTCGCGTCCTTCCAAAGTACCCTTGAAGTTCACTCCGATCTCACGCATATGCGGGATCGTATGCTTGACCAACATATTGCCTTTGGTTTCTTCTTCACCGATGGATAAAATACCCACGGTCGGCGCCGGGATATCAAATACTTTTTGCATATAAGTCGACCCCATCACCGCAAACTGCAGTAAATGAATCGGTTTACAATCGGCATTGGCACCGCCGTCTAATAACAGACTGACACCTTTATAGGTGGGCATGGGCGTGGCAATTGCCGGGCGTTGAACACCCTTGATGCGCCCCAGCCCAAATAAGGCTGCCACCATCGCCGCCCCGGAATGCCCCGCAGACACAAACGCATCAGCTTCTTTTTTATGTACCAAATTGGCACAAACAATAATGCTGGCGTTTTTTTTCTGTCGGCATTCTTTGGCCGGCTCGGCTCCCATATCTATGGTATCGGGTGCGTGGACGATGGAGAGATGCGGCGGCACCTCGTTGTATCCGAGGCTACGCAGTTCTTGGCGCAGTACCGTTTCATCCCCGACCAGGATAACATCCAAGTCAAGTTTTTTAACGGCCTGCAGCGCCCCTAAGACATTGGGGCGCGCACCGAAATCTCCGCCTAAAGCGTCCAAGGCTATTTTCATAACCGTTAATTATTTGGCTGCCGGTTCTTCTTTGGTTTTCTGGGCCACTACTACGCGATCTTTATAATAACCGCAGGAAGGGCACACATTGTGAGGCAAGCGTTTGGCATGACAATTAGGACATTCCACGAGCTGCGGCAGTTCTACACCGGAGTTGTGAGATCTTCTCATATCCCGGCGGGAACGAGTGTGTTTTTTCTTTGGATTCGGCATTTGAATAACTCCTATATTTCGTAAAAATTCGGTCCGAACTTTACTACTTATTAAATTTACCTTTTAGCACGGCAAAAGGTGATAAATTCTCAGGCTGGCACCCGCAAGGGCCGTCATTTAAATCATGACCGCACTGCGCGCACAGTCCTTTGCAGTCGGGATCACACAAAAAACGGATGTCTTCCGTAAGTGCAAGCGTCTGCTTAACAACATACATTATATCAATTATTTCGGTTTTAATGCTATAGGTTTCCGCAAAAGTTTCGTTAAAAGGCTGCGTCACATGTTTTAAGCAGCGCGCACATTCCACTTCGCGCTCGCCGCGCAGCGTACCGTGCACAATAATATCTTTATTGGCTACAGAAAACGACAGCTCCACAGTGGCTCGGATAATTTTATTGGGAGCCTGTAAGACACCGGCAAAGTTATCAGGCGCTATTTGGGCCGAGCATTGAAGTCCGCCCATCCGGATAATATCCAGTGTCTTAAATTTAAGGTTTTGCGGAACGTCAAAATCCGCGTAGTCATTCTGAATCATATATGTATATTTTAGCAAATTTACAAGCGTCAGATATAGCACGCATTCTATAACAAAGGCATCCTATGTGTCTTTGTAAATTTTGAGAGATGACGAACCTACACAATATTTACCTCGTAAACGCTTTATTTTGCCACTTGCGGCTGCGCCAACGCCGTTCAAATACGGCCGCGCGAATGAGTTCATCCAACGCCATGGCCAGCCAAATGCCGACCAGTCCCCAGCCCAGCCAAATACCTAATATATAGGCAAACAAGGTAGCTACTCCCCACATAACGATAACACCCGTCCAAAACGGGAAGAACACATCACCCGAGGCAATCAGCGAATTAACTGCCGTAATGTTCACGGCACGGCCGAGTTCCAAAACGACATCAATCCATAAAATAAGTGCTCCCATGCGTACCACTTCGGGATTACCGGATAAAAATCCGAAGATTTGTTTGCCCAACAGAGCGGTCAGCAGGGAAATCCCCAGACTCACAATCAACGCCCAGCGAATGGAATATTTCTCAATGGAAAATGCCGCCCGGTTACGTGCACGGCCCACCAAATGTCCGATGGTAATAGAAGCACCGTGTCCGATGGCAATGGCAAAGACGTATGAAAACATTACGATATGCACCGTATAAGTACGCGCAGTCAAAGCCGCCGTACCCAACATAACTGTAAAATAGGTAATCACGACTTGGGATAAATCATAGGAGAGGTTTTCTCCGGCACCCGGTAACCCGACAATGAGTAAATTTTTAATTTTATCCCACGGAAACGGTTTAAAATAACCAATCGGCGGCACGGGAGTGACTTTCTTAAACAATATATACGTAAGCAGTACAACTGCCACGAACCGACACATCATGGTTGAAATTCCGGCGCCGGTAATCCCCAGGCGCGGCAGCCCTGCGTGTCCAAAAATCAGGAAATAGTTCCCGATGACATTAATGATATTAATCAGAAGCGCCACCCACATCGGGTAATAGGCTTTGTTGTGACTGCGTAAAATGGCACCCAATGTCATGACCAACGCTAAAAATACAGAGCTTCCGCCCACGAGTCCCATATACGGTCGCGCATAGACAAATAAACTTTCCTCAAGTCCCATCAGATGCAACAACTGCGGCGCAAAATAATAAAGTCCCGCACTGACAATAATCCCCATTAACAGATTGACCAGTAAAGACACGCCAATGACTTGGCAAACGTTTTTCTTTTGCCGGGCTCCCAAATATTGAGCACATAAAACCGAAGTCCCCAAGGTGGTGATCATATATACCAGACACACCAAAAACACCAGCTGGTTTACAACCCCGCTGGCTGCGACTGCATCATCGGAAAACCGACTGAGCATAAACACATCCGTAGCTCCCGTGAGCATCAGAAGCAGCGTTTCAAAGAAGATGGGGTTCGTTAAATTAAATAATTGTCCGCGAAGCGGGCGGGCCGCTTTTATCGCGGTCAAAGAACGTTTTCGTGTCATAGTTAAAATTCTATTTTTTTAATAATCGGACGCAAATCCGCACACAGCGGATGCGAACTGACCTGCAGGACCGGAGCCGCCAACCGACGTTTTAAATCTGACGTATTAAACCGCTCCAGTACGTCATGAACTGTTTCCAATTTCAAATGCAGTATTTTGGCAATATCTGCCGGAGTTCGGCGTTCCTCTATATAAGCACGCAGGATATTATCCAGTACCGCGTACGGCGGTAAATTGTCTTCATCTTTTTGATTGGGACGCAGTTCCGAAGTAGGTGCCCGGTCGATAATTCCCTGTGGGATTATTTCTCCGTTTTTATTAAGGAACTTTGCGAGTTCATAAATTTCCGTTTTATACAGGTCCCCCAGCGGTTGCAAATAACCGCCTGCATCACCGTAGAGCACCACAGAACCCACGGCCGCCTCGCTCTTATCATCCGTAGAAATAAGCATGGCATGATATTCATTGGCCAGGGCCCCTAAGATGGTGGTGCGCAACCGGGACTGCAGTTCCTGATCGGTCGAATCTTTGGCATGCGACACAATGTGGCGCATGGAATCTTTTACGGCCTGCATGGCAGGACGTACTTCTACTTCTTCTAAATTCACACGCAACTTAGACGCCAGTTGCCCGGCCAAACTCTTACTTAAATCGCTGGTACAATAAGACGGCAAAGACAAGCAATGTACGCTTTCTCCGCCTAATGCCTTGGCAGCCAGTACGGCGGTAAACGCAGAATCTATCCCCCCGCTTACCCCGAAAATCACCTGGTCAAATCCACTTTTATGTACATAATCGCGCAGCCCAAACGCCAGCGCGTCCAAAAGCTCCTGTTGCCATGGTGTATCATATGAAATCTTGTTGGCCGCAGCCTGCGTATCCACAGTGATCAGCTGCTCGCGAAACAGTTCCCCCAGTACTATTAAATTGCCTTTTTTATCAGCGGCCGCTGTCAGTCCGTCAAAGATCATGCCGTCACCGCCGCCTAAAGCGTTACATAAACAAGTAGGAACAGAATATCTTTTAGCAAATTTTTTGAGTGCGTCTAAACGCGCCGTTACATTACCTTTTAAATAAGGACGGGTGTTTAAGAAAATGACACTGTCTGCGTCGGCATCGGCTGAGACATCTTCCGGTGAACTGCCCACTATAATTTGCACCTGCTGTCCCTTTAGTTCCACCACTTCGCTGTCAAAAATCTTGGTAATTTTACCCTTATATATAAATGCAGCAGCCGTGACATGCGACTTTTCCTCTTTATCCATATACCCTATAATAAGCGCTGTGTCTTTGACAGATTTGGCAATCTCTTTAAGCGCCTGCAGGTTCTGCGCCAAAAGTTGTTTATTATCAAACAAATCAAACAACGGAACCCCGCACAAGGCAGCCTCCGGCAGCACAAGGACGTCTCCCTTGGGAGTTACAGAACGCAGTAACTCCAAGACTTGTTCTTTGTTGGCGTGAACAGCACCGGACAGCGGATTAAAAGACGAAAGGGTAATTTTCATAAGCACCTCATTAGTAGTATTTTACAATTTCTATAAATTTTTGTGAAATTTCCCTGCAAAAAGTGATACAATAAAAGAAATATTTTTTAAGGAGTCAGACCTATGAAAAAATTACTGCTTTTAGCCGTACTTCTTGGCGCATTATCGTTCCCGGCTTGCGCGGCAACAGATCCTGGGTACTTTAAGCTTTCCTTGTGGGATCATATCGCTTTTGCGATTACGAATAACAATATTCGGGAAATTCAGGGCGCGGATTTGGGTATCGGTTCCCAAGCTTACAGCATTACCGGCGTGCAGTGGGATCTGATTTGGGCCGAAACAACCTATTTAACCGGCGCCAGCTTGGCCTGGGGTATTAGCAAAACGACCCAAGCCACCGGGGCACAGCTTGCCTTTGTAACCATGAGCAGCGATATTACCGGTGCCCAACTGGGAGCCGTAAACTTATCTTCCCGTTCTGTAGTCGGTGCCCAAATCGGTTTTTACAACCAGGCCGAATATATTAACGGCGTACAGTTTGGGCTGGTCAACTATGCCAAGTATATCTATGGGTTGCAACTCGGTATCTTTAACATTGCCGAAAACGGTTATTTGCCGGCTATGATTTTTATAAACGGTCGTTTTTAAGCAGTACTTATATTAAGGAGAAGTAATACACATGAGAAAAATCGTAGTATTATTGGCTGCTTTGTTGGTAGCCGCCCCTGCTTTTGCAGGTAATACCGGATACGTCAAATTGTCCTTGTGGGGTGATATTGCCGTAGCCGTTCCCAACAACATCCACAACATTACCGGTTTGGATTTGGGTTTCGGTTCTAAAGCCGACACCGTGGATGGTATCCAATACGACTTCATCTACAGCGATGCTCACAAAGTACGCGGTATTAAAACAGCCTGGTTCTATAACACTGCTGATATCGTATACGGTATCCAAGGCGGTTTAGTAACCGTCAACCGCGAAGATATGCGCGGTGTGCAAGGCGGTTTGGTAGCCATCAGCAAAGGCAGCATGCAGGGTGTACAATGGGGCTACATCAACTTGGCCTTGGAAGGCAAAGTAACCGGTTTGCAAGCCGGCTTAGTAAACTATGCCAACCAAGTATCCGGTTTACAGTTAGGTTTAGTAAACTATGCTAAAAACATTTACGGTTTGCAATTGGGTTTGGTAAACATTGCCAAAAACGGTTGGTTACCGGCTATGATTTTAGTAAACGGCCGTTTCTAATCTAAGCTTCATATTTGATGTAAGACCCGCCTGAACAGGCGGGTCTATTTTTAGCAACTTGTAACTTAGAAATAATCTTAACATTGCCCAAGTATTTTTCTTAACATTTTTATTAATTTTACGTCTAAGATATGATTTAATTATTCTTAACATTTTATATTAACCATATAGCAAATTAAAAAAAATACACCGTATATCCACCCCCTCTCAGATCAGGACCTGTTTTCCCTGTTTCTCGTTGACACAAATGAGAGCGCTTGCTATTATCATCGCCATCTCCAATACACATTGTTTTACCTGCCGTACTGACTCCATTCACATTGGCTGTTGAATGAGCACAAGCTATTTGATATTGAACACCGAAATCAGGAAATCGATAGTAACACAATATCTGTCCTGTAGCACCAGTTTCGCAATTTCCCCATGGAAAAACTAACTTTGCCTCTGTACTTTTATCTTCATTATACCCACTAAGTGTAATATCTAACTTTTCAAAATTATCAGCATACTCCCCATTGGCCAAGTAAAATACTTCTTGGGCATTGGCTACACTTTTTGTTAAATTTTTTATAGTCGCATATTGACTACGTTGCACAGCATTTTGATACTGTGGAACGGCCACTGCTACCAAAATACCTGTAATGAGTACAACCACCAAAAGTTCTATGAGCGTAAATGCTTGTTTCTGTTGACTCATATTTCTCTCCTTATTTTTTCTTTATAAAGAGAGAATATCAAAAAAAAAAAACGCGTCAAGTGTTATTTTTAATTCCACAGTTCAACCTGCTAGTGCAACCCCGGAGGTTGTATAATGAAAGGTATGTACCAGCAGTTAAGTAGTGGCGAGCGATTTACCATCGAACGCCTGTTTAAGCAGGGTTACTCCAAAGCTCACATCGCTAAAGTCTTGG
>JAFVFN010000028.1 GCA_017475405.1 Elusimicrobiaceae bacterium
CTCCGGTAATGAAGTATATTACTTAGCCCACGGGTATTACGCAGACAGACTCAAAGAGTTGGATGTAGACTTTAACAGTGAAGATGAAAAGACCCTGGTAAAGCTCAGTGATGACTTAGAGTATGCGTATGTATTATCTACTCGTAGTGATATAGATAATAACTATATTATGTATCAAAAGCATAGTATGAACTATCCGGGGGAGATACACTGTGAGGCACTAACAGAAGATGAGAAAGCCAATAAGCTGTGTAAGTTACTGGGAGGAGAAGAGATAGCGGGGAGTCAAACCAGTGGATATAAGACATATGTATTAGAAGGGACAGGAAATGGTGCAGCGCCAGGGTCCGGTGCAGGAGTTTCTTGTGATAGAGCTATTAGTCAGGGTATGACATGTAGTATAACAGAAAAAGACAATGGAGTTAAATCTAAGAAAGTTTGCGTGGAATCTCTTTGTATAACGACCGAATATGACGAGGATGGAAACAAACAACACGAAAAAAAATGCAGTACTGGTACATGTTTATTTCGAGAATATGATGACAATGGAAGAGAGACACTTATGACTCAGTGTTGGGTCTCCAAAGAGGGATCGGATGAGTGTAGCGGTTACTATCAAAGATTGGAAACGGAATATGAGGGGGAATCTGTAACGCAACGATGGTGCTTTAATGGTGATTTTAACATAAATACGGATGGTACATGTAGTGGATACGATATAGTAAGAAGCACCACGTATGATGAGGCCGGTCGGGTGATTTCTACATCGGACGATCGTCCCTGGCAGGATCCCTATCACCATGAGATTTCGTATAATGAGGATGGTAGTATAACCGTTACCAACTGGCATGATGGAGAGACTAATCCCTATTCAACTACTTATTCTGTGGAAAGAAATGCGGATGGTAATATAACAAGCTTGACATCAGCTAACGGGAGCGGAGTTTGGTTAACATATAATGCAGCTGGAAGTGTAAATGGGATTGGTGGCTGTTACATGTCTTCTGGATGTACAGGAGCGTCACCGTCAAGTTGGAGATATGTGGTATATGATGATGCCGGGAACCAAATAGGATCTAGAAACGCCGAAGGAACCGCTTACTCGGCAGATGACTTATATGATTATCAACTTGGTATGGATTCTTATCTGGGTTTAGTATTATCAATGATAAAATAAAAAATAGAGGGCAGGATATTACTTGAAAAATATCCTGCTCTACTTTTACATCTTAAAGTCTTCACCTAAATAAAGTTTGCGGGCATTTTTATCATTAAGCAGTGTGTTTTGGTCGCCCTCTACTAAAATTTTACCGTCGTAAATTAAATAGGCACGCTCCGTAAGCGGCAGTGTCTCGCGTACGTTATGATCGGTAATAAGTACGCCAATGCCTTTGTCTTTGAGTTTAAAAATCATTTGCCGCAAATCAGACACGGTAATCGGATCGATCCCCACAAAGGGTTCATCCAACAAAATGATTTTGGGGTTACTGATCATACAGCGAGCGATTTCCATACGGCGTTTTTCACCGCCCGATAGGGTCCAGGCTTTTTGTTTGGCCAGTTTGGTCAGTCCGAACTCGCTAAGCAGCTCATCTACTCGTTTTTTTTGAGCGACCTTGTCATCAGAGATCCGTTCCAAAACCGCCAGCAGGTTTTCTTCCACAGTCAGCCCTTTGAAAATAGTCGGTTCCTGCGCTAGATACCCTAGCCCGTGCCGGGCACGCTCAAACATTGGAAGCGCTGTTACATCATCTCCGTCAATAAAAACCTGTCCGCTGGTGGGGCTAATAAAACCGACCATCATATAAAAGGATGTGGTTTTACCGGCACCGTTGGGGCCTAAGAGCCCGACAATCTCACCGGATTTTACGTGGATATCTACTCCTTTTACGACCATGCGGTCCTTATAGACTTTAACGATTTTTTCACTGCGCAGTTCCATAGCTTTTTCCTTTAAAATTGTCGGTTAATTTTATTATTGTTTAACTCCGGCGACACAATCCACCCCTGTACACGGCCGTCCAGTTTGACCACGTTGCCCTGAGCATCCGAGGTTACCTTATCAGCTATTATAGCAAATGTGCCCTGTTCATCGGAGCCGGTCGCTAGGGGCCGTGCCCCGTATGCATAGGACTCATCACGCTCTCCGTCATAAATAATGGTATCGGCTTCTAAGTTACATGCCTCGTCTGAGAGTTTGGCCTGCCCGTCCAAACGCAGGTAATTTTGTAATTGTTTAACGGTGGCCTTATCGGCCTGCAGGGTTTGAGTGCCCTCGGAAGTAGTACGTTTTACGTATACGTTTCCTGTTAAAATGAATATTTGTGCGTTGGTGTCAAATGAAATATACCGGGCACTCGCATACACTGTTTGTGCCGAATCCGTCATGGTTAAACGAACAGGTTGGGTGGATGTAGATTTCAATATACCTTTACCGGTTTTGTAGTTATAACGACCGTAGTCTGCCCAAGCCTCATATGTGGGACCTTGCGGTTCTTTTTGGCGGATATAAACGTTTTGAGTAGCCGTAAAAGTATTTTGTTTGCGTTCAGAAAGACCATAGTTGGCTTTAAAGGTATAAACGCCGTTATCGTAAAATACGTGGCCTTTAAATTCTTCCTGTTCTTTTTCTTTATAAATGATCCACTCATCGCTTTGTACGATACCGCCTAATACCTCGGGTACCTGCGTGGCTGATTTTTTCTTTTCCTGTAAGGCTGCTTTTCGTTGTGCCAGGGTGGGCTCAGCCTGCAATGGCTTTTGCACAACAGGCGTCTCTACTTGCACCCCGTGACAAGCACCTAGCAGTATACTACAACTAATTAGGAAAAGACTCGTGTGTCTCATAGCGTATTCCTTTGCAGCTCACTGCGGTTTTGCGGGAGTTGGGTAGCATGTTTTTTGATGATAATCTTGTTTAGTTTGGAATCCGTCTCCACGCCGTTAATCGCGACTGAACGGGCCGTACCTCGCGTAATCACAGTGCGCGAGTCAGACCAAATACGGTCTTTCTTGATATCGTAAAAAAAACGGTTGGCCGTAATACGGGCTTTTTCAGTCAGTGAGTTTAATACGGCGTTCCCTTCAATAGTTACCAGTTGGTTGGAGTAATCAAATGTTCCTGTATGCCCGGTTACGGTAGCGCTGTCCTGTCCGTCCTGTTTGAGCAGTAATTGCGGATTTTTTAAAGTAGCGTTTTGCATATTTTCAAAGTTCACTGAGTCGGCATGCAGTACCCATTTTTTTTGGTTCTCTTTGGAAGAAAAAATTGATACATTGGTAGCCACCTGCGTGTCGTCTTCCTGTACGGAAGAGGACGTCTTGCTACCGCACGCATACAAACAACTCAGACAAACTAACCAAACTACCCACTGTTTCATGCTTTTTTATCCAACATGGCTAAAAATTCAATTAAATCTTTTTCATCAATAATGCCTACGACTTTACCTTTTTTGTCCAGTACCGGTAAATTATCTACCTGAGTTTGGTGGATCATTTTAGCGGCCTCAATTGCCGGCAACGTATCAATAATATGATACGGGTTTTTCGTCATAACTTGGGTAATAGGCGCATGCAGCACATCGGCCCCGGTTTGCAGGATGCGGCGTAAATCTCCGTCTGTAAAGTATCCGAGCAGTTTTCCTTTTTTATCGGTAATACTGCAGGCTCCGGCTGCTCCGGTTTGGGTCATGACAAACAGGGCGTCCTGTACGGTGGCTGTTTGCGGCACGGTAGGATTATTTTTGCCTTTGCGCATGACGTCCTTGACTTGTTGGGTCAGCAGTTTGCCCAGTGACCCGCCCGGGTGAAACTGTGCAAAATCGCGTTTTTCAAAATGTTTGATGTTCATCAGACAAATCGCCAACGCATCGCCTACGGCCAGAGTAACCGTGGTGGAAGCAGTGGGTGCTAAATTATATGGGCAGGCTTCGCGTTTGATATGTATTGTAATATGGATATCTGACATGAGAGCCAATTTGCTGTGCGCGTGTCCGGTCATGGAGATAATTGTTAATTTACGGCGTTCCAGAGAAGGTAAAATCTTGTTGATTTCTTCGGTCTGCCCAGAAAACGAAATCGCTATAATCACATCACCGGGCATAATCATACCCAAATCTCCGTGAAGTGCTTCAACCGGGTGTACAAAAAAAGAAGGCGTTCCGGTAGAGGCGAGTGTGGCCGATATTTTCCGGCCGATAATACCGCTTTTACCGATTCCCAGTACGACCACTCGTCCTTTGCACCGCGCAATGGTTTCTACGGCTTTGATAAATTGTTCGTCAATGCTTTTATAGCTTAGTGCCAAGGCTTCATGTTCAATGGTCAGCACTTGGCGGGCAATCTTTTTTACTTGGGCAGGGGTAATTGTGATGTTTTTCATATTAATTCTTCCAGGGGGTGGTACCGTGTGCGGGGGTACGCGGTTGGTACGGTGCCGGCAGTCGGGTGCTTACCAAACGCAGTATCCCGAACAAAACAGCACAAACCGTCAGGCACACCACCAAACAGGTAAGATGCCATTTCCAAGTAGGTGTCCAGACGGGTGAAGTATTCATTATTTAAATTTTTTAACAACCTTATCAATGGCGCACAGCTCTTGCGTCATTTTGGCTGTTAACGTAAAATCCAGTGAATTGGGACCGTCCGACAGGGCGGTATCAGGGGTCGGATGCGCTTCAAAAAATACACCCGCGATCCCTAGGGCCGTGGCCGCTTTGGCCAAGACAGGCGCTAATTTACGGTTGCCTCCAGTAGCACTACCCAGAGCACCGGGTTTTTGTACCGAATGAGTCGCATCAAAAATCACGGGATATCCGAATTGTTTCATGATTTCCAAAGAACGCATATCCACAATTAAGTCGCCGTACCCGAAACTGGCACCGCGTTCGGTCAGTAAAATGCGGCGGTTACCGCGGGATTCAATTTTTTTAATAACTTGTTCCATGGCACCGGGTGCTAAAAATTGTCCTTTTTTGACATTGACGGCACGTCCCGTATCAGCACAGGCCAATACCAAATCGGTTTGCCGGCACAAAAATGCCGGGATTTGCAAAATATCGGCCACTTGCGCGGCTTCTTCAGCTTGCCAGGGTTCATGAACGTCTACCACTACAGGCAGCCCGGTTAATTGTTTGGCCTTGGCCAAAATTGCAAGTCCTTTGGTAAGTCCCGGACCGCGAAAAGCAGTTACCGAGGTGCGGTTAGCCTTATCAAAGGAGGCTTTTAAAATAAAAGGATGTTTGGTACGGCCGATAATTTCTTTTAGTTTTTTTGCCGTGCGCAGATAATGTGTTTCACTTTCAATCACGCAAGTGCCCGCCATAAACGCAAGCGGACGGGTATTGCCTAACTGATACGAACCGATTTTAATTGTTTTTTGCATACCTACATCATAGCAAATTTTAGAGACGGTTGTTTGTGTAACACAAAACAAAATATGACTATGGAAAAAACAAAATTGATTTAGTATACTATTACTAACCTTACGAGGGAGGAATGTTTATGAAAGGATTTACCTTGTTGGAATTAATGGTAGTAGTGATTATTATTGGAATTTTGTCAGCCGTTGCTTTGCCCCAGTATACCAAAGCTGTGGAAAAAAGTCGCGCCGCAGAAGCGGTAACCCTAGGGAAAGCTATCACAGATTCTCAAAACCGTTCGTTGGATGCTTTTCCCAATGATTCTGTGGCAGCCAAAAGTGCATTGGATATTCAGATGCCTACTGGCGCTTGGAGTGGTAACGTATTTACGACGCCGAATTTCACCTATACGTTGCTTCCCAAAGGCGTGATGATTGCACGTGTTGGCGGTAGTATGGCCTATAGTTTATTTATGGGGAATAATAATTTTACGGGAAGTAACTACTGTTCCGGCAGTATCTGTGCTTCTATGAAAGGTATGGGGTTTGTTATCAGAACTGCTTTAGAACATGAGCATTTCTTTGATGAATTTAAAAAAGACATTGCTGCAGAAAAAGAGTTTACTAAAGCCGATTCTGAGCAAGCAACCGTTCGATAATTGTTCTAAGAGATAATGAGTCTGGCGGTAACTCATACGAGTTGCCGCCTTCCTTATATTCGACTTTCACGGGTAGGACTAGATTTCCAACATGTGCAGGATTGACTTGGAGTTTGCTCCAATTGCTACAATATATCAATACGGGTTATGCGCCGTACTGATTTTGGTGTTATGAAAAAACTTAAAAAAATGATGATTTTGTTATTAAGTATATTGGTAATTGTAGCCGTCGGGATCGGGCTGTTTGTCAGTCAGCCCAGTTTCGGACGTTTCCCGCGGGGAGAGCGTTTGAAGCGGATTAAAAAATCCGCTCATTATAAGAAAGGACAGTTTCAAAACGAACTGCCGACTACAACTATGACAGGCAATAAAAGCACGTTGCGCGCGTTATGGGAGTTTTTGACGGTTCATCCGGACAATTTGGAACCGTCTGGTCCGGTTCCCTCTGTCAAAACCGATTTGGCGACACTTGCGTTAACGCAGGACCAGATTGTATGGTTCGGGCATTCAGCGTATTTACTGCAGTTGGGGGGAAAACGGATTTTGGTAGATCCCGCGTTAGTGTCGGGAGCACCGGTAGCATTTTTAAACAAACCGTATCCGGGTACCGATCTGTATAAACCGGAAGATTTACCTGAAATTGACTATTTAATTATTTCCCATGATCACTGGGATCATTTGGATTATCAAACCGTGCGCGCTATTAAAGAACGTGTCAAACACGTGATTACACCTTTGGGGATCGGTGAATATTTTGAGTATTGGGGATATCCCGTTAGTAAATTAACGGAACTGGATTGGTATGAATCGGCCGATGTGGACGGGTTTACCTTTCACTGTTTGCCGGCCCGACATTTTTCGGGACGCGGTTTAAAACCCAACAAAACACTATGGGGATCTTTTGTTGTAGAAACACCTGCACATAAAAAAGTATATATCGGTGGGGACAGCGGATACAGTACGCATTTTAAATGGATTGCAGAGCATTACCCGAATTTGGATTTGGCCATTTTAGAAAACGGTCAATATAACGAGGACTGGAATCAAATCCATACTATGCCGCATGAACTGACTCAAGAAATGAAAGAGTTGGGCGCCAAAACCTATGTCACGGTGCACCATTCCAAGTTTACGTTGTCCAAACATGCCTGGGATGAACCGCTAGCGGTTGAAAAACAGGCCGCGCGGGAAGCAAACGTTGCTTTGAAAGTATTAACAATCGGAAAACCGGAGGAAATTCAATGAAAAAACTAGCTGTATTATTAGTGGTAGCCCTGTTTGTAACAGCGTGTCAGTCTGCCACGCAGTCAACGGCTGCTGCTAAGCAATCCAAAAAAGATGTAGTTTATTTTACGCGGGACATCAGTCCGCAAGGGCTGCTTAAAATCTACGATAAGATATCCCAAAACATTGACGGTAAAGTAGCCATTAAGTTCCATACTGGCGAGCCGCATGGCCCGAATATTTTACCTGTCCCCATGGTAAAAGCGTTGCAGGAACATATCCCCGGCAGCACCCTTGTGGAAACCAATACCTTGTATGCGGGCGGTCGTGACACAACCGAGAAACACCGTGAAACCTTAAAAACCAATGGATGGACCTTTAGCACAGTTGATATTTTAGATGAAGACGGAACCGTGATGTTGCCGATAAAAGGCGGTAAACATTTTAAAGAAATGTCCATGGGCGGACATATTGTAAATTATGACTCCCTGGTGGTGCTTACCCACTTTAAAGGTCACGCCATGGGCGGTTACGGCGGCAGTATGAAAAATATTGCTATTGGTATTGCCGACGGTAAAAAAGGAAAGGCCATGTTGCACGGATCTCACGAAGGCAATATGTGGGAAACCCACGGAGCTCGTTTCCAGGAAAATATGGCCGAGTCTGCCAAAGCCACCGTAGATCATTTCGGTGATAAAATTGTGTTTATCAACGTGCTTCGCCGCATGTCGGTAGATTGTGACTGTGCGGGCACATCGGCTGCAGAACCCAAGGCTCGCGATATCGGCATTTTGGCTTCCACTAATATTGTGGCGGTGGATCAGGCCTCGCTGGATATGGTCTATGCACTACCCGAAGCGGAACTGCACGATTTGAAAGAACGTATTGAATCGCGCGAAGGTCCCAGACAGATTTCTTATATGAAAGAACTGGGTATGGGTTCCGGTGAATATGAGTTGGTAGATTTAGATAAGTAAACGTAGTAGACAGCTGTATTGTTGTGAGCCCGCTCTAATGAGCGGGCTTTTAGATTATTTCCAAATATACCACGGAGCACCATAGATATTGTCAGTGGGTTCGGATAAACCAGATTCTTGCATACACACCGAAATGTTATTGGAAGAGTTATAGGATATACAGCCTTGCATATTAGAATATTTTTTAGAATGTGCAAAAAAATGGGCATAACCGATCTGACCCACACTTGGGATGTTCGTTGAGCAGTATATGACATCCTGGGTACCGGTGATTATGTTGCAATATGTATGATCAAAAAATCGATAGGTGCTGTCTCGGGCTGTGATGGGGGGAAGACTAATGTCTAATTCATCCCAATTTTGTGTATATTCCCCATTTGCCAAGTAATATATTTCTTCTGCCTGTGCTATGGCTTGTACAATAGGCTTTAACGCTGCATATCTACTTTTAGCCACTGCTTTTTGATATTGTGGCAATGCCACTGCTGCTAATATGCCTATTATAAGTATAACTACTAGAAGTTCAATCAGCGTAAATGCTTGTGTTCTTTTCATATAATTCTCCTTGATATCTGGTTTGGAAAATATAAAAAGAACGGCCATTATAATGGAACTGTGCTACACACCCCAAATATAACAGCCGTGGCTTGTCGTTAGAAACGACAAACACTCAGCACTGCACACATGGGTAATTAGTCCATATATACAGTACCTAAATTGGCTGTTTTTGGCGTAGCACACACTTTAGCTCTAAAGTTGTCCGTATTCTTTTTATACGGTTCCAAAAACAGAATACATTTTAGTTACTACACACTTATTATCGCAAATGCATATTACTATTGTCAATGTTGTGTTTGGCTGTTGACCTATGGTGTCAATAAATATCATATGCTTCTCCAATTATTGTGTTATCGACGGTAGCTTGACACGTTTTTTTTTTTTGATATTCTCTTTTTATAAAAAGAACAAATAGGGAGAGAATTATGGTTCAATATAAACAAGCATTTACGCTCATCGAACTCTTAGTAGTTGTGCTGATTATAGGTGCCTTGGCGGCTGTGGCATTGCCACAGTATCGATTAGCAGTGGCCAAAGCAAAATATACTCAATTAATGGCAACGGTGAGCGCTGTGAAAAATGCACAAGAAGTTTACTATCTAGCTAATGGTAAATATGCCAGCAACCTAGAGGAATTGGATGTATCTATCCCGGGTGAGGGGAAGATCATTACCTTACCATGGGGGGCTAAAGCCTATGATCTGACCGATGGAAATTCTCTAAGAATGAATTCTGATCTAATTTGGGGATCAAATATTACGCAAGCGTGTGCTAATTATGAAGTTTACTTAGATCATTCTTCTCGTCCAGGAACTATTTACTGCTACGCGCAGAATTATCGCAATTGTTCTGTATCGTTTGATATTGGTCCTAGATTATGCAAAGCTATGGGAGGAGAGCCTGCCCAAGATAGAACTGGGAGTAATGCAGATAAATACTATATATTAAAATAAAAGAAACTTTACAATTTCCGCTGAAAATTTTATAATATACATACATGGGCGAGTGGCGGAATGGCAGACGCGTACGGCTCAGGACCGTATGGACGAAAGTCCTTAAGGGTTCAACTCCCTTCCCGCCCATTTCTTTTTTTCAGGGTATTTTATGAGAAAGTATGGCACTAACCGTCCCTCGGCAACCTTGTATACAAGGCGCAGAGCGGTACGCAGAAAAAGGCCATCCTTTTTTTTTAGGTTTCTAATTCTTCTCTTTTTGCTGGCCGGTGTAGGTTGGGGCGGATTTATCGGGGTGCGTTATGGCTACCGCGTGATTAAAGAAGCCCAAATTACCGACTGGCATGTCAAATCGGTCGTTGTTTCCGGAGTAAGCGGGCAACTGGAAAAGGAGATTTTCACCAAGGCCGCTTCCTGGGAAGGTAAACCCTTTTCGGTTACACAGGCAGAAGACCTGCGTAAAGAATTTATTAAGTCTTATCCGATGTTAAAACATATTTCTGTGGTGCGCGGGATGTTAACGGGCAAACTCAAAATTTCAGCGAAACTTCGTGAACCTGTGGCACAGTTTATTTTGCCGGACGGATCTCGCAAATATATTGATCCGGACAGCACCGTTTACGCGGATGCTAACGGATCTGAACAAGTGGCACAGGTGCAGCTTGTGGGGGAGATCCCTGAAAAATTACAACCCGGGTTTATTGAACTGGTGCAAAGCGTACTTAAATTAAAAAAATCGTTACCGTTTGAAGCGTTGCAGCTCAATGTACAGGATAATACCGTAACCATGCGTTTGCCCGATCGCAGCGTGATTCATTTCGGGCAGGCACAACATTTAAAGGCCAAGGTTGCCCGGGCCGCGCAGATTATGGATAAAGTGCGTACGCAATATACGGCACCGGTGACGCTGAATTTTGAATTTTTTGAACAGGGCAAAGTTTTTTTGACACATACGGCCCATTAATTCTTATAATAGAAAGAGAGATTTTTTTGCAGGGGAATTTTTATGGCAAAAACTAATTTAATTGTCGGCTTGGATGTGGGCAGCGGTAAACTTACGGCTGTAGCAGCTGCGCATGACGAAGAAACAAATACTTTACAAGTTTTAGCAGGACGCAGTATTGCATGTCGCGGCGTACGAGGCGGGTTGGTAACCGATATTCGAGAAACATCTGCTGCCGTAACGGCACTGTTGGGCAGTATTGAACGTGAATGTAATCAGGAAACCGGTCAGTTGTTTGTAGGGGTGCGCGGCGCGCATATTGAATCGTTTTTTAGTCACGGAACATATAATATTTCCCGACCGGATAAAGAAATCGGTCTGGAGGACATGAAGTTAGCTATTGAAAATGCCAAGGCCGTACCGATCAAAAACGATAACGAAATTATCAATGTGTTTGATCAAGGGTATTGTGTGGACAAACAGCGCGGCATTCGCAACCCGGAAGGGATGGAAGGTTCTTTACTGGAAGTAGACGTGCAGATTGTAACAGGTGCTTCCACGCATTTAAATAACTTGGCCAAGGCCATCCAACGCCCCGGGTTTCGCATTGATGGATCGGTGTACGGGCTGGTGCCGTTGGGTGATGCGGTTTTATTGCAGGATGAAAAAGAAAACGGCGTGATGCTCATTGATCTGGGCGGTGAAACCATTTCTGTGGGTGTATATATGGGGGGAGCCATGCGGTTTTCCTGTGATATCCCGTACGGATGTGATATTTTAACCAGTGATTTATCTAGCTATTTAAGTACGTCTCGCAAAGCCGCCAAAGAGATCAAAGAAAAATACGGTGTCATTCATCCCGGTTATTTAAAAAATGAACAGGAAATTTCCGTTCCGTTGTTAGACGGCAGTGACATGCGTACGATTAAAAATGTAGAAATTTTAGATTGTCTGCAACCGCGTATGGAAGAGCTTTTGGAACAAGTGGAACATTATGCAGGACTGGCGGGTTATAAACCTAAAAACTTACCATTGTCTGGAGTAATTACCGGAGGAGGTTCTGTCATGCCGGGCATGACGGCGTTATGTCAGGATATTTTGGGACTCAAAGAAGTGCGCCGCGGCAGTGTGCAGCGGGATTTGGTAACCAGTCCGGAAGAATTTTTTGCTCCGCAATATGCTACGGCTTTGTCCTTGGTTATTTATGCTTCGGAAAAAGCAACCGAGGAGCTTCTTTACAACGGTCAATACCGGGAAAGCGGTTCTGCGCTGGGTAAGTTAGGCAAAATTTTTAAAGGGATTTTCGGATAATGATGCAAGTGCAAGATTTATTTATGCCGGCCGCGCAATTTGAAAGCAAAAAGGCCAAAATTAAAGTCATTGGTGTGGGCGGTGGTGGCGGAAACGCCATTAACCACATGGTTAATTCCGGTCTAAAAGATGTGGATTTTATTGCCGTAAATACCGATGCGCAGGATTTGCGCCGCAATCGGGCTCCTTATTTGGTACAGGTCGGTGAAAAACTGACCAAGGGACTCGGAGTCGGAGGCGATCCGGAACGCGGACGCAAAGCGGCGGAAGAGAGCAAAGAAAAGCTCAAACTGATTATTGGTCAATGTGATTTGTTATTTATTACAGCCGGGATGGGCGGCGGTACGGGTACCGGAGTGGCTCCGTATTTAGCAAAACTGGCCAAAGAGATTTACGGGGATGATTTGCTCGTAGTTGGCGTTGTAACGCGTCCGTTTAATTTTGAAGGGTATGTGCGTGAAAAACAGGCCGATGAGGGCATTTTGGAAATGCAAAAACATGTAGATTCCATGATCATTGTGCCTAACGAAAAACTTTTTGCCAATATTGATCCGAGTACTTCGTCGCGCGATGCATTTAAAATGGTAGATGAAGTGTTGCTCCAGGCCGTACAGGGGATCAGCGAAGTAATCACCAAACCCGGTGAAGTCAATATTGATTTTAACGATATCCGCAAGGTCATGTGTCATTCAGAAAAATCTCTTATCGGGGTGGGGGAGGCCAGCGGACAGGGGCGACATTTGGCGGCCGTTAAACGTGCGATTGCATCTCCATTACTGGAAAACGCCGATATCCGCGGGGCGAAAGGATTTATTGTGCACTTTGCTGCCGAAGAAAATTTAACCTTGGTAGAACAGGGCGAGGTCATGAGCCTGATTCGCCAATATGCCAGTAACGATTCAATTATTATGTTCGGGTATTCGTATGATCCCGGTTTAAACGGTAATTTTAAGGTAACCGTGATTGCCACGGGATTTAATGCCGAAAAAGCCGGTGCATTTAGCGCCCGGCGTCCGTTGGAAGCAACGGCGGATACAACCATCCGCACCACGCCGCTGACGGAAGATATATTTACCACTTTTGAACAAAAACGTCCTAAATTTGAAGATCCGATGCTTGTTCCCGCGTACCTGCGGCGTAAGAAACGGTCTTTATAGTAGGGTGGCAGTTAATCTAGTTGTAAGGAGATATTATGGCGGTAGGATTACAAAGTTTGTTAAGAACGGTAGTAGATAACAAAGCCAGCGGTTTGCATATTCGCGGCAACTCCAATGCATATGTTCGTTTGCACGGGCAGATGAAATCCATTGATGACAGTTTTGTGACCAATGAAGAAGCCAAAAAAATGGCTTACGCCTGTATGGGTGACCGTGAAAAACGTATTTTTGAACAGTACAGTACCGTGGACTTCTCGTTGGATGCCAAGTCCTACGGCCGTTTTCGTTTTAACGTATTTCGCCAGATGGGTCGTATTTGTATGGCCATTCGCCATATCCCGCCGCAGATCCCGTCTTTTGAAGAGTTCCACCTGCCCGGCGATATTTTGCGCAAAATGGTAGAAGCGCGCCGCGGGCTTATTTTAGTAACCGGGATGACGGGTTCGGGAAAAACTTCTACCTTGGCTGCCATGATCGACCACATTAACAAGACTCGTGCCAACCACATTTTGACTATTGAGGATCCGATTGAGTTCGTTCATAACGACAATCGCAGTGTGATCAGCCAGTTGGAGCTCGGGGTAGATACGCCCTCGTATACCGGGGCCATGCGCGCGGCTATGCGTCAGGATCCGGACGTCATTTTAATTGGTGAGCTTCGCGACGGAGAAGTGATGAAAGCCGCCATCAGTGCCGCGGAAACCGGACAACTCGTATTGGGTACTATGCACACGGTCAACGTTACGCAAACCTTGGAACGTTTGGTAGATGCGTTCCCGGCCGAGTTACAGGGCCAAATTCGCATGCAGCTCTCCGAGCTTGTGCGCGGGATTGTCTGTCAGCGCTTACTGCCCAGCGTTAAAGGCGGTATGTATCCTGCTTTGGAAGTATTGGTCAGCACGCCGCAAGTGCGTAAACTTATTATGGAAAATCGTCCCAGCGACTTAGTTAAGCAGATGCAGTTGGGTGAATTTTACGGTATGAATACTTTTGACCAGTCGCTTGCTAAACTCTATAAGGAAGGCATTATTGATATGGAAACTGCCCAAAGTGCAGCCACCAGTCCCGATGCCATTATGTTGGCTATCCGCGGGGTCACCGACAGTTTGCAGGTGGAAGGTGAATAATGCGTAAGAACGGGCTTGTCATTTCTATTGACGGTACGGCCGGAACCGGGAAGTCGACGGTAGGCAAGGCCGTAGCCCAAAAACTGGGGTATGGTTTTTTAAGTACGGGAGAACTGTACCGGGCGCTTGCCTATAAAGTTTACGAAGCACAGCTGCTGCCGCAAGACGGTGCGGCTGTGCTCGCTTTAGCACAGCGTCTTACATTTACATTTGTGCGTCAGCCGGATGCAGTACTTAAAATGCATGTGGATGGCGAATATTTGGGTTCCAAGTTACACTTGGAAGAAGTAGGCAATGTGGCCAGTCAGGTGTCTACCCATAAAGAGGCGCGAGCTGTACTTACCGAAAAAATGCGTCAGGCTGGTCAGGACGGCGGTATTATTATGGAAGGACGCGATATCGGGACCGTTGTGTTCCCGGACGCCGAGGTTAAATTTTATTTGAGTGCCACGGCGCAGCAGCGTGCCAAACGCCGCGTCAAACAATTGCAAGAAGCTGGGGAACACCCGGATTACGACAAGATTTTAGCGCTTATTGAAGAGCGGGATTACCGGGATTCACACCGGGCGGCTAGTCCGTTAAAACCGGCCGACGGGGCATTTATTATTGATACTTCCCATATGACATTGGAACAGGTAGTCGAAACTATCTTGGAGAAAATTTCCCACTATGCTGCTTAATTTGGTAAAATGTAGTGCACGGGTATATTTTAAGCTCTTCCACCGCATTGAGGTGGAGGGACTGGAGAATATCCCGCAGACGGATGCTCTTTTAATTGCAGGCAACCATTTATCCAACGCGGATCCGCCGGCTATCGGAGCTTTCGCCGGACTGGTACGAGACTCACGTTTTGTGGCTAAAAAGGAGTTGTTTGCAGTTCCGGGTCTGGGATGGTTTTTTCGTCGGTGTAATTATATCCCCGTGGACCGTAAACGTACCATCGGTGATATGGGGGCCTTAAAAGAAGTGGTGGACGCCCTGCATCAGGGGGAAAGCGTCATTATGTTCCCGGAAGGAACCCGCAGTAAGACCGGTAAACCGCAAAAGCCCAAAAGCGGGATTGGATTTTTAGTATATAAGACGGGCGCGCCTGTATTGCCCGTGAAAATAGCAGGAACTTTCGGCTGGCCGTGGGTAGGCAAAATTAAAGTGAAATTTGGAACGGTCATGCGCCTGACCAAAGACGAAAATGCAGAGCCGAAGACGCAGTATAAACAATTTGCAAATCAAATAATGGATGCAATTAATTCAATAAATATCTAACGGAGGTTAACGGCGATTTTCTTTCTTGGGAAACCGCTATAAAGACTTATGACACAAAATGAAGAAATCAATACTACGCAAGAAACTGCCGAGCAAGAACTGACGATGGACCAGTTGATTGCGCAGCAAGAGTCTTTACTGGAAAAACTAAATAAACGTGAAATTGTAGAAGTACCCGTTGTACAAATTACGCAGGATTCTATTTTAGTTGATACCGGCACCAAAAAAGAAGGTGCGATTCCGGTCAGCGAATTTGAAGGCAAGACCCTGCCTGCTGTAGGGGAAACCGTATCCGTAGTACTCGTAAAACGCGGCGGCGATGAACGGCCTTCTATCTTATCCCACAAAAAAGCTTTGGAATATTTGGGATGGGACGTATGCAAAAAAGCCTATGAAGCCAAAGAACGCGTCAAAGGGACCATTGTACAGCAAGTAAAAGGCGGTTACATTGTAGAAGTATTCGGCGTAAACGGTTTTATGCCGCTTTCCTTGTCTGAACTGCATACAGCTTATAAACACTATTTACCGGTAGGCGCTAAAATTAAAGCGGTTATCGTAGAATTTGTCAAAGAAAAACAAAAACTGATTATTTCCCGCAAACAAGTACTTGAAGAAGATGAAGCCGTACGCCGCGAAGAAGTACTCGGTACCATTAAAGAAGGTGACGTGCTGCGCGTGGTGGTTTCCAAAGTAGATAAGGATAAACTTTACCTGCGCTTCCACGGTATTGAAGGCATTGTGGAACTGGATAACGTGGCTTGGAAAGAACCCGAAACGGCCATTACCAACTTCCGCCGCGGTCAACGCCTCAAAGCCAAATTATTAAAACTCGATAAAGAAACCCCGCGTTTGGAATTTGGTTTGAAACAACTCTTCTTAAACCCGGCCGATGCTTTGAAACGTCGCTATCCGTACAAGAGCTCCGTGAAAGCTACGGTTACCAAAGTGTCCGAAGAATACGGCGTGGAATGTACCATTGGGAAAAACAATACCAAAGGGTTCATCAGCCCCTTTGAAATGGGTCGTGATTTTACCGCCAAAGAAGGCGATACGATTACCGCCTTGGTCATTGGTGTCAACCCGGAAACTTTCACACTCAACTTGTCCGTGAAAAAATACGATCAGGTTCAAAACCGCAAAGTAGTGGCGCAATACTTGAAACAAGCACCGCGCCCGACCTTAGGCGAGTTGTTGCAGGATTCGTTTGGCACTACGGAAGAAGCTGAAGAAAGCAACGAAGAATCCAAATAAACTGAAGTTAGATATTTGAAGTAGAACGGCCCTCTTTGTTGAGGGCCGTTTGTGCGTACTGAGAAAATCATAGGAGGGAGCCCGTATTAGTTTACTCAAAGCTAAATTCTTGACTAGATCCCCAACTTCCAGTAGGAATAGTTTTTCCAGTAATTGAAGCACAAAACGCCATTTGCCTTTGATTAACTGACGGAGTCGCACAAACTCGTTTTCCAGAAAACCAATGGAGATATCGCAAACTTAGTCCCTCTTCGCCGCATCCTATATATTGTGGTTGCCATTGTTCATCAGAAACAGAACCGGATGTAGACATGAAACAATAAATTTTTCCATAAACTATACTGATTGGTTTTCCCTGAACGTCAGTAGAGTTCACTGTCCAGTCAGACGGATTCCCCGGCAAATCTATATCTAAATCATAAAAATTAGTTGCATACTTCCCATTTGATAAGAAATATATTTTTTGTGCTTTATAGATACTTTCAACTAGTGTTTGATACTGTAAAAAACGAGTTTTCATGACTGCCTTCTGATATTGTGGTAGAGCCACTGCCGCTAATATTCCTATTATCAATACAACGACTAGGATCTCTATAAGTGTAAAAGCTTGTTGATTGTGTTTCATAACGATTCTCCTTAAACAATTGTGTCAATTGTCTGTTATGGAACGCAATGATAACGGCTGCTATATGAAGCCTACACTAGTAACCCACATATAACAGCCGTGGCCCCCTGTACATGACAGGAAACACTTGACACAAAGCAATGGGTTTCGAAGGTCCATTGTCTTGTGTCTAAAACGACTGTCTTTGGACTAGTGTAGTGCCTTTTCAAGCTCTCCGTACTCACAATAGTACAGTTCCAAAAACAGATCAAATTGTACTCATAGTATAGCATAAATTCGGCCCTGCGTCATCCTGTAAATTTATAACCGGGATACGGGTCCGAATTTATACAACATTTTTCCTTTGAAATGATATATAATAAAAGTAAGCAGTTTTTTAAGGAGATGATATGAAAAAAGTTTTGTGTCTTATTGCCGTAGTCGCTATTGCCTGTGCGGCCTGTTCTAAAAACAAAAAAACTTCCGCTGATGGAGCCTATGGTGCCAATGTTGCTGCGCAAGCGAAAGCTTCTAAGAACATGAAAAATGTAAAAAATGCCAAGTACCAAATCATTGACCAAGAATTTGACAATCTCCTTGCCCCGGACACCGATTATGACAATGTGCCTGCTTACGAACTGCAAGCCTGCGGGGAATCTTACCTGCCGCCGGTAGAACCGGATTGCTGCGGTAATAAAAAAGCAGCCGGCGCTGCCAAGGCTAAAGCCAAAGGTGTGGCCAAGTCCGTCAAAACGACACGTGCCAAAAAAGTTACTAATACGACCAATATTTACTATGTGGACGGACCGAACCCGAACGTGCCGGTTTCTTCAACAACGACCACTAGAACGGTATATACCAATGGTGCGGTGAGCTCGTCTACCACGTCTTCTTCCAATCAGAAGACCACCGTTAATCCGGACGGCTCCGTAACAACGACCACCATTAACTACTAGGTTGTTGATATGCCGTATACGCAAGACCAAATTTTTAATGAAGCCCATAGACTCTATGGGCTTCTTAGTCACGTATCCAAAACCAAAGCCCAAAAATGGACGTTAGCCGATTGCCAGGCGGCGGCACCTTATATCTTGGCGATTAACGACGCCAAAAAAGCAAAAAATGCCGTTGTGTTGGCGCATTCATACACGACCCCGGATATTGTATACGGCGTGGCGGATTTTCGCGGAGATTCGTATCAACTGGCCCAAAAGGCCCGTGAAACTAACGCCCAAATGATTGTGTTTGCCGGGGTATGGTTTATGGCCGAGACGGCTAAGATTTTAAATCCTAACAAACAGGTAGTAATCCCTGCGGGACAGGCCGGCTGTACGCTCGCTGATTCCATGACAGCGGTCGACGTGCAAAAACTGCGCGCACAACATCCCGGTGTGCCAGCGCTTTGTTATATTAACAGCTCGGCCGAAGTCAAAGCGCAATGTGATGCATGCGTGACCTCGGGGAATGTATTTGACATTGCCCAAAAGATGCCGGGCAAGCAACTGATTTTTGTGCCGGATATGCTCATGGCACAAAATATTGCCATTGAATTAAAACGCCGAGGTACGCCCAAAGAGATTATCTCCTCGGGAGGTTCGTGCTGTGTGCATGATAAGTATCGGCCCGAGCAGGTAGAAAAACTGCGAGCGGATTATCCCGGGATTGTCGTGATTGCGCATCCGGAGTGTGCCCCGGAAGTGTGTGCGTTATGCGACTATGTGGGCAGTACCAAGGGGATGGCAGACTATGTGTCCAAGTCTGATGCCCGGCAGTTTGGTATGTTAACCGAACTGGGATTGGTCAACCGTCTGGAAACCGAACATCCGGATAAAAGTTTTATATGGCCGTTTGGCGTATGCAGCTATATGAAAAAAAACAGTTTGATTAATACGTTACAGGCACTGTTAGCTCCTCGTCCCGACCAAATCGTCACAGTAGACGTGCAGGTGGCAGCTGCTGCCCAAAAATCTATTCACAAAATGTTTGAGTTAGCCCAATGATACTAGATAAAATTATTACACTTGCCTTAGAAGAAGATTTAAGTTTGGGAGATATTACTTCCGATACGATGTTTACACCGGATAATCAGGCCAAGGCCGTGATCCGTGCCAAGGAGGATTTGGTGTTATGCGGGGTGGAGATTGCACGCAGTGTGTTTCATGCCGTAGATGAAACCTTGCAGCTGACTGTTCTTAAAAAAGACGGTGATGCGGTTCAAAAGGGGGAACCTGTACTGGAAATCACGGGTAGAACCCTGTCCATTTTGAAAGCAGAACGCACGGCGCTGAACTTTATGCAGCGACTGAGCGGGATTGCCACGGCTTCCCGTCAATTTGCCGCCATTGGACAAAAATACGGAGTGATGATTGTAGATACCCGTAAAACCCAGCCCGGTTTGCGTCGCCTGGATAAGTATGCAGTACGCACGGGCGGATGTCGCAATCACCGCATCAGTTTGGCTGACAGTGTCATGATCAAAGACAATCATATTGTCGCGGCCGGTTCCATTGCAAAGGCAGTGGCTAAGATTAAAAACACAATCGGACATACGCCGAAAATTGAAGTGGAAACTACCAACTTGGACGAAGTGCGCGAGGCCTTGCAGGCCGGTGCCGATATTATCATGCTTGATAACATGACGCCCGAGCAGATCGTACGATGCAAAGCTGAAATTAACGGACGTGCCATAATAGAAGTTTCCGGCGGAGTAAACGCTCAAAATTTAGAGAGCTATTGTCGGGTTCGGCCCGATGTGATTTCCATGGGGGCACTGACACATTCTGTTCCGGCAAAAGATTTAAGCCTAAAAATAGTACAATATATTAGATAGATAGAAAAGGGACAAAGTTATGAATTATAATGAATTATTTTCCAAAGTGGTCAGCCGTTCCAAAGCTTCGGCGATCCGTGAATTATTAAAAGTAACGGCCCGACCGGAACTGATTTCCTTTGCGGGCGGTCTGCCGGATCCGGAACTTTTTCCGACCGAAGAAATTGAAGATATTTTTGATACGGTATTAAGTAAATCTGCCCGTGAGGCTTTGCAATACGGTACTACTGAGGGACAGAATACGCTTAAACAAGAGCTTATCCGCATGGTTAAAGAAACCGAAAATATTACGATTACCCCGGACCAGATTCTAGTAGTATCTGCTTCTCAACAGGCACTGGATATGACAGCTCGAATGTTTGTAAATCCGGGCGACAGTATTATTACGGCCTGTCCTACTTATCTAGGTGCGTTGCAGGCGTTTCAGGTAGCCGGAGCTGATATTTTGGGTGTTGCCAGTGATAATGACGGCGTGCTCGTGGATGACTTGAAAGCCAAGTTGGAACTGCTCAAAGAACAAGGAAAGCCCTGTAAATTTATTTATTTAGTACCGGATTTTCAGAACCCCACGGGTACAACTATCCCGCAAGATCGCCGAGAACAGATTTTAGAACTGGCCAAACAATACCATACTTTTATTTTGGAAGATTCCCCGTATCGGCAGGTACGTTTTGAGGGAACCGCTCCCAAAACGTTCTACGAACTAGACGGCGGGCAAGGAAATGTGATGACCATGTTTACATTTTCAAAAATCTTTGTGCCCGGATTTCGTTTAGGATTTATTATCGGACCGGCTGAAGTTATTCGTAAATTTGTGATCTTAAAGCAGGCGATGGATTTATGTACCTCTCCACTGTTGCAGCTGGTCACGGCCGAGTTTTTACATCGGGGACTTTTGCAAAATCACATCAAACGGATGATTGAAATATATCGTCAAAAACGCGATTTAATGATTAAAACCTTAGCCGAGTATATGCCGCAGGGCGTATCATGGACACATCCACAGGGGGGGCTGTTCTTGTGGCTTACGTTGCCCAAACAGTTGGATGCGACTCGCCTGTTAGCACAGGCCATTGATCATAAAGTAGCTTACGTGGCCGGCGTGGACTTCTATCCGGACGGCAATGTGTTTAATGATATGCGCTTGAATTTTTCTTACTCTACCCATGAACAGATCGTAGAGGGACTCAAGCGTTTAGCGCAGACCATTAAGGACAACTTATAAGGTAACATAAATCTTGATTTGCCCGCCCGAACTGGGGCGGGCTTTCTGTTTCAGCAACAATTTCGCTTGACGCGTTTTTTTTGCCCATTAGGCCAAATATTCCCGTACGAGAATAAAAACTTGTCTGTCAAAGAGGGCTTTTAGCCACAAATATTGTCTGTGCCGGGTACAAATTGGATGTGGTAAGATAAAAACTGCCCCGCTATAAGCGGAGCAGTACCCAAATTAGACAGGCCGTATCAAAAAATCCATGTCTTAAGGAGGTAAAACACGGCCGAGATGAGTCCGGCGGCCGGGATGGTAATAAACCATGCCCATACAATACGTTTGGCCGTTCTCCAGCGTACACCTGACAAACGCCGCAAGGATCCAATCCCCACGATGGCACCTGTAATGGTATGCGTGGTGCTGACGGGGATCCCCAAAATCGATGCAAAGAAAATCGAACATGCTGCGCCGGATTCAGCGCAAAACCCGTCTACGGGGCGTAAGCGGGTAATCTTTTGCCCCATGGTTTTTACAATACGCCATCCGCCGGAGAGCGTACCCAGGGCAATGGCCCCCTGACACAAAATAACTACCGATAAGGGAACCACAAACTGTCCTTGTGCAATGGCATGCATTTCGCTGTGGGTTAAGAAAAAATCGCGCACAGGAGCCACTTCCGCTCCGGCCATACCGCCCAGTAAGAGCATGCTGATGATACCCATGGTTTTTTGGGCGTCGTTGCCGCCGTATCCCAAGGCATAAGCAGACGCGGAAAGCAGTTGCGCTTTTCGGAAAAACCGATCCACCTTATACGGACTAAAGTGGTTAGCGATATTAAAAATTAAGATCCCCATCACGGTACTTAAAAAATATCCGAGGATGGGGGAGATAAAGATAAACGCGACCGTTTTAATAATCCCGCTGGCTACCAGTGCACTAAAGCCGCCTTTTACAATCCCGGCGCCCATGAGGCCACCGATCAGCGCGTGTGACGAACTGGATGGTAGTCCGAACCACCAGGTAATCAGGTTCCAACCGCAGGCTCCCATGAGAGCTCCGAAGATAAGACTGGAATCTACTAAATTGATGTCAACAATGCCTGCGCCAATGGTTTTAGCTACTCCGGTTTTGAAAATCAAAAACGCGGCAAAGTTAAAAAATGCAGCCCACGCCACGGCAAATTTGGGAGACAATACGCGCGTGGAAATCACGGTGGAAACCGCATTGGCTGCATCGTGAAAGCCGTTTAAGTAATCAAAGAATAAAGCCAGCAGAATTAAAAATATAATCCACATCATAGGCATTCTTAGTTGTTTTTGACCAAAATAGATTCCACCATGTTGGCCACGTGTTCACAAAAATCCGTGGTTACTTCAGCAATTTCATAGAGCTCTTTTTGTTTGATGACCATAATGGGGTCTTTTTCATTGGCAAACAACGAAGAAATCGCTTCGTCACGCAGAACATCGCCCTCGTTTTCCAGGCGGTTGATTTCCACACAGTGGCGCAATGTGTCTTTCATGTGTTTGTTGCTGCGAAGCGTAGCGACTGCTTTTTGCAGGGCACGGGTAGTTTGCTCAATGACGCGGGCCAGTTTTTGACTGTAATCCGTGGGCTTTTCGATTTTATAGAGGTAAAATCGGTTGGCCAGTAAATAAATATTATCAATAATATCATCCAACCGGTTGGCCAGTGCCAAAATATCTTCGCGGTCAAATGGTGTAATAAATGTTTCGTTAAGTGTATTAATAATCGTATGTGTTACTTCGTCTCCGTAATGTTCGAATTCATGCATTTCACGTACGCTTTCCGGTGTAAAAGAACCTTCTTCTACGATTTTTTTATAAAATTCAGCGGCACGAACCAAATTTTCGGCCTGACGGTCAAACAAGTCAAAGAACTTATCTTCTTTGGGTAGTAACATGTGTTCTCCTCATACTTCCTGAATTAGTTTACAAAAAGCCCGTTTGCATCATTACGCAAACGGGCGGTACAAAATCAGTTTTTCAGTTCCTGCTTTAACGCTTCAGGCAGGTTAATCGCAGCTTTTAACAGGGAAGGTCGTTTCTTAATCTCTTCCATAAACGCTGCGTCTCGCAGTTTATTGCGGTAGTTTTTCTCCTGAAATATGTATCTAAATTTCGGATACACGTCATAGGTCCCGGCCAGGAGTGCCACAATATCCTGCACGCCGACGATTTCTTCGTCCGTCGGAATTACAAAAATCTTTACTCGGGAATTGTCTGCTGAGATGCAGCATTCGGCTTTGTTGGTTTCGGCACAGGCGTTCTTTTCTTCGTCCAAAACAATCCCGAAATTTTCCAGTCCCTTAATGACCATTTCACGTACATTGGATGCGCGTTCACCGATACCGGCTGTAAATACGATACAATCCAGACGGCCTAAGGCCGCCATGTACGCACCAATATATTTTTTGACGCGGTAACATTCTACGTCCAGGGCCAGTTTGCAGAGTTCATCACCGTTGGCTGCATTTTTGCGTACATCGCGTTGATCGGAAAACCGATCTCCCGTTAATGCGTACATCCCGGACTTTTTATTTAAAATCGTATACATTTCTTCGGGTTTCATATTCAGTTTTTTCATCATATGAAAGCATACCGACGGATCAATGTCTCCGCTGCGGGTACCCATCACAAGTCCCTCTAACGGCGTAAGTCCCATACTGGTGTCTAAACATTGTCCGTTTTTAACGGCCGTCACGCTGGCACCAGCTCCCAAATGGCAGACAATTGTGTTGACTTCATCTACGTTCTTATCTAATAAAACAGCGGCTCGTCGGGAAGTATACAGCACGGATGAACCGTGAAACCCGTAACGGCGGATTTGATAATCGGTGTACCATTTGCGAGGCAAGGCATACATATAAGAAGAGGCCGGCATCGTTTGGTGAAAAGCGGTATCCATCACGCACACATGGGTTACGTTGGGAAGTAAAGCGCGTGCGGCTTCAATCCCCATAATGTGAGCGGGATTGTGCAGCGGAGCCAAATCGGCAATATTTTTAAGTTCCGCCACCACACTGTCATCTACGATAACAGATTTGGCAAATTTACCGCCGTGTACGATGCGGTGTCCTACGGCACTGATAACATTGATATTTTCAATGACGCCGTGTTCTTTGTTGGTAATGGTTTGAATAACTAAATTGATAGCGTCTTTATGGTCTTTACAATTGCGGGCCAGTTCAAATGTCGGAAATCCGTTTCGGTCATGGGAAATAAAAGAGCCGTCAATACCGATGCGTTCCACGCCGCCGGCGCACAGACTTTTTTTCTCTTCCCAGTCATACACACTGTATTTTAAAGATGAACTTCCACAATTTAAAAACAATATAATCATACCAAATCTCCTCTTATTCCCATTATATCAAATTTACATCAACGTCGCTTTGAGGCGGTCAATATGAGCCTGTGCTGCCTGCATGTGCGGGTTATTTTTATGGCGTTCCAAGAAGTCAGGTTCTGTAACGGTATCGGGGCCTGCATAGTACATATCGGCCCAGGCTTGTGCTTCCTTGGTGTCGCGGGCCAAGAGAGCCATGTTAATGAGCAGTAAATATGTATTGACGTTTACAGGGTCCAGACGCAGGGATTGCGTAAAATAGGTCTTGGCCTGTTTGAAATTTTCCCGGGCCAGTTGTTGGTACAAAAATGCTTGAGCCGGATCGGTCTGCGCTTGGCCCAATTGGCGCATAGCCAGGGTATAATGCAGTTGACCTGCATCTTGATGTAACAGTGCATGATTGGGGTTATGAGCAAACACAAAATCCAAATCGGCTTTGGCGCGTTCGAAATCGGTACGGGGGTGAGTCGTATCTCCTAAAGCCGGTACAAATCGTTTAGCAGGATCCAGGGTCAGGGCAAATACATTGGCCCGGTATTGCCGGTATTCGCTTAAATAAGGATTAAGTCTGATCGCATCACTAAATGCTCCCAGTGCGGCCGGGGCCTGCTCCATTTGTACTAACGCAAAACCCAAGCTGTAGTAGTGATTGGCTAACAGGAACCGAAAGAAAAACACACACGGCAGCAGTGAGACCAGCAGCAGGATGCATACGGACAAACGGGTTGTTTGTCGGGTAATGCGTACATATATGTAGCAGACTGTCAAGACGCAGCCCACAAACGTCAGTATGGATACTGTATACAGGATCCCTTCAACAAATGTTTTAACGGCGATGTTACGTAGTACATAATAAAAGGAGACTCCCATATAAATAACCGCGGCTGCTACGGACATCCACACAAGGGTACGTAATACCCACAGTATCCGCGGATATGTGGGTTTGAGGACAGGTGTCAGTCTGGCGGGAGAGTTTTGTTGCAATAGAGCCAACAGCACACCAATGAAGACGGCTAGCAGTAGTCCGCTGGATGCAAAATGTATACTGATGTCTACAAACGCATGCAGTAAAAGACCCGCCAGGGCTGCGCTGTAACCCAGTAAATAATAGCGTCGCGGGTCATCGGACAAGCAGCTGCGCATATTTTTAAAAGCACCGATAAATACGAATACAACGAGCCACAGAAACAATGCCAGTCCGATTACACCGCCGGTAGCGGCTTGTTCAAGGTATTCGTTTTCGGCATGTTGGGTTTCATTATTGTGAGCGTTTTCAATATAAAAGATTTGGGGACGGCGGTAAGCGGGATATACAAGTTTAAAGCTGCCCGGTCCGGTACCCAGTATGGGGGAATCCTGGACCATTTCCCAAGCAGAAAGCCAGGTATACGCGCGAAAGCTGACCGACTGGAAGCGTTTGGCTGAATAAATACCGGTGGCACCGGCTGCTATGAGTAGAAGCAAGATGGCGATGATATTGGTTTTTTTAAGGTGTTTTTGGAAACGAGACAAACAATTGGTATAGGTAAATGTGGCAAAGACCCACAGTCCGCCATAAGCGAGCCAGGCTCCTTTACTCTCGGTAAAGATTAAATCCAGTAATCCCAGTGCCAGTAATACGAGTAAGGACTTTTTTCGGGTATGTAAAAATTCGGCTCCGATAAGGCCGGAGGCAAACACAATAAAGGCTCCGAAAAAGTTAGGGTTGGCGTGTGTGGAAAAAATACGGTTGCCAAAAAATCCGTGCCAGGGAAGTAAATCCGCGCCGGGCAGCCAAATATTGATAATTTGTAACACGCCATAGCTTAGACAAATCCAAGCGGTCACAATGATAAATTTAGTGAGTGTTTGTACGTCTTTAAGCGTAAACTCGCAGGCAATCAGACAGCTGATCGCCCCATACATCAGCAGGCGGATAAATTCTTCGGCTGCTTCCAATTTGTAGGGAAAGCATAAGAAACTAAGTGTCTGCCACCCTATATACATAAGGAGCGGTGCCAAAAATACCAGCGTGCGGCGGGTAAAAGGATTTTGCTGCTCGGTAATTTTAAGTGCGGTCCATAGCGTAAGAAGTAAGGTAGAACCGATCTGAAACAGCGTTAATTTGACATGTGCCGAATCATAGGTAGCCGTAAAGAACGAAACGCTGACCAGCAAAATAAGCCATCCGGTAAGAAACGGAAGGATTCGGCGAATAAAGGGAGCACAAAGATTGCCGACAGCTGTAGCTTTTTGCTCGTCTCGCGCGCAGAGAGCGTTTGTTTTCGTTCGTTTTACCATACTTATATTATAGATAATTTGGGTAAAATGCCGAATCGTTTTTTTGCAGATCTGAATTTGAGCTTGATTTGTGCGGGCATGAATATTATAATAATAGTATGAGGAGGGACAGGTTCCCATTATAAGTTGTGTTGTTGCTGTAGAGTACCTTGCCGTGTACTGTCGGGTGTATTTTATATGCCCGTCAGTAAGCAGGAGGCTCTTTGTGGCTGTTTCTTCTCATAATTTCAAAGCGAAGAGTTACGGCTTTCGCTTTATAGTTTGAGGAGGAACTATGAAGAAAAAGGCCTTTACCCTGAGTGAATTGCTGGTAGTAGTGGTAATCATAGGGGTATTGAGTGCGGTAGTATTACCGAAGTTTAGTAAGGTAATAGAAACACGCAAGACCACAGAAGCGGAAGAGCTGATGGCGGCTGTAAGAACAGAACAGGAAGCTCGTTGTACACTGAGTAGAAACTATACGGATAAAAAGAACAGTTTAGGTTCTTATAAAGACGGAAAGAACTTTAACTATAGTTTGGGAACAGTCGGAATGACCGCCAGTGCAAAGAGCGGAAAATACACCTTGGAGATGCCATCTTATGCGGACGGACGCATCTGTTGCAGCAGCGGGTGTGATAACCTTAATAAGAGTTATCCGCTATGTAGTGAATTGACAGATACAAGTAAGACTCCGAACTATGTAGCGGGAAATGCGGACTGTGGAGTAGAACCTTGCGAAGGGGAGGATTGTTATGAACCGGTTGTGGAAGAGTGTAACAATACGGATGAACACACAGTCGGTACCACGACCCAAACGGACAGTGAGGGGTGTACGATAAGTACAACCTGGACATTCACGGGATATCCTACTTGTAAGTGGAATAAAACAGAGAATAAAAATTGTCCGGAACCTCCGGATAATAAATGCGATCCGAATACCAAACCCGAGACAGAAGCAGATTGTGCGTGTGGACAGAAAAAACAGCGTGTCGTAACATGTGATGCCAGTACGAATTACCAGTGGGAGATCCAGTTAGGATCTAGCTATGGAGGAACTGGCGGCTCAACAGATTCAGAAGGTTGGGGCGCTTGTACGGGACCTGTGAATGCTGATTGTGATTGCTGTGCGGAAGATTTTGCGGGCAACTTTGCACAATGTATTGCTGCGAAATACGGATATAATTCCACGGAATATAAGTGTGCTTCTGGCAGTGCTTCTGATTGTGCAGCAAGCCTTGGACTCTATACGGGAACCGGAAATAGTAAACCGAAGTATTCCAGTGAAGGACAGGCCTGGATGTCCAGCGGGTATAAGCGTTGGGCCTGTGACCATAATACACCTTGTTTAACAGAATCACCTTCCAAAGAGACTTCTTGTAATACCTGTGGTACACGTTCTGCTGTTTATGAATGCCAGGACGGTAAATGGGTATGGCTTGATGCGGGAGAGTGTAGTAAGACTCAAGAAGAATGCGCTCCCAAGTGTGACGGCGAAAAAGTGGGGACTACAAGACAGGTTACAACAGAAGAAAACTGTGACTATCGCCACGATACCCAAATATGTGAAGAAACATGGAAAGGGTCAAACATGGCTACTTGGAGAACTCAATCTACGGAATATGAGTTAAAATCAGGTGTCGAGTGTCGTCCGTGTTCTGCTTCTTCTTGTTACAAGACTGAGAATGGTAAACGTTACTATTGTGATGGTACCACATGTAAATGGAAAGAATCCACCGGCGGAGGTGGAGGAGGTGGAGGCGGAGGTGGTGGTCCTGACTGTCACCGATTTACGGACATGTATACAGGATCTTTCTGTGATACCTGTCGTATTGCCAATGTGTGTTTCTAAACATTAAACTATACCCCCAGGGTCACCATACACTTTGGGGGTACTTTTTTTATGCTATGAAAAAAGCAATTAAAATAATCTTTCAATTGGGGCTGTTGGTATGTATTTGTGCCAGTTTATACATGCGTACTTTGTTGTTTAACATGGCTTATGAGTACGATGAATTATTTACGGCTATTACGACAGATCCCTTATTGTCATTTGGATGGATATATAAGCATTGGTTACTGGTAGATGTACATCCGCCATTATACAATGCTTTCCTATGGATATGGAACCATTTAGTGCCTTATGGTCCGGAAATATGGTTGCGTTTGCCCAGTCTATTGTTCGGGGTTAGCGGATTAGTGTGTGCGTGGATATGTTTTCCCAAACGCTTGGGTAAGACTGCGAAGTGGATATTTGTTTCTTTATTAAGTTGTAACTTATACGTCCTTTTTTATTCGCAACATGCACGTTCTTATATGCTCATGATGTTGTTATCAGTACCGGTTACCTTTTTATTTTTAGCTATATTTCGTCGCATTTTGAAGCGTTGTTATATTTCCAAACAAACATGGATTAGTTTTGCTGTTTTATCAATACTGCTAAGTTGGAGTCATTATTTCGGAACTTTACTGGCAGGGATTTGTGCCGTATTTTTATGTTTAAAAGCAGTGCAAACTAAGTTTGAAGTCAAACCTGCTTCCCTGACATTGTTGATTATCGGAATTGGTTTTCTGCCGTGGATTATTCCTAATTTTATAGAGCAGATTTTTTATGAACGATTTTCCGGTAATTGGTGGGGTAATGAGGCTCAATGGCGGTTTATTCCATGGACAGTACTTTGTTTGTTATTTTCCAATTGGCGGGGAATTGCAATCATGGGAATATTATTGGCGGTAGGGACGGGATGGTATATATATCGTTGGAAAAAGACAGGATATATTCCATTTGTACGAGAACAACTTGTGTTGCTAAGTGTATGTCTGGCCGCAATTGCCATAGTAGGTGTGGTGTCTTTAAAAACATTTTTATTTTACGGACGTTATTTTATCGCTTTTTTACCCAGCGCATATTTAATAGTTTGCGTTATTTTGGCGCCTGTTGTACGCAAAAATTTGTTAGCCAAAATATTGTGTGTACTTTTTTTAATCAGTAACTTAGTAGTATTTGGACGCGGACACCAGGAGCTCAGGTATACTCCCAAAATGCCTGTACGTATGCTTAGTCAGATATACCGAGATTTTTACCGGGGCAAGGAGATGTTTGTCATCGCGGTGGAAGGATTCCCTCCAGTGGTGATGCCGGCCATGTACGGATTTTATGTAAACCGGGTATACGGTCTTAATGTGCCGGTAACAGAATTATTTTCTTTGGATGAAGAAACGAGGAACAAAGTCTTAGAACGCAAGGAAGAGGCTTTTATTTGGATGCCTAATTGTAATACTGAAAAACTGCAACAGGTAGCAAATAAATGGCATCGTTCTCTGGGGGTATACGGTCGGTTGCCCGATACCTGTATTTTAAAAATTTCAGATTGAGTTAGTAATATGTATTTTAATAAAACCGTATTGATTCGCATTTGTCAGTGGCTTTTAATAGGGTGTATCATAGGTTCTATCTATATGCGGATTACCTTGTTTCACATCGGATACGAATATGACGAACTTTTTACGGCCATTACTACCGATCCTGCGTTTTCATTGAAGTGGATATACCGTCATTGGTTACTTGTGGATGTACACCCGCCGCTGTATAATGTTCTCTTATGGATATGGAATCATTTTGTACCCTATGGCCCGGAAATATGGCTTCGGCTCCCCAGTTTTTTGATGGGAGTGGGAGCGTTACTGTGTGCTTGGATGGGGTTCCCCAAACGATTTGGCAGGATCGCCAGATTACTGTTTATTGTTTTTTTAAGTTGTAATTTGTACGCGATTGCTTATTCGCAGCATGCACGTTCGTATATGTTGGTTTTGTTGTTGGCAGTACCGTTAACGTTTTTATTTGTGAATATATCAAATAAGGTTGTCAGAAACTTTGCTGTTTGCCGACGGGAATGGATTGGTTTTGCGGGATTGTCTGTGCTGCTGTGTTGGAGTCATTATTTTGGTGCACTCTTATTTGGGGCTTTTGCTGTGGTATTATTGGTGCAGACAATATACTATAAACGTAACTTAAAATATTTTATGTTGGTTCCCGCAGTGGTACTTACCCTGTTTTTGCCGTGGCTGATTCCTAATTTTATTGCTCAATTGGAATTTCATCGTTTGAGTGGAAACTGGTGGGCTAACCAGGCGCCTTATTGGCATTCCCTTCTCACATTAATGATCTATTGGACCGGTAGTTTTAAAGGGGCAATCGTTATGGGGAGTTTGTTGTTAATAATGGTGTTGGAGCGGAAAATAATTCACACACAAAAAATTTTATTTTGGCGTAAAGAACAAATCGCATTGGGATTGGTGTTAGGTATATTTATATTATGTGTAGCTTTGATTAGTATCAAAATATATATGTTTATAAATCGATATTTTGTAGTACTATTGCCCGTTGTGTATTTAATGTTAGCATTGTTTTTTGCTCCGTTATTTCGTAGAAGGGTGATCGTTGGCTTGGGAATAGTGGTATTTGTGTTGTGTGAACTGGAAAACTTTTGGGCCCAACATACAGACTATTTAACACGGGGAGATCTGAAAATGCCGGCACGAATGGTAAGTCAGATGTATCGGGATCGTTTCCCCGGTAAGGCCATGTTTGTGGTAGCGATGGAAGCCTTTCCGCCGGTAACTATGCCTGCATTGTACGGATTTTATGTAAATCAGATTTATCATTTGGATATCCCGGTATATGAACTGTTTTCACTGGAAGAAAAAGAACGAAATGCTTTATTGAACAGCCAGGAAGAAGGGGTGATGTGGATGCCGAACTGTACGGAGGAAAAGCTCCAAAAATTATCTCTCAAATGGAAAAATCGTTCTATTTATGTAACTGAACAAATAGGCCTAGTTTGTTTTTTGGAAATTGGTCCAGAAAAATCTTAGTAGTTTGCGAAACTTACGTTCGGGATAAAGCTCATAGTTTGTAACAGAAATTATGTGCTTTATTTTTAAAACATATGTTACTAAAGTAGTTTACCTGTCAATCTTGTCTACTTTTTCAATATTTCATAAGAAGCTAATCTTGTTTATCTATGGCGAAAGCCGTAACTTCCACTATTTGTACAAACTGTAATATATCATCGCTATGTGAAATTTGTTATCCGTTTTTTTGTGTCCCCGACGACAGCTTGACTTGTTTTTTTTTTTTGATAGTTTGTAATAGTTGAGTGATAGAGGGGGGGACACATCCACCACAGGGGGGAGCCTCCGGAGTAGATTTAGAGAGATTAAAAAGAGCTCTTCTTTCTGTTCCTCCTCAAACACAACAGAAAGACAGGGGATAGCAGGCGAAAGCCTGCTTTCCCCCGGATAAACAAAAAGGAATAAAGCAAAGGAGGAACGAAGTAATGAAGAAGAAAGGATTTACGC
>JAFVFN010000029.1 GCA_017475405.1 Elusimicrobiaceae bacterium
GGAGTATATAAAGAACCAACTAAAGGAGGACGAATTAGGGGAACGGCTGCCATTTGATGCAGATCCGTTCAAACAGAGCGTGGGAAGTCGCGTGTGGCAGGCTGTTAAGAAGGGCTTTTAGCCCAGAGCTAGTAGGCAAGGGCTTGGCCCGTCGTGAAAAACCCCCGGCTTTGCCGGGGGATGGTTATTTAATCTTTATCGCTTATAAAACGACTAGAAAGAGGGGGACATAACACTTGCATTGTTTTTTTTTTTTGATATTCTCTCTTTATAAGTAAAAAAATATATAAGGAGAGAATTATGGTTCGACATAAACAAGCATTTACGCTCATAGAGCTTTTAGTCGTTGTGTTAATTATAGGGATTTTGGCAGCCGTTGCTTTACCGCAATATCAAATGGCAGTGGCTAAAAGTCGTGCTGTTGAAGGACTTGCTTTGCTTAGAACAGTGATGCAAGCGCAGGAAATATACTATCTTGCAAATGGCACTTATACTCATCATATAACAGAATTAGATATAGATATTTCCTCCGATAGCATAGCAGATACCTGGAATCAGGTTAATCAGGATGCTCCTTTCAAATATATGATTTCATGTGCTAATGTTGCAACTGAGAATTTTGCTTGTATTGCCCAGGCGGCTAGTGAAGACTTACCAGCATTTTTTTTAGCGGGACAATTTGCAACAAATGCAACGATTAACAATTTACCACATGCGGCTGGTTTATTGGACTGTTCCGCGTATAACAAAAGTCAAATTGCAATACGGATTTGTAAGTCTATGGGAAAGGAGCTAATAGCAAACAGAGATTATTTATTAAATTAAATTTAAGCCAATAAAAACAACTCCCTACAAATTCCTGCAGGGAGTTGTCTAAATTACTTATAAGGTAATTATTTCGCTTCGGCAGCCGGAGCTTCAGTCGTTTCAGCAGCTTCTGCGGTTGCAGCGGTCGGTTTTTTGAGTTCCTGTAAGCGGGCCGCTTTACCGGACAATTTGGTTAAGTAGTTCAGTTTGGCTCTGCGTACTTTACCAATTTTGAGTACTTCAATGCTGTCCACGCGGGGGGAGTGAATCGGGAAAATACGTTCCACACCGACCCCAAAGGAGATTTTGCGTACGGTAAAAGTTTCACCGATGCCGGAACCTTTGCGGGCAATGACTACACCGTCAAAAGCCTGTAAACGTTCGTTGTCTCCTTCGACTACTTTTACTTTTACGCGAACCGTATCGCCTGCTTTAAAAACCGGGATGCTGGTTTTTAAGTTGTGTTTGATATCACTAATGTTCATAAATTTTACTTCCTCCGAATATTTCTTTTGTTCCGACCCGCTGCCTTAGGCTCGATGGCGTTGGCAAGTAAATCAGGCCGAAACTGCTTTGTAACCAACAGGGCTTGCTCATGTCTCCAAGCCTCTATTTCTTTATGATTGCCGTTTAAGAGTACCTCGGGAACCCGTTTACCGCGCCATACTTCCGGGCGGGTATACTGCGGGGCTTCCAGCAAATGCCCTTCAAACGACTCAGATGAGGTTACATCATCCTTTTTGAATGTCCCTTTTTGAAGACGCGTAATGGTATCAATCATGACGCAGGCGGCGAGTTCTCCGCCGGTTAAAATATAGTCTCCCAAAGAAACTTCCAAGTCCACCTCCGGATAAATTCGGGCATCAATCCCTTCATAATGTCCGCACACGATAATGAGGTGGCGCTTTTTGGCCAGTTTTTTAGCCAGTTCCTGACTAAATACCTGTCCGCGCGGACTGGTTAACACTACATAAGATGACTTTTTGCGCAGTGTGTTAATGGCTTGATACAGTGGTTCAGCTTTCATTAACATACCGGGCCCGCCGCCGTAGGGGCGATCGTCTATCGTTTTGTGTTTGTCCGTGGTAAATTGCCGCGGACTAAGGGTACCCAGTTTAATTATCCCTGCTTTTTGCGCACGTCCCACAATACTGTGAGAAAGTGTTTGTTCAATGAGTTCTCCAAAAGCAGTGATAACGTCTATTTTCATTCGTCTTCCAGTTTCAAAGAAACCTTTTTATCCTGACTGGTAGCAGCGGCGGTTAATACGGTTCGTACTGCTTTAATAATGCAACCGTCTTTGCCGATCACTCTGCCTTTGTCTGCGGAGTCCACTTTTGTGGACAGGAAAACGCGGTTCTCTTCGGTTTTTTCGTTGACCACTACGTTATCAGGCGTAGCGGAAAGCGATTTCAAGAGCAGGGTGGCTAACTCTTTCATGAGGCCCCCGAATTATTTGGCGCTGGCTTTTTTGATCAAGCTGGCTACGGTTTGGGAGGGTTTAGCACCCACTTTCATCCAATATTCCACGCGCGGCATGTTGAGTTTGACTTGCTGGGCCGCTTCCGGGTTGCAAGGATGGTATTGGCCGAGCACTTCTTTGGCTTCACTGCCCACGGCGGATTTCTTTTCAATCGCCACGACTCTGTATTGAGGCTGGGCTTTCTTGCCAACTCTTTGTAATCTAATTACTACTGCCATTGTATGACTCTCCTTATAAATTGCTTTTACAGGGTAAAAGCTTATCTTAAATTGCCGGGGTTGCCTGTTTAATTTGCTTGAGGGCCAATTCAGGATCCGCGGACGAAAAAATTGCATGGCCGGCTACCAACGCATCGGCACCGGCTGCCAGGGCAAGCGGTGCGGTTTGGGCGTTAATGCCGCCGTCTACTTCCAGCCAAATGGGTTTGCCGGAGGCGTTAATAAGCTGGCGTACCGCCTTAATTTGAGTCGGAGCACTTTCTAAAAAAGACTGCCCGCCAAATCCGGGGTACACGCTCATTACTAATATTAAATCCAGTTCATCCAACAGTGTTTGTAACACATCCGGATGGGTGTCCGGTTTAATAGACACACCCGTTTTGATGCCGAAGGATTTGATGGACTGCAGAGTTTGTCGGGTATCATCCTCGGACTCTGCGTGAATGGTAAGCAGGTCCGCACCCGCTTGGGCAAACGGCTCTATAAACTTATGCGGGTGGGTCACCATCAAATGTACATCTAACGGTAAATCTGTAAATCCTTTCAAAGAACGCACGACAGCCGGACCAAAACTTAAGTTCGGTACAAAATGCCCGTCCATAATATCTACATGCAGCCAGTCAGCACCTGCTTGGACAACTTTGGACACTTCTTCTCCCAAGCGGCACAAGTCCGCAGAGAGAATGGATGGCGCAATAGATATTTTACCATTTACGGCAGGCATTTTGGAAGTGTTTTTTTTCATTTGACTTCGCGCTCACGTACCAAAATATTATCTACAAACACGCGTACCGTGGCAAAACTGGTGAACGGGATTTCCAAATCAATCTTGGAGCCGGGCTGCTTGGTTTCATTTAATACTTCGCTTTCACCCGTCGCGTCCTCTACCGTAACGCGTACCAAACTGGTTTTCTTTCCCTGCGGCAGTTCATAGTGCAGGTGGTAGGATTTTTCATTATCCGCCGTAGCCCGACGGCTGACCGTTATTTCAATATTGGCACCGGGGGGTACCTGACTGTCGGCCTGCGGCCGTTGTTCCGAAATCACCCCGTTGGGGAACACGGAAGTCGGATCTTCGCGGATTATTAAATTAACATCCTGGTGGCTGGCCCACAGAGTAGCTTCGGCGAGTTTTTTACTCTTAAAATTGGGTACTAAAATTACACTGGCCGGCGGTGCCCCGTTGGAAGACACCAATACCACCGAGGTGCCTTTTTGAACCATGCTGTCGGCCTTGGGGGTTTGGGTAATAACAAGCCCTTTTTCATAGGTCAGTGAGTATGCATTTTCGACTTGCGATACATTCAGACCTGCCTGTCGGATCGCCAGCTGTGCATCGCGTAGCGAAGTGCCTACGGTATTAGGCACAAATACCATTTCATCACCCTGACTGATCCACACACGAATAATACGTCCTTCCCGTACCGTGGAACCGGCAGACGGGATTTGGCGCAGTACCGAGCCTGGGGGAACGTTATCGGCAAATTCCACACCGGCCTGCTTGGCGGCCAAATTTTGTTTAGCCAGTAAATCCAGTGCCTGAGAAACAGGTTTCTTGGTTAAATCGGGAACAGTTACTTCTTTGCGGGTATGAATGAGAGCTCCGAGTACCCAATCTGCCGATACAATTACCAGTCCGGCAAAAAATACGCATACCATTAAGAGCACCAGCCATTTCATACGGCCGGGTCTTTTATTGCTTTTAATAAAATCGTCAAAATTTTCTTCGTTAGTCGGCATGTTCTATAAATACAATCTCATGGGGTTTAAGGCCGCGTCCGTTGGCAAATGCCTCGGCAGGCATCGGTTTTTTTCCGGCCGGCTGCACTTCGCAAAGCCACAACGCTCCCTCTCTACATTTTACTAAAATTCCCAACGAGCGTTCAATAGCCACAATCGTGCCGGGCTTTGCGGAATATTCCTGTGTGTCGACGATGGTCCGCAGGACTTGCAACCACTCGGTATTCCCGTTGCGTAGGAACGGAATTTTGGGTTTGGGACCGCAGGCCAGGCCGCGTATCCGGTTATGCAGCTGTGTGGCTGTTAAATCCGCGGGTCGCAACAGGGCGTCTTCTTTTTGCAGCATGGGAGCTGTGGTCGGTTCTCCCGTTTGCGGAGTTTGCAGCATTTCACCGGCCTGCAGGCGGGTAAGTACTTCTTGAAGGCCATCTAGCCCCAAGGGAATCAGTTTCTCAAATAGGGTTTTTGCGTTATCGGCCGGGTCAATATCCAGTTGCTTTTGTAAATACAACGGACCGTCATCCATGCCGGGTCGTATCCAAAATACAGAAATCCCCGTTTGGGTGTAACCTTTCATCAGTGCCTGCTGTACAGGAGCAGCGCCGCGCAGTTGTGGCAGCAGGGAAAAGTGTACATTTAAAATACCCAGTTTGGGCAGTGCCAAAAAATCCGGTCGGAAGATTTTCCCGTAAGCTACGGCAATCCCCAAATCAAACGGAACAGCAGCGATTTTATCAAAATCGTCTTTAAGTTTTTCCGGGGACAAAACGGGCACGCCCAGTTCCAGGGCGCGCGCTTTGACGGGACACGGGGAAACTTCCATCCCCCGGCCGCGCGGTTTGTCGGCCTGCGTCACGGTTAATTGTAAATCTGTCAGTTGATGAACCAGTTCCAAATAGGGAACGGACAGTTGGGGAGTGCCGAAAAAAATGGTTCTTAGTTGCATATACTATATTATACAAAACTTGTTACTTGCCCTTTTGACAGTCATTTTTGCTATACTATGATATACCTATTAGGAGGATATTATGAACAAAGGTTTTACACTTCTTGAACTGATGGTAACGGTGATTATTATCGGTATCTTGTCATCCGTGGCACTGCCCCAATACACCCGTGCTGTTAATAAAGCACGCTTGTCCGAGGCAGTAACCAATTTAGCGGCTATTCAACGCGGGATGGATTTGTATTGTACGCAATTTCGCTCCGGAAGCGCTACGTTTTTGACCAGTACCGGTAGTCGGTTGGATATTGATTTTAAGGATCGTTTGACTTGCGATGGTTCGGGTTGTTCCTCTAAACATTTTACATATACGGGCAGTTGTAATGCCGGCTCCTGCACGGCTACGGTAGCACCTAAAAGCGATAGTAAATGGAAAGCCTACATGCCCACATTAACAGCCACGCGTACGCCGGCCTCATCCGGTTTGGGAGCCAGCTGGTCTCGCAGTTGCACCGACGGCAGCAAAGACGCAAATATGTGCAGCTCTATCAAGAGTGCCGGATTTGAAGCATCGACCAGTAAGTAAGTTCGTTCTGTATTTACGCTCCCTGTCTATTATCGGACAGGGAGCGTTTTTGCTATACTGTATATATGAGTAATTTTCAAATCTATTTACGGTCGCATCGTTTACTGTGCGTGTGTTATGAAATTTTGCGTTGGACCCTGCATAAGATATGTTTTTTTATACCGGATCCTGCACCGGTATGGTATGGATACAACAAACGTCCGACTGCCGGCCAGTCGGAAACTTTACCGCTTGATAAGTCCTGGTATCAGATGCGGCGTCCCTTATATTGGCATGAACATGTCTATTATAATTTGGACAACGCGCTGGCTGTAAATCCGCAGGTCCAAGGGTTTGCGTTTGTGTTTTTTATGGGGATCGGGGATTATTTGTATACGACGGCCGTGTGGGACGCGCTCAAAGAAAAGTATCCGCATATTCCGTTTTATGCATATGTGGGGGAACAGTTTGACCGGAATAATTCACCGATTGTAGGCAAGCTCTTGGCGGAAAACCCCAATTTTGAAAAAGTATTTTACTTTAAAGGGATGCGCCATCCGCTTATCTGGAAAAACTATGATTATTCCCGGGTGCTGCAACAGGTACCGGAACATTTTTTGGTAATTCCCGTATATTATGACTATGGTATCCATATTACGCATCGGGTGACAAGTCTGTTTGATACGTTTGGTTTGCCGGTTCCATCAGAAGTACCATCACCGCGGATGTATTTTCCCCAACAAACCGCCGAAGTTGTATCTGACTATTTAAATACTACTCGTGCGCATGCTAAAAACTCCCCGGGAATTGTGTTTTTGCAACTGGATTCACGCGGTTCCAATTATGTATACCCGCATATGCAGGCACTTGTGCAGGGACTTATAAACCAGGGATATTATGTAATTAGTGTTACCAAAGGCGGACCGCTGGGAAACCCGCAGTATTTGGAACTGGACATTAAAAAATTATCTATTAACCAGACCTGGCAATTTTTACATATCCTCAAAGCCGAGTTCCCGTTGTATGTGATTGCTGTGAACAGCGTGTTTTGGGCAGCCTCGGCGGGATTGGAACTTCCTAACTTGGGCTTGCAGCATTGGATTGATAAAAAAGTACATAATCTGTGGTACCCCAATATCCAGGTGGTAACCAATTATTTGTATCCGTTGCTGTCGCGTGAAAAACAGCTCTTAGCACCTGTGCAGAGTTATACGCGGCATAATAAGAAAATTATTGATTACAAACCGGATTGGGTACTCAAATGGTTTTTGCAAACGTTTGAAAAATGAATACGTCCGATTGCAGAACTGAAATATTTAATTGATACCAGTTATCGGTTAGCCGGTTAAGAGAGGAACTATGTCAACATTAAACAGCGGTACCTATGTATTTGATAAAAAAACAGGGAAGTTGGTAAAAATTTCCGATCGGATCCCGTCTTGTAAAAAGGGCGGAGCACATCCCTGTTGCGGAGATTGTTGCTGTGGACACACCCATTGAAACAGTCCGGTTATCCCAAGACCCACAAGAGCCTCTGCAGGTATTATTTAAAAGGGCGTTGGCTGATTTTGCGGCCGCATTAAAACGCTGGTTCCTGCCGCATTTGCTAGCAGGAGTCGGACTGTTTTTATTAATATCTTATGTTACTTCCACAACGATGTTTCACACGTGGCCGACCGGAGTTAAATGGGTCGGTGTGTGGATATTGTTTTTAGTCTATGCAGTCGTAGCTCTGATGTATTCACTGGCAACTACAAGTGTGTTTGCGTTGCGCTTGGCCTGCATGCATTGGAACGATTTTATTGAGCATGTGTTGGAACTGGTACAAATGCGCATTGCCGAACAGGTATCGGATCTTAATGCCGGGATTTCCAAATCGCAGGCACGCAGTTTGGTGCGCGGGAGTGTGCGGGAGGTGTTTTCTTCTCTAAGAGAGCACAACAGCTCACTGCCGCGGTTGTTGCTGTTTGTATGCGCCGGCGCGTTGGCCGCTGCCGTGCGGGCCGTGTTGTGTGCCAAGATTGTGAAATGGTCTTCTCGCAGCGTACAGCTCACGAAACTCTTTGCCGGGCGTGCGACTCTGGTCGGAGCCGTATTTCTAAATTTGCATTTTTTTGCCACGGTGTTGTTATGTGCCTGCTACGCTTTTGGACTGGCAGTAGCGACACTGAATATTTATTTTGTATTTTTGCTTAAATAATAGTTTAATAAGGTATGCGTAAAATTTTCATAGGGTTACTTATGTTATTGCCTCTAACCGTTTCGGCAGAAACGGCGGCGCAACTTTTTGACCGCGCCAAAAAAGAGGCTGATTTGCATACCCAAATTGAGTTGCTCACTCAGGTCATCGAGAAGTCGCCCCGTCATGTCGGAGCGTATCATTACAGGGCAGATGCCTATCAGGCTTTGGGAGACACGCGCCGGGCGATACTGGATTACAACCGGGTGGTTGCTTTGCGTCCCCGGGATCCGTTTCGCTATTATGCACGCGGTCTTGCCTATGAGAACATGGCAGAGCATGGACTGGCGCTTGTGGATTTTACCAAAGCAATTTCGTTAAGTCCGTCTTATTCAAACTTTTATTTGGCCCGTGCGCGGGCGTACCGAGCACAGGGCAAGTATGCACTGTCTCTGGCTGATTATAAACGGTATGCGGGAATTTGGCAGAATGCCTCCCGGGAGATTTTACAGGAATCTATCCCGGTCAGTTTGAATGCGTACCGGTATGATGAGGCCAACGAACAAATCGCCGTTCTAGAGCAAATGGGGGATGATTCCCCGCAACGGTATCTGTGGCAGGGACGCATCCTGTATAACGAAAATAAACTGGATGAGGCAATTTCAGCTTTTAGTAAGGCGGCTAACCGCGATGACGAACTTCGTGAGGCTTACCAGCTGCGCGGGCATGCATTTAAAGAATTAAAAGATTACGGAGCAGCTATTGAAGACTATACGCGGGTGCTGGCATTAAAGCCGGAAGCGTATTGGTTTAACCGGCGCGGACTTGTCTATGAGGAAATGCATGCATTTGAGAAAGCCGAACAGGATTACACGCGCGCCATAGAATTAGAACCCAAATGGTCGGTGGCATATAATAACCGCGGATTTGCCAAATTAAATTTAAAAGATTATCAGTCTGCGAAGAACGATTTTGAAACGGCCATAAAATTGGATCCTGCTGCGCCTACGCCTTATGTAAATTTAGCGGGGTTATATTGGACGTGGAAGAAAGACCGTAAACGGATGTATGAATATTTACAGCAGGCACTGTCACATCACTTTAAGGATTATGAAGCCTTGTATGATGAAGATCAGAAAGGCTGGCTGTTTAAGAATATCAACCAGACGGCTGAGTTCAGAAGTCTCTTGTATAAGTAGCTTAAACCTTATTTAATTAACAGTAATTTGAGTTTGTTATTACGGTCAGGAAAATTCGCTTGACGCGTTTTTTTTTTTTGATATTCTGTCCTTATAAAGAAACATATATAAGGAGAGAAGTATGGTTCAACAAAAACAAGCATTTACATTGATCGAATTACTCGTTGTTGTGCTAATTATAGGTATCCTAGCCGCGGTAGCTGTGCCTCTATATCAAAAAGCGGTATATAAGAGCAGGTATGTGAAACTAAAGACTTTAACTAAAAGCATATTAGATGCGCAGGAGGTATACTATCTGGCTAATTCTGCATATGCAGATGATTTTGAAAAATTAGATGTAAGTATGCCCGGTGGCCAAGTTGAATCAGAACAATCTGCTCCTAGTCTCTATGTGTATGAATGGGGAGAGTGTCATATGGATATTACCGAATCCTATGTGCAGGCCAGTTGTTTAAATTCCTCCATTGGAATGGGATATCAGTATCGTAGTTATAATTCAGGAACAACTAGCGGAAGAATACGTATGTGCTTTGTAGAGTCAACAGATTTGACTGATATGCGTCAATCTATTTGCAAAAGTGAAACAGGAGCCGATCAGGGACGCGTTCTATCCGCTTATAATACGACTTCTTGGAATTATATTAATTAAAAGATATACTGTACGGAAAAGTATTTATATTTGCCAAAAAATTTGACTTGCATTGTTTTTTTTTTTTGATATTCTCTCTTTATAAAGTAAAACAAATAAGGAGAGAAATATGGTTCAACATAAACAGGCATTTACGCTCATAGAACTTTTGGTAGTAGTGTTAATTATAGGCATATTGGCGGCAGTGGCACTGCCCCAGTACCAAGTTGCAGTGGCCAAAAGTCGTTTGGCAACAATTAAACATTTAGTGAAAAGTATCAAAGAAGCACAGGAAATTTATTATTTGGCCAATGGAAGTTATGCAACTACATTTGAGGACTTGGATATCGATTGGCCGGGAGATGGAGAGTTAAATGAAGAGGGTAATAGCTATACTTATTCCTGGGGTTCGTGCTCGATGAATACCCTAGCCGCCTCGTGCAACATAAAACATGTTATGTCCTATCAAATATATTTTGCGCATTCTGCCTATCCGACGCGTGTAAATTGCATCGCACAAAAGGGGCTTGTTGCGGCTAATAAGGTTTGCCAAACGGAGACAGGCCGTGAAATGCCCGCGTGGACGGGCACTGATGCTGATGGATCTGTTTGGGGTTCGTATAGGTATTCCGAGTAAAAAATTTTACGCTTTTCTGATAACAAACCACATCCATAGCGGGTAAACAGTAAGCAGCAGTACTTTGATAATAAGCACACTTGCCGGGAACTGTTTGCCCGTTACATATGCAACGCATGCAGTGAGGACGCAGGCGATTGCCAGTCCTGCCAGTTTTTTGTATTGATAAGGGAGTGTATAATGTTTTTGGGTAAATTTAAATAGGGCAAATGCCATGCCCCCGTAACTAAGCGCAACTGCCCAACCGGCTCCTAAAATCCCGATATGGGGTACCAATACTAAATTGGTGGTAATGCTTACAGCGGCGCCTAACAGTGTAATCCATAAGAGGATACGGGTCTTTTTTGTCATAACGGGTCCGACCATAAAGTTCACATACAGTCCGTAGAAAAAATACCCGGTTAGTACGCAGGGGATCACGTGAAGTCCGCTCCAATAATTGGGACTAATCAGGTGAAAATCCCCGAACAGGTTGCTTTGGATAATGTGCGGCATTAAAAAGCTAAGTCCCAGTAAAAACCAGGTTCCCAATGCCGTAAAATACGTTAGTACCCGCGCAAATGTTTGTTTGGCATCAGGCTCTTTGGCATGTGCCAAAAAAAACGGCCTCCAGGCCTGGTCAAACATAGACACAAGGAGCATCATAAACACGCCGATTTTGAAATTGGCCTGGTATACACCTACCTGTGTAAGTCCTACCAAATGTACCAGGATCGGTTTATCAATGACGCTGACAAACAAACTGGCCAGTCCGGACGGTACAAACGGCCAGGCAAAGCGCAGCATGCCGCCCGCCAGGGTTTTGTCAAAGGACGGTTTTTTGGCAAGCAGTTCCCGACATATCACGGGGGATAATAACAAAAGGGATGTAAGCGAGGCAAAAATATTGGCCCATAAAATCGAAGCGATCCCTTTGTGCAGGACAGCAATAAAAAAGATGTTGCCTAGGACATTAACCACAATGGATGCTGTACGCACACCGGCAAAATACCACGGTCTTCGCTCCAGGCGAAGTTTTGTAAACGGGATCATATTGAGTACGTCTAGAAATAACACCCATACAGCCAAGTGGATAATATATCCGTACGGAGCTCCAATCCCAATAAGAGCCGCAAACGGTTTGGCAAACAACCACAGTAACACAGATAAGACAACCCCGTTAAGCAGTACTCCGTAAAAACAATGTTGGAATACATCGGTTTTTTGGGCATGCTCACTGGCAAAGCGCAGGTAGCTTTGATCCATGCCAAACAGGAAGATGACATTAAGCAGCGCAATCACGGCAAACGTAGTTGCGATCACGCCGTAGTCGCCGGGCAGCAGGTAATACGTGTAGAAAGGAACCAGACAAAAGTTTAACAGCCGTGCCAAAACAGTGGACGTGCCGTAAATGAGGGTTTCTTTACCGAGTCGCTTAATACTGGCTGCCATAAGACGCTGGGAAGTTATAATTTAACGAACAGGATTTCCAAGAGTTCTTTAAATTTACTTTCAATTTTTTTGGTTTCTTGGATGGTTTCTTCGTGAGAAAGCGGCGTTTTGGAAATCCCGCATCCCATATTGGTTACCCAGGCCAGTCCCAGTACATCAATGCCGCATTGGCGTGCGACCAATACTTCCGGTACTACGGACATACCGACTACATCGGCACCCCATTTTTTAAACAGCTGGATTTCGCTGGGGGTTTCAAAGTTCGGACCCGTAACAGCCAAATAGACACCTTCGGCGGCGTTGATTTTTATTTTTTTAGCAGCAGTCAAAGCGGTTTTTCGCATGTCTTTATTATAAGCTACGGTTAAGTCAAAAAACATGGGGCCAAAGGCCGGATCGTGATTACCGATTAAAGGGTTGTTACACATAAAATTAATATGATCTTTGAGCACGCACAGGGATCCGGGTTTGAGCTTCATGTTCATGGATCCGACAGCGGCAGAGACCAATAGTTTTTGTACGCCCAGCATTTTTAATGTGCGAATGGAGATCGCCAAATCTTTCATGGGGTGTCCCTCGTAATAGTGGAAGCGTCCCTGCATCACGACAATTGGGCGTCCCTGATACATGCCGAAGATTAAGTTGCCCGTATGACCGGGTACGGTACTGCGCAAGAATCCGGGGATATCCTTATAGGGGATCGTTACTTTACGCGTTAACGCGGGGACGGAGGCGGCCAGTCCCGAGCCGGTAATCAGTGCAATTTCAGGTTTAAAATTTTTTGTTTTTTTGTTAATAAAGCTAACAGCTTTTTTAATAAGTGCCAGTTGTGTCATAGGTTCTCCGTGTTTGTGTTTTTTGAAAAGACAATACCTTTTGATTATCTTTTGATAAATTTTTTACAACTTCAAATTTGTATACCTGCCGGGGCCTGTTTAAGGTAATAAGTCTGAATGCGGCAGCAGTTTTCGTACCGGTCCGAACGTGCGGCGGTGCTGCGGGCAGGGTCCTAATTCGCGAAGTGCCTGCATATGTTTGGCCGTACCATACCCTTTGTGTCCGGCAAACCCGTAACCGGGGTAGAGTTTATCGAGTACACTCATGTAATGATCCCTGGTTACCTTGGCAATAATACTGGCCGAAGCAATGGCCAACGATTTGGCATCCCCGTCAATAACGGGGTATTGTTGCAGGGTAAGTCCCTGTACGGGGTACGGACCGTCAATAAGCGCACAGCTGTCCGGCATCCTTAAAAATTTTTGAGCAGCGCGGCGCATGGCCAAAAAAGTAGCCTGTAAAATGTTAAGCTGATCAATTTCCTGAGCCGTAGCGAACCCCACGCCGTACATAATACCGTTGCCGCTGGTAAGTCGTTTAAAGAGTTCTTCGCGTTTGGCCTCGGAAATTTTCTTACTGTCATTTACATCATTAAAATGCTGGGCCATGGAGGGGGGAATAAAACAGGCACAGGCCACGACCGGTCCGGCCAACGGACCGCGTCCGGCTTCGTCAATGCCGATTAAAAAATTGGATTCTTGTTTGATCGCTTGTTGTTTATCAAATTCAAACAGGTCACTGTGCATATTCTTATTATAACAATTCGCGCGCGTGTGCGTACGGATTTTTTTAAGTGTATTGAGATTGTAAGGCTTGCTGCCATTGCTCGCGCTTTTGCGCGTAACTTAGCGAAGCATGTGCCGGACTGGTGGAGGGGAGCACATAATAGTTTTTACCAGTCAGTTCTTTTTTGTAAAAGCGCAAAAAATATTTGGCCGCGGTCTGACCGTTAAATAACAGCGTGCGTACCTGCGGGTATTTTTTAAACAGGGCCGGAAAATCGTTTGGGAGTGGTTTTGTAATACGACTGTCCAAACTGCCGGGTCGGTAGCAGGAGGACAGGGCATCCCACAGTCCGATACGGTGTTTGAGCAGCGTGTGCAGTTTGTCCGGATAATCGTGAGGGATGCGTCCGTTTTCAAACAGGTCAAACATTAACGTCCAAAACTGGTTGTGTTTATAGGCGTAGTATTGCTCGGCCTGCAATGAGGCCTCTCCGGGCATACTGCCGATGACTAAGATGCGGGTGCGGGTATTAATAACCGGCAGGAAACTGCGTAGAAGAGTGTTCACGGTTATTCTCGGGCCGGTGGAATATCGTAAGGAGTTATTAAAAAATCACCGTCCGGTTGCAGTTCCACATTGCACCATACGGTGCTTGCTTCTACATTGAGCGGAACAATAAAATGTGTGATTTGAGAAGCCGGGATGTCTTCCGACGCAAGTACGATTTTGCCGGCTTGTGTTTGTCCGTTTACGGCTACAACAGCTACTAAAGGTTTTTCGGGAGTCAGTCGTTTGACAGCCCAGTTGGCGGCATTAACAGGGAACGAGGTTAAATTGGTAACCGGGTGGTTAGAAATGGCCTGCACAGCACCGCGGGTGCCGCCGGCAAAGGCTAAATTGCGCGTATTGGCTTCTGTGCCTGTATCAGCGAGCAGCAGACCGTTTTGTAAGATATTGGCTACGGCTTGTCCGTCAGTAGCTAAGGCCAGTCCGCGAAACAGCGTTCCCGGTTCTGCCACAAGCGGCAGGTCACTTGGCGGCATTTGATCGGGTAATAAGTCTGTAAAATCGTTTCGCACGAACGCATGCTCGGGGTTGGCCTTAGGCAATGTTGCTAAAATGGCCTCGCGAGCCGCGAGCTCCTGTGCTTCTTGTTGAAGTTGCGTATCACGCATACGACGTTGTCTTTTGAGCTGTGCAGCTTTAAAGTTACGTTGTTGTTGCTCAAGCCACGAGCGCTGTACGGTGGTCTCCAAGACCCGTGTTTTGGGCATATTGTGTTGAAGCTGATAATCAATCCCCATTAATGCACCGTGTGCACCGGCATAGCGGGAGATCGTTCCTTTGGACACGGCAGATTGCTCTACGAGAACTTTGACCACCTGACGCGTAACGCGCGTAGGGGTTTGTGCCCACGCAGACAAGGAACATAATAAAACGCTTAGTAATAGGGTAATTTTCTTCATAACTTTATTATAAGTAAAATACTTCTATAAATAACAGGGCCTAAAGACCCAAGGGTCTCTAGGCCCTGTGTCCGTAAATATCCTAAGCAGCAGGGGAGCCCTGCGGCAAACCGGCAGGCTGAGCGCTTCTCAGCGCCAGGATCCAACAGATACCGGCCCCCAGCGCGCAAGCCATTAACGTAAGTCCGGTAGCTATTAAGATATTGCCCAGACCCACGATCGGAGATACGAAGCTGCCCAGTAAAAATCCGGCAGCGCCGATGAGTGCCGAGGCGGTACCTGCCTGTTCGCGGGCTTCTTCCATAGCCAGTGCCGTGGTGGCAGTAAAACTCATACCGGTCGTAAATAACAGGGCAATAAGCAAAATTTCAAAAACGGCCAGCGGGGTCTGTAACCACAAAGCTAATGCCGTTAATACGCTAAACAGCAACATTCCCAAACAACTCAGCGAGATGCAGTGTTCGGGTTGTTTAAAACGAACGGGCATGGTGGTTCCAACCCCCAGGGCAACGGCATTAATGGCAAAAAGCAAACTAAACGCAAATGCCGAGTAGCCGTAATGCTCTTGGATGATAAACGGAGACGCCGCAATGTAGCTAAACAAAATGGCCATGGCAAACGCCAGTTGGAGGACGCAAAATACATATTTGCGTTTTCGAAGCACTGTTTTAAATAATCCCAGTGTTTTAATAAGCGGGACGCGGGAACGTTTGGTTTTACTGAGTGACTCATTAAAATATAAGCATGCACCTGTTAAAATAATACCCAGTACAAACAGTACGGCAAAAATACCTTTCCAGGTACTGACCTGTAAAATACTGCCTCCGATGACCGGTGCCGCGATCGGTGCCATTCCGTTAATGGCGGCAATAATTGCCAGAGCTTTAGTGAGGTTTTTACCTTTAAACTTATCCGTGGCAATCGATCGGGAAATCACAATCCCGCCGGCTGCGGCAATACCCTGGATAAAACGTAAGCACACAAAGATTTTAATGGTAGGGGACCAAATACAGGCCAGCGTAGCCAGTAAATAAAGTGCCATGGATACCAACAGCGGTGCCCGACGTCCGTATTTATCACTGAGCGGACCAAAGATGATTTGTCCGGCAGCCAGTCCCAACATTGAAAACGTCAGTCCCAACTGAACCATAGACGGCCCTGTCGTAAAATACGAAGCCATCGCGGGCAGGCTGGGCAGGTACATATCCGTTACAAACGGTCCGAATGCCGAAAGCATACCCAAAAATACAAATAAAAAAAAGGCGGTATTTTTGTGCCTTTTGGAGGATCCCTGCCAGGTTTTGGTTTTTCTCATACATATATTGTAGCTTTTTGCAGGGAAAGATTTCAAATGAAAAGCTCCGCTTTCTAGTGCTGCATCCAAGAAAGCGGAGCCAAAATATTCTATTGTGCAATCCATTGTGACACGGCGGTGCGAACGCGGTCGGGTTCGTTTTGTGCCACGTGTCCGTACAGGGCCAGTCCCGGACTGACCTTGGAGTGAGGCAACGCCTTGGGAAGCGTAGTCGGGGTGCGTCCCAGTCCGCTGCCTTCATGGGTAGCAAACGGACGAATTATTTTATTGCTAAAATCATAGCTTTCCAAAAAAGTATATACCGCCATCGGGACGTCTCCCCACCAAATCGGATATCCCAAATAAATCACATCGTATTGGTCCATATCGGGTACCTTTTGAGTCAGGGTCGGCCGGGCCTGGGCGTCTTGTTCCTGCTTGGCTACTTCTGTGCACGGCTTATAGGCCGCAGGATAGGACTTAACCGGTTGGATATGAAAGAGCGTACCGCCGGTTTGTCGGGCGATTTCTTCGGCAACTTTTTGGGTGTTACCGGTGCGAATATTGCCCACACTGTAGTTTTCATCCGCCCGGGAAAAATAGGCCACCAAAATATGCGGAGTTTTATTACCGGTGGGGTGGCTGACGGTGTTTTCCGCAGATACTGCAGGGGCGACGGATTCTTGCGGTTTAGCGTTGCAGGCCCCCGCGAGGCAGGCAATCAGTAAACAGATACCGAGTTTTTTCATGCTGTTCTCCTAATGTGTGGGTTTGAGCGGTCCGTAAAAGTAAGAGGCCGTGGCACCGCCGTCAATTAATAAATCGGAACCCGTCATAAATGCACCGGCGGGTCCCAAAACCAGTTCGGCTAAACCGGCGACTTCATCGGCCGTACCGGGGCGTCCGGCCGGACATTTGGCAAACATGTTTTTGTAGAAATCTCCGCGTGGTCCGTTAAACTCATCTAAGGCCAGCGGTGTCACAATAATACCCGGTGAAATAGAATTAATCCGGGCGCCGCGTGCACCCCATTTAACGGCTTCTGCCATCACGCGTTTGCCGTTGCAGCGTTTGGCCAGTTGGTATGCGTGGAGTGTATCACGAATGTTTTGCGGTTGCAAAACAGGCAAGTGTAATAATTCTTCAGCGGGGGTGGTAGCTAATTGATCGTCAATTTCTGCTCCCAAAGCGGGCATGCGATATCCGGATTGACTGGAAATGGTAACTCCGCTGCCGCCTTTTTTAATAACTTTGCCGACTTCTTCCAATAATACGGCCGTTCCGTATAAGTCTACCTTTAGAATGGTTTCAACAGGGGCCTGACTGGGCGAGACACCGGCCGCATTAATGAGGTGGGTAATTTCCCCGTATGTTTGGGCCTGGCGAATCAGATTTAAAATGGACTCTCTGGAAGAAATATCCGTTTCGTAGGCATGCACTTCAAACCCGGCTTCATTCATGATCTTGGCAACTTTTTGCGCATTGGCAAGGCTTTTATCCCCCAGAATGATTGTTTTGCCAAACCCGATGCGCCTAGCGATTGCCATGCCGATTTGTCCGGCTCCCGTCCATAATATCACGTCTTTCATAAGTACTCCTTACTTAATAACACTTTGGGCCCAGGCAGCCACTTGGTTTTGACTGTGCGGGGCATTACTGCCGGTCACGGCAAGTCCTTTACCAAAGGTAGCTCCCTGGCAAATTTTTTGTAAGTCTCGTTCGCTGTTTCCCAAACCGCTCCCCTCATGAGTCATGACTGCCATGACTTTTTTACCGGTAAAATTTAGTTTTTCCAGTTGGCTGAAAACTGCCATTGGAAAAGTTCCCCACCAACACGGACCGCATACAAAAATATGATCGTAAGCACTAATATCCGTCAGATATTTTTTAAGTTCCGGACGCGCCTGGGTTTGGATTTCCTGTTTAGCTTCTTGCGTGCAAGTAGTATAGTCGTCCGAATAAGGTTTTACCGTGTCTACTTCAAATAAATCTCCGCCCACGGCGGCTTGGATAAATTCTGCCACGATTTCGGTATTTCCTTTGGCAATAGAGCGGATCGAACCGCCAAAATAGTTTTCGCCTTTACGGGAATAATAAATGATTAAATTTTTAGACATGTAATCTCCTTTATAAATTGTATATCTAAATTTATTATATCAGTTGGAGTTTACTTTAAGTCAAGGGTAAAATACAAGGCAAACTTTGTTTGGATAAAGTGAGGCCACAGACGTAAGTCCGTGGCAATTCACTTTTTTGTTTGCTTTTTCGCGGTATATTAACTTATGCTATTTATCCCCGCGCATTGTAGCGGATATTTTGGAATATAAGAATCCCGCTAATTTAACGTTGCGGGAGCTTATGAATTTGGCAGAAGGACAGGTGGATTTTGAAAAGCAGGAAAAGATTTGGAACGGTATTTAATTCCTAAATTTTATATCAAAATTTTTATCGGATTTATAAAATTTTGAATATAGAAACGTATGTATATCCGGGATATGTCAAATTTATTTAAAGTTTAATAAAGAAGATATAAGTAGTTGTTCTAATCCAGTGTCGTTATCATATTTCAGAGGTGCTTTCCGAAATGAAGAATCTTTTTCAAATCCTTTATCTATTAAAATGGATTCTAATTCTTGTAACGCTAGGTAACACATGTGATTTCGGGGAAATTCTAAAAAATTATGAGTATATCCAAGTAATACAGTATTTAGAGATGTTGCAAGACGTAAGGTAACATCAGACAAAATCATTAGATTTCCCAAATATACATCGTGCGTAGGATTTTGAGGAATGTCCAATGTGGTATTTAAATTATGTCCGATTTTATGATTCCGATATTTTTGTAAGGTTTGTATTAAAATGTGCTTTCTGGTGTGAGGGATACTATTTAGCACATTGCTAGCCATAATAGTCGATATGGTTGGAGAAGGGTATAATTCGTGAATTATAAAATTTTTTAGATTCTTACTGTGATTGATAAGGCTATTTATTTGGGGTAAACTATTTACATCTTTACCAGTATCCCATAATCTGAACAATACAGACGTAATTTCGGAGATCAGAGGAGAACTTATACATTCTAATAAAGAAATACCTGTTTTTGTTTGTTTAGAGATATCCCACCTCCAGGAAATTTTGCTAGCAAACTCAACGTGAAATAGTAATAAGTATAAATCATTATCCAAATTCATTAACATTTGTTTGATTTGTGCAAAAATATTTTTATCATTTTGCGATAGTTTGGTTGAGTTAACTATGATTTGTTCGATACAATAGTCTTGTGTTTGAGTGTCGTTTGTAGAATTATGCATAAATGATTCCTAGTTTTATTTTAGATTGCCGATATGGAATGTGCGGGCAAATTTTACATAAACATAATATCATATTATTTGCTACCATAAAATGATAGATAGTTAGCTTCTGTGGGCGTATTGCCATATGTACATAAATAAACCCATATAAAAAGTAATCATAGGATAATATATGAGTATGACCGATGAAGAAAAAATACAAGCATTGCGGTTAATTAGGGAACGTAAGCGAATAAGCCAAGAGTTATTAAGGGCTAATTTCGGATCATCTGCACGAGCAATTAATATTTTAAGTTGGTTAGAATCCAACGGCTTTATTAGTAAACCAGAAGATTTAGAGCATTGGAAAATTTATTACGACAAAATAGAAAAATATTTGACGGATAACAGTATTGAGCGTGAAACCGAAATTGTGGACCAACAACCGGAACCATGGTATTTAAAACAAGTTACCAATGATATGTTGGGAAATTTCTTCTTTGTATATCTTCCCGTTGTAGCAGTTGTAATAGGAGTCTTAATGTTACTAGGGTTGTATATTTGGGTCAAAATTTAGAACTGTTAATAAGGAAATGTAAAATTATGAAAATAAAACCAATTATCAAAAAGATTTTAGATATTTTGTTAAAAGTTGGGCCTTGTTGCTTTGTTGTGATATGGGGACTTTGCGCTCTTTTTATATAATATAAAATATTTATTATATTATGAGATAAAATAATTATGAAAAAATATACCCAGCGAGTAGCATTTTTTTTAGATATATTAGGTTTTAAAGAGATTGTACGTACAGGAAAACTTTCTGTAGATGAGATTTTGAAAAGCTTTGATATGGCTACATATCAGTTAAATAATGATTTGAATTATATCAAGAAACATAGAAATTGTGACAGACAATATTTACAAGTATCTGATTCGATAATTCTTTCTTTTAGTTGCAATTTCCCTTCCGCATTGTTTGTTGCAATTTTAGATATTATGCGTTTACAAGCTTGTTTAGCAGCATTCAAAGGAGTTTTTTTAAGAGGAGGGTGTGCTATGGGAAACCTCTATCATCGAGAAAATACTATTTTTGGAATAGCCATGAATGACGCTTTTGAAATGGAAAAAAATGCAAAATATCCAAGGGTAATCATTCCTCATAAAATTATAGATTTTTGTGCCCAATATACATGGTCGGGAACTTCTTCTAAAGAAGAAAAGGAGCAGATTCTTAAATGTTTAAAATTAGATCAAGATGGATATTACTATATAGATTATATATCATATGGCTCATTTGGTACAGAAACTGACAGTGATGAGCAATGGCTTCAATATATGCAACAATTAAAACAAAAGATTCAAGAAGGATTATATGAGCAGGTTGCTTTACAAAAATATGTATGGTTAAAGGAAAAATACAATGCAGCTGTGGCGGATTGGAATGAAAATACGGATGATTTTAAATTGTTACCGATAACGGACATCTTAAAATGAGGAAAATATGGAAACTCAAAAATATAATATTGTTACTAGATTGTTAATTTGTATCTTATATTTGTTTGTTTTTTTAAGTCTTTGTCGGTGGTTTGCCGGTAGTTGGCAGTTTCTATACGATGCAAATAATAATTTTAATATGTTGTTTGTTTCAGGTGCTCTATTGTTGTTGTTCGGTACTTATTTGGCAGAGCCCTATTTTACTAAACCTTTAGATGTATTAACTAATTCTACATCTATCATTCTTGCTTTGTTGGCCATTAGAAAGCCCTCGGAATTTATAGGATATTATTTCCTGTTTGTAGGGGCTGTTATACTTGAAATATTGGCTGTTTTAACTATTGTTTTACATGCGCAAGCTAGATTCTTAAGAACACAAAAAAGTATATTTGACATAATTACAAAACTGGGAAGCTCTAAGGTCATTTTTTCCACTATTTACTTACTAACACTCGTCTCTTATTTTCGAGAAACTCCTATTGAATTCTGTTTTTTCTTAACATTCTGGATAGTGTTTATATCAGATTTTGTAGTATCGTGGTTTATTGAATTTTTTATTGGAATCTATAACATATGGCATAAGAAATTTAATAAAGAATTGTTAGGTGTAGCGTTTGGATGCGAGAATCCATTTTTGTATAAAGTCGAGGTGGATTGTCGGCAATATAAAGGACCTGTAATTAAGAAGGGGGGATATTGTTATCTTTTCTGAAGAAGATAGTTCTGGAATATTAGGGATTGTTGTAGACGTCCGTTTTTTGATACATAAAAAATGGCTCTCAATCTATATTTTACATAGAGAAAAATCAATCTTAAAACTAGTTAATGACAAAGTAGAATATGTTACGCAGATACAAGACGTATCGAAAAATGTATATCGTGTAAATATTAATGAACTTTCTCAGGTACAAAAAGAAGAGATAATAAATAATCACTTATTCAAAAATAAAGATTTATTTGTAGGATATGTAATCGAAGGATCAAACATTGATAAAATTAAATTTTTGCCTATTTTAGATGAACATGATGAAAGGTATTCAAGACTAACGGAAGGAACGATAGTAGTAGCAGCAATTAATGGGCGGGAAACGTTATTTCAAATTATTGGAGGGCAAACATCAAAGGAAGTACTAGAGAATCATAATAAAAGTGGTTATATTGTATGTGTCGCTCAAAAATTAGGTCAATATAATTACGAAGCAAACACGATAGATTCTGTAAAGTGGTTACCCAATATGTATACTCCATTGTTTTTTAAATCAGAGCAACAAGTACATGTTTCAGTAACAGAAAGAGCAGACAAAGAAATTAACAAAATTGGAGTGTTGCCAAATACTTCAATGAGAATTGATATTAAAGACTGGGATTCACTAGTGACTCATAATACAGCGATTTTGGGTATTCTAGGTATCGGTAAATCTTGTTTGACATTTGAATTAATTCAAAAAATTATACACAATACAGATGTTCAAGTTATATGTTTTGATATTACTAATGAATATCATACCCAACTTCCCAATTATATTAATCCTTCCTTGCTTGAATATGATACCGAACATACATTTTTCATTCTTAATAATTCTGCTGATCATGTAAGTGATGATGATGTTAATAAAGCTGGTAATTTAGAAGGATATAAGGAAATGATAAAAAAAGACTTAATTAAATTTTTATTTGGTCAAAACAATATTCCCGATACATTTTCTCCTTCACAAGATAAACGTGTTCGGATTTATAACCCGGATTTTCATAAAGTAACAAAGGGAGAAAAATTAGGATATCGTATAATTACAACACAACTAGTACAGACCGAGAAGGTAAGAATTATCTGTGAGGAACTTTATAAGGTAATGATGAAATTCCCTACTAGTAAAAAGGCACGGACATTATTGGTATTTGAAGAAGCTCATTCTTTAATTCCAGAGTGGAATTCTATATCTAATCCTGCTGATTCTAATGCTGTTAATGGAACGGCGAAAATTATTCTACAGGGGAGGAAATATGGCTTAGGTAGCTTTGTGGTAACCCAAAGAACAGCCAATATTAGTAAGAGTGTTTTAAATCAATGTAACACCATTTTCGCGCTAAGAGTTTTTGATGATACCGGGAAGGCTTTTTTGGAGAATTACATAGGAGGAGACTATTCTAATCTCCTTCCCACGCTAGAAGAACGACATGCTATTGCGGTAGGAAAAGCATTGAAATTACGTTTGCCGATTATGATTAGATTAAATGATAAAAATGATGTCATATTAAAAGAGGAGAAGTGAAAATATGGACAATATATTAAATGTTGTGGGAGGATTCCTTTTTAGTATAGGAAGTGCGAGTGGTATACTTTATGCCATTACCAAGTGGTATGGTAATGTTATCGCTGATAAATTATCACAAAAGTATGCTCATCAACTGTCCGAAGAATTAGAGAAATATAAAACTATTCTGAACAGAAAATTGTATATTAATCAGAAACATTTTGATTTGGAATTATCAATTTACAAAGATTTAATGGGAGGGGTAATTGAGATGACAGAATCGTCATATTTATTATTTCCTCGTATGGATATGTTGCCTGCAGATAAAGATGCGGAAATAAAAATTTGGAAGTCTCGTTATGAGAAGGCTACAGAGCAGTTTAATGTTACATCGGAAGTTATATTTAAAAACGCACCGTTTATTGATAAGAAAATCTATAATGCAATTCTGGAATTAAGAAATAAGTGTCGAGGGCAAATTATTAGTTTTCAGAATTTCCGGATAGAACAAAATAACAATGGACATTTAGATAAAGAGAATGACAAGGTTTGGGACGTATCGATGGAGATAGTTGAAGATAGAAATAAATTAATTGAATGTATTCGAGCGTATTTAAGTAAGCAAGAACTTCTGCTGGAATAATGCCTTAAAACAGGGCGTTTTCGAAATCTCGTGGCCTTTTTTGTACTACGTAAATTGAACTACCGAGAAAATCTCGGTAGTTGCTGTAAAGGGACAAATCTTTACTTCTTTTTAATCTGTTTTTTGGGCGTAAAGTCCGGCAGGGAGCTCTTGGATATAACTACCTTCGTTCCAGTGGCTTCTTCAAATTGCAAGCGCGCTTGTTTGGCGAGTTTGCCACCTTTGCGTCCGGCTGCTTTATTCTCTTGTACGCCTTCGGCTTTGTCTTTTTCCGCTATTTGGCGGGTGGATAACTCGGCCAAAGCCGTAAAAAGCAGTTCGGCTTCGCTCATATGCTCGCGCAGATTTTCGTGCTCCAACCCTTTTAATTTTTTATGCTGGGCAACCGATAAATCGCTCCATTCTTGGTGGATCACGTTTGTCAGCATGGCAAAATCGTCCGATTTTGTTACCCCATGCGCTTGCCAGTAATCGGTCAGTTTATTGCGGGTTTCCTGGCCCATCATACGCTGCTGTATCCACTTTTGGCTGCGCCCTTGGGCTTTCCAATGTGTGCGGGCGCGGTCTAATGCTTTGGAAGGATCTGCGGTCTCTTGGATGCGTTCATAACCCACTTTGGCGAGCCACATCTTAAAAGGTTCTGCTTTGGGGCTGGGAATGGACTGGATAAGGCGTAAAAGCTGTTCCGGCGTGGCTACGTCCGTCTTATAAAATTTGCCATCTGCGGACTGTAATTTCAGTTGGTTACAATTTGTAACCGACTGGTTTCCTTCCTTCAAAAGACGGTGTTTGAGCACCTTCCAATAGTTGCGTGGGTCCTTACTTTCAGTTAATGCGTAAATCACATCCACAATAGAAAAATACCATGTTTCGGTCTTTTCGTCATACTGGCGACGGATTTTGAAATCTTCAAAAATAGCAAGTGCTGATTTAGTCATATCGTCTCCTTAATTCATGCGTACAAGTTTGGCTAAAATTTGGACAGACGAGTCCGCCGGGAACGGCTCATATTTGGCTTTATTGTCCGATACCAAACGGTAGGCGGGCCCGTTTTCGGTGTTATATTGACTGAGACGCTTGATTTTAAGCCCATCCTCGCACCGGCACAATACCACACTACCCACAGTGGGTAATTCGCTCGTTTTGCGGAACATCAGCATATCCCCGTCACTAATAGACGGCTCCATAGAATCACCCTTAGCCTTAATGAAAAACAACTCCTGCGTAGGTGTAGGCAAAAACTTGGTAGGCATATTTACATAGTCCACAATGTTTTCCTCAGCAAAAATATCCGTATTCCCGCATTGCGCAAAACCGTAAAAGGGAATAGGGGTAAATTCATCTACAGGCCTATGTGTGGCAATAAGTGCGTGTCCATTACGCTCTAAAAAGTTCTCTTTAATGAGTTTGCTGATATGCACGTGCACGGTGCTGACCGATTTTAAGCCAACCGCTTTAGCCAGTTCTGCTAAAGTGATTTGCGGGTTTTGCTGGACAAGTTCTAAAATTTGTTTTTGTTTTGCCGAAAGCATAGTGTTCTCCAATAGAAACAGTATAACTCTTTTGATAAAAAGAATCAAATTCTATACAAAATAGAAAGACTTAACATAAAACAGAAAATATATTTTAATGTAGCGTGGGTTTTGCCTTTATCGGCAAAATATAATTATTTATTTATAAAATATAGCTTGATTTGTTGCCGATAATCGGTTATACTACTAGTAACAGGAGGCGTTTATGGAATATATCTCGGCAGCACAAGCGGCTAAAAAGTGGAAAATTTCGGAGCGGAGCGTACGTAATTATTGTGCGCATGGTCGTATTGTGGGGGCTTTTTTAACCGGCAAGACATGGAACATTCCGGCGGATGTCTCTAAACCTATGCGTAAGCCCAAACAAAGCAAGCACGCTAATACCTTACTCAATATATTAAAAGCCGAGCAATCTTCCAAACAACATGGCGGCATTTATCATAAGATACAAATTGACCTTACTTATAACTCCAACTACATAGAAGGCAGCCAACTTACCCACGACCAAACCCGCTATATTTTTGAAACAAACACGATTGGAGTGGGAGATAATATCGTAAAGGTAGATGATATCGTAGAAACCGCAAACCACTTTAAATGTATTGATACGATTATTGATAATTCTAACTATAAACCTAGTGAACATTTTCTAAAAGAATTACACGGTGTACTTAAAAACGGTACTTCCGATAGCCGCAAGGCCTGGTTTGCGGTGGGGGATTATAAACGTAAACCTAATGAGTTGGGGGGACATGCCACGACCGGGCCGGAACAGGTAGCTGCTAAAATGAAAACCTTGCTCGCCAAGTATAATCGTAAAAACAAACATACGTTTGAGGAATTGTTAGATTTCCATTACCAGTTTGAAGCCATTCACCCATTTCAAGACGGGAATGGACGTATCGGGCGGCTGATACTGTTTAAGGAGTGTTTGCGTAATAATATCGTTCCGTTTATCATTACGGACAAGATAAAGATGTTCTATTACCAAGGACTTAATGAGTGGCCGAAAAATCACGAACGCTTAACCGACACCTGTTTATCAGCGCAAGACCAAATGAAAGCCGTGCTGGATTATTTTAAGATTACCTATTAAAGCGGTTTAATGCCGCACAGGACTCGAACCTGTGACCCTCTTTATGTTGGTAAAGAAAAAAGTCAATCTCAAAAAGTGGATCTTGTGATTTTTGCCGTTAGAGAACTGGGGCTGAATTATCCGTATTTTTCACAAGGGATAAAGCACTCTAAGACGGGGGAGGATAGAAAGTTAAAACTTTCTCGTCGGAAAAAGATACAACTAAACATAAAAAAATCCCCGTCTTGTCGACGGGGAAAACAAATTTGGACCGGACAGGACTTGAACCTGTGACCTTCCGCGTGTAAGGCGGACGCTCTACCAACTAAGCTACCGATCCGGAAATCTTAAATTGAGTCTACTTATATAGTATAACATAAACAAAGCAGAAACTCAAATTTATTTTTTTGTAGAAGTAGTTTCATCTTCGTGCGCACAAGTATCACATCCGCATGCTTTTACATCTTGCAAAGTAGGGGACGTTCGTTTCCATTCATCGGCTTCGGGCCCCCATTTGGCTTTGACTGCTTCAGGGATTTTAAATAAGATACTGGTGCATTTGGCCGTGACCGTTCCATCGGGTAGTACGATTTCTCCTTCTACCTGAGCGCGCGAACCGCCGTCACGAAGTATCCGTCCGATGGCGCGCAGTGGGGTGTGGGTGGGGGTATTATGTTTGTATACCACTTCCATTTTCAGTGTTACCATTAAACGGTCAAATTCGTTGGCCAGCAAAATAGCACGTCCGGAAGTCTCATCTAAAATCGTGGCAATGATGCCACCGTGTACAGTACCGGGATAAGAACAATAATTATCATCCAGTTCAAATTGAGTTTCCACTTGGTTATTTTCATAATCATTGAACCATTCTAATTTAAGTCCGAAGGGATTATTTTTACCGCAGGCAAAACATTGCAATGAAGTGGGTTGTTTTAATTTTTTCATAAATATCTCCTAAAAATATTATACTTTAGTTATGAAACATATTGAAATAGAATGTAAATGGAATGGTAATACGCCGCGTGCATTTGAGCGGGCCAAACGCTTTGTGCTAAAACATGCCACGCAGATTTTTGTAGAAAGAGTAGACATTGAAGATGCTTATTTGGATCACGCTGCAAACGATTTATCTGCTCAAAAAATTGCGTTTCGTTTGCGAAATACCGACGGAAAATGGGAAGCTACTTATAAAACACGCACGCGAATTATAAACGGAAAAGCCACTCGACGCGAAGAAACACTTGCACTTTCAACTGTTAAAAATTTGACAGAGGCTCTGGAAACACTCTCACGAAAAAAAATATGGAAAGGAATCGATTTGAGGGAATTAAAAGTAAAATTTTTGTTATCTAATAGACGCACGGTATATACTTTTTCTTATAATGGCGGCACGTTGGAAATGGTACTGGATAATGTAATCTTACACATATTGGGACGCCAGGTAAAATTTAAAGAAATTGAAGTAGAATTAAAACGCGGAAACGATTCTGTGTTAAATACCTTTGCGTCCGTGTTTGCGAATGAAACACAACTTAAAACAGTGAAAAATTCCAAAGTGAAAACTGCGGAAGTGCTGCTTGATTTGTGGAAAAATTAATTTGGTGTCAATAAAAATTTAAAAAATTTTTCAAAAAAAATTTTACACAAATGTCAAGCCTAAAAAATAATTAGCAAAATTATTTTCTTCGACGATAAAATATAAAAAATGCTTATAAAACACAGAGAAAAAAGGACTTGATTTTTTTAGAAAAAATAAGTTCAGACGTGAAAAAGTATTGCAATTTTAAAATATTTGTGCTATTATTTTTATGAGGTTAAAACTAATTGTCTTAGGAGATTAAAATGGCTGTTAAAAAAACCGTGAAAAAAGTGGCCGCTAAAAAAGCCACCAAAAAAGTAGCAGTAAAAAAAGCCGCAGTAAAAAAACCGGCCAAAAAAGTAGCTGCTAAAAAAGTAGCAGTAAAAAAAGCTGCAGTAAAAAAACCGGCCAAAAAAGTAGTTGCTAAAAAAGTAGCAGTAAAAAAAGCTGCAGTAAAAAAACCGGCCAAAAAAGTAGCTGCTAAGAAAGTAGCAAAAAAACCGGCCAAAAAAGTAGCAAAAAAGAAATAATTTAGTAAGAAGTAAAAAAATCCCGCTAAGTTTAGACTTGGCGGGATTTTTTATGTGACCATAATCCGGCGTGTGAGCCGCAAACTAAAATCAACTGAAAATTTCGTGCAAAAACCTTCAAAATGTACTATGATAAAAGTACGGAGATATTATGAGAAAAACCGTTTTCGTTTTATGTGCTTGTTTGGCTGCTGCCAGCGTCTGGGCTGCAGAATCTACCTGTGAAACACGGGTAGATGCTCATCAACATGCTACTACGAGTCAACGAGTGGCATATTGTTTAACCCCTTCCTATGATAATACTGTGAATAATCCGGGGTTGGTATTTTCCGGGGTAACATTCCGCCGTCCGGCGACTGCCGAAGAAGCGCAGCGACCGACGGCCCGCAACGGACATTTTAAACAGGAGAACGTGTCTGTGACCCAAAATTTTGTGGAAACACGACAGTTCCCCAAATTAACGGATGGACGCGTGAGTGAGCAAGAAATTTGGGCACAGCGCCGGGCTGAATATCAGGGCCAACAAATGGCCGCTCAATTGGCTAATAACACCAAATGTGATTTGCAGGAAGAAACAACTTCTTCCGTTATGAAAGAAACGCCTGCCGGACTGCGGGCGCGCAGTAAGAAGCCGGGACGTCGGTTAAAAGCAGTATCTGTTGCGCAGGATGAATCCGCAGTTCTTGAACCGGAAACTACACAGGAAGTAGTTCCCATGGCGGCGGATTATACCTATGATGAATACGGGGATGGCGCAAATACACAGCCGTACGCACCTGCTGCATTGGATGCACAGGAATATGTACCGGCTGATTCAAATGCGCAGCCCTACGTACCTTATACACCTGCGGGACAAGAAGAAATTCCGGTGGGCACGTCCACTTATGCACCGGCTAATTAAGGGAGAACATTATGGAAAAATTAAAATTATATTTTAAACAACCCTATGAAGAAAAGGGAGTTATCAGAGCAACGTTGGATTTATTGTTACGTGCCATTACCGCTGTAGTGTGGGTATGGTTGGTGTGCATTTTGGCTAATTTGTTCTTAGACGCATTGATCCACAGTTATAATCCGGCGTTGAAATTATGGTGGTTTTCATACTGTTTTATTATTTTTTTCGGGGCCTCCTGGATTGCGTACATTATATTATTTGTGCGTGATTATTACAGTGCCGAAGAATAAAACCACTCTTTACCATCTATCAAAAGCGGTCCTTCACGGGACCGCTTTTGTTTGGGTAAATCTTATCTTGGGCAGTTTGCTCTGAGCGGAAAATTTGTATTGTGGGAATGCAGGTCTTGTCGTATTAGACAATATCGGCCAGTAACTCAGCGGCAGCCGATTTGTCTTTAGACAACTGTGCTTTAAGCGCTTCCAAACTGTCAAATTTGGTTTCGTCACGCAGTTTGCCGTAAAACCAGATCGTGATTTTACGCCCGTAGATACTTTGCTTAAAATGGAATATATGTACTTCCACAAGCGGCAATACAGTTGTTAACGTATTTACCGTGGGGCGAAACCCGATATTACAAAATCCGTTGTATATTTTAGTGCCCACGCGTACTTTGACGGCAAATACGCCCAGTGGCAAAATCTTATACAGTCCTGTGTCCAAATTGGCCGTAGGATAGCCCAATTTGCGTCCCAATTTATGTCCGGTAATTACTTTGCCGCTTAGTTCATACGGGCGTCCCAAAAGCATATTGGCACGCACAATATCACCTTGCGCCAGGATTTTGCGGATTAAAGACGAAGAAATCTTCTCATGCCCCTCTTTATAAAACGGTGCTACGTCAAAGGGCAGGTTTTTATTGGCACAGGCTTCCCGCAAAAATACGGCAGACCCTTCCCGGTTTTTGCCAAACGCAAAATCAGCCCCAATAAGGATCCCCGCACATTGATAGCGGTTTAACAGTCGGTTAAAAAATTGTTGAGGTGATAAACTGCGTACCGCATTAAAATCCAATGCCTCACAGCGAATCCCCAAACGTTTAAACAGTACTTTTTTTTCTTCGGGAAGTGTCAAAACGGTCATTTCGGGATGCGTACTGAGCAGTGTTTTGGGCGGTAATGGGAAATACAATACAAGCGGTTTTAATTGATGCAGGGCTGCCTGGGATTCCAGCAGATTAAACAAGTGCTGATGCCCCAAATGCAAACCGTCAAAGGTACCAATGGTAATTAGGTTTTTCATAAGGTTTGTACCTGCTGATACAACAGTTCTGTATCACACCCTTTGAGTAAATTGCCGTCAAATGCCTGTTCAACCCGGTACGAGCCAATGGACAGGCGACGAAGTTGCGATAAATGTCCTACCGTCCCCAGCTTTTGGGCCAGCATATATCCCAAAGAGCGTACATAGGTGCCGCTGGAACCGGTTAATGTAAAATTGATTGTATCCGGCGTGGTCTGTTTTACATCGGACCACGTAACCGTCACCTCGCTAAAACGTTTTTCCAGTTCTACACCTTTACGGGCCAAGTCATACATCTTTTCGCCCTTGATTTTTTTTGCACTAAAGGGGGGAATTTGTTGTGAAATCGTGCCGGAAAGCTGTTGCACGGCCGTGTGTAATTGTTCAGGTGAAATCGGCGGCACCGGAGCAGCCCCCATAAAATTACCGTATCGATCCCAGGTGTCGGTTTCTTCACCCAGTTTGAGCGTGGCCTGATAAGTTTTGGAAAGTTGTAAGAACTCGGACTGTCGCTTGGTGGCTTCCCGTCCGACCAGTAAAATGAGCAGTCCGGTGGCCATGGGATCCAATGTACCGCTGTGACCGATGGTTTTGGTACGTAATACGCGTCGAACGATGGCAATGATATCGTGCGAAGAAAAATCTGCCGGCTTGTCAATAAGTAAGAGTCCGCTTTTTTGCGGCTTAGGTAAGTTTTTTAAGGACATCGGCTACCACATCTGCCAAATCAGCGGCTACTTGTTCTACGGTTTTGCCCGTTACCTTAAACCCGGCTGCCCGGGCATGTCCGCCGCCGCCGAAAGTTTGGGCAATTTTACTGACATCCACTGCTGAGCGGGAACGTAAGTTAACGGAAATCTTATCGGGCTCTTCTTTGATTAACGCTGACACCTCTACTCCGGGTATCATGGTGGGCTGACTGACGATGCCTTGCGTTTGGGCAGGAGTAGCTCCGAAAGTTTCAAAGTCTCGGCGTGTTAAGATAATTTCACTGTACTTGTTGTCTAACTGCAACTGCATTTTTTCCAAAGCACGGCCCTGCAGTTTGAGTTCAATGTAAGGCTTGGTAAAATAAATGACCTGATTAATCTGTGCTACATTGGCTCCCAGGGCCACTAAAGCGGAAGCTACGCGCAGTGCTTCGGCGGTTGTATTGGAATGTACAAAACGACCCGTATCCGTGACAACTCCGGTATACAAACAAGTCGCTTCATCTACGGTGGGTAAGAACTCGCCACCGGATTCTTCAAAGAGTTGGAAAATAATTTCGGCCGTACTGGATGCTTTGGAATCAATATGATTGACATCTCCGTAGGCGTCGCTTACCAAATGGTGATCAATATTAATTAAAGTTTTTGCGTTTTGCAGGATAGCTTCTAAGTCACCGCCGCGTTTGCGGTCCGAACACTCCAGTAAAAGAACCGTATCAAAATCAGTCTTTGCGGGAAGTGTATCCACGTGTATTTTGGAAATATTAGGTAAAAATTGCAGGTCTGCCCCGATGGCAGGTGCACAATAAGCATATACCTTTTTGCCCATGCGCTCTAACAGAGAGGTCATGGCGAGTGTGCACCCCAACGAATCACCGTCCGGGTTTAAATGCCCGGCAATGAAGAACTTTTTGCCGCGGTAGATGGCCTGCCAAACTGCTTGCAGGCTCTCAGTCCTGTTTTGCATGGGATTTTTCCTTATCAATTAGTTGGAAAATAGATTCTACACGGGCTGCCTTTTCGGGCGTGTCATCGTATTCAAAAGAAAACGACGGGATGCGTTTTAAATGCAAACGCCCGCGCAACTGGGAGCCGATCTCTTTACGCAGTAAAGATAAAGCTTCCTGTGTTTTTTTGCGGTCTTCCGGCCCGCCAAAGACAGAAAAATATACTTTGGCCGAGGTAAGATCCTTGGACACATGTACAGCCGTGATCGTCACAATCCCGCCAAAATTACCTTGAGCGGCCATTTTGGTAATCAGGGTGTTGATTTCTTCTAAAAAAAGTGCTTCTAATCGTTTAATGCGGTCAATCATACTTATATTATAGCATTTTAGGCTATATCCACGGTAAAGCAAAAATATAATTATTGTTTTTGGCACAAAGTAGACGTTAAAAGGGACTTTAAATTGAAATTTGAGGGAAGCAAGGTATCTTATAATTTTTAATATATAGTATGATACTGGATAGGAGTAGACTTTAAAGTAGACTTTAAAAGGGACTTTAAAGTAGACTTTAAATTTTTAATATGGACTACTTTGCGTTATTCCTATATGTAATTCACGGTTCCATTATCAAGTGCTTGAGGTAACTAACGAAAAAAGGTTTTACGTTAATTGAGTTACTCGTAGTAGTGCTCATTATCGGTATTTTGGCAGCAGTAGCCTTGCCCCAATATACCAAAGCAGTAGAAAAATCCCGTACTTCAGAAGCGGTTACCTTATTAGGTGATATTTTAACAGGTGAACGCATTTATCAGTTGGCCAATGGTAACTATACCAATGACTTGACCAAATTGGATATTACTATGCCTGGCTTGGAAACTTCTTCTGAAGCTACTTCTACGTTTGATACGAAGAATTATACTATTACCGTGAAGAATGCGGATAAAGCTAGTACGGCTATTGTAGAAGCAAAACGTCTTAACGGGCCTGCTGGTCAATATACGCTGACCTTTACGTTGGATAACAACGGCGTTATTACTCGTTATTGCAACGATGCTTCTGGCAACACCGCCATTTGTAACTCCATTCGCGGAACTGAATGGGCTAGCGGCGAATACTCTGAGTAATTTGCGCGAGTATTAATAATTCTCAGGCGCCTCTCTTTGAGGCACTCAGCTCTTGAGAGTCTTATATTTAACAACCCCACCTCAATTTGAGGTGGGGTTGTTAAATGAATTTTACACAAAAAGCCCCCATCCTAATTTGGACGGGGATATAGATAGTTATAGCTTAGCTAATAGTTGTAGGCACTGTGGTAACATTCTGTTCCCATTCATTTCCCATCACAGATTTACAGAAACTATTTGAATCACCTGTGCAATAGCGTTTAATTACCCCGTTGCTATTCATTTGGAACGTCAACTTATACTGACCAGCACCTGTATCTGCAAGTCGCGTAGCTTGAGTTTGTACACCTGTTCCTACATTTGAGACAGCGATTGTGAAGTTTTTTGTTGTAAACGAAGACGGTGTAGTTCCTGTCAAACCAGGCATTTCAATATCCAGTTTGCTTAAGTCGGTTGTATATCCACTGTTGGCTAACTGGTAAATGCGCTCACCCGTCATAATGTCACCCATTAACGTCAAGGCTTCCGCTGTACGGGATTTTTCTACTGCTTTGGTATATTGGGGCAAGGCTACTGCTGCCAAGATACCGATTATGAGCACTACTACGAGTAACTCAATTAACGTAAAACCTTTTCTCATAAGTTAATCTCCTATGTCCTACAAGTTTAAATTAGAAAGTGGTTAGCTTTCTATATTATAGTTTACAATATTTTGAAAAATTTGCAAGTATTTTTTTTAAATAGGTCTTGACGGTTTATCAGATTTTATTTTTTACCATCATAGCATTTTAGATTTTTTCTTGCGTATTTGTCAGCCACTCCAGTACATTTAGAGGCTTGATTCCTTCAAAGCTATTCACCGGCACGTAATCCAAAGACAATAGATACTTAGGGTAATTATCTTTGATTTGTTTAAGTGGTGTCAGTTCTCGCTCAAGTGTTTCAGGAGCCAGTATATTTTGGGCCACTTGGTAATATTCGGTTCCTTGAGCATTAAGAGCCACGAAGTCCACCTCTTGTGTTCCGGTTTTACCGATAAATACTTTATAGCCGCGGCGCAGTAATTCTAAATACACGATATTCTCAAGCATACGGCCCGTGTCTATATCATTGCGTTCCAACAATGCAGCACGTAAACCGGTATCTACCATATAATACTTGTTGCCGTTTTGCAAATATTGTTTGCCTTTAATATCATAGCGAGAAGCCGGATATAACACAAAACTTTCTACCAGGGCCGTTATATATTTTTCTACGGTTTGGTGTGAAATCTTATAACCGGCCGAAGTCAGTGTATCGCGGATCTTTTTAATAGAAACTAAACTTCCTATATTATCAAATAGGAATTTGATAATCCGATATAATTCATCTGTGTTAGTAATCTTATAGCGAGTCACTACATCCTTTATGATAATAGAATCCAATATCCCTTTTAAATAAGCCGCGGTTGCTTCGGCTGTCGGCATTTGTAGGGTATACGGAAATGAACCGTTTTGTACATACGATTTGTACAGATTGGGCAAGTTTGTCTTATTGTTCTGGGCAGACACATATTCCTCAAAGGAAAGCGGCAACATTTGTATTTCTACGTAACGGCCCGAGAGCAATGTAGCCAAGTCGCCGGATAACAAATGAGCATTAGAGCCTGTTATATAGATGTCTAAATTATCCCGGATATATAAGCTGTCCACCACTCGTTGGAACTGAGATACATTTTGAACTTCATCTAAAAAGATATAGTTCTTTTTATTAGGGATTACATTATCTAAAATATATTGATGTAACGTGTTTGGATCACGCAGGTTTTCCCGAGACATATCCTCAAAATTAATGGTCAATATCTGTTTTTTTGAAACACCGATTTGTAATAAATAGTCCTGATATAAGCTAAATAAGGTGGATTTGCCACATCTTCGTACACCGGTAACTACTTTAATAAGCTGTTTATCCTTAAACAATTTCAACTTGTTCAAATAATAAGTTCTTTGTATCATAATAACTCCCGTATAATCTTATCATACTAAAAAACACTAAAAATATCAAAATATTTAATTATAGTTAAAGTTTTTATCAATTTTAAAATAAATTTTAATTATAGTTAAAATTATTTTCATATTTAAAAAGTCTATCACAAAGGGCAGGCGTCCTCGGAAAATCTTTTTTAAACCCTATAAATTCAGCCTTCGTAAGATAGATCTCCATCGACAACTAACGAAAAAAGGTTTTACGTTAATTGAGTTACTCGTAGTAGTACTCATTATCGGTATCTTGGCAGCAGTAGCCTTGCCCCAATATACCAAAGCAGTAGAAAAATCCCGTACGTCAGAAGCAGTTACTTTGATGGGTGATATTTTAACGGGACAACGTATTTACCAACTAGCTAATGGTAAATATAGTGAGGATTTGTCTGTATTAGATATTGAAATGCCCGGCACATTAACAGATGCCAGCTCTTTTGATACAAACAATTATACCATTGCAATTTCAGGAACGACTGATACTACCGTCACCGCTACCCGTAAAGCTGCCAATAGCGCTGCAGGTGCATATGTATTAACAATGACGCTGGAAAGTAACGGAGCAATTACGCGCTCTTGTACTCCAGTATCAGGAAAAGCCGATATTTGCAGCACTCTTTCAGCTGAATGGATTAAGAAGGACGCCGTATCATCTACTCCTGAGAACGGCTAAAGTATTACAACTCGTAACAAAAGGTCCTCGTCTAACAAAACGAGGACCTTTAATGTTCCGCCTTTGCGAAAACATAGTGAGTTTTTATTTATCCCAATCTTGTGTATTTGCAATTGAAGTACACAAGCCCCCATTTTTAGAGCCGTTACCATTGCAAACACGGGTAATAGTTCCATTTTGTGCTAGCGTAAATACTAAGTTATACGCATTATCACCTGTTACCGCAGCACCCGCTGAATCAATGCGAGTAGCCGTAGCTATAACGGAAGCTGCAGAGTCAGCAGCACCACTCATTACGATTGAAAAATTCTTGGTCGTAAAAGTGTCATTATCAGCTGTTGTTTTTTTGAGTGTTCCCGGCATCTCAATATCTAACAAAGATAAGTCAGTGGTATATTTACCATTACCTAATTGATAAATGCGTTCACCAGTCATAATGTCGCCCATCAACGTCAAGGCTTCAGCTGTGCGGGATTTTTCTACTGCTTTGGTATATTGGGGCAATGCTACTGCTGCCAAGATACCGATAATGAGCACTACTACGAGTAACTCAATTAACGTAAAACCTTTTCTCAGTAGTATGTCTGACTATTATTCTAAAATGAGAATATAGGGAGGGATTTATGGCTAGTGTAATTTCTAAAATCTACAGCGATATAGCAGCTTTGCTTCATGTGGCACGCGCCAAAGCGTATCATACAGTAAATTCAATTATAGTTGAAACATATTGGAAGATCGGTCAGCACATTGTAGAAGAGGAGCAGGCCGGCAAATCCCGCGCAGAATACGGAACAAAACTCATAGAAAACCTGTCCAAATACTTAACTGGTACTTTTGGTAAAGGATTTTCTGAAGCCAATTTGCAAAATATGCGAAACTTTTATTTGGTTTATCCAGAATTTCCTAGACAGTGTCTAGGAAATTTGTCTTGGCCTGATTGATTGGGATTTTATCCATCTCTCATCAATGAACGGCTGCTTCTGTCCCTTTAAAGCGGTTCAAACATTGACAAGGCTGTCTGTACTTGTTACAATATATATGTTCTTAGTTAAGAGCGGCTTGGAGTTCCAAGCCGCTCTTTAGATAATAGGAGTTGCTATGAAAGATCCTAAACTGATAGAAGAGACCATTGCCAAGGCGTTGGCTGCAAGGCAGGTAGAACTGGTAGATTTGGTTATCCAACACCAGGGCCGTAAAGCCGTACTGCAATTTTTTGTAGATAAAGTCGGCGGTATTACGCTAGACGACTGCGGGGAGTTGACCGATCAGATTGACTCGCTGCTTGAGATGGAAAACCTCATAGACGGTGCGTATGTGTTGGAAGTGTCTTCTCCCGGGGTACAGCGTGTACTTAAAAAACCGGAACACTTCAAACGCTTTACGGGTGAGCGCGTCAAAATTGTGCTCAAAGTTCCCTTGGAGGGGCGCGGCAGTTTTACCGGAGTCATCGCTTCGGCAGATGACAACGCTTTTGTACTGGACGACGGAACCAATACCTTTCGCTTCGAATACAATAATATCAAGAAAGCCAATTTGGACCCGGTACTTGAATTTTAACACGACACAAAGGAGATAATATACCCATGGAAACGAATGCAAAAGATTTCTTAGCCGCTTTGGAAGGCTTGGAAAGAGAAAAAAATATTAAACGAGACGATATCTTAAAAACGATTGAAGACGCATTGGTATCTGCCCTTCGTAAAAATTTAGGTAAAACGGCGCAAATTTCCGCCAAAATCAGCGTGGAATCCGGTACGATTGATGCCAGCCAGCAATTAAACGTCGTGGAAGTAGTAACCAACCCCGAAATGGAAATTGACCTAGCGGCTGCCCAAAAAGAAGACAAAAATCTCAAGGTGGGCGATGTTCTTTCCCGGCCGCTGCAGGTAACGGATTTTTCCCGTATCGCCGCGCAGATTGCCAAACAGGTGCTGATCCAAAAAGTACGCGGTATTGAACGCGAAAACTTCTATAACGAATATAAACCGCGTGAAGGGGAAGTGGTTATGGGATCGGTGCGTCGTATGTCGGACCGTGACATCATTGTGGATTTAGGGAAAATCGAAGCGATTTTACCGTACTGCGAACAGATCAAAAAGGAACGCTACGGGATCGGTTCTCGTATTAAAGCCATTATCGCCAAAGTGATGAGCCAGTCCGACCTGGCGGCGGTTACGGCCGATGACGGACAGCTCAGCCGCTATAAATCGGCAGCTTTTAAAATGGATAAAGGACAACGCGGGCCGTATGTGTTTTTATCACGTGCCAATAATAAATTTTTAGAAGAATTATTTAAAGTGGAAGTTCCTGAAATCAACGAAGGGATTGTGGAAATCAAAAACATCCAACGTGATGCCGGGTTCCGTTCCAAAGTATTGGTCAACAGCATTGACAGCAAAATTGATCCGATCGGTACATGTGTGGGGATGCGCGGGATTCGTATTCGGGCCATTCAAAACGAATTATCCGGTGAACGCATTGACCTGATTACGTATTCGGCGGACGTAGACACGCTTTTGATGAACGCGGTGGCTCCGGCCAAAGCAAACTCCGTACAGATTTTAAATCCGGAAACCAAAAAAGCACTGGTCATTGTACCCGATGATCAGTTGGCCATTGCCATCGGTAAAGACTGGCAAAATATTAAACTCGCTTCCCGGTTGACAGGTTGGAGCTTGGATGTGAAGAGTGAAAGCCAAAAAGCTGCTGAGGGCAAAGAGGTAACCGATTCCATTCAGAACGTGTTGTCTAGCATTGAGGGCATTGGTCCCAAAACGGCTGAACTTTTGCAAAAAGCCGGTTTTACGACCGTTGAAAAATTAGCCAACGTAGAAATTGAACACCTCTGCACCGTACAGGGCATTGGTGATAAGACCGCTCAAAAAATTATTGAAGGGGCCAAGAAATATTTAGCCGAAGCCGCCGAACAGGCAGCTGCCAGACAGACTGCTGCCGAGGCACAGGGTGAGCAAGCACCGGCCGAGAACGAAACCGCTGCACTGCAAGAGGAGCAAACACTCGCTGAGGAGGTAGCCCATGACGACAACCAAGAAAACAACTAAAGAAGAGGGCGAAACCCCCAAGAAAAAAACCGCGGTCAAGAAGCCCGTTTCCAAAAAAACAACCACGGCGAAAAAGACTACCGTTAAGAAGGACGCTGCGGCTAAACCGGCTGCCAAAAAAACGACGGCGAAAAAAGCAGCTGACAAGCCGGCGGTCAAAAAAACGGCTGCTAAAAAAGCAACGACTAAAAAGACGGTTAAGAAAACAGATTTAACAACGGACGTTGCCCAACCGGAAGCAACTCAGGCTCCTGTGCAGACAGCACCGGTTCAACCGACCGTTGCACCTGCCGCGCAGCCTAAAGCGCAACCGGTACAACCGGCTGTGCAAACACCGGCTCCCAAACCGAATGTTGCATCGGTACCGCCGCAACAACCCAAGCCGCAGGTAACTCCTGTTGCTTCGCCTAAACCGGCTCCGGCTGCCGCGCCGAGCGTGCAGCCTGCACAACCGGTCGCAAAACCCGTGCAGGCGGCCCCGCAACCTAAACCGCAGCCTGCCCAGCCGGCCGCTGCCAAGCCGCAGGAACCGGCGAAGTCTTCTGCTAAAACGATACGCATTGTCGGTACTCCGACCGTTAAAGAATTAGCGGAGAAGATGAATTTTAAAATCAATGACTTTATCAAAAAACTCATGATGATGGGGATCTTTGCCACCATTAACCAGCGGTTGGAAAAGGATATGATAGAGTTGGTAGTTTCGGAATGCGGTTTTGAAGCCGAAATGGTACAGGAAGATCTCAAAGAGGCTGCTGCTGTGATGCAGCTGGAAGATGATCCTGCCTCGTTAAAACCGCGCAGTCCCGTGATTACCATTATGGGACATGTAGACCACGGTAAGACCAGTTTGTTGGATGCCATTCGCAAATCCAACGTAGTAGCCGGTGAAGCGGGTGCCATTACCCAACACATCGGTGCTTACCGCGTTAAAACACCGCGCGGCACATTAACATTTTTGGACACGCCCGGTCACGAAGCGTTTACGGCCATGCGTGCGCGCGGAGCCCAGGCAACGGATATCGTGGTACTTGTGGTGTCTGCTACGGACGGTATCATGCCGCAGACTATTGAGGCCATGGAACACGCCAAAGCCGCCGGAGCACCGATTATTGTGGCAGTCAATAAGATTGATTTGCCCGGTGCCAACCCGGACCGAGTGCGTCAGGATTTGTCGGCGCGCGGGCTGGTGCCCGAAGAGTGGCAGGGAACCACTATTTTCGTAGATATTTCTGCCAAGAAACACCTCAACATTGACAAACTGTTGGAAATGATTGCCCTGCAGGCCGAAATGATGGAACTCAAGGCCAATCCGGACCGCTTGGGGGTGGGTGTCATTTTGGAAAGTAAACGCGATAATAAACGCGGGGTTGTGGCTACGGTACTGGTGCAAAAAGGTACTATGAAAGTCGGCGATCCGTTCTTGGTGGGAACCAACTACGGTCGTATCCGCGCACTGATTGATGAAAACTCGCAGCGTTATCAAAAAATCGGCCCCAGCGTACCGGCTGAGATTTTAGGGATTAACGGTGAACCGCCGCAGGTAGGCGATACGCTCTACATTATGGAGAGCGAAAAAGAAGCCCGCTATGCAGCCGAAAAACGCAAACTGGCCCAAAAAGAAGATTCTCAGGCACACCGCAAACAGATGTCACTGATGGCTCTGGGAAAGGCTGACGAGGAAGGCAATAAAGTTAAAAAACTAAGCCTGATTTTAAAAGCCGACGTACAAGGTTCCATTGAGGCCATTAAAGATGCGCTGTTGCGTATTCCGTCCGACGAAGTGGAACTGGATATTGTACTGTCTGCACCGGGCAATATTAATGAAAGCGATATTTTGCTTGCCAAGGCCAGTAACGCTGTCGTAATCGGATTCCACGTGTCTACGGAACATAAAGCGCAGGCCGAGGCTGAACGCGAAGGTATTGAAATTCGCAACTACACGATTATCTTTGAACTGTTGGAAGATATCAAAGCGGCTATGGAGGGATTATTAGAGCCCGACGTAGTAGAAACCGTCGTTGGTACGGCCACCATTAAGAAAGTCATGAAGTTAAGCTCCGGCTTGATTTCGGGATCACTCGTGGAGAGCGGTACGATTGTGCGCAATTACGAAGTGCGCATTAAACGCAACGGGGAAGAAGTCGGCCGCGGTAAGATCGGCGGCTTAAAACGCTTCAAAGATGACGTCAAAGAGGTCGAGAAAGGTTATGAATGCGGTATCTTGATTGAAGGGTTCAAAGGTGTGCAGGAAGGCGACCTGATTGAATGTTTCAAGAAAGAAACCGTTACCAGAAGAATTAAGATGTAAGAAGTAAATAAGTTGTGACAGAATATACCGCCCCTTATTTTGGAGGGGCGGTGCTGTTAATCGGGAAGCTTTATTGATAGACATATACTACATTTGAAGTTGGCGTGTTTTGTCCGGTCTCGGCTTTACATATACTGTGAGGTAAAGAGGTTCTATCTGTGGGATACGCATAACATTTTACCTTTTCAGCCGCGTTGCTGTGCTGCAATTCGATTAAATAACCTAATATGTTGTTACCGTTATCATCCTCCAATACGCAATAAACAGCTGATCGTGTAGGTGGTCGCACTTCTAATGTACAATGTCCCCAAGAATAATAATGTGATCCGTAATTGTCACTGAGTGATGAGGAATTTGGAGTAGTACATCAATATCTAATTTACTGATATCTGGTGTATATTCTGAATTGTTTAAATAATTTGCTCCAAAATCAAATTTGTTTTTTGCTAAAGGAAATGAAATTAAAATATTAGAATAATTTATATTGCCCAGGGATTCGTTATCACATCAAATTCCTCATTTAATTTATGTTTGACTCTAGCATCATCTTTAAATGAGAAATCAATCTTCCAATTATGCTTAATTGTATTGGGAAATTGAGACTTCTTAATTCTTTCAAAATTTACTAAGAAGGCAGGATTTCGGGATGCCTTAATTAATTCAGCACATCTATATTCCTGGGCTAGAATAGAATTTCCCTGTATTGGCGGCGGAGGTGGCACAATAACTATCTTTTTCTGAGGTCTTAATTCCAATGCTCTTTTGACAACAGACACAAAGTCGCCATCTCCTGAAAATAAAAAGCATTTATCATATTCATCCAGTAAAGTTGCTTCTATTAACTTTACCGCAATATTTACATCCGTTTCTTTTTCCTCGTGCCGATGCAAAGTTCCACAGGATACATTATGACAGTTTTGACACTTTTCTATTGGGCGGCATTTCGGAATCTGTTTCTTTTTAAATTTCCCTAAAACAATATTGATATTGACCGTTTTTAAGGCTTCTATAAAAATTAAATGCTTTCTTATGGTGGATTCCTTAGAATTGGTAGAAATGGCCGAATAGTAAGTAATTTTCGCATTAGCTGCATCATCTTCTTCGGTTAAAATACTATTTAGAAGAGCACGGTAATCTACCCATTTAACAGGTTCATTATATAAGTGAAAATATCTATCTATTTTATGATAGTAGTTAAAACCATCAATTAAAGCCAAAATTCTGTTCTTCATATGCTTGTAAAAGAGGAAACCTCGCTTGCGCGAGGTTCCCGACCCATAAAGGGTGATTATTACTTATAGTATAATACAAATCGTTCTCTTTGTCAATGGGAAAATTTTTAACTATTGTATGGGTTGGAAACTCGCCTTCTATGGTTATATTATACAAGAAACAGACGAATATTGCTAGACGTAACTTATTCCTATATATTTTGGCAATAAATTGAGCGAGTCTTGGCGGCTACAAGCGACTATATTTAGCACATCTTAAAGAAGAGTAGCGAACCTTAGCCGCTCTGCGCAGCTCTCTAAATTGAGCTACCAACCGCACAACAGGTATATCTTCCCGCGGCGCATCTTTCCATTCTATACCATTGATATATACTTCTTCGGTAGCTATATCTACATCTTCATTCCAAACAATTCCGTGACCTCCGGCCTCGATGTGAGCGTCTTCAAACAAAGCCCTATGGTATAACGTTTTAAAAACAGGCCACTTGTCACAAAGAGATTCTAAATCGTATTTCTTGAATGTACCATCTGCAAATAGAACCCCTATAACAAGACCCTCTAGTGGATATACTTTGCGTGCTTTCATGTTTTGCATATGAGTCTCTTTACTATCAGCCTCACAGAATTCCTTGTGCATAAGCACAAGGATGAATGACGGTCCCAGTGCAAGAAAACGAAGTTTTCTTATAAGTTGTGCACTGGGCAAAATCAAGCGAAGCTGAGATTTTGGAACAGAATGATACTCCTTGCGTGAGCAAGGAGAGGTTCATTGGATAGCAACATTGAGTAGCGGCTTATTCTTCCAACCTTTTTTGTCAAAATGCCACCACTCAGTTCTCGTATACGTAAACCCGACAGTTGTCATGATTTGTTTAAGGACTTCACGTCGTTTTAAGATATCAGCCGGTAAATTCATATAATCCATGTGCGCACGCTTGGTAAAATTGTCAAAGTCTGTGGGCATGGGCAGTGGGTTACCGTTCAAATCACACGGAGATAAGTCAATTGACATGCCGCGGCTGTGACGGGAACCTTTCTTCGGCGGGGCTACATAATTGGGATTGGGCTTGGCTGCCCATAGTTTTTGTTGTGCATCTTGCGGACGATAACAGTCCCATAAACAAAACGTAAACGGTTCCGTTTGTTGCATGGCCAGTTTGACTGCTTTTTGGAGTCCTTCCACGGCATCTTTGTGCAAATAGCATTTAGCCGAAGAATAAATCTGTTTCCCCGTAAAATTGTTATCGGTTGCGTAGCGAAGACTGACAAATACGGGTAAGTTATTTAGGGTTTGGATGTCTATCAGGTTCGCTTCTTCTAACGGACCGGCCGTGGCCGGCAATGCCCAACAAAGCAGTAAAAAGATACGTTTCATATTTTCATTATATTATATATAATAACAATATGGACGAAAAACACTTTAAAAGCGGGTTTGCCGTACTGGCCGGACTGCCCAATGCAGGGAAGTCTACACTACTTAATCAAGTAGCAGGCGGACTGTTATCGGCTGTTACACATAAGCCTCAGACCACGCGCCAAAATATTTTGGCGATTGCCGAGGGGAAAAACTACCAGGTCGTATTTGTAGATACGCCCGGTTTTTTAACGCCCAAATATAAATTACAGCAAACCATGGCTGATTGTGTGGACCGTGCCGTGCAGGAAGAGGCGGATGTGGTGTTGTTTATGTTAGATGCTACTGCCGATTATGCGGCTAATGCCAAACTGGTGGCCAAACTGAAAAAAGTGTTTTGTCCTATTTTCCTGGTTCTAAATAAAATCGATTTGGTCAAAGATAAATCTGTCCTGAAAATTCTGGAAGAACAGGTCAAAAAAGAGTTGCCGGTTAAACAGGTATTCGCCGTTTGCGCCGCCAAAGGAACGGGCCTGGAAGCACTAAAAAACGCTGTCGTGAATGTGCTGCCCACCAGCCCGGCGTATTTCCCGGAAGGCCAATGGACAGATCGTTGGGAGCGGTTTTACGTAGCCGAGTTTATCCGGGAGCAAATATTCCTGCTCTATCAACAGGAAATCCCTTACAGTACTTATGTGGAAGTAGAAAAATTTACCGAAGATTTGGGTCCTAAAAATTTTATCCGTGCCAATATTCACGTAGAACGCGAAAGTCAAAAGCCTATTATTATCGGAAAAGGCGGCAGTATGATCAAAAAGCTACGCGAACGTAGCCAAAAGCGTATTGAAGAATTTTTGGGCCGCAAATACCGCGTGGAACTCAACGTAGTGGTATCGCCGGATTGGCGCAATAATACGTCCCTGTTGGAACGGTTCGGCTATATTGATAAAGATCCGCGTGACACGTCTATTGCATAGACACATAAATTCGGATAACTTTCTGTGCGCTAAGAGTATTTATTTGTTAGTTATTTCAATATTTCACAAGAAATTCAATTATATATTTAGTTCATACAAGGCTATTTACACTGTGTAGTTAGTTGTTGTGCAATTCTATCCAATACATTAGTTAGTTTTTGATATTGTTCCACACCCTCTGTATCCACAAACGGGAAACATGCAATTCTCAGGGAATTTTCTTTCACGCTGCGGTACTTTTTAAGACCGTCTGCCAGATTGGGGCTGCCCGTTTGTAAGAGCATTTCGGCAATTTTTTCACCGGTAATATGCGGGTCGGTAATCGCCATCGTCAGGGTGGTAAATGAACGGTATTTTTCATGGGAAATCAGCGGTTTAATCCAATGGGACGTTTGGGTCCAACGAAGTAAATAATCGGCATGCTGTCTGCATAACTTGTCCATGGCATCCAGACCGCCGTGAGCGAGCATGTATTTGCAGGCTTCGTTAGCCATCCAAATATTTATGGTGGAGGGGGTATTAAGCGTTTGGAATTTATCCGTGTACGTCAGTGCGTTTTTTAAATCCAAAAAATACGGTAGCGGGCGTATGGGGTTTTGGGCGCGCGCTACTGCGCGCGGACTCAATACCATGGCACACGTGCCTCCGCCGGTTCCGAAACATTTTTGCAGGCCAAAAATTAAAATATCATAGGCACTTGCCGGCAGTTTGCGCCCGCCCGCACAAGACGTAGCATCCCAGGCTACCAAGCTGTCGGGTCCGCGTGTGTTCCATACTTCCATTAAATAATCATCGGGCAGCTGCACGCCGGTAGAAGTTTCATTGGGGGTAAGCAGGATTAAACTGGACTTGGTATCCGGGATTCCTTGAGGAATAAAATGCGTATCTGCCGTGATCCAATGGCGGGAAACGGACGACTCCAAACGCCCGGCTAATTGAGCGCACCATAAATGACTAAACGCCCCGATATCGGTCCCGGAAATCCTGTTCTTGGTAAGACTCCATACTACGCTGTCCATGGCTGCCGTGGCGCCGCCCGGGAAAAACAAAACCGTATAGTCAGTCGGGATTTGAAGCAGTGTGCGTAAATGATTGATGGTTTCTTTATAAAGGCCGTTAAATGAGATATCAGCAGCCCGGTGGCTGCGTTCAAACAGGGTTTTATATAGCGGCGCTGTGCGTACGGAGAAAAGTCCCTGTCCCGGGCCGCAAGAAAAACTTGAAATGGGTAAATCGTTAAGTAAAAGTGCCATATGATTATTTTAGCAAAAGAAATGAGCCGTTTACTAAAAAACGGTAATTTTTGGTCAAATGACCGAATAAATCTTGGACAAACGGCTGAATTTTACTGGATTACCGTCGTAAACATACCTTTTAATCCCAAAATCTGAAAAAATAATATAAATTAATTATTTTTTTGTAACGGAAATTTTTGTTTTTTTCACTTTGGTTTCCGGTCCGTGCAACTGTTCTTGCGGATTTTCTTTTAAATACGCATCTACTGCGTCCAGCTCTGGTTTTAGGTATTTGCCTGTATAAGACCCTTTACAGACAGCGACTTCGCGCGGGGTACCCTCGCAGACAATGTTGCCGCCTTTATCGCCGCCTTCCGGCCCTAAGTCAATGAGCCAATCAGCCGTTTTAATGACGTCCAAGTTGTGTTCAATAATCAGCACGGTATTGCCCTTATCAGCCAGTCCGTGCAGTACATGTAAGAGCTTATCAATATCGGCAAAGTGAAGTCCCGTGGTGGGTTCGTCCAAAATATACAGGGTGTTTCCTGTTCCTTTGCGGGAAAGCTCATCGGCGAGTTTTACACGTTGTGCTTCGCCGCCGGAGAGCGTGGTAGCCGCCTGTCCGAGCTTAATGTATCCCAGTCCCACATCGTTTAAAGTTTGCAGGTAGCGTTTGATTTTGGGGATGGCACTGAAAAACTCTAACGCCTGAGAGACACTTAAATCCAATACCTCGGCAATATTTTTGCCTTTAAATTTTACTTCCAGGGTGTCTTCATTAAATCGGTTTCCGTTGCATTCTTCGCACTTGACATAAATATCCGGCAAGAACTGCATTTGGATTTTTAAAATACCGTCTCCCTGACATTTTTCACAACGTCCGCCTTTGACGTTAAATGAGAACCGTCCCGGTTTATAGCCGCGACGTTTAGCCTCGGGCATTTCGGCAAACAGATCCCTGATATGGGAAAACACACCCGTATAGGTGGCCGGGTTGCTGCGCGGGGTTTTGCCGATCGGACTTTGATCGACAATAATGACTTTATCAATGTTATCGAGTCCTTTGATAATTTCGTGTTCGCCGGGTACGTCTTTGGCCCCGTAAAACTTGCGTGCCAAGGCCTTATATAAGATGTTGTGGATAAGTGTACTCTTACCGGATCCGGAGACACCGGTTACACAGACCAGTTTGCCCAGCGGGATCCTGACGTCAATATTTTTGAGGTTAAATTGGCGGGCTCCGTGTATGGTCAGGTATTTGCCGTTGCCCTTACGAAGTTCAGCACGCGGTAAAATCATACGACGTCCGTTAAGGTACGAGGCCGTCAGTGATTTTTTGTCTTTCAAAAAATCTTTCGTAGGTTCACTGGCAACAATCTGTCCGCCGTTTTCACCGGCCGCGGGACCGAGTTCCACCACATAATCAGAAGCCAGGATGGTATCTTTATCATGCTCCACAATAATGAGCGTATTATCCAAATCTCGCAGGTTTTTGAGGGTTTCAATCAGGCGGTCATTATCGCGGGAATGCAGTCCGATAGTGGGTTCGTCCAGTACATAGAGAACGCCCGTCAAACCGGACCCGATTTGGGTGGCCAGATGGATACGCTGTGCCTCTCCGCCGGAAAGTGTTTGGCTTTTGCGGTTGAGCGTCAGGTAAGAAAGTCCCACGCTGTTTAAGAAATTTAAACGCGCATTGATTTCTTTGAGGACATCTTTGGCGATAATCTTTTCTTTATCAGTTAGCCGTAAATTGGCAAAAAATTCTTTGGCGGCAGATACCTGCATGGCCGTAATTTCATAAATGTTTTTATCATTAATTTTAACAGCCAGGGCCTCGGGTTTGAGGCGTTTTCCCTGACAGACAGAACACTCTACCTCGCGCATAAAACGCTGTGTGACTTCTTCTTTGACAAAATCGCTCTCACTCTCAGCCACACGTCTTTTTAAGTTTGTGATCACGCCTTCAAATTCCTGTTCTCCCCCGGAAATAATTGACGTATACGTGGCTCCGCCGGTTCCGTACAAAAGTAAATCGCGTTGTTCTTTGGGCAGTTTGTTCCACGGCGTAGTCATGCTGATATGGTTTTGCCGACATACCTGTTTTAAAATATCATAGTAGTAGCCGCTCCAGGAACTTTTCCAGCGGTGGGTACGGGTGGTGACGGGGTTTTGCCAGGCATCAATAGCACCCTCGTTAATGGACAGGGTAGGATTGGGAACCACCAACGCTTCGTCCACTTCAATTTTAACACCCAGTCCGTTACATTCGGGGCATGCGCCGTAAGGGGAGTTAAACGAGAACAACCGCGGTTCAAGTTCACTAAATCCGATTCCGCAGTGCGCGCAGGCGTTGGCCTCACTATAGGTAAACTCTTTGGGTGTTTTGCCTTCGGTTTCAATAATGTGCACAAGCCCTTTGGCATAGCGCAGCGCATTTTCCAGGCTTTCCACGAGCCGTTCCCGATCAAATTCTTCGACGAATATCTCATCAGTAACCAGTTCAATGGTGTGTTTTTTGTAGCGTTCAAGTACGGGGATGCTGTCTAGGTTAATCACGGTCCCGTTTACGCGGGCTTTGACATATCCCTCTTTTTTAAATTTTTTAAACAGTTCTTCATAAGTTCCCTGTCTTCCGCGGATAACGGGGGCCAGGATGTATACGGTGCGTTCGTTAAATTTGGTTAAAATGTCCTGTGCAATACCCTGCACACTCCACGCTTGTACGGGGCGCCCGCATTGAGGACAATAACGCTGTCCGATGCGTGCAAACAGCAGACGTAAATAGTCATAGATTTCCGTTACGGTGGCTACGGTAGAGCGCGGGTTTTTGGACGGGTTTCGCTGTTCAATGGAAATCGCCGGAGAAAGTCCCTCAATATGTTCCACATCGGGCTTTTCCATCAGTTCCAAAAACTGACGCGCATACGCGGACATGCTTTCCACGTAGCGGCGTTGTCCCTCGGCGTAAATCGTGTCAAATGCCAGTGAACTTTTCCCCGAGCCGGACAGGCCGGTTACCACAACCATTTTATCTTTGGGGATTTCAACGGAAATATTTTTTAAATTGTGGCCTTTGGCGCCGATTACTTTAATGCTTTTCATATAGGTGTTCCTGTGATAAAGTCTGCGTTGTGACGCTTTTAAATATTATATAATTTATTTAACTTACTCTTGGAGAATGTTGCGTGAAAAAATCGCTTAAATACCTCCTCTATACCCTGGGAATGATCCTGTCGCTTGGCATTTTGGCCGTGATGATTTACCATGCCAAGGACAGTTTTATCAAGATTTGGCAGGGTGTACGGACCAAATATTTATTTTTATCTTTATTATCTTCCGCTCTTATTTACATTGCCATGGGCATGAGCCTCTATGAGATGCTTCGCATCATGGGCAAGCGCATTAGCAAAAGTGCGGCCGTGGGCATTGCACTGGTTTCCACCACCGTGAACTACTTAGTATCTTCCTTGGGAGCCAGCGGGTTTGCCTTGCGAGCCCATTTACTCAACCGGCGACGTATTCCGTTTGGAATGTGCGTAACCGCCAGTATTGTAATTACGGTGCTGTTATACTTTGTGCTGGCGGTTATTATTTTACAGGGTTCTATTTTGATGTTATTTAACTCGTCAGCAACGACGTTGCAGCTTGCAGAAAACTTCGCGCTGATTGCCGGGATGTGTGTGGTCTGCGTAATCATCACGGCGTTTTTATTTAACGATGAGTGGCGCTCTAAATGGTTGCGTAAGGCATTTCGGCTGCTTAATAAGATTTTATTTCACGGGTTTCGGGCCCTGATTCGTAAGGGAAGTTATGATGATTTTATGGCGCAACTGGATGAGGGGATTGATCTGATCCATAAGAAAAAACGTAAACTGACCAGCACCATTATCTATGTATGCGCCGATTGGTTTTTTACCATTATGGTATTGTATTTCGCTTTCCGGGCCGTAGGCGTATATATTTCAGCGGGTGTATTGGTAGCCGGATTTGCCGTGGGGATGGTGACTACGCTTATTCCCATCCTGCCCAGCGGACTGGGGGCTATGGAACTTGCCATGACGGCAGTGTTTAGCCAAATGGGGATTGACTGGGACGCCGCACTGATGGCGACACTTATTTACCGGGTTGTCTATTATGTGATCCCCGGGATTATCAGTATTTTTATTTATTGGGGACTTCAGTTATCTTCACCGGCTGCCGAACCCAAACGCAAGCGCAAAGGAGTATCTGCATGATTGAAAAACTGGCTCACTTTATTCCCAACCTGAGCAAGAGCTGTTTTATCCATCAAACAGCGTCCGTGATCGGACAGGTAACCCTGGGAGAAAATGTTTCTGTGTTCCCGTGCGCGGTACTGCGCGGTGACATCGCGGCCATTACCGTGGGGGATAACTCAAATATTCAGGATAACGCGTGTGTGCATGTCAATTACGGCGCACCGTGCCAAATCGGTGCTGGAGTCAGTGTGGGGCACGGAGCCGTGGTTCACGGCAGTAAAATCGGCGATAATGTAATTATCGGCATGAACGCTGTGGTCATGGAAAGTGAAATCGGTTCCAATTGTATTATCGGTGCCGGAGCTGTGGTGCCGGCCGGTAAAAGTATCCCGGCAGGTTCGCTTGTTATGGGGGTACCGGCTAAAGTCGTGCGTCAGCTGGAAGAAGAGGAAGTAAACGGTATTTTGCAAAACGCACGCGAATACGTTAAAGCAATCCCCGTGTATAAGACGCAAACACAACCGCTATGAAAAAAATCGTTTTAATAGAAGATTCCAAAGTATTGGGAACGGCACTGGTCGGAGCCCTGCAGGTAGAGGGCATTGAAGCGCACTGGGCCCAAAACGGTGTATTGGGCGTAGCCTTGGCCAAACAACAAAAACCCGATTTGATTTTACTGGATTTGATGCTGCCCAAACTAAGCGGGTTTGAGGTGTGTAAACTTCTCAAAACCGATAACGCCACGTGGCGGATCCCGATTGTGATTATGTCTACGTTGACAGACCCTGAGTCGCGCGAGCGGGCGACAGAGGCCGGGGCCGATTATTTTATCCCCAAGCCGTATGATTTGCCGGCTACCTTGGCAGAAATAAAAAAGATTTTAAAAATATAGGAGGTGTGTATGGCCTTTGATATTGACTATGTATTTGAGCAGTTGGAAATGAATGAACCGGTGCATGCACTGGAGGAGCTTAAAAAAGCACGCAAAAAAGATGCGCAGCTTTTCTTTTTGGAGGGGGAATCACACCGCCAGTTGGGTGCCTTTGAAACAGCCTTGAAAACCTATGCCAAAGGACTAAATATTTCCGACGTGGCAGAAGAGCGCATGGATATTTTACTGGCGATGTCTGCCTGCTACCGCACACTCGGGCATGCAGCCCTTGCCTATGAACTTGCGTTGGAAACTCTTGAAATGTCCAAGGAACTGGAATATGACGATTATGAAATCCGCGCTATGCAGGAAATGGGTATGTCGCTTCGCGCCTGGGGCAAGCTGGATGAGTCTTTGGAACTCTTGGACGCCGTACTTGCTGCTTACGTGCAGCGCAAAGACATGGCCGGTCAAAGCTTTATCCATTGGGCCAAGGGGGGGATTTTCCGCCTGAAAGGTGAATTTGCCGAGGGCATTGCCCAGTTTAAAAAATCCATTGCACTGGCCAAAAAAGTGCACGATAAAATTAACGAGGCGTACGGATATTGCGGACTGGCCGGCATTAGCCGCATCTGCGGGAAGATTGATGACTGCGTGAAAAATTACCAATTAGCCGATAAGATTTTTAAGAATTCCCAGGATGTGTTTGGTAAGGCTTATACCAACTGCGGTATGGCCAACGGACTGCGTCAGCAGGGTAAATACGATGAGGCGTTGCGTCGCTATAACACAGCTGATAAATTATATTCCCAAATCGGTGATAAGGTGGATTTGGGGTTTGTCAAATGGGGACGTGCCGATGTGCTTAAGCGTAAAAATAAGTTGGCACTAGCCTTAAAGGACCTAGAGGAAGCACGGGAATTATTTGATAATTCCGATGAAAAACGCGGACAGATTTTAACTAAGCTTTCATTGGCGCAAGTATTCTATGCTCTGGGGCGTACGGAAGAAGCCGAAGAATTATATGACTCCGGCGTCAAACAGGCTCGTGCCGAGAAACTGCATACCTACTTGGAAAGTTATACCTGAGATCTGAGAATAGCTTGCCGATTTTCGGGTTGTGAATATATTATGTATTCACAACCCTTTTTTGGGTTTAGTAGAGTTTGATTTCAAATGCATGTCGATTGCTGGTAGATTTGTCCTTCGCCTGTGGAAGAAGATTTTCACAGGTACTACGAGCTATCGTTACATTAGCATGGCTTTTTTCCACTAAACAATATACATAATGTGATGAAGGATAAAAATCCCAATCAATACCTCCTTTGAGATAACGTAAATACAGATGTCCGTCAGAGAATAATGATTTGCTCCAACCGGAGGGGACCTCAAATTGTAAGTCCAAATCATTCCAACTGCTCGCATAGGCTCCGTTTGCTAGGAAATAAAGATCCTGTGCTTCTAAAAAAGCTTTGCCGGTAATAAAGGCTTGGGTCATTTGACTTTTTAATACCGCCTTTTGATACTGGGGTACTGCTACAGCTGCCAAGATGCCTATAACCAATACAACAACGAGAAGCTCAATGAGTGTGAATGCTTGTATGTTTGATTTCATAACTTATTCCTCTACTTTTGTTTCAATTACCTGTTATGGAACCAAATCAAACGGCTGCTATGCTTAGGTAGCTAGAGCCCCCTGGACATAACAGCCGTAGTTCCCCGTATAAACGAGAAACATTGGACACAGAACAGAGGGTTTCGAAAGTCCTTTGCTTTGTGTCTAAAAAGGCTGTTTTTGGGCTCTAGCTGTTGCTACTGCAACGGACCGTTCTTCACGGTTCCAAAAACAGAATAAATTGTACTTATAGTCTAGCAAAAAGACTGGTTTTTTACCAGTCTTTTTTGCATTATATTATTTCTTTTTTATTCATAGTGCATAGTTTGTTATAAATAAACTATACACTATAAACTGAAAAACCCGGGCATGTTTATTTAATCTTATAATTTCACAAGCAATATTTACATCCTACCGACGAGCACTTGCATTGTTTTTTTTTTTTGATATTCTCTCTTTATAAGTAAAAAAATATATAAGGAGAGAATTATGGTTCAACAGAAGCAAGCATTTACGCTTATCGAGCTTTTAGTAGTTGTGCTCATTATAGGCATTTTAGCAGCGGTGGCCTTGCCACAATACCAAAAAGCTGTTACCAAGGCTCAGGTTACACAAGAATTAACGGTATTCAATGCCTATAAGAAAGGTATTAATGTGTGGCTATTGGCAAATGATTGGCCAACAACGGGTAAAATATATTTTACCGGTAATGCTACAGGGGAATGTGCTAACTATCCTTTAGCATCTTTGGATATAGCATTTTCAAGTCTAAAAACGCAGTGTTCTGACATTGTTGGGGATATATACGCATCTTCTTTTATATCTACTACTGCTGCTTCTGTATCGACGCTGTATTATGCAGACGGTAAATATAAAGATGGAACTAAGGCATGCCATTCCCAATTTCAACTTCAAAAAGGAGCGAGTGCATGGAACTTGGCAGCCATTTTGTACAAAGGACAGAATTCTGCCCATTTGGCCACGCAAGAGCAATGTCCGGAATATCAGAAAATGATGTGCCAATATTGGGCTACACAGGGTACAGGATTGGGAAGATCTCCTGCTATTACGCAATGTGCTCGTTGGGGTGTGACTTTGGAATTATCAGAATAAGCTTTAATCTAAAAAAATATCCTCCGAAGCATTATACGTTTCGGAGGGTATTTTCTGTTGAGACGAATTTATTCTTATTTTTTGAGTTTATAATATTTGGCAATAATATCCCAGGCTTCTTGAGCGGTTTCTACGATAGGGCACAGATCCGTATCTTTCGGGGAAATCATTCCAAAAGAGGCCAGGGCCTTAACATTAATGACCTGACTCCAAAACTCTTTTCCGACCAGTATGACGGGGATATGACTCTTTTTGCCGGTTTGAATGAGTGTTAAAATCTCAAAGAGCTCATCAAACGTTCCAAATCCGCCGGGGAACACTACACACGCCTTTGCGCGCATGACGAAATGGATTTTGCGGATAGCAAAGTAGTGGAACAAAAACGCCAGGTTTTTGCTGATATAAGGATTGGGTTCCTGTTCATGTGGCAGGGTAATATTAAGCCCGATACTGCGTCCGCCGTTTTCAAAGGCACCGCGGTTGGCCGCTTCCATAATGCCCGGGCCGCCACCGGTTACAATGGAAAACCGTTTCCCTTCCCGTTTGACGACCAGTTTGGCAAATTCACGAGCTTCGTCGTAATATTTACTCAGTTTGAGATGCCCCTGGGCAATTTGAACCTGCTCTTGCAGTTTTTTATCTTTAGGTTTTTTGGCAAGTAGTTTCTGAGCAGCAGCCAGTTGCGCTTTGGCTGCTTTGGGTTGCGGGATACGGGCACTTCCAAAACAAATAATGGTTTCCGTTACACCGTTCTTACGGAAATAAATTTCCGGTTTAAGGGTTTCCAGTTCCATACGCACGGGACGTAAGTCGGCGTGTTTTAAAAGCGGGATGTCTTCATATGCTTTGATATACGAAGTCGGATGTTGTTTAGCAGGGTTTATTTTTTTCATAAGTACCTCACTTAATTTTCCATTGCAAAATATGTTTCACGATGGCACTCTGACTGATACCAACCTGGTCATAGAGCAGTGCTGATTTGCCGTGTTGGACAAATTCATCGCCGATTCCCAAACGCAGCAGGTGTGCGTTTTTGTGATGATCGACTAAATACTCAGCCACCGCTGATCCAAATCCACCGGCCAGCATATTATCTTCTACGGTAACAAGTTTGCTGGTACGTTTAAGCGCTTCATCAATAAGCGCGGTGTCTAACGGTTTAATAAAACGCATATTAATAACACCGGCGTCTACGCCTTTTTCACGCAGTTGTTCAGCCGCTTTTAAGGCCGGGTAAACACGGTTACCAATCGCTAAAATTGTCAGGTCTTTGCCCTTAGTCATCCAAGAGCCTTTACCAATGTCCAGCACCTTGAGCTCTTTATCCAAAGGTATTCCAAAGCCTGCTCCGCGCGGATAACGAAGTACAAAGGGGGCCTGCGAGGAAACGGCTGTCTTTAACAAATGCTGCAGCTCGTTTTCGTCGGCAGGAGCTGCCATGATCAGGTTGGGGATACTGCGTAAAAAACTAATGTCAAATACGCCGTGGTGCGTGGGGCCGTCTTCTCCTACCAGTCCGGCACGGTCCAGAGCAAATACCACGGGCAGCTTTTGCAAACAGATATCGTGTAAAATTTGATCGTAGCAGCGTTGTGCAAACGTAGAATATAACGCTACTACCGGTTTGGAGCCGCCAGCCGCCAGTCCGGCCGCAAAGGTGGCCGCATGCTCTTCGGCAATACCCACATCAAAATAGCGGGCCGGGAATTTATCGCGAAATGCGTCCAGTCCCGTACCTTCCGGCATGGCCGCTGTGATGGCGCAGATTTTGTCATCCTGTTCGGCCAGTTTAACTAATGCCTGTGAAAACGCTTTGGTGAATGTAACGGTCCCAGATTTACCCAAACTGTCACCGGTTTCCACATCAAAAATACCTACGCCGTGGAACTTGGTCGGGTTCTTTTCCGCCGGTTCGTAGCCTTTGCCTTTTTTGGTAACTACGTGCAACATGACAGGACCTTTGACCGTTTTGAGGGTTTCCAGTACTTCAAGCAGAGCGTTGATATCGTTGCCGTCTACCGGACCAAAATAGCGAAATCCCATTTCTTCAAACAGGGTTCCCGGGAATAAAATAGAACGGGCGCGCTTAGCTAGCTTGGCGGCGTTATTGCCCAGTTCGTCAAACCGTTTTAAGAAATTTGAAGCTTTTTCTTCGGCCAGTTGTACATACTTGGCCGTTAATAATTTGGTCAGTGCCGTACCCAACGCACCCACCCTCTGGGAAATAAACATTTGGTTGTCGTTTAAGATAACAAGCATGTCTGTACGCAACAAGCCGGCATTTTGCATGGCCTCATAGGCCATCCCGCCCGTTAAACAACCGTCACCCACTACGGCAATTACCCGGTGGTTTTGTTTTTGTTGATCGCGTGCAATGGCCAGTCCTAGTGCCGCCGAAACGGCTGTGGAAGCATGTCCTGCGCCAAAGCTGTCATACTTGCTTTCACTGCGCTTGGGGAACCCGCTTAGACCACCTTTGGTGCGGATGGAGGCAAACTCTTCCTGTCGTCCGGTCAACAGTTTGTGGGCGTATGCTTGATGTCCGGTATCAAATATGATTTGATCGTCAGGAGTATTATACACATAGTGAAGTGCGGTAATGATTTCCACGGCTCCCAGACTTGAACCCAAATGGCCGCCGTTTTTACTGGCAGTTTGGATGATCACGTCACGCAGTTCCTGACATAAAGTGGGTAAATGTTCTTTTTTAATCAGCCGTAAATCTTGAGGACTGTGGATACTGGGCAGTACTTTCATACGCACTCCTTAATAGGTTCTCGTTTTGAAGAACTCGGCCATTTCGTAGAGGGGCCAAAGTTGTTTTTTCTTAACGTTTTTAAGTTTGTTTAGCGCTTTTTGGGCATTGGCAATGAGCAGTTGCGCATGTTTGCGGCTTCCTTCTAGTCCAAACAGACTGACAAAGGTCAGTTTGCCGTTTTCAGTGTCACTGTTGGATTTGCCGAGTTGTTTGGCCGTAGATGTTACATCTAAAATATCGTCAACGATTTGGAACACAAGTCCGATACAGTTGGCGTACGTCTTAATATGTTTTAAATCAGAACCTTTGGCACCGGCCAGTAAAGCGCCGGTTTCCACGCTGCCGCGTATTAAAGCACCGGTTTTATTGGCGTGAATATATTTTAAAATGGCCTGCGGGGTGGTTTCGGCTGCAGTGGGGGGGAGCATAAAGTAACGAAGCGACTTGTCAGCTAGGGGTTTAGAGCTTTTGCGCAGTTTGTCAGCGCGGATACTAGTTGCATCGTCAGCACCCATTCCCTCGGCATATACGTCTGCCGTTTGCCCGCCCACCATGCCGGAAGCACCGGCGCAGTTGGCAAAGTTTAAAAGCGCACTGAGGGTGTTTTCGGCACCGATGGATTTGACCTTGCCGTTTTGGGCAAATACTTCAAACACATAGGTAAGCAATGCATCTCCGGCAAGTAAAGCTAGATCTTCGCCGAATACTTTGTGATTAGTGGGTTTGCCACGGCGCAAATCATCGTTGTCCATACAGGGCAAGTCATCATGGATTAAAGAATACGTATGGAGCATTTCCACGGCGCAGGCTGCCGGGAGCACATCGGCAGCTTTTTTGCCAAAAGCTTCGGCGGTAGACATGAGCAGGATAGGGCGAACCCGTTTGCCGCCCGCCTGCAAGGAATAGTTCATGGCGTCGGTTAAAATCTTGGGAGAATTTTTGATTTTGGAAATATATTTTGCCAGATTTTTTTCAACGAGCTTGGCACGCTCTTTTTGGTAAGTCTCAAAATTGGTCATACAGTCCCCTTTTAGGTATATACAAGTATTATACCTAATTATGGCCGAAAAAACAGGAAGAGAAAAACCAAATTTTAATTCAATCCCAAACTAGCACATACCGCCTTGCCCACTTTGGAATGATCGTATGCCTTACAAGTCAATGTACCACCATGAGTCCAATGTTGTAAACGAAAGGGGATGTGGATTTCACGGTTATTTTGACAATTGAGTTCATCTGATGCATAATTCGGACAATAGTTGATATTAACGGAACCCCAACTATCCATAACCAAATTAAAATCTGTTGCACATCGTAGAACGTATGTTTTCAAAACAGAACATTCAGCGGGCATATCTATATCTAGGGTAGTTAGATCGGTCGTATATGAGCCATTGCCAAGATAGTACACTTCTTGAGCATTAGCAACACTTTTTGCAAGCGATAACATGGTTCCTACACGTGCCTTAGTAACTGCCACTTTATATTGTGGCAAAGCTACAGCTGCCAAAATTCCTATTATGAGCACGACGACCAGAAGCTCAATGAGCGTGAATCCTACTTTGTTATATTTCATAAGTATCTCCTTGTTGATATCTGTTATGGAAGTATAACAAAACGGCTATTATTTCTAAGCCAGCTAACCAAGCGACCAAAAAATAACAGCCGTAGTTTATCGCAATGCGATAAACATTCAGTACAAAATATACGGGTTTCGAAGGTCCGTTATTTTGTACCTAAAGCAGCTGTTCTTGGTGGTTAGCTGTTGGAAATCCAACGCTCCGTGTTTACGGTCCAAAAACAGATGAATTGTAATAACTACCTTTTCATTATAACATAATTTCTGTTGGATGTTTTAGTCATACTTTTTGCTATAATTTTTTTATGGTACAAGTAAATAAACCCCGCATTGGATTTTTCGGTAAAATGAACGTGGGCAAAAGTTCCCTCGTTAATGCCCTTACAGGCCAACAAGTGTCCTTGGTGGCAGACACACCCGGTACGACTACGGATCCGGTAAAAAAAGTGATTGAGCTCATCGGAATCGGACCAGTGGAGCTGATTGACACGGCCGGTGTGGATGATTTAAGCGAGCTGGGAGAAAAACGTGTCAGCCGCACCAATGATGCCTTGGATCAGGTTGATTTGGCCGTATTAGTTTTTGCCGGTAATTTTGATGAATATGACCAAACGTTAATGACCACGTGTAAAGCACGTAAAGTACCGTTTTTTTTGGTGCAAAATAAAACCGATTTGCCTACCACCAATGTCGAAATCCAAGGCGTGGATGTAATCCCTTTTACATGTAAAAAGCCAAACACAGAACTCTTGTTAAAGTCCATTGCACAGCATTTGCCCAAAAGCTCGTATGCGCAAGATGTTATCTTGGATGATTACGTACAAGCAGGTGATGAAGTGGTATTAGTGATCCCCATTGACGGATCAGCTCCGCAGGGGCGGCTGATTTTGCCACAGGTACAGACCATTCGCAACCTCTTGGATATCGGGGCTACGGCTGTTTGTGTAAAGGACACGGAACTGCGTAACTATTTACAAAACCATACGCCTAAACTGGTAGTAACGGATTCACAGGCATTTAAATATGTGAGTAGTGTGGTTTCGCCGCATATTTTACTAACCAGTTTTAGTATATTGTTTTCACGGTTAAAGGGTGATTTTGAGGCATTTTTACAGGGAACCCCGGTAATTAACCGATTGAAAGACGGGGATAAAATTTTAGTCTTGGAATCCTGCTCGCACAGTGTAAATAAATGTGACGATATCGGACGTGTCAAAATCCCTAATTGGTTACAAACTTTTACAGGTAAAAAATTATTTTTTACTACGATTAACAATTTAGATCCATTACCTGCCGACGTAAAAGAATACAAGTTAGCCATCCAATGTGGCGGGTGTATGGTGACACGTACGCAGATTTTACGTCGACTGGAAATCCTCAAAGAGGCCGGTGTCGCCGTGTCTAATTACGGACTTACCATTGCCTGGTGTAACGGTATTTTTGATCGAGTGACGGAACTGTTTCGCAAAAAAGGAATATAGAGTTCCATTTTATAGTTGATGTAATCATCAAATAATCATAAGATAATCATATTTTAATCATAATAGTTATTACGGGGAACTATATAAAGGTTGGTGGATGCTTTTTGATATAATTCTAAACTATATTTGCAATTGAAATAATACGTTATAGCTACTCTACGCGCACTAGGTTTCGCTTGCATTGTTTTTTTTTTTTGATATTCTCTCTGTATAAAGAAGAATAAATAAGGAGAGAATTATGGTTCAAACTAAACAAGCATTTACGCTTATAGAGCTTTTAGTCGTTGTACTCATTATAGGCATTTTAGCAGCAGTAGCCGTACCGCAATATCAAAAAGCGGTAGTTCGTTCTCGTGTGAGTGCCATTTTACCAATATTGCAAAGTCTAACAAAAGCCGAAGAGGTTTACTATCTAACAAATGGTAGCTATACGTTAGATGCAGGTGAGTTGGATATTAGTGTGCCTGCCGAATGTAGTGATTTGTATGTCAGTAGCAAGTGGGAAGCAGGCAAATATTGGACATGCGGAAATGATTTTATCATTGATCTGGCTGGTAATGAAACAACTGCCTCTTATTGTTCTGGAAAAAATTCAAACTGGTTTGAATGTGCTGCATCGCGTGATTTTACACTGGCCTTTGATTGGGCACATGGTGCCTATGCCCAAGCTTCAGATAATTTACGTCGTTGCAAAGTGGAAAACGGATCGGCTTTGGGGCAGTTTGTTTGCAATACATTATTTAAATAGCTGTTTAGTGTTAAAGTAAAAACCCCCGCATTATTCATACGAGGGTTTTAACTAATCGCTTTTTCCATAAGTAAACGCTTGAGCAGTTAAGCGAATCTGGCTACCTGATAATAACGGCGGTTGCCGACTCCATCTCCCGGGGAACTCCCCACACCCGCAAGTGTAAGGCACCGGGCTCGTGAAACGGTACTCCAACCAAACGTACCACCGAAGCGCCCTTTCGCTCATATTCTGCAGACAATCCTACCAAGCGCTCGCACAGCGCGCGCCACTAACATCACCTACAGTTCTTTTGTCGCCCGAACGGGCCAAAAGACATTGCTAATTCTGCCTAGCGTACTAATAGTATAAGTGATTTGTTGTAAAAATCAAGGGGGTAGTTATATTATAGCATACAACAGGTTTAGTATAATATACATATGAAGAAAACATTTTCACTCAATATTTACGGATTGATTTTTTCAATTATGTTGGTTGTGGCAGGACTTACGTGGCTGTTGCCTGCCGGCCAATACGATACACAAGATCGTGACGGGCGCACCTATACGGTAGCCGGTTCTTATCACGCTGTTGAATCTTCGCCGCAAGGTATCGCTGCGGTGCTGACGGCACCGGCGAAAGGATTTAAGGACTGCGCCGATATTATTGTATTTATTTTTATTACGGGTGCCATTTTTACTATTTTGGAACGAACGGGAACTGTCAATGCCGTTATTATGGGGACCAGCTATTTGTTTTCCCGACGGGAAAAACTTAAAAAATGGTTTATTCCGGCTAGTATGGTGTTGTTTTCCATGGGTGGAGCTGTGTTTGGCATGGAAGAAGAAACCCTCATCTTTATCCCGCTGTTTATCCCGCTTGCACTGTCGCTTGGATACGATAGCGTAGTGGGGGTAAGTATCCCGTTTTTAGGGGCTTGGGCCGGTTTTTGTGCGGCCTTTATGAACCCGTTTACCGTGGGGATTTCCCAGGGAATTGCCCAGTTGCCGCTTTATTCGGGACTGGGGTATCGTTTACTCGTTTGGTTTATTTGTACGGTGGTAATTATTGCCTTTGTGACGTGGTACGGCGAAAAAATCCGAAAAAATCCCAGGCAAAGTATTACTTATGACATAGATCAGGAACGTCGTAAAAACCTGGATTTAACCGTTGTGCAAAAACCGCAGTTTAAACGATCTCATATTATTATCAGTATTGTGTTTGCCCTGGGAATGATCGGGCTTGTTATTGGGGTAGCCGTATATGAATGGTATATTGTAGAAATCTCTGGCCTGTTTTTGGGCGTAGGACTTTTATGTGCCCTGATTGCCCGGTTGTCTTTGAATCAAACCACGGATGCCATTATAGACGGGGCACGCAGTATGGTCAGCGTGGCTGTTATGCTGGCACTGGCACGTGCGATTGTGGTGGTGGCTTCAGATGGTCGGATTTTAGATACTGTATTACACGGCATTGCCACGATGATCGGACACCTGCATCCGCTGGCCGCCGTAGAGGGGATGTTTGTGGCACACAGCTTTTTAAACTTTTTTATTGCGTCGGGTTCCGGACAGGCAGTACTGACCATGCCGGTCATGATCCCGCTGTCTGACCTGATGCATATTAGCCCGCAGTTGTCCATTTTGGCCTATCAGTTTGGCGAAGGATGGACCAATGCCATTATCCCTACCGCGCCGGTTACCATGGCCGCCTTGGGGATGGCAGGCATTCCCTGGCTTAAATGGGCGCGGTGGAATATCAAACTGCAAATCATTTTAGCGGTGCTTTCTATGTTACTGCTCATCCCGCCGTATTTGATGGGATGGTAATGTCTTTAATTTAGTCTGTATCGCACTTCTATGTCGCTTTCTGAGAGCAAAGTTCCCATACTCTTGCATATTTCGACAGCCTGTGGGTCCCTTGTAGCAGCCCAACAATAAAGGGCCTTTGACCATTTCTTATCTTCAGAATAAAATGTATCATTAAGGTAAATAATATCTAAGAGCTGATAACCACCTTTGCTTGAAATGTTAATGTCTGTTTTCTGCGCAGTTATGGAACAACTTAGTTTTTCAGGACAAGTAATTTGTAGATCCAGTTCTTCTTGGGAGGTTGCAAATTTGCCATTTGCCAGAAAATAAACTTCTTGTGCTTCATGTACTGCCTTAGCAAATACAAGCCCTTGTACAAGTTGACTTTTACGTACGGCTTTTTGATATTGAGGCAAAGCCACTGCCGCCAGTATCCCTATAATTAACACAACGACTAAAAGCTCTATGAGTGTGAATGCTTGTTTATTCATACATTTCTCCTTTGAAATACTCTGTCATGAACTCACGCAAAAAACGGCTGCTATATTTGAGCTCATTGAGGTGACCCAATATATAACAGCCGTAGTTTACCGCATAGCGGTAAACGTTCGGTACAAAATAACTGGGTAATTAGTCCATTTACTTTGCACCTAAATCGGCTGTTTTTGGACCTCAATGATGCTTTTATAAAAGCTCTCCGTTTCTTAAACGGTTCCAAAAACAGATTAAATTTTTATAGTTACTTCCACTTCATTATAACATAATTGCTATAAATTAGTAAACATGACAGCAGCCAAAATAGCAGCCAGTACAACAGTCAGCACATATGAAATAATACGGGCCGATTTCTTACTGCTTTTGGGGAACAGTGCCCGAGTAATGATATAAAACCCGGGTATTGCCAGTAAAATAACAAATATAAAGATTAATGAAATTCCTATCATACAATACCTCCGTATGTAGTTATCATAGTAAATTTTTATTCTTTTTTACACCCTTAAAAGTAGTTAGTTTGGCAAAAAAGGGGTATTAGGACGCCCCTCTTGGTCACAAAATGGAAAATAAGGCCGTTTTTGGGAAAATCATAGGGCAGAATCATTTATATATAATATAAATTAATTATATTATAAGATATGATCGGGGAAATATATAAGATTTCTTTTTTTTAGTTTAATTTATTATAAATAAGGTCATAAAATTAAATATAAAATAAAAAATATTTGAATTATAAATATTTTTAAAATTTAAAATAATTTGTTAATTAGATGGTTTTTAAATAAAATTGAGATATGTAAAAATAATATTAAAATAAAATATTTTTAAAAAATAAGTATTTTTTAAAATAAGTATAATTTTAATTAATATAATAAAAATAAAAAATATTTATAAAATAATATAAATAAATATGGACTTGCAAAATTTAATGCAAGTCCATATAGCTGTAGAAGTATGGTTTATTGTGTAATCATATGGAAACTATTTTCCATATCCAAAGCCTGTTGGGCCAGTTCCGGTGTATTATTCATGGAAAGAGCTCCTATGTAATATAGAGTTTGGGGATCCGATTGCAGCGCTGTCAACCAAAAGTTTAATTTGCCTCTGTTGGAATAACCCTCTCCCTGAGTCTGATAAGCAGGCAAACCGTTGACCAATGTGCGCTCTTGGGCCGTAATTAAGAGTTGGCGTTGGGCTTGAGCTGCTTGCAGTTGTTCCTGCAGCACTTCAAAAGGGTCCTTCTCTTTTACATTGGTTTGCCGGATGATGGCGGCTATGAGGAAGTTCTCTTCTGCTTTACCGGAAGCATCTTTTTTGAGTGTGTTCGTATCCATACCCAGTTTGAGCTGTACATCCCCCAAAGTGATCCAATCTGCAAAGTCCATACCGTTATAAACGGTTAATTCAAAAGGAAACGTTGCATCCTGATAGGTATGCTCCCCATAGACTGGAGCCGGGTTTTTTTGCACACGGGCCATAATCCCTTGGAAAGGGGCCAGTATAGCACGCGTTGTCAACCAGGTTCCGATAGTAATCAGAACAGCAACCAGTACAGTACAAACACCCGCAGTGATTAGCGGGCCTTTGTTGGAGTGGCTTTTAAAAATGAGCCACCCTACTTTACACAGTAAGAAAAATACTGCGTACACTACAACTAGCGCAATAAGCGCTAAAATGATAAGTATTGTCATAGTAGTATTATAGCTTTTTACAAAAGAAAAAGTCCCTAGGTATAACACCTAGGGACGTGGTAAAAGAAAAGCAATATTAGAAATCAGTCTTACCGCCTGTAATAGCATTACAGTAATTGATTGCTTCCGAATCACTGTTGCCATTGCAGCTGCGGGAAGCTGAATATGTGCCACTGTCTTCCTGTACCGTAATGGTAGTGGTTAAGGTGTAACTATGTTCTTTACGAAGTCTTTTGGCCGTGACAACGTTATTGGTAAAATTGATGCAAAAATTTTTGCCGCCATAGTATTTGCTGTTGTTTTGGTAGGTATTGGGACAAGTGTCTGAGGAGGGTGAGATTTCCGGGATCTCTACATCAAGTTGCGTAAATTTGGTAGGCCATGTTTCATGTTGCGCATGATAACGTTCCAAGGCAGTGCGTACAGCATTCATTTGGGTTAATGCTTCAGTCGCACGAGAACGTTCTACAGCTGTTTGATACTGCGGTAATGCCACAGCAGACAACACACCGATAATAAGTACTACGACTAATAATTCAATTAAGGTAAAACCTTGATTCATAATTTTTCTCCTGTGTAAGCGCAAGTTGCGTTACTATAAGTATAGCAAAAAAGAAGAGAAAATCAACTTTGATTTTTTAGAAGATAAAAATTTTTGCTGCAGAACTTTGTAATTTTTGCTACAATATTTAAGTCACTTAATCCGATTTATGCCAAGATAGCTCAGCTGGTAGAGCAGCCGCTTCGTAAGCGGCAGGTCCGGGGTTCGATCCCCCGTCTTGGCTATTTTTTTCGTCTAAATGCTGACCATTTTGCTGACACAGCTTTTTTAAATGGTCAGCATTTTGGCAATTTTTCAACCGCAGAATGTAAATCAGCAGGAGCCAAGTGGGCGTAGATTTCAGTCATTTTAATTGATCTGTGTCCCAACAACTTTGACACGCGATACAAATCAACCCCGGCTTGTACTAAATGACTAGCAAACGTATGACGCAGTTTGTGTCATCACATCTAAGAGATTCCCACCAAAGTATTAAATCAGGCAGCCAAATGTAATAAAGAGCGTTTCTTCAGTGATTTTATGTTTCAGCTTACCAAAGAAGAGAAACAAGCGGTTATAACAAATTGTAATAACCTTACCTTTCTTAAATTTTCGTCTGCGTTGCCTTAAATTTTACCAAACATAGCATCGCTAGACTTCCTAGATTATTGAACAATTAATAGGGATTTTGGAAAAGTCACTCTTGCAATATATGGATGAAAACGCCCAACGTGTCAATGAAATTATGGAACGATTAATGATATGCTTGCCGCTGGTGATGATGATCCCAAAAAGATAGGTTTTGTAAAATAAAAATTATAAACAGTCCTACATGTGGGGCTATTTCTGGTAAATTCCGCGGGTAAAGACCTCAGGGGTAAAACCCGCCCGTGGTATATGTCAATTTTATGCTATTTTCTATATTTGATAAAATATAAGATATGATAGACATCAAAACACTTTCGTTTCACTTTGGACTGCGTACCCTTTTTGAGGATACGTCTGTGTTAATTCATGATGGACAAAAAGTGGGACTTGTAGGTCCAAACGGATGTGGAAAATCTACGTTGTTTAAACTGATTGAGGGTAAATTTTCACCGGATGGTGGGAAAATAGATATCTCGCGCGGTACGCAAATTGCGTCTGTAGCGCAGGATATTGCTGATCCGTCAGTATGTCTATTGGATTATGTTCTGGCGGCCGATAAAGAGCTGACCCGACTTCAAAAAGAACTGGAAAACCCGTCTATTTCCGGGGAGCGTATGGCCGAGGTGTTTGACCGCTTGGAGTTTTTGGGGGCACACAGCGCGCAGGCCCGTGCCAGTTCAATTTTAAGCGGACTTGGTTTTGTCAATGAGGACTTTCAACGTCCGCTCAAAGAGTTTTCCGGAGGATGGCAGGTAAGAGCCAATTTGGCAGCTTGTTTATATGCGCCGTCCAACTGTCTGTTATTAGACGAACCGACTAACCACCTGGATTTGGAAACAGCCATGTGGCTGGAAAATTATCTGCTACGCATTGATAAAACCGTATTTATTATCTCGCATGACCGTCATATTTTAAACCGTATTTGTGATCATATTATCCATGTGGAAGACGGACAGTTAAAACTTTATAATGGTAATTACGATACGTATGAGCGTACGCGTGCGGCTGCCATTGAAGGAGCCAAACTGGCTGCTGCCAAGCATGAGCGTGTAGTGGCACATTTGCAGTCGTTTGTGGATAGATTTCGTTATAAGGCCAGTAAGGCCAAACAGGCTCAAAGCCGCCTTAAGATGATTGAAAAACTGGGCAGTGCGCCGCAGATCCCCAAAGATCCCGAGGCGCATTTTGAGTTCCCCAGTCCGGAGCAGCTCAACAACTCCCTGTTGACCATTGAAAACGGCGTGGCCGGGTATGATGATGTCCCGGTGCTGCAACAATTGGATTTACGCATTGAGCCGGATGATCGCATTGCCTTATTGGGGGCTAACGGGAACGGTAAGTCTACACTGGCCAAGATCCTGTCACATCGCTTACTTTTGATGGGCGGTAAAATGACTACGGCCAAGAAAATGAAGATTGCCTATTTTTCGCAACATCAAACCGAAGAATTGGATGTGGAAAAAACACCGTATGAAATGCTCAGCGCCGTGATGCCGTTGGCCAGTGAAACACAAATTCGTGCCCAGTTGGGGGCTTTTGGGCTTAATAAGTCAAAGTCCGATACTTTGATTGGCAGTTTATCCGGTGGCGAAAAATCCCGTTTGCTTTTGGCACTGATTACCAAAGATGCCCCGCATTTACTCATTTTAGACGAACCGACCAACCATTTGGATATCCAATCGCGCTCTGCTTTAATTGAGGCGCTTAATAACTATGAAGGGGCCGTGGTACTCATTACGCATGATTTGCACGTTATTGAACTGACGTGTGATACCTTGTGGATGGTAAGGCGCGGTACCTGTCAAACTTTTGTCGGTGATTTGGATGATTATAAAGCGCAGCTTCTAAAAAACAATGACCGCAATGATTTGGCCAGTGACAAAATAACGTCCAAAGAAATGCAGCGTAAAGAGGCTGCGGCTCGCCGTCAGCGTGTAGCGCCGCTCAAAAAAGAAATTCGTGCTTTGGATGAAAAGTTGGAAAAATTAAATACCCGTAAAACGGCGTTGGAAGAAGAGTTGCTTACACAATACTCTGCACAGAGCAGTATAGAGTTGGCCCTTTTAAATGATGAACTCAAAAAAACAGAAGAACGTTGGCTAGGACTCAATGAAGAGATGGAATCTATTTTAGCGGAGTCGGTATGAACGCATTTGAGCTATTACCCGTATTTTTACAGCAGATCCTACGAAGGAACCTGATTGTTGAACCTACTCCGATTCAACAAAAGGCTATCGGACCTGCGTTGCAGGGACGTGATATATTGGGTACCGCGCAAACAGGTACCGGCAAAACATTTGCTTTTTTATTGCCTCTTGTGGTACATTTAACACAACGGACGGAAGAGAACGCATTGATTTTATCTCCCACACGGGAACTAGCGGAGCAAATCTTAACAGAACTGGAGAAGCTGACGGACCAATTACCGGCGGCGCTGATAATCGGGGGGGACAATATCCACAAACAATATGCGGCTTTGCGACGTAAACCGCGCGTATTGATTGCGACTCCCGGACGTTTAATGGATCATATGAGTCGCAAGAGCGTAGATCTGTCTCGTATCCATTTTTTGGTGTTAGACGAAACAGACCGTATGCTGGATATGGGATTTATTGAAGATATGCGTCATATTGTGGGAGCTCTGCCCAAGCCACATCAAACGCTGTTGTTTTCGGCTACCTTACCTGCAGAGATTAAGTCTCTGGCAGGCGAGTTTTTGCAAAATCCGGTAAACGTGCAAGTAGGAGCGGTAAGTGCTGCGTCGCAGAGCGTTCTTCAGGAAATTGTATATGTAACGGTCCGAGAAAAATTGCCTCAATTATTGCATGAGCTGCGTACCCGTCAGGGATCCGTGTTGGTATTTGTCAAGACTAAACACGGAGCTGAACGACTGGCCAAGGAACTCAAACGTTATGGCGAGAAAGCAAACGCCCTGCATGGAGAACTACGCCAAAATCGGCGCCGACAGGTCATGGAGTTTTTTCGTAATGGAACGGTACGGGTGTTAGTGGCTACGGATTTAGCGGCTCGCGGATTGGATGTGGCGCATATTGCTCATGTGATTAATTACGATTTACCGCAAAATTCGCAAGATTATATTCACCGTATCGGTCGTACCGGACGTGCCGGTGCAGTGGGACATGCGCTTACTCTAATTAGCGAGAACGGAGCCAAATGGCAGGAAATTTGCCAAACGACACGGTTTGCCGGTACGGTTAAAACGATTTCCAAGACGATTGAACCGTTACCGGAACCGAAATTTGTGGCTCACGAAGAGGGAGAAATCCATGCGAAACGTCGTCAAAAAACATCTCAAAAACGGGTGTCTCAGGCAGAGGACGCTCCGTCTGCCTATACACGTCGTGCCTTAGAATTATTAAAAAGCGGGGAAGTAGAATTACCGCAGGCTCCCAAAACTTCCATGCGTGCGGCCAAAAAGCCTAAAACGTTTAACAAAACATCCGATGCGGCCCGCATCTTGGATCGTGAACAGATTGCGGACACAGGTATTCACCGTATTAAAGTGGGTGTTAGTAAAAAGGCACTCAAAAAAATGCAGCAATCCACGAAACCTCCGGTAAAGCGAACTGGTAAGCAAAATTTTAAAAAGTTCTTTAAACGCAAACATCGTTAAAAAGGCCGCTCTGGAAGAGCGGCCTTTTAGAAAGTAACGGGGGATTATTCAATGGTACACTCACCAGATGAAGTAGTCGGGCACATGGAATCACACAGAGATTGATATTTACCACCCGAATTATCTTTACAAGTATAAATGTCTCTGTTACCATTACTGTCCTTATAATAAGCGGTTAAACAAAATGATTTACTGGTATCACTTCCGAGGAGGCGACACGCCGAAGCGGTTCTGGTCGAAGCGTTTAACGTGTATTTAAATTCTCCGACTTCTCCGTTGTCCGTGATATCTAAAAATTCTACGTCCAAGCCTTTAAATGTGGAGGGCCACTCGGAATGATATGAATAAAATCGTTTGGCCGCGTCAAACATTGTTTTAAGGTTAATAAGGGCGTCAGCCGCTTCGGCGCGTTGGATGGATTTGCGGTATTGCGGTAAAGCAATGGCCGTTAAAATTCCAAGTATCAGTACGACGGTAAGTAATTCAATTAAGGTAAAACCATGTTTTCTGTTCATAATATTATCTCCTATTAAGTAGTATAACGGTTTTTGGAGTATTTTGCAATATAAAAGCTTGCAACGCGGTAAAAAAAGGATATAATAATAAAGTAGGTACTGAGAGGTTTTTTATGAAACAGATATATAAGCATGCAGGTTTTACATTAGCAGAACTATTGGCCGTAGTAATTATTGTGGCTTTACTCAGTTCGTTGAGTTTGGGATATTATAAACGTTCCGTGGAACAGTCTCGTTTTGCAGAAGGTTTGACGGCAGCCAGTGCCTTTGCCGAGGCTGTGAACCAGGCTTATTTTGATGATCAAATGGACGGCAAAACAAATACCTCCAAGCGTAAAATCAAAACGTTGGATATCGCCCTAGCCAACAAAAAAGCCTGTTCAACGGCTAGCGATTATTGTCAGGCAACCCCTCGTTTTGAGGTGAACATCGAAGAGACCGGTGGTAAGGCGTATGTAAGAGCCTATCGCGGTACGTCAGATAAACACAAGTATTACATTGAGGTGCAACCGGTTTTTGGTTCTCCTAAAGATCAGATCTCTTGTGGGGCAGACAAATCAACCGATAAAGACGCAGGACTGGCATTTTGTCAGGCTATGGGATATACCTCATGCAGCAGTTATAAGTGTACCAAGTAGCAGCTTTGCAGTGCGTTTAAAAAGGACCGCGGCTTAGACGCGGCCTTTTTTATGGTGCCTTGCAAATTATATAATATACATATGAAGATTTTAGATACGGATTGTTTGGTAATCGGAGCGGGCATTGCCGGCTGTGTATATGCCCATCAGGCCGCTAAAAAGGGTCTTAAGACGCTGTTGTTATGCTGCGCTGAAATGCCGCAGGCAAACAGCGATTTGGCGCAGGGCGGTATTGTTTACGAACCCAATTTGCAGATAGATGATTTATTGGAAGACGTAAAACTGGCCACGGCTCATATGTGTAATGAGCCTGCCGTGCGTGAAATTTCACAGGCAGGATGCAAAGCGGTAGAAGAGATCTTTTTGAAAGATGTAGAAGTAAATTTTGACCGGGACGCTAAGCAACAATTGCGCTTTACCCGGGAAGGGGCGCACCGTAAAAACCGTATTATTTATTCCAAAGATACGACCGGGCATGCCATGCTCTGTGCCATTCAACAGGCAGTGCGCCGCAATCCGCTTATTACCGTAAAAGAATTTTGCAGTGCCATTGATTTATTGACGCTCTCACACAGCTCTGTTAACTTAATGGACCGTTATTATCCGTTGACCGTATTTGGTGCTTACGCGCTGGATAACAAAACGGGTGAAGTGTTTGCCATTACGGCCAAGAAAACCGTACTGGCTACAGGTGGCGTGGGACAATTATATAAACATACGACCAATGCTGAACATGCGTATGGTCATGGCATTGCCATGGCGTATCGTGTGGGCGCGCGTGTGATGAACATGGAGTTCGTCCAGTTCCATCCGACGGTATTTGCCAAAGGAAAGAGTTTCCTTTTATCAGAGGCTCTGCGCGGAGAGGGGGCGGTACTTCGCAATTGTAACGGCGAAGCTTTTATGCCCAAGTATCATGCACTAAAAGATTTAGCCCCGCGTGACATTGTAGCCCGTGCCATTGAACAGGAACGACTTAATACCTCACACGATTGTGTTTATTTGGATATTACTGCCAATCCGGCTCAGGAAACCAAAGAACGCTTCCCGGCCATTTATCAAAAATGTTTGGAAGGGGGGTATGATATGACTCAAGTTCCCGTTCCCGTAGTGCCGGCGGCTCATTATTTTTGTGGCGGGATTTATGCCACTCCTGCCGGGCGTACAAACATTTTGCATTTAAATGCTATTGGTGAGACGGCTTGTACAGGATATCACGGGGCCAACCGGTTGGCCAGTACTTCACTGCTTGAAGCGGTAGCTATGGGATATTTGTGTGCGCAGGCCGATGCTCAGGATATTGCCGGGCAGACATTTCACATTCCGACCCCGAAAGAATGGGTGGCGCCCCGCGAAGTACCCGATGTGAATTTAATCAAACAGGATTTAGCGACTCTGCGCAGTACCATGTGGAATTACGTCGGACTCATTCGCAGCAGTAAACACCTGCAACGTGCGGAGAAAATCTTGCGTCATTTGCATAACGAAATTGACATGTTTTATAAAGGTGCACAACCGTGTCAGGAACTCATTGATTTGCGTAACGGAGTACGTACGGCTTTGCTCATTACCTATGCAGCTCTTCAAAATAAACGCAGCGTGGGATGTCACTATTTAAGTGATGTGAAAATATAAGTATCAATTAAGTGGTTGAAATGAATTCCTCTTTGCTTTGGCAGGGAGGAATTTTTTTACTTCAACAACATAAAAAGATGAACTAAAAATCTTCAAAAGTAATTATAGTTATTTCGGTCTGATATGTCCTGAACTTGTCGCATATCTTTTTGGCCCTAAATTTCGCTTGACGCGTTTTTTTTTTTTGATATTCTCTCTTTATAAGAAGAAATAAATAAGGAGAGAATTATGGTTCAACAAAAACAAGCATTTACGCTCATAGAGCTTTTAGTCGTTGTGTTAATTATAGGTATCTTGGCCGCAGTAGCTCTGCCACAGTACCAGAAAGCCGTTCTAAAAAGTCGTTATGCTACCGTTAAAAGTTTAGCAACGAGTGTTGCCAAAGCAAATGAAATATATTATCTAGCTAACGGATCCTATGCAGATTCCTTAGACAAGTTGGATATAGATATGCCTGCCGGTAAAAATGAAACTATCAGTACTGCTTTGGGATATAAGTATGACTGGGGGATGGTTGGGTGTGGTGGACAGGCTTGTTTTGCTAGGTATTCCAATGAGACGGGAGCTTTGCAATACGGAATCTATTATATGCATGGAACAGATCATCTGGGGGTACATTATTGCGTAGCAGAAACTCCTGCGGATACATCTCTCTCGGCAAAAATTTGTCAACAAGAAACAGGGAAACAAGAGGCAGATGTCAAAAACCCAGGGTATTGGTTTGAATATTGGTATTAAGAAGTAAAATTCCCCGGATTCAAATATCCGGGGAATAAAAGTATATTTTGTAATGATTGTTTTACTGAATATCTTTTTCGTTGGCGGTAATGGCGAGTACCACACGGCGGTTTTGCGCGCGTCCCGCTTCCGTATCGTTAGAAGCAATCGGATTGGATTTGCCGTAACCTATGTAAGTAATGCTTAAGGTTTTTAATCCGTTGGCAATTAAGTAGTTATATACTGCCTGTGCACGTTGTTGGGATAATTTCAAATTATAGGCATCCGAACCCGTGGAGTCGGTATATCCCTGTACCACAATGCGGTTTTTGGGATATTTTTTGAATACGCGGTTTAAGTCTTTAAGCGTGGTCATGGCATCTGTGGAAAGCACAGCACTGTTAACGTCAAACAAAATATCGTTTTTCAAAAACACTTGAATTCCGTTTTCGCCTTTGACTACATCGGCAATGGCGGCCAGTTCTTTAGCCTGTTTGTCATAATAGTTTCCCAGCGCACCTCCGGCTGTCAGCCCGGCCAAACCGCCAATGATAGCTCCCGTACCGGCTTTCCCACCCGTGGCTTTGGAAATCAGCGCTCCGGCTCCGGCACCTACGGCTGCTCCGGCGCCTGCTCCAATAGCCGTACGTTTCCCCGGCGTAGTACAGGCAGCCAGTAAAAAAGCACCCAATGTGCATACTAAGATCGTTTTTTTCATGTCAAAGAGTCTCCTTGTATTAAGATAGCTATATTCTACTTTTTTCATATCCTGTAGTGCAATGCCTGTGCGTGGGAACGTGCGATAGTTATCCATTGCACACTTGCCTAGAATTTATTAAGATATATTTGTCTATTTCGCGTTTCGCGCGTACGTACATAATGAGGGTTTTTATGGCTAACTTATTTTCCTTGTTTTCTGGTAAATCTCAATCGCCCATCAAATCGTTGTCGGATGAGATGATATCTTTCTTGCAGCAATATCCGCTTGCACTGCTGTTGTTGGATGCAACTGGTCGTATTACGTTTGCCAATCCTAGTGCCGTGCGTTTACTTCATACGTCTGAAGATGTACTGATTACCTCATACGTAGACCGCTTTGGACTTACCATGGAAAAAGTACGTACGATGGCACAGGCCAACCCTCCCAAAAAAGTAATTATTGAACTGGTTAATGATCAGGCAGACTCTATGTTTGTGGGGGCGGCAGCCAGCTTTTTGGCTTCTACGCCGTTTATCTTGCTGACTTTGGAATCCATTCCGCATTTTACTCAATTGACTACGGATAATACGTTTTTACGAAATATTGTAGACAGCAGCCCGGCAGCCGTTGTGGTTCAAAATCTGGCAGGCGGGTGTGTTTTATGGTCCAAGCGGGCTGAAGAATTATTTGGCTATAAAGAGGCTGATACGGTCGGACAGGAAGTATATCCGTTTTTGCCCAAAGAGCTGGTTTCTTCCCTGCAGCATTTGGATGAGAAAATTTTAAAAGAACGGGCTTCGCAACCGCCCGTGCAGCTGACCTATAAAAATATCCACGGCACAGAGATGGTTATTACGGTTACTAAAATCTTTTTGCCCGCACAGGCCGGTAAAGATTTGCGTATTTTAACGTTGTTTGAAGATACCACGCAGCGCTACCATTATGAACAAGACTTATTGCAAAACCGTACTCTGCTGCGAGCGGTATTAGATAATGTGCCGTTGGGATTGTATACACGCGATTGTGATAACCGGGTTACTTTTTATAACCGACAAAGCCTCAAAGTACTTAACGAAAAAAATGAGGCCAATGTATCCAAAGCTCATGCCTACCAAACCCAACAGGATACGGAGCGGCACCATAACCGGGAACAGGAAATCTTGCGGGAGGGGAAAATCAAAGATTATCCCGAAGAAGAATACACAGACAGCCTCGGAAATAAGAAAATTTTACATTTACGTAAGGTGCCGCTCATGGATGCGGGTCCCAAGCCGCTGGTGTTATCCATTGTCGAAGACATTACGGAAAAACTAACCCAGGAAAAAGAAATCAAACGCGTCAACGCTCTGCTAACGGCCATTGTACAAAACGCGCCGATCGGATTATATGCACGTACCCCGGACGGACGTATGCTCATGCGTAACCAACAATGTGCCAACCTGTTTGGCGTTATGAGTGTGCAGGATATGTCCAAACCTAACTCGGCTTTGCCGCATGAGACTCCGCAGCAGGTCAGCGGATTTTTGGCACGGGAGCGTCAGTTGTTGGAAACCGGCAAAACCTTGCATATCCCAGAGGAAAGCTATGTCACGGGTGACGGAAGCACGAAACTATTGCGTATGATTAAAGTGCCGGTAACTGGCGGCGTAAATGATGAGAAATTTGTGATTACGCTGGTGGAAGATATTACGCAGCGCAAAGCTCAGGAAAAGGATCTGCTGGAAACTAAAAACTTCCTGCAAACCTTACTTGATAATGTGCCGGTAGCTATTTATGCACGCAGTGCAAAAGATGAGATTATGTTTGTAAACCGTCGTGCACACGAGTTGTTTCCGGGAGAGGATGAGACCTCTCAAAATAAGGGAAATGCACCTGATTTTTATGACAAGCGGGAACAGTCCATTTTTGAAAACGGCAAAGTTTTGGAACTGCCCGAAGAAAAATATACTACATTAACCGGCAAGAACCTGCTGTTACACTTGGTGAAAGCACCAGTCTTTGATAAAGACGGGAAACCGTTTATGGTACTAACTGTGGCCGAAGACGTGACACAGAAAAAAGCGCAGGAACAGGCTATTATTGATGCCAAAAACTTCTTGCAGGCGATTATTAATAACCTACCCGTCTCGTTGTCTGTTAAAAGCTATGACGGAAAATACATTTTATGGAATAAAAAGAGTGAAGAGCTGTTCGGTGTAGCCGCAACGGAAGTCATCGGACAGAACTCCTACCGCGCGGACCTGAACAAAGAGCAACAAGAGTTCGTCCGGGAGGGCGATCTGCGGGTATTTGAAAGTAAAAAAGAGCAGAATATTGCTCAGGAACTGATTTCAACGGCCAAAGAAGGCGTCAAGATTATGCATACGGTCAAAACACCGGTATTCCATGAAGACGGTACGCCGGATTGTTTAATCGTAGTATCGGAAGATATTACCGCCAAAACCCGTATGGAAAAACAAATTCGTGAAGCAAGCGATAAAAATACGCTGCTTGTGGAAAATGCCCGTGAAGGGGTATTATTGGCCGAAGATCATAAAGTGATGTATGCTAACCGGGCGATGTGCCAAATATTGGGATACAGCGACTTAAAAGAGTTTACAGGCAAACCGCTTGCCGACTTGGCCGGTGCCGATTGTACGGACATGCTTCGGGAAAAATACGAAGCCGTATTAGCGGGTGCCGACGGAGCCGGCGATGCACTACAGCTGACCCTGCGCCGCAAGAACGGTACTGAGACCGAAGTAGAGTTTGCCGCTATTGCGTCTCGATATTTGGGACGGCGCATTGTGTTATGCTTCGTGCGGGATATCTCGGCATGGAACCGTTCTCAACGAGAACTATTGCGTGAGCGGGAAAACTACCGACTGGCCTTTGAAAAATCTGACACGGCCTCGTTTGTGCTTCGCAGTAACGGATATATTGGGCTGATGAATGAAGCCGCGCGCAATCTGTTTGGATTTAGAGACATGGATAAGACGTTCTTCCGAAACGTCTATATACGGCCCGGACTTACATTGGATGTTCGTCGTAAATTACGTGTTGGGGAACCTGCCGAGATGGATTATATGTTTGATTTTGCGCGTGCAGAAGCCAAGTTCCCCGGACGCATTGACGGTACCAAAGCCAAATTACCGCTTCACTTGGTATTAACACCCATTACAAAACCGGGTGCAAAACCGGGCGCGCCGTATGATTATATTGTGACGCTTCACGTGCGCGGCAGTGAAAAAGCCCGTGTTCCCGCCAAGCCGGGACAAACACCCGTACGGCTGCTTCGCAAACCCATGGCTCCGGTAACGAGTCCCGTGGTAACGGCAGCCCGTGAAATGCTCGTTCTGCCCAACAGCGAACCGTATGTGTTGTGTGCGGCTGATTTTAAGATGCGTTCGTGCAATGGACTGTTTTGTGAACTATGTCAGCTAGGTGAAGATGAACTGTTAGGACAGCCGATAACCAGTATTATGGATGACGAGTCCCGCAACCAATTTGAAGAGGATCTGCGTGTACTGGCCGATACCGGCATGTTGTCCAACCGGGATTATTATATTAATCCGGCCAGCGGACTGGAGAAAATTGCCGTTCGATTAACGGGTATCAAAGAAGACGGCGGACAATATTTATTTGTACTGCGCAACCGAACCAACCACTTACAGCTGGTTAAAGTATTGGAAGAGCGTTCTGCGCAGTTAAATGCATTGCTGGAATCCACCAACGGGATTGTGTTCTCGGTGCTGCTTAAGAACGGACGGTTGGGGGAACTGGATAATGTAAGTCAGTATTTGTCTCGCCAGACAGGATTTTCACAGGATGAACTGACGCATATGCAACTAAAGGATTTGTTAGTTGCCTCCAAAGAAGTTTCTTCGCAATTAACAAAGGCCCAAAAAGCGCTCAACCAACAGGGAAAAACTTCGTTTACAACGAAGGTACGCCGCAAAGACGGAGATCCTTTTGAAGCGCAAATTACGCTTACGGCCCTGGATTTACCCGGAGAACCTGCTGCCCTGGCCGTGTTACGCAACCTATCGGCTGAACAGGAAACCTGGGCCGGTAAATCGGAACAGGCGTTAGAACTCAAAAGCGTTCGTTCTGCGTTGCCCGGCTTATACATTAAGACGGACAGTAACGGAAAGGCCTTGGAAGTATATTCCAATTTGACCTATTTGCCGCAGGAGAAAGCACAAACCGTGTTTATAGGGAAAACTCCTAAACAATACTGGGGCAAAGAATCCGGTCAGGCGGCTGCTATGACAATTAAAGAAGCACTGTCTATGAATATAGCTTCCCGCTTTGACCTGGAGTGGAAAATGACGGACGGCACGCGTTATTTTGATGTCAGCGTGACACCGATTGCTGGCCGAGACGAAGTGATTTTGTGGCTCAAAGACGGATCTCAGGGACGCAACCATCAGGAACAGGTGCGTGAGCTTTATCAGATTACACGCGAACCGGGACTGTCTATTACACAGCAGGTGGATAAAATCCTGGAGTTCGGGTTAAAGACGTTCCGGGCCGATGTGGGGTTTGTCCTGCGTTTTGCCAAGGACGGTAAGCAACTAGAAAGCCATATTATGTACGTTACCCCCAATGAATTACAGTTAGAGCGCTCCATGTATTTTGACGTGGATGAATGTCTATATAACGTGGCTGAGGGCAATGTAATGTTGTGGCCGGATTTATCGCTCGCGGACTGCCATAACTGTGTGCATATCAAGAAAAACTTTGGGTCCATGGTAGCAGCTCCGCTGTTGGTCGGGGGGAAAGTTATGGGCGCGTTGTGTTTTGCCTCCAAGACCAAACGCCGCAGTTTTGAAACCGGATCGGAAGAACTGATGGGTTTGCTGGCCCGACTGCTTAGTTTGCGCATTGAATTGCGTCAAACCGGTAAGATGCTTAGTGAAGCTTCCCGCGCTTTTGCCCGTACCTTGGAATATGTGGGTCGCCCAGCGGTACTGATTGATTTGGATTATCAGATTACCTTTATTAACGATGCATTACTGGAAGATACAGGGCGTCATGTGGATAATATGATGGGCCGTGATTTTTTCCAGGAAGTCGTACGTAATGAGGATATTTCCAAACGTGCTTTTAAAGAAGAATCCAAAAATGCAGAGGGGAATGCATTTCGCATCGTACTGGAAATACGCAATAAAAAAGGCGTCTACGAAGATAAAGAGTGGGAAGTGGTGATTTGCCAGGATGATAATGGCGAGGCTGCCAGTTACGCTCTAATCGAAGCAGAATAATTTCTACCTGCCCCACTCCTATAAGTGGGGCAGTAAAATATCCATTTTATAAGTTATAATAATTCGTATTACCAATTCTCGATCCTAAGCTTTGGCAGATTTCTGTGCCTGTTTTATTTGAATTTAATACGATACATACCAAGGAGGTTGTTTGTCTGCGAATGTTATCCGCATCATAATCTCCAACTGACTGACGTTTTAAATAGGATGTAATTCTGAGATAATCGTCTAACTGAGCTTCTATGGCGAGATTTGTCCTGGCTATATCCCACAACCCTATTTTTTTACAGTCATACCCCTTTAAAGTAGTTGTACATGTTCCATTACTGGATGGAAGCGATATGTCTAAGTCGTTCCAACTAGAGGCGTATTCCCCATTAGCTAGGAAATAAACTTCTTGGGCATCTGATATGGCACGCACCAAAGATACAATTTGGGCCGTTTTAGATTTAAGGACAGCTTTTTTATAGAGCGGCATGGCTACCGATGCTAAAATGCCTATAATGAGTATTACAACAAGTAACTCGATCAGTGTAAAGGCTTGTCTTTTTGATTTCATAACATTCTCCAGATAATCTAGTTTATGAAACCTAATAAGAACGGCTGCTACGCATGAGCTTGAAGAGTCACCCATTTATAACAGCCGTGGTCTCCTGTACGTGACAGGAAACACTTGGTACAACATAAAGGGATTATAAGTTCCTTCATGCTGCACCTAAAACGACTGTTTTTGGACTCTTCAATGCCTTTTATTAAAAGCGCTCCGTTTCTAAAACGGTTCCAAAAACAGATAAATTTTTTAACTACAACTTTATTATAACATAATTTATGAATACGAGGGGAAACAAGTGCTATCATTATCCTATAGGTATAAGATAGTGCGTTGGGTTTGTTAGAGCGTGTTTATTATAAATTTCGGATGGCCCAGTTTTTCGGATACAAATTATTGGCTCGGTCCCCTAAGTTTTTCATAAATCCTAGCGGATGATATTGATATGTTACGAGTACATAACCAGACGGAGTATCAGGTGGGAGTCTGAGCGCTTCCCGGTGTAAATAACGACGCGCTTCTTCCAAAGAAAGTTCTACCCGAGGGTAACTGTGTGGGGAACTGTGGATAGATAATGCCTCGGCCGGAGAAGGGATTAAATCTTTACCTCTTGGCTCCGAAACGGGGATCCCATCCGAAAGGATATACAAATTACGCATTGCCTTGGCTTTAGTGCGAAGCAACTGCGGATCCGTTGCTTGGAGAGGATCCCCAGAAGATTCGTTGGGTTGTTTTTGAAGTACAGCCATAAAGAACCCTTCACTTCGTGTGATCCCGGGGATAAATCGATATACCGGGTAGTGCCAGTCTGGAAGCAAAGACCCCGTAATATTCCAAGCAGGATCAGTTTGAACGGGTAATATTTGAGCCCCTAATTCCTCAACTATCCAACGTACATTTTCTTCGTTTTCATGCAGATTGAATGTGCAGGTACTGTAAATCAGCAGACCTCCGCTGCGTAGACAAGGCCAAATATCTTTAATAATATTTCGTTGACGTTGCTGGCAATGACGTACATTGGCAAGGTTCCATTCTTCTATTACACCTTCGCGACGAAACATTCCTTCGCCCGAACAAGGTACGTCAGCTATGATGATATCAAACAAGAGATTAGACCTTTGGAAATCACGGGCATAGTTATTAGTTACCAGTACATCGGGATGTCCTTGTTTGAGCATGTTTTCCAGCAGGATGTTGGCTCTTCGCCGATCTGTTTCATTACTGATCATGGCAGACCCGTCAGGCAGAGCAGCACGCATGAGCGTTGATTTGCCGCCCGGTGCGGCGCATAGATCAAGTGCTGAGACCGGACTCGTCACATATTGTTTCAGTGCCTGATCAAGGAACATGGATCCGGCTTCTTGTACGTAATAAACCCCTGCATGTAATAAAGGATCCAACGTAAAATGCGGACGCTCTTTCAGCCAATAAGCATTTTTACACCAGGGAATAGAAGCTATATCGGAAAATAGTATATTATTTGGAAGTTTCCACGGATTAAGACGAATGCTGACGTCAGACATTTGGGAAAACGAGTTTATAAACCGCTGCCAACGTTCAGTACCAAAAATAGAAGTTGTGTAATCAATAAAGTGTTGTGGAAGCTTCATAACTACTTTATTTTATCATTTATTAATTGTTCGCGCCGCTGACCTCACGTATCGACGGTAACTTGACTTGTTTTTTTTTTTTGATATTCTGTCCTTATAAAGAAACACATATAAGGAGAGAATTATGGTTCAACATAAACAGGCATTTACGCTCATAGAGCTCTTAGTAGTTGTGCTCATTATAGGTATTTTGGCCGCCGTAGCCGTGCCGCAATACCAACGAGCTGTACAAAAGAGTCGTATGGCGCAGATAATCCCTTTACTGAAAGCTGTCGGACAGGCAGAACAAGCATACTATTTGGCCAATGGAGAATATACGAACAACGAAACTGCCTTGGATATTGAAAAAATTTCCTTGGATACTAATAATTGGAAGAGTGTTTGGTTAGATACTCGTAACGGCGTTGTGCAAGTACAGGCTTCCGCTAAATTTTTACCTGATTTAGTAGTCCTGCTGTATGAATTACCCTCAGGCGTGTTGTATTGTTCTCAAGGATACACTGCAAGGCAACAAAAAATTTGTCAAAAGTTTTATGGGGACAAGGGGATGATCCCGGATCCAACTAATTCTGCCTATGAAATGTTCCCGATTGTTCAGTAAGCGTATTTATAGAAGAGGATGTTTAAAAATCGGGGGTGGTTTCCAAGGGGCGCGTCCCCAGTATGTGCAGTAATATGCCGCGCATCATACCGTTGTGGGTCTGTTGCTCAATGCGCTGTTCCAATTTGTTCCTGTTAGACTGTCCGGAAGATGGTTCATCGGAAGATTGTTTACTTTGGGCTTTTGCCTGATTGTTGGCAGGAGAAACAAATCCGTCTAACCATAAGGAGTGTTGTCCTTGCCGGGTTGTTGTATCAACCGAGCAACTGGACATGTCAGTCGTTTGGCAGTTAATTTCCATACGCAACCATTTTTCTTGTGGTTGTTCGCGATGTTCTACATAGGCAATCGCTTGTCCTTCTTGATTATTTTTATCCCGGTACCAGGCAATGGCTGTCACCATATTTTTGCCTCCGATATGCACTGTGTGGGACATGACTCCGTTTATGGGCATGGCTTGTTCGGCCCAAATAAGTTTGTCGTTAAGTAACGCAATGCGCATAGTTTGTTCTTTGAAATAAGAATAATAAATATCTTCGTTGTATTTGCCTTTGGCACGGGTCGGTCGTCCGTAGCTATCGTTACGCAGTACCGTTATCGGGGCGTCCAAAACGTCCGATATAGAGGTAATCGGAGAGGTTAGCGCTACCTTATAAATACGTGTCATGTTAGAATTTCGTTGTCGCATTTTCCAAGTCGTGGAAGAAGGATCTCTTGAAACGACGTATGGACTGGTAGGCGCGGCACCCTCATTTTGAGCGATTACGGGAAGTCCCTGCGGCGGGTTAGTCAGTTTGCCGTTTAAGTACCAGTCTTGGGAATCCTGACATAAACTATGCCACGGTTTACCGGCCCGCGTACCGCGGGCTCCGTTTTGCTGGTGATCAATTAAATTAATCAGTCCATCGGCATCATCACAGGTAATGGGGGATTCTTTACCGCTCATGACAGTTTCGTGCAAGCGAGAAGAACCGCGCTCTTGTGCCAGTTCCGTATCTGTATAGAGCATGGACTCGTATTGATCGGCAAGTCCTAAGGTATGTCCTAATTCATGGCGTACGGTGCTGCGCCACCACACCGCATCTTTTGCACGAAATACGGGTATATATACGCGCACAGGCATACCCGAAATAAATGCACAGGCGCCTGCATCGTTGCCACATTCTCGGGCAAGTCTTTGATCGGATACAATGTATACTTTAAGCGGTACGTCTAATTCTTGAGTAAATGTTACTTTAATCCCTTTGGATAATTGAGCGTAAATATCTGCAAATTCTTCCTGCCTTGCAGTTTGGCTGATATGCTGGGCAGTCTGAGTAAACCAATCATTTAAACCGGTCTGGATTTCATTTTGATAAAATGCACGGCGCGGTTCTAAAGAGTCTGGTAAAAATAGGCGTACTGTGATATGGCCGTTTAATGCATCAGAAAGCAGCGAGGCCATGTGTGCATCATCTTCATATCCGTTCCAAGGGGCCGCCTGCGCACTGGGCGCAGTAAATCCTATCATCAGAAAGAACGCAACGCGTAATAAGAGCTTCATAACAGTATACCTCTATATTTCTAGTATATGGGAAAACGCAGTAAAAACAAGAGTCTTCGGGACCTATCTATGAGCAGGGTCTAAAAAACCCCGCTCATGAAAAAATGAGCGGGGAAAGAAATAAGGTAAACCTTATTATTTGACTCTGCCGGCAGAACCAAATACGTTTTCGTTCTTTTCGGCATACATTTTGATGAGTTCTTCGCGAGCCGGACCTAAATATTTGCGAGGATCAAATTCACCGGGTTTGGTTGCAAATACTTTGCGGATAGTGGCAGTCATAACTAAACGACCGTCCGAGTCCACATTGATTTTGCATACAGCCGATTTGGCGGCTTTGCGAAGTTGTTCTTCCGGAATACCGGCGGTATTATCCAATTTGCCGCCGAATTCGTTGATTTGTTTGACGGCCCATTGCGGTACGGAGGAGGAACCGTGCAACACGATCGGGAAACCGGGCAAGCGTTTGGATACTTCTTCCAAAATATCAAAACGAAGTTCGGGGAGTTTTTCACCGGGTTTTACTTTAAATTTATAAGCACCGTGAGAGGTACCGATGGAAATCGCTAAGGAATCTACACCCGTGCGTTTGACAAAGTCTTCTACTTGAGCCGGATCAGTATAGGTGTGGTGTTCGGCAGAAACTTCATCTTCAATACCGGCCAGTACGCCCAGTTCACCTTCTACAGTTACATCGTGCGCGTGGGCATATTCTACGACTTTTTTGGTTAAGGCCACGTTTTCTTCATACGGTAAGTGGGAACCGTCAATCATTACGGAAGAGAAACCGTTATCAATACAATCTTTGCACAGTTCAAAAGAATCACCGTGATCCAAGTGCAAGCACAGCGGAACCGGTTTGCCCAGTTCGGCCATCATTTCTACAGCACCGCGGGCCATCCAGCGAAGCAGCGTGGAGTTGGCATATTGGCGGGCACCTTTGGATACCTGCAAAATTACCGGCGATCCGGTTTGTACACAAGCGGTTACAATCGCTTGTAATTGTTCCATGTTGTTGAAGTTGTAAGCCGGAATGGCGTAGCCGCCGGCCATGGCATCTTTGAACATTTGGCGGGTGTTTACCAAGCCAAGTTCTTTGTAAGAAACGGTCATGTGAATCCTCCTAGAAAATAAAACATCTTCTTTAATATTGTACTAATTTTTACAGGGTAAAATAAAGTTGTACTTGCTTTTCATATTTCCTCTCATATTGAACTCCTTACACAATAACCAGATTTTGCTTGACACGTTTTTTTTTTTTGATATTCTCTCTTTATAAAGAAGAATAAATAAGGAGAGATTATGGTTCAAACTAAACAAGCATTTACGCTTATAGAGCTTTTAGTAGTTGTACTCATTATAGGTATTTTAGCGGCTGTAGCACTGCCGCAGTATCAAAAGGCCGTTTGGAAAAGTCGTTTAGCCACTGTTAAACACCTAACTAAAAGCATTGCCGATGCCGAAGAAATATATTATTTGGCGAACAATAGTTATACCAAAGACTGGCACGCTTTAGATATTGAACTAGGGGGCGCTACTTCTTGCACCAATGAAGAAAATGAGACCAGTAATTGCTACTTTTCATGGGGTGATTGCAGAATTTCAAAGGCAATGACATGGTTGGAGTGTAAAATTTATAATCAGGATAATGATTTTTTAGGTTATAAACATATGTTCAACAACATAGAAAGTGAGGCAGCTGGACAAATACAATGCTTTGCTTATAATATCTCAGATGCAAATGATGTACAAATTAAAATCTGCCAAGATGAAACTGGTCATAATGAGGAAGATTGGGGAAGTTTTCGACTTGGGTATAAGGGTTGGATATATCCATAGGTAATAGGGGAAATTCCTTGACAGGATTATCTTCAAGGTCCCCTTCTGAAATTTTTTCAAGTCTCCAATTATACCGTTTGGTTTCAATTTTTTAGAATTGGTAAGGATAAGACCATCAAGCAAGTAAGTAGAAGTTTTAAACAAAACACTTGCAAAAAGTCGGGTTTTGACGTATAATGTAACTACCTTTATTATGTAAAAGTGGGACAAAAATGACCGTAAAACCCGATTTTTCTATTTTTAATACCCTGACCCAGTTACCCGGTATTTCCGGAAGGGAACAGGCTGTCCGTGATTATCTCAAAGAGCTTTTAACTCCGGTTGCCGATTGGGTCCGTACGGACGCTTTGGGCAACCTGATTTGTTTTAAAAAAGGTACTTCCGATAAAAATCTGTTATTATGTGCTCATATGGACGAAGTCGGACTCTTGGTACACTTTATTGATGAAAGCGGATTTTTACGTTTTATAACGGTAGGAGGCATTGATCCGCGTACCCTGCTTGCTCAACGCGTGCGCGTACAAACTCAAAACGGGCCGTTACTGGGGATTATCGGTACCAAGCCCGCACATATTACCACGGAAGCCGAACGCGGTAAAGCGGTGGCACTTCAAGATTTATTTATTGACGTGGGACTGTCGGCACAAGAAGTAAAAAAGCAGGTGCATGTAGGAGATTTTGCCGTATTGGACCGTCCCTATGAAGAGTTTGGTAACGGTCTGATTTGTGCCAAAGCGATTGATAACCGGGCCGGCGTGTTTATCCAAACAGAAGTATTCAAACAACTTCAAAATCCGTTTTATAACGTGTATGCTGTATTTACCGTCCAGGAAGAAGTCGGTGTACGCGGAGCCACAACGGCGGCCTTTGGCATTGACAGTGATGTGTGCTTATGTCTAGATACCACGGGAGCCGCCGATATCCCCGGGATTGCACCGCAGGATCAGATTGTACGATTGTGCGGCGGAGTAGGGATTTCCATACTGGACGCACGCACGATTACGCCTCGTCCACTCTTTGACGCACTCACACAGATGTGTGACAAACAACACATTGCCTGGCAGGTACGCATTGCCCAACGCGGCGGTAACGATGCCGCGGCCGTACATCTGTCTAAGACAGGGGTGCCCAGCTGTGCCTTGTCATTACCCACGCGCAATATCCACTCTAACGTGGAAGTATGTGCCAAGCAGGATGTGCAGGCTATGATCGATTTGACTTACAATTGTGCCATGCAGGGAATTGTTTTTTAGGAGAATATATGCCTTTTGCCTTGAACCAAAAACGGGCTGTATATAAGGATGTGACCGAAGTTGCTCAGAACCCCGTGTATCGGATGAACTTAAACGATGCGGCGGTACTGGAACGATTGGATGTGATTTATCGTGCGTTAGTAGCTATCCTATATAACTATGTGCCTTCTTCCGGGCATCCGGGGGGGAGTATATCAAGCGGCAGAGCCGTATCGCATTTGATACTGCGCAATATGGCGTATGACTTTTCCAATCCGCTAGATGAACGGGCCGATATTATTTCTTATGCGGCCGGACACAAGGCACTGGGATTATATGCCTTGTGGGCACTTCGCAATGAATGCGTACGAAGTGAAGCCCCGGAGCTGTTGCCGGCTGATGAACTGCATCAGCTGCGTTTAGAAGATTTACTGGGGGTGCGCCATAACAGCAAACAAGGCACCCCGTTGTTTACCCAATTTCACAGTAAACCCTTAGGCGGGCATCCGGAACCCGTGACTCCGTTTGTACGAACCAGTACCGGAGCCAGCGGTGTCGGACTGGCCAGTGCGGTCGGCCTAGCGTTGGCGGCGGCCGATGCGTATGGAACCAATTGCCCGAAAGTACACATTATTGAGGGGGAGGGCGGACTGACAGCCGGACGTGTATCGGAAGCGCTAGCCATGGCCGCCACGGCACAACTTAAAAATATTGTGTTTCACATAGATTGGAACCAGGCCTCCATTGAAAGTGAGCGTGTGACGGCCGCGGATAATCAGCCCGGTGATTACGTGCAATGGACGCCGATGGAATTGTTCTATATGCACGATTGCAATGTAATCTATGTGCCCAACGGACATGATTTTAACCAAATTTGTGCGGCTCAAAAACTGGCATCCGAAATTACCAATCATCAGCCTATCGCGATTATTTACCGAACGGTCAAAGGATGGAAATACGGACTGGAAGGGAAAGCTTCGCACGGAAGCGGACATAAATTTTGCTCCGAAGAATTTTATAAATGTTTAGAAGAGTTTGAACAAACTTTCCACGAAACGTTTCCGCGTTTTAAAGGAGATAAGACACCGCAAAATATTGAACAATTTTATTGGGACAGTTTACTGGTGATTCGCCGGGTACTAGAAAGCGACGGACAAATCCGCCAGTTTGTGGTTGCCCGGTTGCGCCAAGCTGCGCAGCAGTTGGCCTCCTTGAACCGGACTCTGCGCACTTCCTTGGGTGATGTTGAGCAACTCTATGCATTGAACCCGGCCCGTGCCCCTGAAGATTTTGTATTTAAAGTCGGAGAGTCTTACACGACTCGCGGGATTTTGGGGAAAACACTGGCTCAGTTAAATAAAGTGTCCGGAGGTTCGTTATTGGTTGGATCTGCTGATTTGTATGGTTCTACCGGTGCGGGAACCGCTTCGGACGGATTTACACCGGGATATTTTAATGCACTTTCCAATGCAACAAGCCGCCGCATTTCGGCGGGGGGAATTTGCGAAGACGCCATGGCTGCTCTGTGCAGTGGGGTTTCTTCATTTGGAAGACATATAGGGATTTCTTCCTCGTATGGTGCGTTTTTGGCGTTTGAGCATGTGGCCGCTAGGCTGCATGCCATCGGAATGCAGGCTGCCCGGGAAAACGGACTGCACCCCAATACCTTGATTTTATTTAACGGACATGCCGGTTTGCCTACCGGTGAAGACGGGCCGACCCATGCGGACCCGCAAAGTTTACAGTTGGTGCAGGATAATTTCCCCAAAGGCGCATGCATTACCGCAACTCCTTTGGAAGTAGATGAAATCTGGCCGTTAGTAGCCGCGGCACTGGGTAAACGACCTGCCGTATTTGCCCCGTTTGTAATCCGACCAGCCGCTGCGTATATGGACCGCGCTGAACTGGGCATTGACAGTGTACTGGGTGCCGTAAACGGTGTATACTATTTGCACCGCGCCAAAGAAGCAAATGCCGGTACGGTATTTGTACAGGGAGCGGGCGTGGGCCGCATTATTGTGGAAAAAGTATTGCCCGAGATACTTGCCGGTAATGCACCGGATGTCAATTTGATTTATGTAACCAGTCGGGAACTCTTTGAGCTGTTAGCGCAGCAGGAACAGGACCAATTAGTACCGCCTGCTTTGATGCGAACGGCCATGGGGATTACCGATTTTACGCTCCCGACGCTGGACTGTTGGATCCACAGTCAGAAAGGCAGAGCCTGCAGTCTCTATCCGCATAAAAACGGACGGTTTTTGGGAAGCGGTATGGGAGCAAAACTGTATGAGGAAGCGGGTATGGACGGTGCGTCGTTACTCGCGGCAATCCGCAGCTATGCGGACGATTTAAAACGGACCGGCCACTGGTGCTAGTCCCATAGGAGAGAAAAAATGGCAGAAGAAAAACCTTACTTAACCGGAAGAACTTACTTATTCAGGCTTCCCAAAGGCAAAGACCTGTTGGAAGAACTGATTGATTTTTGCCACGACAACCAGGTAAAATGCGGCATTGTCTCAGCGGTGGGCTGTGTGTCCAACGCGACGATTGCCTATTACGATCAGAGCAAAAAGAAATTTGAAAAAAGCCTGTTTGATGAAGAATTAGAACTGGTGAACTTGACGGGTAACGTAAGTATCCAAGATAACCGCCCCATGGTTAACGCGCATGTGACCTTGGCCGATAACGAACATAACGTAGTGGCCGGTCGGTTATGCCCTGGTACAAAAATCTATGTATGCGAGGCCTATATCCAGGAACTCGTAGGTGAACCCAAAGTACGGCGTAATGATAAAGTAACGAAGCTTAACGTTTGGCCGTAGTAAGTAAAGAAATCTGTTTGAACAAAAAAGGACTGGTAAATCCAGTCCTTTTTGTGTATACTATAAGTACAATTTAATCTGTTTTTGGAGCCGTTTTAGAAACGGATAGCTTTTGCGATGCAATAGCCATAGACAGTCCAAAAATAGCCGATTTAGGTGCAGTTGGGGACTATAGCCTTAGCTGTACCGAGTGTTTCCTGCTCTTTGAGCGGGAAGCCACGGCTGTTATAGTTGGTCACTGTCTAGGCTTGCTATAGCAGCCGTTTTTGTTACGTTTTTCAAAGACAGAAGTTAATAGGAGGATCTTATGAAAAACAGTAACAATGCTTTTACCCTCATAGAGCTGTTAATAGCGGTACTCATTATCGGGGTATTAGCAGCCGTAGCCGTACCTCAGTACCAACAGGCAGTACTCAAGAGTAGATATAAGACACTTATGTTACCTACCAAGAGTATTAACTCCGGTAATGAA